>JAPLHB010000114.1 GCA_026389845.1 Chloroflexota bacterium
AAGACAAACGTTATGCTCGTGGTGGACACCTCAGGATCCATGCAGGGGGATAAAATCACCAATGTCCGCGGCGCGCTGCGCACCTTCCTGACTCAGCTTCCGAGCGACCAGGAGAAGGTGGGGCTGGTGGAGTTCAACAGCACGGTGGTCAACGTCATCGAGCTGAACACCCTGGCCCAGAACCGACCCGCGCTGACCAGGTCCATTGACGGCCTGCAGGCCAACGGCAACACGGCTCTGCTCGACGCGGTCCGCACGGCCTACCAGCGATTGCAGCGGAATGGCGATTCGACTCGCATCAACGCCATCGTCGCCATGACCGATGGCCGCGAGAACGCCTCGTCCGTCACGCTCCAGAAGCTCGCCGCCGAAATCCGCGACGGCAACCAGAAAGTGCCGGTGATCATCTTCTGTGTGGCCTACGGCTCCGACGCCGACAAGAACGTTCTGCAAACCCTGGCCGACGCCAGCGGCGGACAGGTGAAGGCGGGGACGACGGAGACGATCCGGGATTTATATAAGATTCTGTCGAGCTACTTCTAACATTTCGTGTTGCGTGTTGCGTGTTCCGTGTCTTCGGTCATCACGCACCCACGCACCACGTACCACGCAACAGGATGCTCATGTCCAGCAGCGATTCCGTCCTCGACCGCATCGAACGAGAAGCCAGGCAGGCGCTGGTGCAGAACGCATTTTTCCGTTGGGAAAGTGCGGTCGTCATCGGCGGCGCGATCCTGTTGAGCGTTTTTCAGTTTGCGCCATTTCCGGGCTGGCCGTGGTGGGCGTGGCCGGTCGTGGGGTTGATCAGCGAGGTCGCCGTCGTCGTCTCCAGCCTCACAGACAAGGCTGAGCTGCAGAAGGTGATGGAGTCGCTCTTCCGCGAGAAATATAGCACCAGCGGCATCCGCGATCGTGCCTTGCGCGAGAAGCTGAACGAGGCCGAGCAGTACCGCCAACGCATCCAGCAGGTGGTGGGCCAGCAGAAGAGCGGCGTCCTGCGCGACCGGCTGGTGGACACCACGACGCAGGTCTACGACTGGATCGCCAACATGGTGACGCTGGCCCGCCGCCTCGACGCCTACCGCGGCGACGACATCATCAAGCGGGACGGCGGCAGCATCGCCCAGGAGATGAAGGCTCTGCAGACGCGCATGGCGGTGGAACGCAACGAGCGGGTCAAGGAGCAGATGGCGACCACTCTGGAGTCCAAGCGCCAGTTCGCCGAGAACCTGGGCGAGCTATCGAGCCGCATGGAGCGCGCCGATCTGCAGCTCGATCACTCGCTGGCCGCGCTGGGGACGGTCTACTCGCAACTGCTGCTCATCGGCAGCAAGGACGTGGACTCGGATCGCGCCGACCGGCTGCGGAGCGACATCGGCGACCAGGTGACGGCGCTGCAGGACATCGTGGAGTCGCTGAACGAGGTGTACAGCTACGATCCGGGAAAGGTGGAGGAGCCGATCGCGGCCCAGGTGCGGCGGCAGCAGGCGGGACGGGCGGGGTAGGTATTGGGTATTCGGTCTAATCCGCAGATGCAGTGGTCGTCATTCTGAGCGGGTTGACGAGAGGGCTGTCGCGGCACACGTAATCCAGCGAAGAATCCGGTTGCTGAAGATCAGAGGCCGTCTGATGCTGGCGAATAACCAATGAGAGACTATCACATCAACATCTTTTATAGCCCAGAGGATCGCGGTTTCATCGCTGACATTCCCGATCTGGTTGCGTGTTCAGCTTATGGTCAGACACCCGCCGAGGCGCTGGAGCAATTGCAGATCGCCAAGATCGCCTGGCTGGAGGCCGCACAGGAGGCCGGCAAGCCGATTCTACAGGAGTGACGATGAGAATTCATCATGTCATCTGGCTGCCTGAAATTGAAGATAAGCTACTTGGCAAACATAACGTGTTCGCGGAGGAAGCCGAAGAAGTCCTGTTTGGCGAACCGCACATCCGATTTGTGGAAAAGGGGCATCGGGAAGGCGAGGATTTGTATGCTGCCTATGGGCAAACGGCGGCGGGGCGGTGGTTGATCGTTTTCTTCGTGCTGAAGGGACAGCACGAAGCCTTGGTACTCAGCGCGCGTGACATGGAGCGCAAGGAGCGACGATTATATGTCAGAAGATAGAGTAAGTAGCATTTCGCACTCGCGCACATTGGAAGAGATGGCCGACTTCTGGGACACCCATAGTCTTGCCGACTACGATGATCAGACCTACGAAGTCGAGATGACGTTCGACCCTTCGGCGCGGCGTAGGATAGTGACGATTGAGCCGGAGTTATTGGCGGACATCTCCCAAGTAGCCCAGGTGCGCAAAGTCAGCACACAAACGTTGATCAACGTTTGGCTGCGCCAACAGGTGGACCGCTTTCTGTTGCAGCCTGCTGGGGCGGAGGAGCCGATCGCGGCCCAGGTGCGGCGGCAGCGGGCGGGGTAGGTTCCCGTTACATCTTTACGAGGGTGGTCTACTTGCTGCTTGGATCTTGTGCGGACACTGCATATTGAAAGGATGGTTAGCTATGACCGCTCTGCCACAGCAGCCAAAAACAGCAACAACCGCACCGCTTTCGTTGACTGACGCCGAACGACAAGAGTGGTTACGTGCGATGTATGAGGCCGCGTGGGCTGAGTATAGCCACGAAGACAACCTGAATCTCCAGAGGTATGCAGCTTTGCTGACCTTCCAAGGTTTAGCTGTTGCCTTTCTGGCGGCTATCTTTGGCCCACTATTTCAGATGTCGTCAATCTCCATCGGACATTACGTATTCAATCCTGGCATGGTCCTTTTGGGGCTGATAGCGATCACGGTCGCCATAATTGAACTAATTCTCGCCTCACTTTTATTGGCAGTGGCTAAGGCGGGACCGGCCTATGTCCGGCTCCGACTTCTCACAGCCCGTGCCATCGAGATAGAAGCTGGTATACATAAGATTGGTTTAGCGGAAATAGAGTTGAGATGGAAGCAGCACATGGAGGAGCGGTCTAAGAACCGTACATTGGGCGGGAGTCAATACTTCCTTTTTAGACAAGGGGATATCACCTCAGAGGAATTACGAAGTTACTCTATTCCAGCCAGTGGTGAAGCTGAGGGTTGGCAAGCAGTACATACGTTAGTTGTCGTCCTTCGTGTTTTCTGGAGTGTGGTTGGGGTGGCCGGGATACTTCTCCTACTGGGTTATCCTGTTGTAACGGTCCTTACTGCGCATGGGGCGCTGCCTTAAAGGTCTTATTGGCGGTGTGTTCACACATTGTCTAATGAACACCGTGGGCTGAGGATAGTATCGGAAGAACTTTCAAGTGAGTAAACGCCGGATTTTGTCCGAAACACGGTAGAAGTTTCCGTGAGGTCAAACATGAGGAAAAAGTCAAATCAATGGCTGCTCAAAGAAGTCACCCGCCGGTTGGTCGCCGAGTTTCGCCCTGAACAGGTGATCCTGTTCGGCTCGCACGCGTGGGGGCAACCGGACAGGGACAGCGACGTGGATTTGATGGTGATCGTTGCGGAGAGCAATCTATCCGAATATGAACGCGCCTTACGCGGCCACGCGTGTTTGAGTGATCTGGACATGGCGAAGGATGTCATCGTAAAGACACGGACGGAGTTTGATTTCTTCCGAGACGTGCGTGCCTCCCTGGAGCATAAGATTGCTGAACGCGGGAAGGTGCTGTATGAACGAGGCTAAGAGACAACTCGTGCAGAGTTGGCTCCCCAAGGCGCGCCGTGATCTTGCTTCCGCCCGGGTGCTTGCCGCCAATGTTGAGCCGCTGCGGGACACAGCGATCTATCATTGCCAGCAGGCCGGCGAGAAGGTCGTCAAGGGCTTCCTTGCCTTCCACGACTACGAAATCGAGAGATTTCACGATGTCGAGAAGTTGATTCGATCCGCGATTCCGTGCGAAAGTCAGTTCGCTTCGTGGGTCGGAGTGGGCAGATTGCTGACCCCCTATGCGACGTTCTTTCGCTATCCGGGCGTTACGGAAGAGCCGAGCGCCGAGCAGTACGAGCGGGCCATATCGGCTGCAACGGCACTTTACGAATTCGTGCTCTCCTTGCTGCCCGAAGAAGTGTATCCTGAAAGTTGAGGTGCGTTATGAAGCATCGTTCGGTCTGGGTGCTGTTTCTGATCCTCGCCATAGCCCTCTCCGGCTGCTCTGCCGGCGGCGCGCCGACCAAGGGCGACGTGATCGTCTTCGTCGCTGGCCCGCTCTCCGGCTTCCAGGCCAACACGGGGCAGACCGTGGCCGGCGGGGTGCGGCTGATGGCCGAGCAGCTCAACCGCTCCGGCGGCTTGCTGGGTTACAAGGTCAAGGTGGTCGCGCTGGACGACGAGGCCGATTCCGACGTGGCTGTCTCGGTGGCAGAGCAGGTGAAGGCCGCGATTGCCAAGGGCGACAAGGTGATTGGCGTCATCGGCCACCCCAACTCGGGGCAGACCGCCGCGGCCATGGCGATCTACAAGGATCTGCCTATCGTCATCATCACGCCCACCGCGTCCGAGGTCGCGCTGACCCACCAGGGCTACCGCAACTTCTTCCGGGTCAACGCGGCCAACGATCTGCAGGCCAAGACTGCGGCCGAGTACCTGGTGAATAAACTGGGAGCCAAGAAGGTCGCCGTGCTCTACAACGACGATCCTTACGGCATTGATCTGGGCAAGCTGGCCGCGGCGGAATTGACCCGCCTGGGCGCGCAGGTCGCGTTTTCGCAGCAGGTGAAGGTGGAGCAGAACCGCTTCCCGGACGAGGTCGCCAAGATCAAGGCCGCGGGTGTGGACGCGATCTTCTACGCCGGCTACGAGGTCGAGTGCCCCTATCTCCGGGCCGATCTGCGCGACGCGAAGCTGGATACCCTCACCTTCCTGGCCTCCGACGGCTGCTTCCTGGCTGCGACCATTGACAATTCCGATGGCGCGGCCGAGGGGATGTACGTCACCGGCTTTGCGCCCAGCCCCAAGTCATCGGTAGATCAGACGTGGGTGCAGGCGTACCAGGCGGTCGAGTATCGCAACCCCGACACCTACTCGGTCAACGGCTACAGCGCCATGGCCGTGCTGGCGGAAGGTGTGAAGAAGGCGGGCGCATTTAGCGGCGCGAAGGTGTCCGACGCCATCCGCAAGCTCGATCTGAGCACGCCGCTCGGCAAGGTGCAATACCTGGACGACGGCGACCTGCGCGCGCCGACGATCTACATCTTTCAGGTGAAGGGCGGCGAGTTCATACAGGTGGCGCCGTAGGCGACGAACGACCAAAGACGAAGGACGAAAGCTATGCGCCTCAGTCGTTCGTCGTTCGTCATTCGTCAAGGGGGTACAACCATGAAACCGCGTTCCGATGGTCTGATCCTGATCGCACTCTACCACTTCATTAGCGGGTTCATCAGCCTGTTGGGCATCTGCGCCACCGCCAGCGTGCCGTTGATCGTCGGGCTGGCGGCCACGTCGTCGGGTGATCCGGAAGCGGGCACGGCCACGGCCATCGTCGGCGTGATCGGCCTGCTGGTTGCCGGTCTCCTCTTCGTGATCACCGTGGCCGATTTCATCGTGGGTTGGGGGCTGTGGAAGCAGCAGGAGTGGGCGCGGTTGGGGGCGTTGGCCCTGGCCTTCCTGCGGCTGATCAACATCCCGCTCGGCACCGTGATCGGCGGGCTGATCATCTGGTATTTGCTGCGGGAGGACGTCAAGGCGGAGTTTGCCGCTTGACGGAATGATGTGAGCCGTTCGTGGTAACGACTTCAGTCGTTTCGACCTGGGCCGAACGACTGAAGTCCTTGCACCTGTTATTGCCCCTTGACCACCGCCAAGCCGGCGGTCATCCACGCCGCGATTCCCCCCTTCACTGCGGCCACATCGCTGAACCCCAACCCCTGCAAGATTTGCGCCGCACGGGCGCTGGTCGCCTCGTCCGGTCAGGCGCACAGCGTCACGATCGGCTGCTTACGATCCAGGGTTTTCGCCAGGGTCGCGATCTCCTCGAGCTGCACCAGCCGTGAGTTCGGCAAGTGTCCCTGGACATAAGAATCGGCCGTGCGAAAATCCCAGACCAATGGCGGGTTCGGCCCTTGAAGCCGGTTGCTCAACTCCTGCACGCTGATCCGGCGCACGTCGTCCGTCGGCGCCTGGGTAGCGACGGTCACCCGCGGGGCGGCCGGGGCAGCGGTACGGGTTTGAACCAATTGGACCACCCCGACCCCGATCAGCACCAGGCTGGCGGCCAGCAAGACGAACGGCAGTGCTCTGCGCATACGCTCTCCTCGTCAAAAAGTCTGATGCAGTATAGCATACTCCTTTGACACCGCAAGAGGGTTAGGTTACACTCTACGGGCGAGACGGCAGCGCAGGTCGGCTTCGCGTCGCGCCACCTTATCCCCGCATCGGAGGTTGGCCTATGGACCCCTTTTCCCCATTGAGTCTCGATCTAATCCGCGCCTTCCAGAGCTTGGGCGCATGGCTGTCCGTACCGATGAAGTTCTTTACCTTCCTAGGCAATGAGGAGTTCTTCCTGTTCTTATTGCCGCTGGTCTATTGGTGCATCAGCAAGGCACTGGGAACCGACCTGGTGGTGCTGCTGATCGCCTCCACCGGGGTGAACGGGCTGGCGAAAGGGCTGCTCAAACTGCCGCGACCGTACTGGGTGGAACCCAAGTTGGCGTTGAGCAGCGAAGACAGCTTTGGCATGCCCAGCGGGCACGCGATGAATTCGACCGTGTTGTGGGGCTTTCCGGCCGTGGTGACGCCGTGGCGGCAGGCCGCGACCCGCGGGCCCGATCGGTGGGCGTTTTTGCGGCCGCTGCTGATTCTGGTCATCCTACTGGTTTCCGTGTCGCGGCTCTACCTGGGGATGCACTCGCCGGGACACCTCTTGGGCGGCTGGCTGTTGGGCGCGCTGACGTTAGCGGTGTATCTTTGGCTCAGACGCCGCGTCCCGACTCTCCTGGCCGGCCTTTCCATCGGAATGAATGTTCTGCTGGCTGCTGTGACGGCGTTCATCGTCCTGGCTCTCTACCTGGTTGCGGCAGCCGTTCCGACTGGCGATCCCGCAACCTATGGGAGCCTCTTCGCCATCGCCCTGGGCCAGGTGTACGAGGGCGGGGGCACCATCGCCGGCATGATCCTGGGTCTGTGGTCCGGCCTAGTGCTAGAAAGACGCTACGTGAGATTTGTGGCGACAGGGCCGTGGGCGCAGCGGGCGTTACGCTACGTGCTCGGCATGATCGGCGTGGTGGTGCTGTGGGGCGGGTTGAAAATGCTCTTCCCCACCGAGCCGCTCGCACTGGGCCTGGCGCTACGCGTGGTGCGCTACGCGCTCCTGATGCTGTGGACCGCTTTCCTCTGGCCGTGGCTGTTCGTCAAGCTGGGGTGGGGGACGAAGCAATCTTGAGAAAGAAAAGGACGAACGAATGCGTGCGGCAACGGTCTTCCTTCTGGCGCTTCTGCTGCTGGCGACTCTGACGGCCTGTCACCCGATCACCTGGGGCTTGGGACCGACGCCGGAGCCGCTGGTGCCGACACGGGCGCCGGATTTCCGGCTGATCGTCACCACCACGCCGGCTCCCGCTGACGCCGATGTCCCTTCCACGCCGCAGCCGCCGGCCGTGGTTCCGGTGGCTGCGGCGCCCCCACCACTCGCGGCGACTGTGGCTTCGTCGCCCCCACCACCTGCGGCGACTGTGGCTTCGTCGCCCCCACCACCCGCAGCGACTGTGGCTTCATCGTCCCCCCCACCCGCGGCGACTGCGGCCGGCATTGCCCGGCCGACGCCGGCCCCGCCGGTCAATTGGCTCAAGCCGGCCTCGAACCGGGTGCGAGTGGGCGTCGGTGTCCCACTCGGCGGTCTCGGCGACTACGAGTGGGGCGCGGGTGCGCCGGGCTGGTATCTGAATTGGCAGATCGCGCCGCGCGCGCCACATCCGATCAACGTTCCCTTTGTGCCGATGGTGCGGTTGAGCGGCGATGGCTACCGCCCGGCCCTCGATGACATCGTCGCGACGGCCGCCAGTAATCCTGGGGCGCTTTGGCTCATCGGCAACGAGCCGGATGTGCCGTGGCAGGACAACACCACGGCCGAGCAATACGCCGCGACCTACGGCGTCCTGTATCGGGCCATCAAGGGGGCCGATCCCACCAGCCAGATTGCCATCGGCGGGGTGAGTGAGCCGACGCCGCTCCGCATGGCGTATCTCGACCGCATCCTGGCGGCCTATCGGGCGCGGTACGGAGAGGCGATGCCGGTGGACGTCTGGAACGTCCACGCGTTCATTTTGCGGGAGGAGCGCAACTCGTGGGGTGTGGGCATCCCGCCGGGGATGGCGGCCGACAAGGGGCAACTTTACGAGGTCTCCGACCACGCCGACATGGCGATCTTCACGCGCCAGATCGCCGACTTTCGGCGGTGGATGACCGACCGCGGCCTGCGGGACAAGCCGCTCGTCGTCACGGAATACGGCATCTTGATGCCGGCGAGTTACGGCTTCCCGCCTGAACAGGTGAGCCGGTTCATGGCTGACACATTCGATTTCTTTCTGACCGCGCGGGATGCGGCCACGGGCGACCCGGCCGACGACAATCGGCTGGTTCAGGCGTTCTGCTGGTACAGCGTCGCCGATACGGTCTATGCGACCCCGAATCTCTTTACCCCGCAAACGCGCGCGATCACGCCAGCGGGAGAGGTATTTCGGGCGTATCTCGCGGGCCTGCGCTGAGTTTTAATAAGATTAGCAGATACTCTCACAATGAAGGAGGCGTCCCATGAAGCAACTTTCCCGAAAAGCTCTCGTGTTGGCGATCGTCACCCTGACAGCCGTCCTGTTGGTCAGCGTGGCGACCTGGGATGGCGCGTTGGGGGCTGGCGCCCCTTCCAGCCGGGTGTTCCTGCCGGTCGTTGACAACCAGTACGCGGGCGGCACGCCGTCCTATATGACGCCGGACTGGACGCCGACCGAACCGCCCACCGAGACGCCGACGGTCACTTCGACGCCGACGGTAACGGCCACCCCGACCGAAACCCCCACGCCGTCAATCACGCCCACGGTCACGGAGACGCCGCTTTACTCGCCGACGCCGACCGAGACCCCGCGCTTCTCGCCTACCCCAACCAGCACGGCCACGGCTACGCCGACCGAGACGGCCACGCCGACCCTTACGCCTACTGTAACGCGCACGCCCACCCGCACGCGCACACCCACGCGTACGGCGACCAATACGCGGACCAGCACCCCGACCGTCACGCCGACGCCGACGCCGACGAACACGCCGACCGCCACGCTGACGCCGACCGCCACGCCCTGCTCGGTGACCGACGTGTCTGGGTACTACTGGAGCCAGGTCTCCAACTTCGTTCCCGGCGCCGGCTGCCCGGCTGTCACTATGACGCCGTCGGCCGGCTCCATCCAGGTTATCCAGCAGGGGACGACGCTGACTTTCCACACGAGCAGCGGTGACGCCGTCGGGACGATTGACTCGACCGGGTTCTTCGTCGTCAATGGGGCGATTCCGCAATCGGCCGGCTGCCCGGTGGGGGTTAGTTGTGTCAACACGACGCGCGGCTGGTTCGCGATCGGCCAGGCGCCCATGACGTTCTCGGGCAACGGCGACATCGTGATGTCGGTCTTTGCCACGCCAGTCTGCACGATCACGTATCAGACTTCGGGCACGCGCACCGGTTGTGCGGCTGCCGCGACGCTGCCGGAAATCGCCGCTCCCACCTGGCTGGATTGCTGGCGCCAACTCCTGGGGTTGCCGCCAGCGCCGTAGAACGTCGGGGGCTTCACTATGCTCAACCTGCACGAACTGAACGTCTTCATCGAAGCCGCCCAGGCCCAGAATTTCTCGGTGGCCGCACGACGGCTCTACCTGAGCCGGCCGTCAGCCTGCACGTGCGCAACCTGGAAAAGGTAAGCAGATGGCAGTTGATGATGCTCTCTGACGCGCGCATTCGTTCAGATGCCGTCTTGTTTTAGCGGCGACGATTCGTCGTTGGTCGTTGGTCGTTCGTCGTTCCTCACCGCGCCGAACGGACACGCCCGAATGCACACCATGCACCCGCGACACCGGCTGGCATCCACGATCGGCAGATCGCCGCGCTCGTATTGGACGATCGCGCGCGTCTTGCAGACCGTTCGGGCCTGGCAGGTGGTGCAGGTTTGACAGACGTGTAGATCAATGCGGAGGATGGGACGCATGGTTCGCTCTCTTTGTCTGTCCGCATTGTACCACAGGGGTTCTCAGCTCGGAAGTCGTCGCGGCTCGAGAGGTTGGGCATGCCCGCATTCGGCTGGCAATTCAGCAGACAGGGTGGTATAGTATTTCCCCAATCGGCGGAATTGCGGGCGCGTACCATGTACTTACGCACCACGCACCACGCACCACGCACCATGTGACGGAGGCAACTATGCAAGACCTGATCGCCCGCGCACTAGACCTGGCAACCGTGCGCGGGGCAACCTACGCCGACATGCGAATCGTCCATCGGCAGACCCAGGCGGTCGGCGTCAAAAACGACATCGTGGAGTCGCTTTCGGACGACGAGACGGCCGGCTTCGGCGTGCGCGTCATCGTGGACGGCGCCTGGGGCTTCTCCAGCAGTAACGTACTCACGCCGGCCGAGGTGGATCGGGTGACGGCCGAGGCGGTCGCGGTCGGCCGGGCCAGTGGGCTGGTGCGTAAGCGCGTGGCGCAGCTCGGCCCGCCGGAGGTGCACACCGGCGCCTATCGCACGCCGGTCGCGATGGACCCCTTCGACGTCAGCCTGGAGGAAAAGATCGGTCTGCTGCTGGCGGCCGACGTGGCCATGCGCGGCGTGGCCGGCGTCAAGGTGGCCGAGGGCAACCTGGTCTGTCTGCGCGAGCGCAAGACGTTCGGCAGCAGCGAAGGCAGCTTCCTGGAGCAGGAGATCATCGAGACGGGCGGCGGCATCAAGGCGACGGCCGTGTCCGGCGGCGAGGTGCAAGTGCGCAGCTATCCCAACTCCTTCGGCCGCGATCAGGCGTGCCAGGGGTGGGAGTTCATCCTGGCCCACGACTTGGCCGGCGCCGCGCCGCGCATCGCCGAGGAAGCCGTGGCGCTGCTCACCGCCGACCAGTGCCCCAGCGGTGTGAGCACGATCATCCTGGACGGCAGCCAGACCGCGCTGCAAATCCACGAGTCGTGCGGCCACCCTATCGAGCTGGATCGCGTCTTCGGCGCTGAGGCGGCCTACGCCGGCACCAGTTTTCTCACGCCCGACAAGCTCGGCCACTTCCGCTACGGTTCGGACATCGTCAATCTGGTGGCCGACGCGACGATCCCCGGCGGGCTGGGAACATTCGGCTGGGACGATGAAGGGGTGCCGGCGCAGCGCACTCAGATCGTCAAGAACGGCATCTTCGTCGGCTACATGACCAGCCGCGAAACCGCGCAATGGCTGGGGGACGGCCATAGCCGGCGCTCCAACGGCACGGCCCGCGCCTCCGGCTGGAACCGCATCCCCATCGTTCGCATGACCAACGTCGGCCTGGAGCCGGGCGTGTGGACACTGGCCGACATGATCGCGGCCACCGACGACGGCATCTTCATGCAGACCAATCGCTCGTGGTCAATTGACAATCTGCGGTTGAATTTCCAGTTCGGTACCGAGATCGGCTGGGAGATCAAGGGCGGCAAGCTGGGCCGGATGTTGAAAAACCCGACCTACACCGGCAGTACGCCGCAGTTCTGGTGCTCGGTGGACGCCATCGGCAACGCGGCCGAGCTACGGGTTTGGGGCACACCCAACTGTGGCAAGGGCGAGCCGTCGCAGATTGCGCACACGGGCCATCCCGCCGCACCGATTCGAGCGCGGAACATCCAAGTCGGCGTGATGAAGTAGGTATTGGGTATTAGATATTGGGTATTGAGCGAATCGTGGGGATGGGCCAATACCAAATATCTATTACTGGGAGAAGAAGACCATGTTGAACGAGCATTCACTCCACGCCCTGGCCGAGCGTGCCCTGGGCCTTTCCAAAGCCGATGAGACCGAGGTGCTGCTGATCGGACAGGCGGTGCGGTTGACGCGCTTTGCCAACAGCTACATCCACCAGAACGTCGCCGAGAGCGGCCTGCAAGTGCGGGTGCGGGCTGCGCTGGGACAGCGGGTCGGCGTGGCGGCCACCGACGATATCTCAACCGAGGGGCTGGCTGCGGCCGTCGCGCGGGCGACCGCGCTGGCGCGCTTGCAGGCAGCCGATCCGTATTTTACCGGGCTGCCTCGTGAAGATAAAAACCAGGTTTCAGAAACCACCCTGGGCTACGCGTCCGCCACCGCTGCGTTCACCGCGGAGGAGCGGGCGCAGGGGGTCAAGGTCGTTTGCGACGCGGCCGAGGGGGCCGGGTTAATCGCCGCGGGCGCGTTCAGCACCGGCGAGGAGGCGCTGGCCGTGGCGAACTCGCACGGCCTGTGGCGCTATCACCTGGGCACGACGGCCAGCTTTAAGACGGTCATCATGGGCGACACCGGCTCCGGTTGGGCTTCGGCGGTCAATACCGATGTGGGCCAGATCCAACCGGCGGCGATCGGCAGCCAGGCGGTGGACATTGCCGGCCGCGCCCAGCAGCCGGGCGACCTGGCCCCCGGCAAGTACCCCGTGGTCCTGGCGCCCGACGCGGTGGCCGATCTGCTGAGCTTCTTCGGCATGGTGGCCTTCAACGGGCTGGCCGTACAGGAAGAGCGCAGCTTTGTGGCGAGCCGGCTGGGGCAGCAGGTGATGGCGCCGGCGGTCTTCATCTGGGACGATGGGCTGGACGCAACCGGACTGCCACAGCCGTTCGACGCGGAGGGCGTCTCCAGGCAGCGGATTTCTTTGATCGAAGCGGGCGTGGTCAAGGGCGCAGTGTGGGATCGCCGGACCGCGGCGAAGGCCGGCGCGGGGCGTGCCTCCACCGGTCACGCGCTGCCCGCCCCCAACAGCTTCGGCGCACTGCCGGCCAACGTCTTCATGGCGCCAGGAAAAGCCTCCACCGCGGACTTGTTGAGTGGAATCGAGCGGGGCGTCTGGGTGACGCGCTTCTGGTACACGCGCGTCGTCCACCCGATGGAGGTCATCGTCACCGGCATGACACGCGACGGGACGTTTTTGATCGAGGACAGCGTGGTTACGCGCCCGGTGCGCAATCTGCGTTTCACCCAAAGTTACCTGGCCGCGATGGCCGACGTGGCTGCCATCAGCGCGGAGACGAAGCTAGTCGAGGGCAATTGGGGCTCGATGCGGGCGCCGGCCATTCGGGTCAACGCGTTCAACTTCACCGGCGCGACGAAGGAATAGCTTGTTTCACGTCCAGACTTCCGAAGTCTTCCGTGACTTCGGAAGTCTGGCTCGCACTCACGACTCTCGATTTTCCCGAATGATCACCGCATGGCCGGACGGTTCGCCATACGTGACCGGATGACGCTGCCGAGACGGAGCGCCAGGACGCATGGCATCTTGGTGTTCACGTAGCTCATCTTCCCCGGTGTGCATCCTTGCCCCGCGCGAACGATATGTCCCCAGGATATTTCGGTCATCCAAGAACTCGGCCGGAACGACAGTGTCGCCATGCTCCCACATCAGCGAGAAAAACCAGATGCCACTTTCGCCGATACAGAAATCGGCGGGCGTAAAGTTCATCCTGGAATCTAGCGGGGGCTCCGGCCGCGCCGGGTTGTACTCGGCCAGCCAGCCGAAAGCCTCGCCTCTCCACGCCTTCCCTTTTGCATGCAGTCTGCCGGCAAACCGCCGAACTGCACCGAGATCGGGGATAACGAAGCGAAGTACGACCGGCATGTTTCGTCTACCGTTCCTGGTCTTCTCGGATGACTACTGCGCGGGAGGATGGCTCGCCATACGTGACCGGAAAGTGTTTGCGCGATGGGTCTACGCGACGCACGGGTGCCTGCGGCTGGCGCACCCTCTTGCTGAAGACCTTCCAATGACCACAGTACTCGTCCTCACCCCAGTACTCCTCCTCGATCGGCGCCTGCGGCTGGCCCAACTCCTCCATCCATGTGCGCGTACCGAAGTCGCCAGCCCACAACCCGGCCAGGCTAAATCCACGTCCAACTTTTCCCAGTGCAGCGATGCCCCACGTGGCCCCAATCGCACCTGGGTAATCTCTTCCGGAGTCGCTTGCGTCAATCCCTGCACCAGGGCACACGGCAGCAGGAAGATGATCCCATTCTTCAGCTCAACGATGAGCCGGTGGGTCGGCTGGTCATAGCTGACAGATTGGGCTTGCGGTTCGTTCCGCGCCCGCTCCGCGCCCCATTGCTCCGCTTCCTGGTGCTGTCGCTCCAAGACCTCTTCGTCAATCTCCCATTTGCCGATCTGCACTTTGGCCATAAGCCCGCCTGTTCTCAAAATGCGACCTGTAGCATCCTGAGCCGGCGCCGTTTGCCGGACGCAGTCGAAGGATGCGGCCTTGCGCGATGACCGTTCCGCAGACTCCTTCGACTCCGTTGCCCCCTTCGCCCAAACAAGCTCAGGGTGCAACTCCGCTCAGGATGCCTGCTCTGTGATACACCGAGAAGTTATGCCAGCCCCAACTCGGCCAGCTTCTCCCGTGTCGGCATCCCCGTCACCGGATCGTAACCGCGCACCTGGTAGGTGAATGCCAGCAGCTTCGCCACATCCGGCACGTAGCCGGCGGTGTTGCCTTCGGCGATCGGGCGAAGGAGCGCCGCGGGCAGGCGGTCATCCTCGCGGGTCATGCCGAAGCGGTGATTGAGCTGCCGCTTGAAGGTGTAGATGCGCTCGGCCGTCCGGCGCACGTCGGTCCAATCCCAGCCCCAGCCGGTGACGGTGTTGATGAGCTTCAGGATCAGCTCGCCGGGCGGATCCTCGAAGTGGCACAGGATGAGGCTGTTGGTGAGTGCACGCCAGTCCATCACGCGGGCGGCCATTTCGGCCTTTTGCGGCGTCTCGGTCTGCCGGTCACCGAACATCTCCTCGGTGATCCCCATTTCGGGCAGCACGCGGCCCTGCTCGGTCATGTAGACGTCGCCCGACATGTGATCGGCCCCGCGGGTGCCGGTGGCGTAGACGATCGCCAGGGCAGCGAAGGCACGCGGATCGTGCATCGGCGCTTCCAGGTTCTTCACTTCGGCCGCCATGTCGGCCGCGCCGAAGCGAGCGCCCAACGCCCGGCTGCCGTCGGCCAGGAGCGCGCCGAAGCCTTCGCGGCGTGCAATCTGGCGGATCAACTCGTGCGCAGCGGCGATGTTGCCCCAGGTCAGGGCCAGCCCACCAGTGTCCGCCTCGGTGATGATCCCTTGCTCGAACAGGTAGAACGCAAACGCGATGGTGGATGAGGCACTGATGGTATCCAGTCCGTACAGGTTGCACAGATGGCCGGCGTGACTGATCCCCTCCAGGTCACCCGAGCCAAGCTGTGGGCCGAACCCGACCGTCGTCTCATACTCCGGACCGTCTACTTTCGGTTCGCCATAGGTATCCAGGTGTACCTCACGGCCGCAGGCGATGGGGCAACGATAGCAGGGCACGCCCCTGATGAGAAGCGTGTCGGTCAGGTAGCCGGGGTTGAGCGTATCGGCGCATTCCGGCAGTCCGCTTTGGCTGTAGTATTTGCCCGGCACGTCGCCGTACATATCGCCCACGTCCATGTAGAACATCGTGCCGCCCAGCAGGAGCATCTGGGACGAGATGTCGTCCACGACGATGTTGAGGGTTTCCTTGAGCGCGGTCTTGAACGCGGCCTCGTCGGCCAGAGGAACCTTAGCGCGGCCGTAGGCGGCGATGGCCTTGAGCTGCTTACTGCCCATCACCGCGCCCATACCGGTGCGAGCAGCCGCGCGGCCGTGATCGTTCATCACCGCTGCGTATTTGACCAGGTGCTCGCCCGCGGGGCCGATGCACGCGACTTTGGCCTTCGGCTCGCCGATTTCTTCCTGGACTTTGCGTTGGGTCGCGTAGCTGTCCAGCCCCCACAAGTGGCTGGCGGGGCGGAGCGCGGGCGGCTGCCCCTCGACAACGGTCAGGTAGACCGGCTCGGCGGCCGCGCCGGTGACGATGATGCCATCGTAGCCCGCCTGGCGCAGCGCAGGGCCGAAGAAGCCGCCGCCGTTCGCCTCACCGGTAAGCCTGGTCTGTGGCGAGCGCGCGACGACCGAGTAGCGCCCGGCCGCAGGAATCTGCGTGCCGACGAAGGGGCCGGTCATAAAGATGAGAGGGTTGTCTGGCCCCAGGGGGTCGGTCTCCGCCCCGGCTAAATCGGCCAGGTAGCGCGCCCCCAGCCCGCTGCCGCCGACGAACTGCCGCGCATAGTCCTCGTTCAGCGGCTCATCCCAGAGCCGGCCGGCCGTCAGATCAACGCGAAGGATTTTACCCAGGTAGCCGTGCATGGTGCGCCTCCTTTGGTGTGGTGCGTGTTGCGTGTTGCGTGTTGCGTGTTGCGTGTTGCGCTTGAGGATGCTCCGCAATACCGGAATAGGTACGCTCGCCTTTCACATCCCCCAAACTGTCACTGGAAACTCGGCCGTCCGTCCCGATGCGCCGCGATAGGTTTCGTCGCGGCGAAAGATCTTGGCCTCCCACGGTTTGGCCGGATCGCGGTCGAAGATAATCAGGTGCGCTTCGTCGGCGTTGCAGCGGTCGGCGTATTCCCACGTCTGCGTCAGGCCGTCGGCCAGCGTCGCCGCCAATGACCTGTGCAGCAGCTTCAACTCGATCACAGCGCGCTGAACGCCGCCGGGGTAAGGCCAGATGATCAACAGGTCGGTGCGCTTGCGGCCCAGGCCGTATTCCCGTTCCACGCGGCCGCCGCCGTTGACGATGCGTTGGAGGAAGGCCTGCATGAGCAGTTGAGGGCCGGCCTCCGGGTATTCGAAACGCTCCACCCAACTCTCGGCATGTTCTCGGAAGAACTGTTGGAACCCCGCCAGGAGCTTATTCATGTCCAGTCGGCCGTCTGGCCGGATGTACCAGGCCGGCTGGACAGTGCTCTCGAAGTTGAGCTGCGTGATGAACGTCAGTTCCCGCGGGATGACCTCACGGTAGATGGCGTTGGCGATTTGGGGACCGCTCGACGTGCGGTAGATCAGGCCCAGATCGGTCACATAGCGCAGGTCGTCCTCGCTCACCGTGCCGTCCAGATCCGCGCCTTGTAGCATTGGCTCGATCACCCGCCGCATGCGCGGCTCCTTCAGCTTGTCGGTCAGTTGATCCAGATGGGTCTCACGGCGGAGGATTAGGTTTTCTTTGGCTTCCTGGATCATTTCCGCCGTGATCGGTCGTGTCGCTGCGCGGTTCTCCTTGATCCGGAAGGTGACTTCATAACCCAGGGCATTGACCAGCCACGGCTGGCCGCGGGTCAGCTCCCAGGCGGCATCCAGCGCGGCCGGCTCGAAGACCTGCCCTGTTTCCTCAGTATGTTCCTGGTAGAGCCGGATCATTTCCGCACGGTTGAAGTCGCCCAACCGCAACGACTCCGCCTTGATGTTGAACGCGCTGCCGCCGGTGATCTGCGTCTTCTCGCGGTCGGAATAGATGCGGTAGTCGCGAACATCACGCACGCCGCACAGGATGATCGTCGAGGGGAAGAGTGCCGGCCGCTTGTCGTAACCGCCGCGCAGTTGACGCAGCACCGAGATCAGCGTGTCGCCGACCAGTGCATCTACCTCGTCAATCATCAGCACGAGCGGTTTGGGGCTTTGCTCGGCCCAGCGGGTCAACGCCTCGGCCAGCGCGGCATGGGCACCGCGCACCTGCACAATCTCGGAGAAGTGATCGTCCAGAAATGGATCGTGGAGGAAGTCACGCGCACGCGAGGCCAACTCGCCGATGATGGCCCGCATCGCGGCCTCGACGTCCTCGCGCGCGGATTGGCCGATTTCGACGTTGATGTAGAGCGCCCGATAGTCGCCTGCGCGGTTGAGATAGTCCATCAACGCCAGCAGGCAGGTCGTCTTGCCGGTCTGCCGGGGCGCGTGGAGGACGAAGTACTTGCGCTGAGCAATCAGCGTCAGCACGTCGTCCAGGCTGAACCGTTCCAACGGCGGCAGGCAGTAGTGATCCTGGCAGTTGACCGGGCCGGCGGTATTGAAGAAGCGCATGGGGCACCTCGCGTTCGCTCGAAAAGGACGGCCTGAGTATACCACAAGAGCGCGCGATTGACGCGGCGGATAGCCGATGCAGTCAGCCGCCGGAAGCTGGAGGCCGTTCGACTACGAGATGGAGCGAGCTGATGTGACGAATCCACCAACCCACCAATCTGCCAACCTACCGATCTACCAACTTACCCCTTACCGCGTCATCTCCAGCGCCACCTTCGCCACCGTGGGCGGATGGAGCAGCATGTTGGCGTAGGAGGCGTTCGCCATGGGGCAGGCGCATTCACGGTCGTAGATGGACTTGCGCAGCTTCGCCATCCGCTCACCGAACCAGATGGGGGCCAGGTCATAGCCGGTCTGGCGCAGATTGCCGACATCTTCGGCGCGGATGCAGCAGCTCCAGAGGTCGCCGTTGGGCGCGATGTGTGCGCTGGCCCAGCCCGCGTAACAGGCGATCACCTGCGTCCGCTCGTAGAGAACGCGCTTCGCAAGCTGGTAATACTCCGCCCGGAACGCCTGGGTGAATTTGGCGATCCCCTTGACCGGCCGTGACCGCGCCTGCTCGCTCAGAAAATCGGCGATGGGCGCGTACGCGTCCGGGTCGGGCGTGATGCCCCAGCCGACGGTGTCTAACTCCACCCGCTCCTCGGCCACTTCGGTGATGTAGGAATCGGGCTGGAGAAATCGGAGACCGTCGTAGATCTCGCGGAAGCGACCCTGGTTGAACCGGCTGACGACGGTGTGGACGGTGAGCGCCAGGTTGGGGCGCGTCTTCTGAAGCTCTTTCAGCTTGGCCCAGGTCGCCAGGGACTTCTCCCAATTGCCCGGTACCCCGCGGATGTCGTCGTGCTCTTCGCCGATGCCGTCCAGGCTCAGGTTGATGCCGATCTGGCTCGTCGGGCATTCGCGGCAGATGCGATCCACCCGCTCGGCCACGCGGTCGGTCAGCAGGCCGTTGGTGGGGATGGTGATGACCGCCGGTCGGCAATGGCGATAGGCGCTGATCACCATTTCGTCCAGGTCGCGGCGCAAGAATGGCTCGCCGCCGGTGAAGGTGATGTAGAACGGCGTCCGGCCCAAGTGGGCGAAGACCTGGTCCCACTCCTCCGCGGTCATGTCGTCGTTGGGCTTGCGCCACACATCGCACGTGCGGCACTTCGAGTTGCAGCGGAAGCTAACGCTGACGACGACCGAGAAGGGATACATCTTCGGCCAGCCGAAGCGACGGAAACTCCAGTAGAGCGGTAGCTTGGGAGCCAGAGATAGCATGGACATGAGGGCATTATAGGCGCGCGGGAGGTGAATCGCAAATGGCAGATGGCAGATGGCAAATAGCAGATAGCAGATAGCAGATGGCTGAGGGCGTGTGAGCAGGTGAGTAGGAGAATCTGATCCTGCTCACCCGTCTTCGACGCCGACCCAGAAGTGGTGGGGCAGGATGTTGCTGGCGGGGATCACGCGCAGGGTGGCGGGGAAAAGCTGCCCCTGGGCGACGGCCATCTGTCCATCGAGCGTGGCTCGGTTGACGTAACAAGCGTTCGGTGGCACGCCGAACTTCTCGCGGTAACGCCGTGCGGCGTCCTCGATTTTCGCCGTCAATCCCCGGCGCGGGTCATTGTCGAACCAGAGCAGACCGATTTGCATGGCGACCTCCATCATGGCGGGACGCAGATGAACGCAGAAACGCGCAGATTCTCGCTGGAGACACGATCCGTGTTCATCCGCGTCCCTATCTCCGACCGCCGATTCACACTCCGGCAGGCTGCACAAGGCGCGCCGGCACGGCCGTCTGGTATTGAGGTCGGAGTGCCGGCCGCAGAACCGTCCGCCGCGTCCGCAGACGCCAGAAGGGCAGAGGGTAGCGCGGGACGTTGTGCCAGCGCGCCCACAGCCGGCTCAGCCCGTTTGGCGACCGATGCAGCCACCAGGCGCCCGAATCGGTGAAAAGGCTCAACTCGAAATACCCCTGCCCCGTGCGCACGCGGTAGCGCCGCTCCAGGCCGAGGGTCTTGATGCTCTCCACTGCCAACACCCGCACCGTCCGCCCCTGCCACCGGAACGCATGGGGGTAGAAACGGTTTGAGTCGAGAATGACTTTTAATGGATTCGTTGGGTCAGCCATCAGAATTGCTCCTATCAGACGTATTGCGTGTTGCGTATTGCGTGGACCATCATGGGAAGCTCGCCGCGATCACGGAACACGCAATACGCACTACGCAGTACCCTAGCCCCAATACGGTACAGATAAGGCAGCAGAGGCGGCTCCCACGCCGCCGGGCATGGGAGCCCGGCCTGCTAACTGAACCGTATTGACCCTAGCCCCAATCTTCCTCATCTCCGACGACTCTCAGCCGCCGCAGCCCGCCGTCCAACGCGTATTCGGGCGGCAAGAGCGGCATCATCGGCTGCTGGTTGCGTTGACTCATGAGGTCAGCCGGGTTCAGGACGATGATGTTCGGCTGCTGGAGCTGCGGGTAGGCCGGCGGTTGGGGCATTGGCTCGGCGCGGTAGGCCGATCGCTCGCGGCGCAGCAGCGCGACCAGCAGCAGACTGGTCGGCACGCTGGCCGCGACGCCCACGGCCACGCCAATGACGACCGCCATCGCATCCGTGCTCATTCGCTGGCCGACGACCAGCGCCAGCGTGACTCCGAAGCCCAGCATGATCGGGATGATCCATTTTCTCATCGCGTCAAGCTCCCGCCTGGCAGGGCGCGCAGCCGATTGCCCAGGCCAAGAACGGCTCCCATGCCCGGCGGCGTGGGAGCCGCCTCCGCCGGGCCGGCAGCCTGGCGAGCACCCTGCAGATGGACGTCTTGCCAGGTGCGCCGCCGGCGACCGCCCTCGCGGATGCGGCCGACCGCCTCCGCCATGTCTGGCCCCGAGGCGTACGCGGCCTGGAACCGGATCACCTGGCCCTTGGCGACCAGCAGGAAGTCACCGCGGCCCAGCAGCCGCTCGGCCTCGGTCCCGGCAACGCCCGCCGCCACTTTTGCGTCCTCGGGGCTGACCACGCTGCCCACCAGACGCACCGGGAAGTTCGCCTTCATCATCCCGCCCACCAGCGCGGCGGCGGGCCGTTGCGTGGCCGCCACCACGTGGATGCCCGCCTCGCGACCCCGCTGGGTCAGGCGGGTCAGCGCGTCCCCCACGGCCTTGCCGCCGGTCGCCAGCAGGTCGGCCAGCTCGTCAATCGCCACGACCAGTTTCGGCAACGCGCTGCCCGCGGTATCCCGCCGCGCCATCTCGACCACCAGCGCATCGAGCATCGCCGCCGCGTCGCCGGACTCCTGCACCACGCCCCGCCCCTGCCAGATGTGCGGCAGGCCGGCCAGCGGGGCGAAGCCGCGGCCCTTCGGGTCCACCAGCGCCATTTGCAGCCGGCCGGGGTGGTTGTACATCGCCAACGAAAGCAGCAGCGTGCGCGCCAGCGCCGTCTTTCCGCTGCCGGTGGTCCCCGCCACCAGCACGTGCGCCACATCGGGGCTGTCGAGCCGAAGGAGGAGCGGCGCGCCCCCTTCATCCACCCCCAGCACCGCGCAGACCGGCGGCACCGCGCTCAACTTGCCGCAGAGACCCATCAGCTCCACCGTGCGCGGGGTCTCGCGCGGCACTTCGACGTGGAGCACGCCACCCTCGCGGTAGACGCGGGTGGCCCGCGCGCCCAGGGCGAACGCAAGTTCTTCGGCCAGGCTGCCGACCTTGTTCAGCTTCGTCCCCAGGGCTGTCGTCACGTCGAACCTCACGAAACGGGGCGTCACCGTGGCCTGCCAGACGCGGGCAGGCACCTTGTGCGCCGTCAGCACCGACTCGATGCGGGCGGCTTGAAGCTCGTACTTGTTGGATGGCATGGCGCGCCTCCGGGGTGTTGCGTGTTGCGTAGTCCGTAGAACGCACGACTCGCGTACGGCGGAAGCACGAAACACGCACCACGCACTACGTTCAGGCCGTGCGCCTGCCCCTGCCCTACAGGCCGCTTGTCCGCTATCCCATCTGCCGCATGATCAGCACGACCTTGCCGTAGACCCGCACTTGGTCGGGCTGATGGAGGGGGATGGGATCGAGAGACATCCGCGGGTTGGCTGCTCGCAGGCGCACGTGTCCGCTCTCGCGATAGAAGTGCTTCAAGGTGGTGGCTGTCTGACCGTCGTCGCCCGTCACCTCAGCGGCCACCAAGTCGCCGTTGACGATCTCGGCGTCGCCGTCCAGCACGACGATGTCGCCATCGTTGACCAGGGCGTCAATCATCGAGTCTCCGGACACGCGCAGCGCGAAGACGTTCTCGTGCCCGCGCACCTGGCTCCGCGCCAGCTCGATGGCCTCGTCCACGAAGGAATCGTCGGTCTGCACCGCGGTCTGGCGCAGCGGGCTGGCGCCGATCAGCCCGACCATCGGAACCCACAGGGTCTCGACCCGGAACGGCCGGCCGTCGGCCGACCGCAGCAGGGTGATCGAGCGCGAGCGGCCCGGCTCCAGCCGGACGTACTGCCGCTCGTCCAGGCCCCGCAGGACGTTGTTGATGTGATACCCGCGACCACCGAGGCCGGCCGCGCGGCTCAACTCCTCCCGGCTGGGGCAGAAGCCGGGGCGCATCGTGCGGGCCAGGTGATCCAGCACCCGCACTTCCACTTCACTCAGGTCATTCGCAATCGCGTTGGTCAGGGCCGGCATCGTAACTCGCTCCTTTCGTGCGTGAATCTCCGTTTGCCCTCCGAACGCAGTCGAACGTTCGTTCTATGCGCTATCATAGCAGAACAAACGTTCGTTGTCAAGTCCCCAAATGAAGGAATTTGCGCGGTATCACCAGATCAACGACAGGCACGTCACTCCGCCATCCGCCTTCGCGAACTCGGAGACGGGGACGGGCAGCACGGTGAAGCCGCGGGCGCGGAGCATGGAGGTGGTGCGAGGATAACCGGCAGGGAGGATGATGGTGTCGTCCACGGCCAGCGCGTCCGCGGCGTAGGCTTCTTCGTCCAGCACAGCGAGCGCGTCCAGGCCGGCGAAAGCCGGGTGATCGGCATAGGTCGCGATCGCCAACACTGTGTTGTGGCCGATGTAGGTAGCAGCGGTCTTGAGGTGCAGACAACCGGCAACAGGGACGGCATAAACCGGCGGAGGAGCCAGACCTGACAGGTCTGCCAGCGCGACGACCAATTGGGCGATCCCCGCGGCGTTGGTGCGGGCCGACCGGCCCACCAGCACGCGGTCGGCCGCGACGATGACGTCGCCGCCTTCCAGTGTGCCGGGTCGAACGATACGCGCCAGCGGAAAGCGGCCGGCCAGAAACTGCGCGACCGTGGCTTCCTCTCCGCGCCGGCTCGCCGCGCCGGGCCGGCAGATCACCGCCGTGCCACCCGCGATCACTGCGGTGTCTTCAACGAAACAGCCGTCGGGGTAACGCTCGTCGGCGGGCAGGATTTCGACCGTCAGGCCGGCCGCAGCCAGGGCCTGGCGATACTCGGCGTGTTGCGCCTGGGCCAGGGCCACGTCAGGCGCTGCGGCCGTGCTGCTGATGGCCCGGGCGAAGCTGGCGCCCGGCAGGCGAACGAGGGCATGAGTCTTCACGGGCATTCTCCTTCAGAACGTTGGCCGATTGTAGCACGCGTCGGTGAGCAAGGACAAAACTGCATTTGGGGTCTTGACGTCAACCCCGCGTCGCGGTAGAATGGGGTCGAACATCTGAGCGAACCCAGGCCCGCTCCTGAGTTCCCTCAGTTCCCCAGAGTTCCCTGAAAATCGAGGTCTCATGCCCAAAACCAAAACCCGTTACGTCTGCCAGGTCTGCGGCAGTGCGCAGGCCAAATGGCAGGGCAAATGTCCTGACTGCGGCGAATGGAACACTCTGGTGGAAACGGTGATCCAGGAGCCGGCGCCTGGCCGCGGCGCGACCGTGATTTCCGCGGGTGCGACCGGCCCGCAGGCGTTGCCCGACATCCCCGCGGACGGCTACGAGCGCATCCCGGTGTCCATCGCCGAATTGAGCCGCGTGCTCGGCGGCGGCATCGTGCCCGGCTCGGTGGTGCTCATCAGCGGGGACCCGGGGATAGGCAAAAGCACCCTGCTCCTACAGCTCTGTGCTTCCCTGGCAGAGGGTGGCGGCCCGGTGCTCTACGTCTCAGGCGAAGAATCGGCCAGCCAGATCAAGCTCCGCGCCGAGCGGCTGGGAATCGTCACGCCGCACATCCTGGTGCTGGCTGAAACGCATCTGGAGAGCATCGCCAGCCACATCGAAAAGACGCAGCCCAGGCTGGTCGTCGTGGATTCGGTGCAGAGCATCTACTCCGACGCGATCCCATCGGGCGCGGGCAGTGTGACCCAGGTGCGCGATTGCTCGGCGGCGCTGCTGCGACAGGCAAAGGCGCAGACCTTCCCGCTCTTCCTGGTAGGTCACGTGACCAAGGAAGGCGCGATCGCCGGGCCGCGGGTGCTGGAACACATGGTGGATACCGTGCTCTACCTGGAAGGCGAGCGGTTTCACTCCTTCCGGCTGCTGCGCGCCACCAAGAACCGCTTCGGCTCGGCCAATGAGGTCGGCGTGTTCGAGATGGCCGAGCGGGGCATGGTCGAGGTGAAGAACCCGTCGGAGGCGTTCCTGGCCGAACGGCTGCCCAATTCCGCGGGATCGGCTATCGCGGTCACCATGGAAGGCACGCGGCCGATCCTGGTGGAGGTGCAGGCGCTCACCAGCGCCACCAGCTTTGCGCAGCCGCGCCGCACCGCTAACGGAGTTGATTTCAACCGCCTGCTGCTCATCACCGCGGTGCTCGCCAAGCGCGCTCGCATCCGCCTGGCCGACCAGGACGTCTTCGCCAACGTCGTCGGTGGGCTGGAGGTGGAGGAACCGGCCGCGGACCTGGCGATCGCGGCCGCCATCGCGTCGTCGGCGCGCAACCGGCCCGTGGCCGCGGATCTGGCATTGATCGGCGAGGTGGGCCTGAGCGGCGAGCTGCGTAGCGTGGGCCAACTGCCGCGCCGGCTGAACGAGGCCGCCAAGCTCGGCTTCACCCGCGTGCTTGTCCCCAGATCGGTCGTCCGCAAGCTGGAGCACCCGCCCGCCGGGCTGGAGGTGCTGGGTGCGCGCACGCTGCGGGAGGCGCTGGAGATTGCGTTGGTGGGAGGTGAAACGGATGAAGCAGCGGATAGGAGCGGATAAGCGGATGGAGCGCGCCAGGATTCTTGATACCTACGCCGAGCACGTTTCGCGCGGCAAGGTGAAGTTCTACGCCCGCTACGGCTTTACCCTGGTGCCCGAGCGGCGGGAAGGCGTCTACTTGTATGACGCGGATGGCCGGCGCTTCCTGAACATGCACTGCAACGGCGGCGTGTTCAACCTGGGCCACCGCAACCCGCAGGTGATCGAGGCCGTGCGTCGCGGGCTGGACAGTTACGACATCGGCAACCACCACCTGACCAGCGGCCCGAAGGCGCTGCTGGCCGAAAAGCTGGCCGCGTGCCTGCCCGGCGACCTGAAGCACGTCGTCTTCGGCGTCAGCGGCGGCGAGGCGGTGGACGTGGCGATCAAGCTGGCCCGCGCGGTCACCGGGCGCAGCGGGATCATCTCGGCTCAGGGCGGCTACCACGGGCACACCGGCCTGGCCCTGGCGACCGGCGACGAGCGGTTCCGGGCGCCGTTCGGCCCGCCGCCGCCCGGCTTCAGCCAGGTACCCTTCGACGACGTGCCGGCGCTGGAAGGGGCGGTCGGCCCCGCGACGGCCGCGGTCATCCTGGAGACGATCCCCGCCACCCTGGGCGTGCGCATCCCCGCCCCCGACTACTTCCGCCAGGTCCGGCGGCTGTGCGACGAGCGCGGCAGTCTGCTGATCGCCGACGAGGTGCAGACCGGCCTGGGGCGTACCGGCAAGCTGTGGGCGGTCGAGCACTTCGGCGTGGTCCCCGACATCCTGGTGACGGGCAAGGGGCTGAGCGGCGGCATCTACCCCATCACCGCCACGGCCGTCAATCGCCGCGTCTACCGGTTCATCGAAAAGAACCCCTTCATCCACGTCTCCACCTTCGGCGGGAGCGACCTGGGCTGCCTGGCCGCGTTGGAGGTGCTGCGCATCACGACCGATCCGGGCTTCCTGGCTGAGGTGAACCGCAAGGCGGCGCGGATGCGGGCCGGCCTGGACGCGATTCAGCGCGAGTGCGGCGTCCCCCCCATCCCCCCGACTGCGGGGGGTGGCGCGTCCCCCCCAGGTTTGGGGGGCCAGGGGAGCGTCTTCCTCGAAGTCCGCCAGCTTGGGCTATTCATCGGGCTGCGCTTTGTGGACGCCGCGTTCACCCTCGTTCTGAGCAAGGCGCTGTTCGACAACGGCCTCTACGCCATCTACAGCGCCAACGACAAGCGCGTGCTCCAGTGGCTGCCGTCCCTCACCATCAGCGACGCTGAAATGGACGAGGCGCTGGCGATCCTCGGTCGCGCCCTGGCCCAGACGCGGAGCCGCCTGAAATACCGCGCCTTGCGCTTCGTCGCGCGGCGGCTGGGCAAGGAGCCGGTGTAACGCAAGCTGCCAGCTTGCGGTACGTTTTTCGCAAGGCGGGTGAACTATGCAACTTGCCGATTTGCAACACCTTCACGATGACTACAGCGCCAAGACCCGCTGCTTGAAACACCCGATCTGTTGCGCGGAGCTGCGCGGCCAGATGACCGCGGTCAACGGCCGCCTGGCCGCGATTTCCGACGACGAGTTCGGGGCGTTCCTGGCCCGGATCAACCGGAACCAGCGCAGCATCGCCTACGTCGTCGGGCTGTTTGGATGCTTGCAGCAGGTGGCGGCGCAAGAACAGACGTGTCTGGAGCGTGGTGACGCCGCCACGTGCCGCAGCCTGCTGGCCGAGGACGTGTCCCTGTTCCGGCAAATCTGCCGCGAGATCCGCGACCACTACACCGAGGGCGTCCAGGTTCAGGTGATCGGCTACGGCGAGATCACCACCTCGCTGACCCTGGGCGACCGCTTCACGCTGGACGCCACCCTGCGGCCGCAGCCGTATGTCTCACCCTGGGTTTACAAGGCGCTGCCCAAATTCCCGAACACCGGCGAGGTCCGCCGCTACGAAGCGGCCTTTTACCGCTACAGCGACCTCCTGGCTACGACCGGCCTGGACGTCCCCGCGCAGAGGCTGGCGGTCATGGGGCAAGACGCCGAGGGGATCAAGGTCTACGTGGTCCAGCGGCGGCTGGATTCGCGTTTCATCGGCAACGTGATGATCCGTTCGTTGGCGCAAGACGCCGCGCTCGTGCTCCTCCGGCGCATCATCCTGAAGATCGCGGGCGTCTTCGCCGCGAACGTGCCAGGCACTTCGCAAGTGCCTGGCACGTGGAGACCGGACGAAAGCATCCGCCTGGGTGTGGACGGGCAAATCTCCAACTGGCACTGCGCTGACCCTGCCCCAGCCTCCCTGCCCTACATTGACACCAGCACGCCCCTTTACCGCGTGAACGGCGTCGAGCAGATCAACCCCGAAATCTTCCTGAAGAACACGCCCTCGTTCATGCGCGCGCTCATCCGCCGGTTCTTCCTGCAGGACGTGCTCGACCGCTACTATGACTTCCGCCGCGTGACGATAGACCTGATCGCCAACCTGTACAAGGAGGGTCGCGCCGACTTGGTGGCGCCGGCCGTAGCGCTGGTCAACAAGCTGTTGGCGGGTGAGCTGGCCGCGTTCGGCCTCGCGCCGCTGACGCTCAAGGAGATCGAGTCATACTACCGCGAAGACGCGTTCATCTGGCGCTTCTTCCAGACCGCGCGACGGCTGGATCGCTTCGTGACCGAGCGGATCCTGGGCCGGCGCTATCCCTTCCGGCTGCCGGGGAAGATCGCGCGATAGGGTAACTGTTCACCGTTACCCCGCGAACGCCGTAGCATAGGGCCGTGTGCCCGCCGCAGGTGCGCCCCTTTTACAGCCGTTTTGACGCCCGCGGAGCGCCCACAAGGGGCTATGCTACAAGTCCGTTACCCCAACGGTGAACAGTTACGCGATAGGGCTGGCGAAGGGTTTGGCTTGAGGTTGTGGTAGAATGGTTGGTGTTGGCACGAGACAAGTGGAGTTGTGACGCATGATACCCGAAGAGTTATTGGCGCTCATCACCGGGGGCGAAGGGGAAACGGTCGAGTTCAAGCGTTCCGTCGCCGAGTTGGAAAAGGCGGTGGAGACCGTTGCTGCCTTTGCGAACACGCGCGGCGGAGTCGTGCTCATCGGCGTGCATCCTCGCGGACGGATCGAGGGCGTGGAGGTCGGTCAGACCACCCGCGAGCGCATCGTCAACCGCATCACCGGCAACACCGACCCCGCGATCTATCCGTCGGTGGAGCACGTGACCGCGCAAGATCGGGTCGTCGTCGCGATCACCGTGCCGGAGAGCGCGGACAAGCCGCATCTGGCGTTCGGCCGCGCCTTCAAGCGGGTCGGCGCAGTGACCGCACAGATGGATCGCGCTGAGTATGAGCGGCTCCTGCTGGCCCGTCGCCAACTGCCTTTTGACCGGCGTGAGGCGCCCGATGCTACGACGGACGACCTGGATGAGGTCAAGGTGCGCTGGTACTTGCAGCGGGCAGCCCAAGAGCGCGCCATCCCCGTTGACCTGGCCGCGCCGCTGGCCGAAAACCTCAAGCGACTGGGCGTGGCCGCGGAGCGCGATGGCCGGCTCGTGCTCACCACGACCGCGCTCTTGCTCTTTGGCAAACAACCACAGCAGTTCTTGTCCTACACCATGGTGCGGATCGCGCGCTTCCAGGGGACTACGCCGCTGAATTTCATTGACCGGCTCGACTGCTTCGGCACACTGCCGGAGATGATTGACGAGGCAGAGCGGTTCGTGCGGCGCAACACGCGCGTGGCGGCCAAGATCACCGGCTTCGAGCGCCGCGAGATCACCGAGTACCCGTATCCGGCCATCCGCGAGGCGATCGCGAACGCCGTCGCCCATCGCGATTACGACCGCGCCGACGTGGAGGTGCGCGTCTCGGTCTTCGCCGACCGGATCGAGGTGCAAAGCCCCGGTCGTCTACCCGCGCCGCTCACGGTGGACACCCTGGGCGAGGAGTACGCTCTGCGCAACCGCCAGATCGCCGAGCTGCTGTTCAACATCCGCTACATTGAGCGGTGGAACACTGGCATTATGCGCATGCGTCGTTGGATGGCTGGCCATGGCCTGCCCCCACCGATCTTCCAGGAAATGGGCCAGACGTTCAAGGTGACGTTCACGGGGCCGGGCGAGAGCATCCTCGATCTGATCCCCGAAGAAGGCGTGACCGATTTGCGCGCGTTGGGGCTGAACGAGCGGCAGGTTGAGGCGCTGAGGCTGATGGTGAACGAAGATAGGAAGCTGACAAACAGAGAATACAGGCAACTCTTTGACGTGGATGATGCCACAGCCTTCCGCGATCTGAGCAGACTCGTGAAGTCTGGGCAAGCCAAAGCTGTTGGTTTAGGTCGTAATGTTGTGTACCAGGCGTAGGCCAACACCAATCGCGTGAAGTGATTAGCAAAAAAATGAAGTGATTAGTGAAGTGATTCCGATTTCCGCCGCCAAGATGCGTCGGGATTAGCCGAAAAATGCCGGGATTAATGTCGGGATTCCAGCCCTGACCCCGATGGCGCATATCGGCCCGGCATGGTGCATATCGTGGTGCATATCGCGGAGCATCCTCTCGCCCGATGTCGGCAATCAGTCAGGGTAGTAGACCAGGTACATGATTGGGCCAGGAAGTACACGATTAGATACACGATTCTGTTGGGACGTGCGCTTGGATCGGAAGCAGGGCGGAGCACGAAGTCACGAAGACGCGCGAAGACGTGAAGCGCGAAGGCGTTCGCCGCGGCGACAGCTTCGTGACCTTCGTGCTTCGCGACCTTCGGCCGGCTTCGTGCATCCGTGATCCGAACCCCTCCCAATGACGCGATTTCGGCAAAAATGACGCGATTAATGACGCGATTCTTGCCATTCCCGAGATGTGGTACAATGCAAGCGTCATGAAGCCATTTACTCCATGATTTCTGTGATCTCTGGAGGACAACATGCAGGCTATACTAACCATTCGCCAGGAGGCTGTGCCGATCGTTAAATCGAGCCTGGAGACGCGGCGCAAAGCGCTGGAATTCAGCTTGCGCCAGTATCGCACACGACTGTCGGGGTTTGAGCAACAGCACAAGATGGTTTCCGAGCAATTCGCGGCAAAATTCGGCGCGGGCGAGTTGGGTGATGACGCGGCCTGGTTCGAGTGGGAGTTCGTGCTCGATGCGGCGCGCGAGACGGAGCGACAACTGGAACTGGTAAAAAGCATCCGGCTATGAGCGCGAACACCTATCTTGCGGCCTTGGATGCCAGGATTCGAGCGTTACAGGGGATCATCACAAGCTGGTCTATCCAGCGTGAGATGGATGCCAACCTGGGGATTGGGTTCATCCAGGGGTCTATCGCGTTTGTGGATGGGTCGCGACTGGAGTTTTCTGAGCAGTTGCCGACCAAGCGACAGAGATTCCGTATTCACTATATGGACGCGCAGCATCACCTCATCGTACGTTGGGATTCGGCGCCGCACCATAAGGGGTTGGCAACGGTCCCTTTTCATAAGCATACACCGGCCGGCCTCCAGGAACACGGAGCGATCACCTTGTTGGAAGCTCTGGATGAAGTAGTTACGATGGTAAAGCTCTAACCTCATCAATCCGTGGTCTTCGTGTTTCGCAACCTGCGGCCGATTTCGCGCTTGTGTGAGCCGACCCCCTCCCGATGACGCGATTCCGCCGAAAATGACGCGATTAATGACGCGATTCCTGCCTCCAAGCACTCGGCTAATGGGTGCAGGATCGCTGACAAGATTCCGGTTGAAACGGATAACAGTCCATGCATGAACTCACCTTCGTTGACCACGTCACCAATTGGATTAATGCGATCCTCGCCCGACGGCTCGATCTGCCGTTCCGTGAGGCCACGATCGAAGAAAGCGGCAAAGGCAGCCGCAAGCGTCGCGACCTGACCCTCTACGGCAAAGACGGCAAGCTGGCACTGACTGGCGAGATCAAGCTGCCGGACAAACCGGATGGGCTGACGCCGTACAATGAGATGGTGGTTATGGACGCGCACCAAAAGGCCAACGACGAGGGTGTCAAGCACTTCTTTACCTGGAATGTCAACCGTCTGGTGCTATGGCAGACGTTCGAACCTGGCGTGCCGCTTATTCAGCGCGACCAGCTAAAGTTCGACGTCATCCAGGTTCACGACAGCAAACTCCTGACGCTTGGAGTGAATCAGGCGAAGATTCAGACCTTCCTTGAGACCTTCCTCACCACCTTTGCCGATATCTACCGCGGGTTGCGAGTCCTGCCTGTCAAGCCACTAGACGAGCGATTTATTGATATGCTCGACACGGCGCTCGACAGCATCGCCTTCCATACGCTCGATGCGCTTACCAAACGCTATGGCGATGACACTGCGTTTCGCGGCGAGATGACGGCCTGGATGGTTAACAAGATGGGTTGGACGCTGGCAGAAGATACATTGTTCGCCGATCTGGAGCGGGCGGCCAAGACGAGTTGTTACCGGCTGGTGAACAAGCTGATGTTTTACAGCGCCCTGCGGCGGCGCTATTCCGACAAGTTGCCAGCAATTGCCTTCGGACCGCTGGAAGATACTGGCGAGAAGATGAGTCAGGCCCTCAATCGGTTCTTCGAGCGGGCCATGCTGGCTTCGGGTGATTACGAGACGGTCTACCTCCACGACTTTGCTGACACGTTGCCGTTTATGGCGCCGGTGGCTCTGGAGGGCTGGCGCATCCTGATCGAGCATATTGATGCCTACGATTTCACGCGACTGAATTACGACATAGTGGGTCGTGTTTTTGAGCGGCTCATCAGCCCCAGCGAACGGCATCGCTACGGCCAGCACTACACCATGCCCGACCTGGTGGATCTCATCAATGGGTTCTGTATCAGACAGGCCGACGAGACGGTGGCTGATCCGGCCTGTGGGGGCGGCACGTTCCTCGTGCGGGCCTACATCCGCAAACGGCAATTGAGCACAGGCAAGTTGTCTCACGCCCAATTGCTCCAGCAAATCTTCGGTGTGGACATTTCGCCGTTCGCGGCCCACCTGGCGCTGATCAACTTGGCGGCGCGCAACCTGGACAGCGAGCCGAACTACCCGCAGGTTGCGGTTGAAGACTTCTTCAACGTCCGACGGGGACGCCCCGTATTTCAGGTACCCACGCAAGGCGCGCTCAAAGTCGGTGGATTGGGGAACGGCCAGCCGGTGCAGGTAGCCATCGAGCAGGTAGACGCGATGGTTGGCAACCCACCCTATATCCGGCAGGAGTTGATTGACCGGGTTCTGCGGGTCAAAAACGGGCCGGCCGAGTCGTCCTACAAAGCGTTCCTGGGCAAGCTATTCGAGGAGGAATGGGGCGGCGCAGCTCCCAAACCTTCCGCACGATCCGACATCTATGTGCATTTCTGGCCCCACGCTGCCCACTTCCTGAAAGAAGGTGGCCATATCGGCTTCCTTACCGGCAGTGGCTGGTTAGAAAACGAGTACGGCTTCAAGCTCCAGGAGTTCATGCTCGAACGCTTCCGCGTGATTGCGGTGTTGGAGAGTGAAGTCGAACCGTGGTTCACCGAGGCACGCGTCAACACCGCCGCGACGATCTTGCAGCGGACCGATGACCCCCAAGCGCGCGCCGGCAACGCGGTCAAGTTCATTCTGCTGCACCGCAAGTTGAGCGACCTGCTGCCTCAAATCGAAGACGAGGCCGCACGCCTGGCGGCTGTGGATGCGCTGGTTGCTGAGATCGAGGGGCTGACCGAGAGCACGAAGGATGAACGGTGGCGCGTGCGAGTCGTCAACCAGGGCGAGTTGACGTTGGCGGGTTGGCAGTTCGAGGACGAAGAAGCGGAACCACCCACGGCCTGGAACGGTGATTGGAGCGTCTTGCGCCAACAAAAGGGCGAATACGTAGGCAGCAAATGGAGCGTCCACCTGCGCGCGCCCGACCTGTTCTTTGAGCTGATGGATGCCTTCCGTGACCGGTTGGTGCCGCTCCGCAGTGTGGCGAAGGTGAGTTACGGCGTCAAGTCCGGTGCCGATGAGTTTTTCTACGTCCAGGACATTACTGACGCCGTAGACGATGTGACCCTGGCTGGCGTGTACGGCGTCAACCCCGATCAGAAGGCCAGCCTGCGAGTGGTCAGGGCTGGCGACGGCTCCGCGCACGTACTCGAAGCGCGCTACCTGCGTCCGCTGGTGTTCAACGTGATGGAAGTAGATGGCGCGGTCGTTGATCCAAAGGGGCTCAAGAAGCAAGTGCTTCTCGTGTCTGAGTCGCAGGAGGAATTGACCGATACGCACGTATTGCGCTACATCCGCTATGGGGAGCAACAGGGCTACCATGAGCGACCAACCTGTGCCGCGCGTGTCAGCGACGATCCCGATCATCCGAGACAGTGGTATGATCTGCGTCCGCCAGAGCCTGGCGCAGTCTTTTGGCCGCAAGCGCATCAATACCGTCATATCGTGCCTTTGAACCGCGGCGGCAATATCTGTAACAAGCGGTTCTTCAACGTCTACCCCAAGCACGACGGCAGCCCGAAGGTGCTGGCGGCGCTGTTGAATTCCACGCTCACCTGGTTTTTCAAGGACTTCTACGCCCGCAACGTAGGCCGCGAAGGGTATCTCGATACCGATGTGTTCGCAACCAAGCTCATTCCGATCATGCGAATGACCGATCTGAGCTCGGCAGTCGCCGAGCGACTCAGCGCGGCTTTCGATGCCCTCAGCCTTCGGCCCCTGCAGCCGATCTACCCGATGGGTGATGAGTTGGAGCAAACGGATCGGGTCGAACTGGATAACGCGGTCTTTGAAGCGCTGGGCGTTGCCGATCCAACTGAGCGACAGCAATGGCGTGAGCAGGTGTACACCGAAATGCGGCGCATGTACAAACGGAAGCGTGAACTTGAAGAAATCGCAATGGAAAACCGAAATAAGGCCGCCCGTACCAAGCACACGGCGAACGCTCGTACCGTGGTCAAGGATATTTGGCGCGAGATAGACAAGACCGTCTTCCGTCGCTTCCCCGAAGATTTCGTGCTGCCCGGCACGTCAACCAAGCAGCTACACGTGCCGGAAGGTGAAGTCAAGGTCGGTCGGGAACTCTTCACCGGCTTTGGTGCGTTGGGAGTGGGGTACATCCAGGTCGGGGATGAGTTGAAGTTCGTTGAGAGCCTAGCCAAAGCTGATTTCGTCCAAGCGTGGCGAGAGGCCGGCAACACCGGAACCGCTTTCGTTCCCCACGATGACGACGTTTGTGCGGAGGTATGTGATGCGTACCGGCAATACCGTTCCGAAATCGAATTGACGCTTTACGAGTGGGCTGCCAGCCGGACTGCCGATGAAGGCTTGCAGACGCAGGTAGTCACACTCCTCTGGAAGCATATCGGCGAGCACGTCCGGGCACTATCGCGTTGAATGAGCGTGGCTTTGAACCAGATACATCTGGTAGGGGAATAGATGACCGAGCAAGACCCAACTGCCGAACTCAAAGCCCTCACCCGCGAGCGCATGCGCCTGGTCTGGCAAGCCGCGCAGATGGGCGGCGATCTCAACGACGATGACCGGCGCACGGCCGAAGCGATGGCCGAGCACTCGGAGTACGTCCACCTCTGGGGTCGGCTCGACCAGCTTTCCGATGCCGAGATCACGAGGGACGGCACCAACCCGATCCTGCACGTTACGATGCACGCGGTCGTCGAGAAGCAGATCGCGGGCGGCGATCCACCGGAGACAGGACAGACCGTGACCGCGTTGGAGCGCCGCGGCCTTTCGCATCACGAGGCGGTCCATCGCGTGGCATCGGTGTTGGTGGGCGAAATCTGGCACGTGATGCACGAGAAGCGCCCCTTCGATCCGGCGCGCTACGCGGCCAAGCTGGCGGAAGTGCTGCGATTCCGGCCGTCGCACCCCACGAGTTCGACGCCTTCAGCGAAGCGCCGCTCGACGCGCAGACGCTAAAATCCTTGCCGAGCAAAGGTCTTGACAAACAGAGCACGCTTCCGAACGCAGATTCACGCAGGCTTCGCAGGCAGATTTTTTCACGGTATCAGCGTTCATCAGCGTTTACGGGAAAGTACACCGCATGTGTCTGCGTCCACCTCTTTTTGTCGGTTTGAGGCGGAGCTTCGCTGGACGATTAGCGAACGATTAAGTGAACGATTCGCGGTCATGGAACGATTAAGGGAACGATTCGCGGTCTGAAGACGATTAAGGGACGATAACAGGGAACGATTCATCCTGGTCGAGCTAATGGAGGCATTCGATGAACCAACCCGCATTTGACAGAGCCGTTCAAGCAGAACGCGAGCAGCCGGGCTTCATCCCCTGGCTTCTTGCCGCGACCACCCCCTCCATCCGCTACCTGACCCTGCGCCGCCTGCTGGGGCGAGCGGAAGACGATGCCGAGGTGCAGGCCGTCCGGCAAGAGATGGCCGCGATCGGTCCGATCCCCGCGATCCTCGCCGGACAGACCGAGCGGGGCAACTGGGCTGGCGAGCACGGCTACTACACGCCCAAATACGTCAGCACCCATTGGAGCATGACCCTGCTAGCCGAGCTGGCCGCGGATGGGCAGGACGAGCGGCTGCGCCGGGGCGTCGAGTTCATGCTGGCCGACACGGAAGCCGGCGTGCGCAAGGAAGGCCACGGCTGGGTCTGCTTCTGGGGCAACCTGCTCCGCTATGCGCTCCACTGCGGCTTCGAGGGCGATCCGCGCGTGGCGCGGCTGACCGACCGGGTGGCCCGCGATGCGACCGAGGCCGGTTGGCGCTGCCGGCAAAACGACGAGCTGCCGTGCGCGTGGGGCGCGGTGCGGGCGCTGTGGGGATTGGCCGCCGTGCCTGTGGAGCGCCGTTCGTCCGAAGTCACCGCGGCCATCGAGAGCGGCCTGGCCTTCCTGCTGGGGTCGGGCCACCTGGTCGAAGCCGACTATCCCACGCCGGGGCAGGTTCACGACATCTGGGCCCACGTCAACTTCCCGCTCTTCTACCAGGCCGACATCCTCTTTGTGCTGCGCGTCCTGGGCGAGTTGGGCGTGTTATCACATCCCGGAGCGCAGCCCGCGCTGGCCTGGCTGGCTGCCCGGCGTCAGGCCGATGGCACGTGGCGCGGGGCCAGCCCGTTCCGTGCGCGCACCTGGCGCGCGTTGGCCGACCGCGAAGAGACCGACCGCTGGGTCTCGCTTCATGCGGCGATCGTCCTGGGGGGCTGATCTGCCGCGGTTCCAAATGTGGATTGGGCGCACACGTCATTCTGAGCGGGTTGGCCCCTAAACTCAATACGGTTCAGTTAGCAGGCCGGGCTCCCATGCCCGGCGGCGTGGGAGCCGCCTCTGCTGCCTTATCTGTACCGTATTGCCCCTAAACTGCCGCAACGGCGAGCGTCCAGCGAAGAATCCTTCACTGCGTTCAGGACAGGTTCTCGTGCCGCGACGAGACCTTTCGCTGGATTTTCGCTGCAACGAATTTCACGGGGCTGACCCGCTCAGGGTGACATCCGGCGAGTGATCACTTTTGGAACCGCTGGTTGATCCACGTTTTCATTGCAATAACTTACCATCTATGGTAAGATACGCGCATGAAATTCGCAGAACTCGTCCAGGTCGTAGGAGATGAACCGGTCTTTGAGACTGGCCTGCTGCTGGCCGGCAATGTGAGCCTGGCCGATGTACAAAGGCAGTTGTCACGCTGGACCGCGGCCGGACGGCTGTATCAATTGCGTCGCGGGGTCTATGCGCTGGCGCCGCCGTTCCAAAGGATCAGGCCCCATCCGTTTACGGTCGCCAATCACCTGGTGCATGGCTCTTACGTCAGTTGCCAGTCTGCGCTGGCGTACTATAGCCTCATCCCCGAATACACGCCGGTCACGACGAGCGTGACTACGGCGCGCGCCGGCCAATGGGACACGCCGTTGGGCAGCTATGCGTATCGGCACATCCAGGTTGCCCTGTTGCATAGCTATCGCCTGATCGAGGTCAGCAGCGGCCAGAGCGCCTTTGTCGCCACGCCGGAGAAGGCTCTGCTCGACTTGATCTACCTGCGCCCCGGCGGCGATGCCCCGGATTACCTGCGGGAACTTCGCCTGCAAAATCTGGATCGGCTGAATCTGGACGAACTGGATCGGTTAGCCGAGCGGATCGGCAGCCCCAAGCTGCGCCGCGCGGTCGCCCACGTGCAAAACCTGGCCCATGCCGAGGTCACGGAATACGAGGCCCTGTGAAAGAGTATCTCGTTCAACTTGTGCGCGTTGCGCCGACCCCTGCCCACGGGCGCAATGCGACGCGCGAATACCTGCAAGCCAGGATTCTGGCGGCGCTCCAGCGTGCTGGTGCGATGATCCCGCTCGCTTTTCATGGCGGCACCGCGTTGCGCTTCTTGTATAGCAGCTTGCGCTACTCGGAAGACCTGGACTTCGCGCTGGAACGGGCGAGGGAGCAATATGACTTCCGTGCCTATCTCAACGCCATTCGCTCGGCATTGACCGCTGAGGGCTACGCCGTCGAGTTGAAGGTCAGCGACCAGAAGGTTGTCCACAGCGCCTTTGTTCGTTTCGCCGGGTTGCTCAACGAGTTGGGGCTATCGCCATTTCGCGATGAAGTGCTGGCCGTCAAGATCGAAGTAGATACCAATCCACCGGCTGGAGCAGGCTTAACGACCAGCGTGATCCGCCGGCACGTGCCGCTGCAACTCCAACATCATGACCGGGCCTCGCTGCTTGCGGGCAAGCTCCACGCGATCTTGCAGCGACCCTACACAAAAGGGCGCGACCTCTACGACCTGCTGTGGTATCTCAGCGACCCGCAGTGGCCGTCGCCGAATCTGACACTGCTCAACAACGCCCTGCGGCAGACCGGTTGGCTCGGCCCCGAACTGACCGAAGATACCTGGCGTGAGACCGTGCGAGAGCGTCTGCAGGGACTGGCCTGGAGCCAAGTGGTGGCCGATGTGCGCCCCTTCCTAGAGCCGGGCGCTGATGCGGGGCTGTTGACGCTGGAAAACTTGCTGCGGGTGCTAGAATAATGTGGAGGATAGACCATGCAAATCTCCATCATCCTGGCCCATCCGACCCCCGGCAGCTTCAACCATGCGCTGGCCCAGACGGCCGCACAGACCCTTGCGGCCAACCGGCACACGGTCTGCTTCCACGATCTCTACGCGGAGCGGTTCGACCCGATCCTGCCCGGCGCGGAGATTCCCCGCGACGCCGCGTTGAAACCCGCCATTGCGCAGCATTGCGCCGAGATCACCGCGGCCGACGGTATCGTGATCGTGCATCCCAACTGGTGGGGCCAGCCGCCGGCGATCCTCAAAGGGTGGATTGACCGGGTGCTCCGCCCCGGCCTCGCCTATGAATTCCTCGAAGGCGATGGCGGGGAGGGCGTGCCGGTGGGTTTGCTGCGAGCCGAGACCGCGGTCGTCTTCAACACCTCGAACACGGCCGAGGCGCGAGAACGCAGCGTCTTCGGTGACCCGCTCGAAACGCTCTGGAAGAACTGCATCTTCGACCTCTGCGGCGTCCAACGTTTCTACCGGAGGATGTTCGGCGTCGTGGTGACCAGCACACCGGCGCAGCGTGCCGCGTGGTTGCAGCAGGCGCAGGAAATCGTCAGCCAGTGTTTTCCGATGGAGGCGCGGGCAACGGCGCTTCCGGCATGAGATCGTCGCCGGTCGTTCGTCCTTCGTCGTGTTTGACAAACGCGCCCGCTTGCGGCATAATCCGACCTACAAAAGTATAGCTACACCCAAAGGCTGTGACGGAGGATAGTACGCGGGGGGATGCCCCCAGAGAGGCCCGGCCCCGACGGGGGGGTGTGAGCCGGACCGGCATGAACCGCGCGGAAGTTCCCTCTCGAGCCGGGCGAGGGAAACGGATTTCAGATTTTAGATTTCAGATTGCAGATTGGATCGTAGGGAACTCAATCCGCAATCTGCATTCCGCAATCTGCAATCCGCAAGTAGTTCGCCCCGGATGCTCACCGTTACGCGAGCGGCCGGTAAGCCCGTCGGTTCAATCGGGCCGCCGGGCTGAGGGTCCCCGTGTGCGCGGGGAAACCAGGGTGGTACCGCGGAGTTTGCCACGCGCACTTCGTCCCTGCGACGGGTGCGCGTGTTGTTTAAGTGACTGGGACCGCGAACCAGAAACTAGGAGTCTCCTGATTCCTGATCCCTGGCCCCTGATCCCTGTTTCAGGAGGAACCATGCACGACGAGCTACAACGACTGCAAACCGACGCCCTTGCCAGTCTGACCGCCGCGGCCGCCGCGGGGGCGCTGGAGGCGTGGCGGGTGCGCTTCCTGGGCCGCAAGGGCGCATTGACCGACGCAATGAAACTACTGGGTACGCTGTCCCGTGAGGAGCGCCCGGCCTACGGCGCGGCAGCCAACGAGGTGAAGACCGCGCTGGAGATGGCGTTTGCCGAGCGGCAGGAGGCGTTGAAGGCGGCTGCGTTGGCAGCCGAGCTGACGGGCGGCGCGGTGGACGTCACCCTACCGGGCCGGCCGCCCGCGTTGGGCCATCTGCACGTCACCACGCAGAATCTGCGCCAGCTTTACGCGGTTTTCGCGTTGATGGGCTTCGAGGTCTACGACGCGCCGGATGTGGAGACCGATGACTACAACTTCGGGTTGCTCAATATTCCGCCCTACCACCCGGCTCGCGACATGTGGGATACCTTCTGGGTGTCGCAGGTAGGGGCGGGTTTGGATGCGCGCTTAGGTGCGGATGATGACCAAACCAAGAAACCCGCCCGTACAGGGGCGGGTCTCTCTGACGCTGTGACCGCCGCCGATCGGGCCGGGGTAGGGGCGGGTCTCTCTGATGCCGTGACTGCCGCTGATCGGGTGACCAGACCCGCCCCTACGTTGGTGATGCGCACGCACACCAGCCCCGGTCAGATTCGCGCGATGCGCGAACGCTGCCCCGAACCGATCCGCGTGGTCCTGCCCGGCAAGTGCTACCGCTACGAGCAGATCACCGCCCGCGCGGAGCACCAGTTCTACCAGATGGAGGGGCTGGCGGTCGGCAAGGGCATCCGCCTGACCGACTTGATCGGCACGCTGAAGCAGTTTGCGAGGGTGATGTACGGCGCGAACCGCGTGCTGCGCGTGCGCGGCAGCTACTTTCCCTTCACCGAGCCGAGCATCGAAGCCGACATGGACTGCATCCTCTGTGGCGGCAAGGGGTGCGGCGTCTGCAAGTACACCGGCTGGCTGGAGATCGCCGGTGCGGGGATGGTGCACCCGATCGTTCTGCGCAACGGCGGTTACGACCCGGACGTCTACTCCGGCTTCGCCTTCGGCATGGGGGTCGAGCGGCCGTCCATGCTCAAACACAACATCAACGACATCAGGTATTTCTACGGGAATGACTTGAGGTTCCTGGGGCAGTTCTGATAGACGTGGTGCGCGATGCGTGGTGCGTCTTGGTCACGGATCTTGGATGTCCAAAATAACGGAACACGCAACACGTACCACGATATCGGGAGTGAGTGAACATGAAAATACCACTCAGTTGGCTCAAAGACTACGTAGACATTACCTCTCCCCTCCCTGCGCTGGCCGAGCGGCTGACGCTGGCGGGGCTGGAGGTGGATTCGATTACCCACATCGGCGAGTTCTGGGATCGGGACAAGATCTTCGTCGGGCAAATCCTGGACGTGAAGCGCCACCCGGATGCCGAACGACTGACGCTGGTACGCGTCGAGTACGGCGCAGGGAAGCCGCTGACCGTGGTCACGGGCGCGCCGAACCTCTACCCCTACATCGGCCAGGATTTCAGCGGCGGACGCGGGCCGAAGGTAGCCTTTGCGCTGACCGGCGCGCGGCTGGTGGATGGTCACAGCGAGGAGCGCCGGATCGTCAAGCTGAAGCCGAGCAAAATTCGCGGCATCATGTCCGAGGGCATGGTCTGCTCGGAGAAAGAGCTTGACCTGAGCGACGCGCACGAGGGCAACCTGATCCTGCCGGACGACGCGCCGGTCGGGATGCCGCTGGTGGACTACATGGGCGACGCGGTGCTGGAGTTCGACATCAAGGGCGCATTCGGCCATCTGCAATCGGTCATCGGCGTCGCCCGCGAGATCGCCGCGCTGACGGGGCAGCCGCTCAAGAATCCGGCCGGAAGTCAGGTTTCTCCGAGAAGCCTGGCTTCTGATGCAGACTTCACCGGCATCGTCATCGAGGCCCCCGACCTCTGCCTGCGCTACTCCGCGGCGCTGATCGAAGGGCTGACCATCGGCCCGTCGCCGCTGTGGGTGCAGCAACGCCTCCTGCGCGCCGGCATGAGGCCGATCAATAACGCGGTGGACGTGACCAATTACGTCATGTTGGAGTTGGGCCAGCCGCTCCACGCATTCGACTACGATCTGCTGCGCGAGCGCGCGGGCGGCGGCCGGCCGACCATCATCATGCGTCGCGCCTACCGCGGCGAGCACCTGACCACCCTCGACGGCGTGGAGCGGGCGCTCGACCCCGACATGCTGATGATCACCGACACCGCGGGCACGATCGCGGTCGGTGGCGTGATGGGCGGCGCGAACACCGAGGTCAACAGCGGCACGACGACCATCCTGTTGGAAGCGGCCAACTTCAACTTCCTGAGCATCCGCCGCACCAGCCAACTGCTCAAGCTGACCAGCGAGGCCGGCAGTCGCTTCGGCAAGCAGGTGGACCCCGAGTTGACTGTCAAGGCTTTGGATCGCGCCGGCCAACTCCTGGCCGAGCTTGCCGGCGGCACGGTGCGCCCCGTTTACGGCGACGTCTACCCCGGTAAGCCCTCGCCGCGCAGCATTGACCTCGCCCCAGCCTACGTCAACCGGCTGCTGGGCGTGGAGATTCCGGTGGACGAGCAGGCGCGGATCTTGCGGGCGCTAGAGTTCAGTGTAGTTGAGGGCGGGGGAGCAGTGGAGCCAGGGAGCAAGGGAGCCTCTTCCCCCCTGCCCCCGCGCCCCCTTGCCCCCCTGCACGTCAAAGTCCCCAGTCACCGCCAAGACGTGAACATCCCCGCCGACCTGGTCGAGGAGATCGGCCGGATCTACGGCTACGACCGGCTGCCGCATACGCTGCTGGAGGACGAGCTGCCGCCGCAGCGCCGCAACGTGGCGCTGGAGGGCGAGGAGAAAGTGCGAGACATCCTGGTCGGCGCGGGGCTGGATGAGGTCATCACGTACTCGATGATTGACGTGCGGGATGAGGCGCGGCTTAACGTGCCAGGCACTTCGGAAGTGCCTGGCACGTGGGCCGAGCTACCCCATGTCACCGTCCTTAACCCCCTTTCGGCCGAACGAGGCCATTTGCGCCGGACGTTGTTGCCGGCTCTGTTGAATACCGCCCGCGCCAATCTGCGCTTCAACGACCGCGTGACGATCTTCGAAGTGGGCCGCATCTTCATCCCGCGACCAGGCGAGACGTTACCGGCTGAGCCGCGGCGCGTGGCCGCGGTCATGGTCGGCCCGCGGGAGGCGAACATCTGGCTGGGGCACGACGCGACCCCGCTCGGCTTCTTCGATCTGAAGGGTGTGGCCGAGACGCTGGTCGCTCGCCTGGGTTTGGATGTCAAATGGGAGCGGGGCGAGCAGCCTGCGCTTCACCCTGGCCGCACCGCGAAGCTGCTGGTCGGCGGGAGTGAGGCCGGCGTGCTGGGCGAGCTGCATCCGCTCGTCCGCAAGGCATTTGATCTGCCTGAGCAACCCGTAACGGTCATGGAACTCGACCTGGACGTGCTGCTGGCCGCCTGGGGCGCGGCCAGCGAGATGGCCGAACTCTCGACCCAGCCGCCGGTCTACGAAGACCTGGCGCTCATCGTGGACGAGGCCGCGCCGGCCGCCCAGGTGGCCGAGCTGATCCGCCAGAGCGGCGGCAAGCTGCTGGCCGGCGTCCGCCTGTTCGACGTTTACCGCGGCGGGCAGATTCCCGCGGGCAAGAAGTCGCTGGCTTACGCGCTCACCTACCAGGCCCTCGACCGCACCCTGACCGACGAGGACACGAAAAAGCTGCGGGCGAAGATCGTGGGGCGGCTGGAGCGCGAGCTGGGCGCGACGTTGCGGGCTTAGAGCCAATCCGAATAACCAGCGGAGGCGGCTCCCAGACATCGGCTGTACTTTCGCCCGCCGCCGGTTGCGGGCATGGGAGACCGCGCTGCTATTATTCTGATAGGCGCTTAGATCAACCCGGAGGGATTATCATGACGCATCAAGCACTTGAACAAGGGGAAGGCATCCTCCGGCTGGCGCCGGCCTGGGTGCCCCGTTCCTTCTGCATCCCCGGCAAACGCCTCAAGCTGCACCCGGACGACCTGTACGCGTTCGGTGCGCATCGGGGCGGCATTGACGAGCGGTGGTTCTCTTCTACCACCAAGGCCGATAACGGCCCCTTGACCACACCGGACGAGGGGTTGAGTTACGTGGTCTGGGGCGACGAGCAGAAACCGCGGAAGACGTTGCTCGCGGACGTGATTGCCGAGCTTGGGGCGGGTCTGCTCGGCGATGCGATGTGGAGCAAGTACCACGCCTGGCCGATGTACGCTAAGTTCTTCGATAACAAGGGCGCGCTGCCCCACCATCTGCACCAGATGGCGGAACACGCCAGCAAGGTTGGGCAGCAATCGAAGCCGGAGACCTACTACTTCCCGCGCCAATTGAACAACTATGGCGCCGACTTCCCCTTCACCTTCTTCGGCCTGGAGCCGGGGACGACGCGGGCGCAAGTGCGCCATTGCCTGGAGATTTGGGATCAGGGGGACAACCACATCACCGACCTGTCGAAGGCCTACCGGTTGGAATTGGGCACCGGCTGGTACGTCCCGGCCGGCATCCTGCACGCACCGGGCAGCCTGTGTACCTACGAGCCGCAGTGGGCCAGCGACGTGTTCGCGATGTTCCAATCGCTGGTCAACGAGGTACCGGTTGACTGGTCGCTGCTGGTGAAGAACGTGCCGGCCGAACAGGCGCACGATCTGGATTACATCGTTTCCATGATTGACTGGGAGGCCAACATCACGGCCAACTTCAAAGCCGAGCACTTCCGGTCGCCGCGGCCGGTGAAGCAGGTGGCCGAGATGACCGACTCAGGCTACATCGAGGACTGGATCGCCTACGGCAACCCGTACTTTGCGGCGAAAGAGCTGACCGTGTTGCCCGGACGCACCGTGACGATGCGCGACGCCGGCCCCTACGGTATGATCATGCTGCAAGGACACGGCACGCTGGGGGCCTGGCCCATCGAAGCGCCGGCGCTCATCCGGTTCGGCCAGTTGACGCACGACGAATACTTCGTCTCCTGCGCGGCCGCGACGGCAGGGGTTAAGATTCATAACCCCAGCACCACCGATCCGATCGTCATGCTCAAGCACTTCGGCCCGAACCCCGAAGCGCCGTCCCAATGAGATTTGACGTTCAGCTTTGGCAGGCCTGGAGGCGAGGCTTCAGCCGGTCTGTGGGTTGTTGCTCACGATACGTCCCCGGCTAAAGCCTCTACTCCATTCACTACCCGACGTATCGCCGTAGTATAAGGGCCTTGTGCCCGTCGGCATCGCTTCTATGCCCACCAGGACGCCCACGAGGGGCTACGCTACGTCTGTCGGGTAATGAATCTACTCCATTTCGGGAGAGGTTACAGATGACTAGATGTCTCGTCCTCGGTGCAACGGGTTTCATCGGCGGGCAGATCGCGCGGGCGGCGGTTGCCCGCGGATGGCAGGTTCGCGGCCTGCGCAGGCAGCCGGGCGCAGTCGGCGCGATCGGCGACCTTGGCATGACGTGGGTCGAGGGCGACCTGGCGGACTGCGCCTCGCTCGTTGCGGCGATGCTGGACTGCGAGGTCGTCTTCCACTGCGCCGGCGCCTATCCGCACGATTCGCGCCAGATCGAAGCGAGCACCCGCGCCGCAGTCGAGCAGATGCGCCACGTGCTGGCCGCGGCACGGGAGGCCGGCGTGCGCCGGCTGGTCTACACCAGCTCGTTCACGACCATCGGCCGCCCCACTGAGAGCCTATCCCCAAAACCCGCGGAGGCGGCTCCCATGCCGCCGATTGCGGGCGTGGGAGCCCGCACTGCTTCATTTCGGATAGGGACTGAACCAAGCCGCCTGGCCGACGAGCGTGACTTCTACGTCCCGGGCTCGGCAAATGACCCGTACTACGAGGCCAAGTGGGCGATGGAGGTCGAGGCGTTGCGTGCCGCCGGGCCGGGGTTGGAGGTGGTCGTGCTCTGCCCGGTGGCGGTGTTCGGGCCGGGAGACGTGCACCTATCGGTCAGCCAGCCGCTGCTGATGACCGCGCAGGGCCGGCTGCCGTTCTACCTGGACGCGACCTTCAGCGTGGTGGACGTGCGGGACGCGGCCGAGACCCACGTCGCCGCGGCCGAACGAGGCCGGAGCGGGGAGCGGTACATCCTTTGCGGCCACAACCTGACCATGCGCGAGGGATTGGCCGAGGTTGCAGCCGTCGCCGGCGCTCGGCCGCCCTTCGTCAAGCTAGGCGGGCCGCTGTTGAAGGCGTTCCTTGCTGTGGGGAGCCTGATTCCCGGCAGCAACACTGCCTACCTGCGTACCGCCCCCCTCTGGCGGCCGGTGGACAACGCCAAGGCCGTGCGAGAACTGGGGTTGCGCGTCCGGCCGTTCGCAGAGACGGCCAGGGACGCGCTGGCGTGGTTTCGGGAACGGGGGTTTTTGAGATGATACGATTGGATCAAGAGCAGTTCGAGACCCTCGTGGCCGAGGCATTGGAGGGTTTGCCCGAGAACTTCCTCCAGATGCTGGACAACGTCGCCGTGGTGGTGGAATACTGGCCCGACCGCGAGACGATGTCCCTGGCGGGCATCAATTCGCGCTACGCCCTGCTCGGCTTCTATCACGGCGTCCCGCAGACCGTCCGGTCGCACAACTACGGGAATATCGCCCCCGACAAGATCAGCATCTATCAGCACCCCATCGAGGCGCAGTGTGAGACGGCCGACGACGTGTACGCGCTGGTGGGTCGAGTGGTGCGGCACGAGATCGCGCATCATTTCGGAATTGACGACGATCGGCTGCGAGAAATCGGGGCCTACTGAAGCGACGAGACTACCGCAACATCTGCCCCAAGTCCGCCGCCATATCCTCTGACGGCGTCCCGAACGGCCACACCAGCCGCACGTGGCCCTCCTTGTCCAGCACCGAAATCGTCGCCGTGTGATCCACCAGGTAGCCGGTGGCGGCCGTACCCTCGTGCTTTTGATAGTAGATGCCGAAGCCGGCCGCCGCGACCGCGATCTGGTCGGCCGTGCCGGAGAGGCCGACGAAGGTGGGATCGAAATGGCTCACGTAGTCGGCCAGATGTTCCGGCGTGTCGCGCGCCGGATCCACCGTGACCATGACCACCTGCACCCCATCGGCCCGCTGCCCCAGCTTATTTAGCGCGCGCGCCAGGTCGCCCAGTGTCGTCGGGCAGACGTCGGGGCAATAGGTGTAGCCGAAGTAGAGCACCACCAGCTTGCCGCGGAAGTCGCTCAACTTCACCGCCTTTCCCCCCGACGCCGTCAGCGTGAAGTCGGCCGCCGGCTGCGCCGATTGCAACGCCAGGCCGTGGAATTGGTAAGGGCGCAGTTGCGTGTAGGCCAGCACGGCGATCAGAAAGAGCGCACCCGCAACCAGGATCACGATGACGGAACGAGGGAGCTTGTTCATCGGTCGTCTCTCTTTGGGATGGATTGATTGAAGCGTAATCATCATAGCAAAACGCCCCGGATCGGTCAAGTCAGATAACGGGCTCGACCTGGATGGGGAAGCAAACCGCGATTGACGAGAGTCCTGCCCTGCGTTACAATACCCTCGCTGTACTCGGAACGGCCCATTTACCAATCTACCAGGAGAAGTGCAATGGCGCATAAACTGATCGAGTTGACCGCGGCTGCGGCGCTGGTTCCCGACGGCGCGACGATCTCCTTCGGCGGGTTCACCACGCAGCGTCACCCGATGGCGTTCATCTACGAGCTGATCCGCTTCCGGCGGCGCAACCTCTATCTAATCGGCCACTCCCCCGGCGGCGACTGGGACGTGCTGATCGGCGCAGGGTGCGTCAAGCGCGTCGAGCTGGCCTACGAGGCCGACGAGGCGTTCAACACCGTCGGCCCCCGCTGGCGCCGCGCGGTGGAGCGCGGGCAGATCGAGTGGGAGGACTACAGCAACTTCGCGATGGTCTCCCGCTTCGCGGCCGGCGCGATGGGCATCCCCTTCATGCCGATCCGCAGCCTTCTCGGCAGCGACGTGCTGAACCGGGAGGCCCTCACACCCGAACAGCGTGCGGCGGATCCTCGCACGCTGATCAAAAAGGCGGCTGTCATGGAGTCGCCCTTCAACCCCGGCGAGCAGATCGTCCTCGTGCCCGCAGTTCATACCGAGTTCGCCGTGATCCATGTCCAGAAGGCCAGTCCCGAAGGCACGATCCGCATCGAGGGCCAGACCTTTGCCGACGTGCAGCAGGCCCTCTGCGCCGACACCGTGATCGTCACCGCGGAGGAGATCGTGGACGACGCGGCGCTGCGCCAGGAGCCGGAGCGCAACCCGCTGCCCTACTTCGCGGTCAAACACGTCTGCCACGTACCCTGGGGCAGCCACCCCTACGCGGTCTTCAACTATTACGACTACGATCCGCGGCAGCTCAAGCTCTACCACGAGAGCGCCGAGGACGAAATAGCCAATACCCAATATCTGGATCGCTTCGTCTACGGGGTGAAAAATCACGTCGGCTACCTGGAAGCCATCGGCGGCGCGGCGCGGCTGGCGAGCCTGCGGGCCGATCCGGCCTACGGCTACCGGCCCGACTTGAAGCGGAGGAGGTTGGACTGATGGCAGACTACACCTACACCCTGACCGAGCTGATGGCCGTGGCCGCGGCGCGCGAGATCGCGGACGGCGAGATCGTCTTTGCCGGCACCGGGCTGCCGATGTTGGGCGCGATGCTGGCCCAGCGCACCCATGCGCCGGGCTGCTGTATCGTTTTCGAGGCGGGCACGATCGCCAGCCAACTCGCCCACCTGCCCATGTCGGTCGGCGACCCGCGCTGCCTGCGCGGCGCAGCCGTAGCGGCCGGTCTGCACGAGGTCTTCACCTACGTGCTCCAGGCTGGGCGCGTGGACGTCGGCTTCCTGAGCGGCGCGCAGGTGGATCGCTTCGGCAACATCAACAGCACCTCCATCGGCGCGGACCCGCGGCATCCGCGGGTCCGCTTTTCGGGCAGCGGCGGCGCATGCGACATCGCGTGCCTGGCGCGGCGCAACGTCGTCATCGCCCTGCACGAAAAACGTCGCTTCCCCGAACAGGTGGACTACATCACCAGCCCCGGTTGGCTATCCGGCGGCGACTCTCGACAGCGGGCTGGTCTGCGGTGGGGCGGCCCCAGCGTGGTGGTCACGACCAAAGCGGTCATGCGCTTCCGGCCCACCACCCACGCCATCTACCTGGCGAGCTATCATCCCGGCCTCACCCCCCAGGCCGTGGCCGCCGACACTGGCTTCCCGCTGGACACCGAGGACGCGGTCGAGACGTCGATCCCGACGCCGGAGGAACTACGGATTTTGCGCGAGGTGGTGGATCCGGAGCGGGTGTTTCTGAAGTAACCGCACCGCGGCGGGAAGATATCCATGCGTTGTCCCCCGCGCGCCCCTGTGGTATACTGGAAATGACAGTTGAACGAGGAGTGATTTGGGATCATGGACAGAGAGGCAGTGATGGATTCGTCTTCGATCGTTGCACCGATGGGCTTTCTACCCGTGACCGATGATCTGCTCCGTCAAGTCACCGAGCGCATCGTCAGCGTGCTCGCACCGGAGCAGGTGATTCTGTTCGGCTCCTATGCCTATGGGGAGCCGACGCCGGACAGCGACGTGGATCTACTCATCGTGATGGACACAAACGATCGGCCGTCGAAGCGCCGGTTGGCCGCTTCGCGCCTCTTCCGAGAGCGTCCATTTCCAATGGACATTGTCGTGCGCACACCGGAGGAGGTTAGACAGTCCAGCGAACGGGTGGATCCGTTCATTAACGAGATTCTCAACAGAGGCAAGGTGCTGTATGAGCGTTTCCGTTGAGATCGAGGAATGGGTCAACACGTTTGAGTTGATTCACGATGTGCTGGACAGTCTGGAAGGCTATGACGTCGCAATCCGCTACCCAGGCGAGATGGCGACAGTCGAGGATTCGCACGAGGCCATCACCGCGATGAAAGAAGTGCGGCGGTTTGTGCGAAACAGGCTGGGAATCTGATCAAAAATCATTGTGTTTTTTGTCGGAGGCACACCCATGCAATTTCCTGACCCTTCCCCATCCCTCTGGCTGGACATTTCCGGCTCCTACACCCCCGAGCCACCGCTCCAGGGTGACGTGAGCGTAGACGTCGCGATCATTGGTGGCGGGTTCGCCGGGCTGATGACCGCCTATGAGCTTAAGCGCGCCGAGCCGTCGCTGCAAGTGGCCGTCCTGGAAGCCAAAGAGGCCGGCTACGGCGCCAGCGGCCGCAACGGTTCCTTCGGCATGACCGTCGTCGGCCTGGGCTTCGGCGTGATGGCGATGCTGCGCGGCAAGCAGTTCGTTAAGGACGCTCACGCGTACATGGAACGCGCAGTGGATCGCATGGGCGAGCTGATCCAGGGCGAACAACTCGACTGCGACTATATCCGCCCCGGCTTCCTGCGCGCTGCCACCACCGACGGCTACATCCGGCGGTTGCAGCACGACATCGCCCTGGTGCAATCGCTCGGCATCAAGGGCATTGACTGGATCGAGGCCGACGCGGTGCGGGCGCGGGTGAACTCGCCCCGTTATCTGGGCGCGATGTGGGAGCCGCGGCTGGCGCTGGTCAACCCGCTCAAGCTGGCGCGAGAAGAAAAGCGGCTGGCGTTGCGTGTCGGCGCGCAGGTCTTCGAGAACACGCCGGTCACAGAGGTGCGCCGCATGGGCGCCGGTTTTTGGCTGATGACGCCCGGCGGCAAGGTCATCGCTAAGAAGGTCGTTTTTGCGACCAATGCTTACTCGCACCTCTTTGGGCAGGTGGGCCGCCGGCAGACCCCGGCCTTCACCTACATGATCGCCACCGAACCGCTCGCGGCGGAACGGTTGGCGCCCATCAGTTGGCAGGGGCGGGAGGGGATCGAGGACGCGCGCAACCTGATCCACTACTACCGCGTAACGCCGGATAATCGGCTGGTGATCGGCGGCGGGCCGGCGGTGGGGCTGACCTACGGCGGGGACTTGGACGGGGACGCGGACGAAGCCGGCTGGCGTCATCTGGAGGAGCACATCGGCTGGCTCTTTCCGTCGCTCAAGACCGCGCGGATCACCCATCGCTGGGGCGGGCCGTTCTCGGTCACGATGGATCTCACGCCCGCGGTGGGCTACCTGGGCGACAAAGACGCGGTCTACTCCCTCGGTTGCATCGGCCACGGCGTTTCGATGAGCCATCTCAATGCCCAGACGATCCGCGACCTGCTGCTGGAACGCCAGACCGATCTGACCGAGTGCCCCTTCGTCAACCGCCGGGTGATCCCCTGGCCGCCGGAGCCGTTGCGCATGGCCGCGGCCGTGGGCATCCGGGCGTATCTACGGGCCGAGGATTGGGCCTACGAGCGGAAGCTGCCGAAGGGGTGAGGGGGGAGATTGCGGATTGCGGATTGCGGATTGCGGATTGCCGGTTGCAGATTGCGGATTGCTGGTTGTTTCCAAACCAAAATGCAGCCATAGATACAAAGCTCCCCGGTCTCTCGCGAGAGACCGGGGAGCTTATCTAACCGGAGGCTGTGTGCTACTGTACCGTTGACTTGTGGCAGGTGGTGCAGATCTCGATCGTGAAGCTGGCGTGATTGGCCGGCGCAGGTTTCATGCCGTCCTTGCCGTGGCAGGTGGCGCAGTTCTTGAACAGGTCGCTGGTGACGCTGTGGTTGACCGCTGGCGCTGCGGCGGCCGGCTGACCGGCTGCGCCGGGTGTCGCGCCCGCGGCCGGCGTGGTGGCCGCAGACTGCTTGTGGCAGGTGGTGCAGGTTTCAGCCGTGTAGCTGGCGTGATTGGCCGGCGCCGGCTTCAGCTTGCCCTGCCCGTGGCAGACCGTGCAATCCTTGTATGTCGCGCTCGTCAGGTCGTGATTGGCCGGAATCGCCTTCGGCTCGCCGGCGGCCGGTTGACTGGCTGCGCCGGGTGTCGCACCCGCGGCCGGCGTTGCCGTCGGCGGAGCAAGCTTGTGGCAGATCGTGCAGCTCTCGTTGGTGAAGGCGGCATGGCTGGCTGGGCTGGGTTTCAGCTTGCCCTGGCCGTGGCAGGTCAGGCAGTCCTTGTAGGTTGCCTCGGTGATGCTGTGTGGGATTGCCGCGGCGCCACCCAGACCGGCTTGCCCGGTGGTCTGCACCGCGCCGGCGCCCGGCGCAGGCTGATGGCAGACCAGACATGATTCGACCGGGCGGTCGGCATGATCGGCCGGCGCAGGTTTGACGCCCTTCGGATTGTGGCAGGTATCGCATTTTTCCATGCCTGCCACCGCGTGCTTGATCGCCACCCCGATCACCGCGTTGTTGATCCCGCCGACCGGCGTGGGTACCGGCGTCGGGGTGAACGGCGCAAAGGATGGCACCTGCGTCACGGGCGACGGCAGCGTGGCGATGGCCGTCTTCTCGAAGGTGGCAAACCAGACGATGAAGGCGACGCCGACGATCGTGGCGATCAGCGCCACCGGGATGAAGATCCGCTCGCGCTTGCGCCGTACCGGCTCCGGCGGCAACGGCCGGACGTCGCCACGTTGCAGCCGCTCCAACTCTTCGCCGTGCTCCTCCGTCATCTGGTGCGCGGTCAGCTTGCCGGTGAAGATGCTCTTGTTGAAAGTCTTGAGGTGGACGCTATAGAAATGCCACACCAGAATCGCCAGGACGGCCAGGACCGCCTCGGCGCCGTGCGCGGCCTTGGCGGCCGGGATGATCTCGCCGGGCAGTAATTTGGTCGTGGAGATGGGATTCCAGAGCATAAAGCCGGTGATCGCCATCACCACCGAACCCCACATCATCGCCCAGTACTCCGCCTTCTCCTCGAAACTATAGCGCGGCAGCTTGGGGCGAGACTTCGCCAGGCCCAGGTTGTAGCGCAGAACATCAACCACATCGGTGAGGTCGCGCAGACCGGGCAACATGGTCATCTCGGTGTGACGCACGAAGATCATGTAACTGATGACCACCGCGTGGTAGACGATCTCCAGCATGAAGATGAACGCGGCGATGTGGTGGATGCTCCGGATGTTCTCGATGCCGCCCACCAGCGCGATCGCGGCCTCGGCAATCGCGCTGCCGGCGTATTTCTGCGGCAGGCCCGTCAGTGCGAGCGTGCTGAACGAGCCGATGAGCAGGATGTGCTCCAGGCGCTGCGCCAGTTGGAAGCGGATGTAGGAGTGCGGTGCGTGTGAGCTCGTTGCCTGTGTAGTCATAGGATTCAAGCCCCCTTCCGCTGGAAACGATTCACGATCCGGCGTACCGCATCCAGCAGGACGAACAGCAACATGCCGCCGATCACCGCGGGAATCAAGATGCGATAGAAAAGGCCGATGTAGTACACCAGCGCGTGGCGCTGCGCGCTCGGCTGGAAGTGTCCCACCCAGCTATCGGGGAAGTTCGCGGTGGCGTCGGGATGGCAGCGCCGGCAGGTGGTCAGCAAGTTCTCCTTGACCACGGTCGCGTTGGCATCGGTGACTGTCTTGATGTCATGGGTGCCGTGGCAGTCGGTGCAGACCGCCTTGTTGGTCGGCTGATCGGGATGCTGCTTCTCGAACAGCTTGACCGTCGTCCCGTGGAAATCGGCCACGTAGGTATTGAAGACGTCGGTCGAGATGCTGTACTTCTTCATCAGCGCCGCATCCGCATGACACTTGCCGCAGATGTCCGGCGATTTGAGCCGGAAGGCCGCGGTGGTCGGGTCATCTTGGCGGTGCGTGCCGTGGCAGTCGGTGCAGACGGGCACGTCGGGGTTGCTCGTGGCAGCCAGAGCCTTGCCGTGCACGCTGCCCGCGTATTGCTCGTAAACCTGGCTGTGGCACTTCTGGCAGGTGGCGGAGATCTTCTGGCGCGGCTGGTTGGGCTTGCTGATGTCGTGCGCGCCGTGGCAATCGGTGCAGATGGCTGCCTGTCGGTTGCCGGCCGCCAGCGCGTGCGCATGATTGCTATCCAGCGTATCCTTGTACTGCTTGTCGTGACAGGTCTGGCATTGGGTATAGCGTTCCAACTGGAAGCTGCGCCGGTCACCCGCGGTGACTTTCGGATGTGGATAACCGGAGATGTTGATATGGCAGGAAACACAGGTCAAGCCCGCAGCACCATGCACCGAGCCGTTGTAGACTTGTGGACTGACCATCAAGGGCAGCACTTCACCACTGGCAAGCTGAATGTTCAGGCCAGCATTATTGTGACAGCCGAGACAAGTCGCGTTGTCCTCCTGGGCCGCGCTGGCAGCGCCCACAAGGAGGATCAGCAGGAGCAAAGCCAGTGTGGCAGCAATCAACAAGGATCGTTGCCGCCTGCCAGGGCTAGGAAGGACCATGAGGCTAGCCTCCCGATAGAATTGAGGTTGCGGCGCGCGTGGTTCACTGCGCCGAAAGTGACATATGTCGCATTATAGCAAAGTGGGCCGTCGTGCTATATGACACGCGTCATGGTGGAGGGCTGTGATAGATTAGCAGAACTTATCACAATGCTTTCGGCGAACAAACAGTCACCCCTTTTTTTTGCTCGTGCAGATTCTTATCACCAGCAGAATCGCAACCGTGAAGATCAACAGAGCACTGAACGCCAACCAGAGCCGGTTTTTGTCGGCACATCGGAGAAAGACGGGCGGATGGCGTTGGTTGCGCAGGGCGGCAGTCGCCCGAAGCCGCTCAGTCATCGCCACGCGCTCGATCACTACCCCGGCTGCGCTTGATTGCGGCGCCTTCGCCGGTGGGAGATTCTGACGACCTCCAGGCCAGACGGCCTGGCCGCCGATGGTGACGAACGGTCTGGTATCCACCGGGCCGATGGTGGGTTGCGTGGGGGCGACGGTGAGGGGGACGACGCGAAAGGCGGGATCGGTGCTGCTCATGCCGACTTCTCCAGATAGCAAGAAGGGGGATGGCTTGCGCCATCCCCCGGTTCGGTAAAGCGGGCGCACCGTGAGCGGAGATTGTTGAAAGGGAACCGCGTGCGATGCAACGACGATGATGCGCCCAAGCTTCGGCGGTTAGTGTAACCGGATTGTGCGTGCAAGTACATGACCCGCGTCATGTTGTGAGAAAGGACGGACGACGAATGACGGACGACGAACACCTTTGCTGCAACAACCGGCGGTCGTTGGTCGTCCGTCAACCGTTGGCGGTCGAAGCAGCTCACCCCAAATCCGTCAGCCTAGCGTGCAGCTTTTCGGCGCGGGCTGCCAACTCGGCCAGCTTGTCGCGCTCGCGCTGCACTACGACCGCCGGGGCGCGTTGGGCGAAGGAACCGCTCAACAAGCCCTGACTGCGGCTGATCTGCGCTTCGGCTTCGGCCACCTCTTTGCCCAGCCGGGCGCGCTCCGCGGCCAGATCAATCAGGCCGGAGAGGGGTAAGTAGGCGGTGACGCTGCCCGCCACCAGGGTGAGCGCCTGCGCGGGCGCGGGCAGTTCCGCAGCCAGGATCAACTGCGCGGGATCGAGGCGCGCCAGCGTGCACAGCGTCTCGGCCTGATCTTGCAACAGCGCCAGCCTGTCTCCTGCGGCGATGAACGCCGGGATGCGCTTGGCCGGCTCCACGTTGTACTCGGAACGAGTGTTTCGGATGCCACGCACCAGGTCCATGAGAAGGCCCATGTCGGCCTCGGCGGCCAGGTCGCGGGCAACGCGTAGACCATCGAGGTCTCCCGAGACCGCGGAAGTCTCTTGCGGCCATGGGGCCACGATCAAGCCCGCCGGCCACGTCGCATCGCCGGCCGCCTGCTTCAGATAGCCCCACGTTTCCTCGGTCACGAACGGGATAAACGGGTGCAGCAGCCGCAGCGACTCATCCAGCACCTTCATCAGGGTCGCGCGCGTCGCCGCTTTCGCCGCATCGTCCCCGCGATACAGAACGATTTTGCTGATCTCCAAATACCAGTCGCAGAACTCGTTCCAGAAGAACTCATACACCTGCCGCCCCGCCTCGCCATACTGGAAACCGTCCATTAGCCGCGTCGCATCGCTGATGGTGGCAGAGAGGCGGCTAAGGATCCAGCGGTCGGGTAGGGCGTACTGCGTATTGCGTAGTGCGTGTTGCGTGTCGTTCGTCGTTCGTCGTCCGTCGTCGGTCAATTGGGACAACACAAACCGCACCGCATTCCAGATTTTGTTCGTGAAGTTTCGGTTGCCCTCCACGCGTTGGAGGCTCAGGTTCATATCGGTGCCGGCGGTCGTGCCGGTGAGCAGGGTGAAGCGCAGGGCATCGGCGCCCATCGGCTGGAGGCCGTCCGGGTACTGTGCTCTGACATAGTCGCCTAGCTCCTCCGGCTGCGCGCCGTCGAGCACCGCGATGGGGTCGAGCACGTTGCCTGTAGTCTTGGACATCTTGCGGCCCTGGTCATCTCTGACGAGGCCGTGCAAGTAGATAGTCTCGAAAGGTACGTCGTTCGTGAAGACTAGGCCCTGCATGATCATGCGCGCCACCCAGAAAAACAAGATATCGTAGGCGGTCTCCATCACCGTCGTCGGGTAGAACCGGCGCAGATCGGCCGTGTCGTCGGGCCAACCGAGCGTGGAGAAGGGCCACAGCCCGGAGCTGAACCACGTGTCGAGCACGTCGTCATCCTGGGTGATCTTCAACGAGCCGCAGTGCTCGCAACGGGTGGGGTCTTCCTGCGCCACGGTCATGCCCTTGCAGTCGGCGCAGTGCCAGGCGGGGATGCGATGCCCCCACCAGAGCTGCCGGCTGATGCACCAGTCGCGGATGTTTTCCAGCCAGTTGTAGTACACCTTGGTGAAGCGTTCCGGGATGATTTTGATGCGGCCCGATCGCACCGCTTCGAGGCCCATGAGCGCCATCGGCTTCATCTTCACGAACCATTGCGTGCTCAGCATCGGTTCCACGATCTCGCCGCCGCGCTGCGAGCGGGGCACCTGCGTCCGGTACGGCTCGGTCTTGATGGTCAGTCCCGCGGCCGCCATGTCGGCCCAGAGCTTCTTGCGGCACGCGAAGCGATCCATGCCCGCATACGGGCCGCCGTTCGTGCTCACCTTCGCGTCCTTGTCCAGCATGCTGACGATCGGCAGCCCGTGCCGCTGCCCGATGATGAAGTCGTTCGGATCGTGGCCGGGGGTGATCTTGAGCGCGCCGGTGCCGAACGCGATGTCCACGTAAGTGTCGTGGATCACCGGGATGGGGCGCTTGAGCATCGGCACCAGGCAGGTCGCGCCGATCAGGTGGCGGTAGCGTTCGTCGTCGGGATGCACGGCCACGGCCGTATCGCCCAGGATCGTCTCGGGCCGCGTGGTCGCCACCGGGATGTAGCCTTTGCCAGGGCCATCCTCCAGGTCAGCGCCGGCGATCGGGTACTTGAAGTAGTAGAGCGTCGCGTTTTCCTCGCTGTACTCCACTTCCAGGTCGCTGACTGCGGTTTGCAGGCCGGGCGACCAGTTGATCAGGTACTCGCCACGATAGATCAGCCCCATGCGGTAGAGGCGCACGAACGCCTCGCGCACCGCGCGGCTGAGGCCATCGTCCAGGGTGAAACGCATCCGCTCCCAGTCGCACGACGCGCCCAGGCGGCGAAGCTGGCGCACGATGTGGTCGCCGTACTTCTCCTTCCAGGCCCAGGTGCGACGCAGGAACTCCTCGCGGCCGATGTCCTGGCGGCGGATGCCTTCCTTGGCGAGCATTTTTTCCACCTGGAGCTGCGTGGCGATGCCCGCGTGGTCGTAGCCGGGCACCCAGAGCGCCGCGTAGCCGCGCATCCGCTTGTAGCGAATCATCAAGTCTTCCAGCGAGACAAACATGGCATGGCCCAGGTGCAGCTCGCCGGTGATGTTGGGCGGGGGAATGCTGATCACGAACGGCTCAGCGTCGGCCGGCGCGATCTCCGGCTTGAAGAAGCCGGAACGCTCCCACCAGTCGTAAATCCGCCGCTCCGAGGCAGCCGGATCGTAGGTTTTGGGCATGTCGAAGGCAGGCATGGGATTATCTCCTCCCAGGATGTTGTATTGCGTGCTGCGTGTTGCGTAAAAACGAAAAACGCAAGACGAAAAAGCGCCGACTTGCCCCATGCAGGGCATCAGGCCGGCCGCAGGAGGGCAGGGGGCGAAGATTGTAGGATGACGGGAACGTCAACCGATGCGTCAACGACAGTTGACACGGGGACCACCCCCTTTCATCTCGCAGATTCGCCATTCGCTGATTCGCTACTCGCGTTCGTTCGGATTCTCGGCCACTAACCCCTCGCCCCGCGCGGCGGCGAGCAGAATTTCGTCGGCGCTGACGAAGATGGGCGCGGGAAGTCCCGACCACATCAGCCGATCGGCCAGAGCCAATGCCAAAGCCAGGTGCACGGCGTCATAAGCGCGCAACGGATAGCGCAGAGCCAGGCGATGGGCGCTCTGAAGGACCTCTGCCGATGCCGGCATGTGGTCAAGAATCTGTTGGGCTTCGAGAACGTAAAGCGCAGCGGACTTATTGCGCCTGCTCATGCCGATGCGTCCTTCGCGTTGAGCGCGGCTCAGCGCACAGACCACCTCGACATCCACCAACTCCGCGCTGAACAGATTGGTCTCTCTCGTCCGTTCCCACAAAGCGGCAATCCATCGGCTGCCGCGTTCTCGGAGGTAGCGCTTGACAATAGCGCTGGCGTCAAGGTAATAAACGGTCATCAGCGCGGCCCCCGATCTTCAATAATCCATTCAGTCAACGGCACTCCCGTCAACCAGTCACGCACTTCCTCCAGTGTTGCGGGTTCCTCCCCATTCAGAAGCTCCTTCGCCAGCTCATTCGTCCAGCTCATATCCGCCAGCATCCCCGCCTCGCGCAGGACTCGGCGTACCTTCTCCCGCTCGGTTTCTTCGGCTGGCGGCTTCACCACCCATTCTGCCGTCAACGTATCCACTACTGCCTGGTTCAACGAGACGTTGTACTCAGCAGCGCGCTCTGTCAGGACACGGTGCAACTGCGCCGGCAGCCGCACGGTCAGTTTGACGGTTTCTTCAGTCATGTCGCACCTCTCCGAATGCCACTATGGTGGCATGGTGGCATCATCATACACCGGAAGGCCGGCGGCGTCAACCTATCCCCCCCTCTCCCTTCCCTCGCAGGGAAGGGGGAGAGACGCGGAAATAAAACGCGCCCCTCCGTCGCAAGGACGGAAGGGCGCTTCCGCGGTACCACCTTGATTGGCGGACTGGAAACTAGAAGCTAGAAGCTAGAAGCCTGACCCAGCCTGCCCACTCAAAAGCTGTAACGGGCTGACCCGTGACGCGCTACCTGCAGAACCCAGCTTCTAGTTTTTAGCTCCCAGAAGCCAGCTTCCAGCTTCAAACGTCCGACTCCCCGGCGACTTTCGGCGGCGCTCACGTCGTGAGGAGGCTCTCACCCGGTGACCCCCTCTCGCTGGCGACGGCGTGGACACGACGACCGTGTCCCTACCACCTACTCCTCCGGTTCAATGTCTTTGTTAATTGAGCCGATTATACGCCAGGCCGCGTTTGCTGTCAAACCGCCAATTACTTGATCGGCCAGTAGACCGACAGCTTCATGTCTTTCGGATCCCCCGGCCCTGGCTCCTCGTCGTAAAACTCGAAATCCGGCGCATCCGCGTGCTCGGTGCCCGATTGAGGCTGCCATTCCTCAGTGATGTACCGATAGGTGGCGCCCAGGGCGCCCAGGGTGCAGGGGAACACCGCGTACTTCTGCGCCGGCACGGACATGCTCATCATGCCGGCAGGGATCTCATCGGCCTGCGACACCTCGGCGCCGGCGATATACCACGGCTCACGATCGTTCGGCATACCGAAGCACAGCCCATAGGACGGGCCGCAGACGTTGCGAATCTCAAGGTAGCGCCGGTTGAACTCATCCCACACCACCCCGATCTCGTTGTTCTCCTTGCCTTCCTCGTAGGGCGCGTTGCTGATGAAGCCGGTAAACGGCAGGCCGACGACAGTAAACGCCGATTTGGTGACGATGCGTGGTTCCATGGTCTGTCTCTCCTTCTGTGTGATGGGTTGCCCCGCTGTTCCGGGCAGGGTGGATAGTGCGGATACCGGCTGTACCGGGAGCTGAAGCTCGGTGACGTAGCTATTCGGATCGGTCTCGGACTCAGGCCCGTGCAGGTAGATCTCACGATTGGGGCCGCCGGTGCGGTAGCCGTTCGCCTGCGTCCACGCTGCGAGCGCACGATACGCGCCGGAGATCCGGTCGTAGCTGCCCGCGTGGACCACGCTGGCGGCGTCCGCGACCCCGGGCCGCTCGTGTATGGCCACCCGGCCGTTGCCCCGCAGCCGGCCGTCGAGCGGCACGGCCACTTCGACGTCCGCGCCCCGATCCAGGTACTCCGCGTCGTAGAAGACCGCCAGGCAGGGCGACAGCGGGCTGGACGCTACCCCGTGGCCGTGCAGGTAGCTGCGCAGCTCGCCCAGCAGGCTGCTGATGTCGCGGGGATCGGCGAGGGTGTCGCGGATGCCTGCGACCAGCCGCGGCTGCACCCGTTTGACCACCACCTCGTAGCGCGGCTGCCGCCCCTCTTGCTCGATCTGCCGGAGGCGAGCCGCCACACGGGCCAGCCGCGCCTGCTCCTCCCGCACTTGATGCGCTAACTCGGTCTGGCGCAGCTTCATCAGCCGCTGAAGCTCGCTGGCCGGGAGGTCTTCGCGCAGCAGCCGCGCGATCTGCACCAGTGAGAAGCCAAGCTCCCTGAGCGCCAGGATGCGGTTAAGCCGCGGCAGTTGCTGCAACCAGAGTGTTTCATAACTCCCATTTCGGTGAGTTGGTACATTAACAATTCAGCATCGTAGCGTTCGCGAAAGCGTCCCCGGGACCACGCGAAGCGAGTGTCGGTGGATTCCGTGCGCATCTGCGCTTGTCAGACGAGCAGGGGATCAGTTCAAGACGCCCCGAAACAACCGGCAGCCCCAGCGGGCGGTCGGGATGCCATAACGTAGGTGCGCCACGCCGTCAGCTTAGTGCTGGCTGATCCACGTCCGCGCCGAGCGGAGCTTGTCTGGATGCCCGGTTTTGACCGCGACCCAGGCGACACATAGCATGGCGATAGCCGAAAAGAGCACACAATGCTGCACGGCGTCCCACCCCCGCTGCTTGTGATACTTGAGGTTGAAGCTCAGCTTGGCCCAACTGTTGGCTCGCTCGACACTGGTGCGGCTGTGAAAGACGGCCATGTAGAGTGGGCTCTTCCGGCGCAGGACACAGAGCGCATCGGTGGCCAAGTCAGCTGCCGGGTCGGGGGCGTTGCGGGGGTTCTTGGTGATGGCTGGCAAGGCCCGCAGCCGGGTGAGAATGAAGTTGAAGATGGCCAGGGTATCATAGCCGCCATCGCCGATAAAGTACTCACAGCGCCGGGTCAGTTGCGGGTGTTCGGCGCAGGCCTGCTCCAACAGCGGCTGGGTCAAGGGGCTATCCTGGGCATTGCCGCCACCAAAGACCAGGGCGAAGGGCAACTCGGTCTTGAAGTCCACAACCCAGACCAGACAGTAGCCGAACTGAAAGCCCCCATCATTATCGGCGTAGCCACAGAAGGCCGCTTCGGGGTCGCTCTTGCCATTGGGTCGGTCGCGATAGGTCTTGCTCACGCTGCTGTAGCTGGGCACCCGAGTCAAGTCCACGACCCAGGCGCGCCCATCAATGACTTTGCAGCGTATGAGCACCGCGACCAACTCATGCAAGATGGCCTGCAGCTCCGCCAGGGGCACCGCCATGCGGCGGCGGCTGAAGGTCGCTTTACTCGGAATTTCATCCGGGCAGAAGTTGACCGCCCCCGCCAGGTCTGGATTCTGCTCCAGTTCTCGGATCAGGGCGTCCGTGGACGCCAAGCCCAGGATCCAGCGGGCCAAGTCGGCCAAGACGAAGGACCGCGAGCGGTAGGCCCGGGGCCGATGGCGGGGCCGCTTGGGATCGCAGTGGTCCAGGCGGTGCAGGAACGGCCGTAGGCGTTTCTTGAGCAGTTTGAGGACGAGGGTGATACGGATGTACTTGGCATTCTCTTCTTGGACGGAGGGTCTTTGTTCGACCGGGCGCGGGTCTTGCTTATCTCCTGCCTTCAAGCCATCATGCACGGCTAACTCGATGACGCGGATCGGGTAAGGCTCGAGCGCGCCGGCCAAGCGGTCCAGGTCGGCTTGCGTGGCCACCCCCAAAAGGGCGGCCCACTGCGGGTGGGTCAGCACGTGCTGGCAGAAGGCCGGCCAAGGCAGTTCATAAGCTCCGACGGCGGCCCAGAGCACCAGCCCAGGAATCGCCGCGCCGGTATAGACGAGATCGGGGTGCTGACGAAACTCCTGGCGGGCCAACTCGGATGGGGCGCGGAGCAGCAACTCCAACCCGTGCTTGACCAGCGTCACAAAGCGGTGGAGCAACTGGTCGACCACTTCAGCTTGTACTTGGCTGCGAAACGCCGCGTTCACCTTGGCCTGCGGGCCTGCGGACTTGCTGCGCTGCTTCTCGCCTTTTTTCGCCATAGGGACACCTCCTCTTGCGGGAATATGGCCCTATGATCGCACAAAATACTAATTTGTTAAAGTTCGCTGTGGTGCTCGAATGACTTATGAAACACTCTGGCAACGTGTAGTAGCGGTAACTCGTGTACCGATCCACCCATTCGGGGCGCAGCAATCCCAACTCGTCGTAGTAACGCAAGGTCTTCACCGAGACCTGCGCCAGCTTCGAGAACTCACCGATCTTGAGCATCTCGTCTCTCCCAGTCCAGTCGCTCTGCCGGCCGGCAGCGTTGTCCCTACTATACACCCTCTAGCAAGGGGAGAGTCAAGGGGTTTGGGAAGTGAGTTTTGACAAGTTCATCGCGCAGCGCGAAATGCACCCGTCCCATGGAGGAGCAGGTGCATTTTGTTCAGCATTGCCCCGTAGCATAGGGCCTTGTGCCCGCCCGAACGCCCACAAGGGGCTATGCTACAGGTTCGTTACCCTGGCGGTGAACAGTCCCAACTCGAGCCGGGCAAACCTGCGCTACCGGACGCGCCCGCGCAGCTCATTGATCGCGGCCTGCAACTGATCGCGCAAAGAAGAATCCGCCGGCAAGGAAGCGAGCGCCTTTTCCGCGTCGGCCAGGCTACCCTGCACGGCCGTTTTGTTCGCCGGCGCGTGGGCGAGCTGCTGGCGGGCCAGGATCACGAGCCGCATGGCCTCCTGCATGGCCTGGGTCGGCGTGAGACTGAGTGGCGCCAGGCCCTTCGGCGTGAGCTTGGCCCCCTCGGTCGCGTCCATCGCGGCGGCCGCCGATGGGTCGAGAATCCACGCCAGGGCCTTCGTCGCCAACTCTCGGATGGCTTGCTCCGGCGCGATGGGGGCGCCGCCGGCCGGGCCGAGCGTCTGGCTGACGTCCACGCGGTTCTTCACCAGCGACGTCCGGCTGACCGCCAGTTCGTAGGGGCCGTTTTTCTGTCCCATCAGCGCGCCGGTGACTTTGTAGACGCGCGGCGGCGGGAGAATCCAACTCCAGAGCAGCCTGACCCAGCTCATGCCGCTCAGATCGAGGCTCGGCGCCGGCTCCACCGCGGGCGCGTCGGGCATCACCGCCTGATGCCATTGCACCAGGTTTTCGGTCAAAACCTGGGCGACCACTTTGCCGCCGGGGAAGCTCGGCTCGCCCGTGGCGTCGGCAAAATCGCCCACGTAGTAGCCGGGCGGGATCGGTTTCTTGCGAATCCGGTCGAACACGCCGCCGGTTCGCGTCCACCAGATCTCGCGCAGTTGCACAAACAGCCAACGGATCACCTTCGAGGCGAGATAGAGCAGCAGGATGAAGACGAGCGCCGCCAGGCCGGTCCCCGTGAAGTCCCGCAACTGCCGGCCGAAGGTGCTGCCGAAGGTCGGCGCGGCGGTCGGCGCGGGCGGCGGCGCAGTCGGCTTGGGCGCGGATGCCGCGGCGGTCGCGGTGGCCTGCGCACCCAGGGCCGCCTTCAGGCCGGGCACGGCCGTCGGATCGCCGGGGGTCTGCTCGGCGAGCGCGGCGAAGAGCTTGGCCGCCGCGGCATAGTCTCCGCCATCCAGGAAGGTCTGGGCCAGCAGCAGTTGGCCCTGGCGCATGGTCAGGGTGGGCGTGGCCGTCGGCGTGGGCGCGGGGGTGCGGGTGAGGGCGAAAGTCCCTGTCGCCGCGGGCGTCGCGGTCGCGGGGGCCGCGGTCTGCGCCAGGGCCGGCGACGCGAACAGGGCGGTCAGCGCGAGCAAGGTCAACAGGGCCAGGGTGAGGAAGCGTCTTCTTCTGGGTGAGATCATGGCAGCCTCCAGGAGTAACAAACCACCGCGGGGAGATCGTCACGCGCAGCGTCGGTCAGACCCCAGCACCAGCCAGGCAGACGCGGCCAAATCCTACTACGGACGCATTGCCTGTGCAGGCATTGGGATGGACTGCGGGGAGAGACGCGCACTCGTTCGGGCCAGCTCGAGCAGGCCACGCAAAGCGGCATTGACAGCCTGTGCGTTAGGAAAAACCTCAGCGATCTCGGGATCAAGAACGACGATATTGGAGGACTCTCCTAGACGCGCCGCGTACTTCCCACGCACCATCGGCCCGAAGTCCTCACGGCGATACTCAGAACGCAGTTCGTCAGAAGCAGTATCAGCCCTCTTCATATAGTTTCCTTTCCGACTTGGATCTTGCTGCCCGTTGCCTATTCTAACCCATCTTCACTGGATGGCCTAACTGCAAAAACTGCAATGCGGACTATTCCCAGCGGAAGACGTTGACCGCCACGACGCTCGATACAACCAGGATCGCGCCCAGGACAATCAGCTCGGTCTGGTGCTGCGACCAGGCGTCTCCCTTCCAGAGACCTTGTAGTAAGGTCACCACGTGTGTCAGTGGAACGAACCGGGAGATGTTGCGCATCGCGGGCGGCATCACTTCCATGGGGATGGTGGAGCCGGAGAGGTAGATCATGGGGTACAGCAGCACGTTGCCCACCACACTCGCCACCCGCACGTTGGGCATCAGTCCCGCCAGGACCATGCCAAACGCGAGGAAACTCAGGCAGCTCAGCGTGAAGGCGGCCAGCACACTCAATGCGTCACCGTCGAACCGCAGGCCGAATGCCAACTTACCCGTCAGGACGAGCAGCCCCATGCCGGCCAGCGTGATCACAAACTGCATTATCAACTGCGCCCCTAACACGGCTGCCGGACTGATCGGAGTGGCCCGAAAACGCCGCAGGATGCCACGCTCGCGATAGTTGGCCAGGGTGATCGTCAGGGAAATCAGCGCGCTGAGGGCAATGATCAGCGCGGTATACGCCGGGACCGAGAGATCCACCGTTCCATAGCCGCCGTATTGGGGTGAAGGCTCGTTCCCGAAGATACTGCCAAACAACAGCACGAGCAGCACCGGTATCACCAGCGTGAAGAACGCCATGATCGGCATCCGAAAATAGAGTTTGCATTCCGTCCAGATGAGTTTCCAGAAGCCACGCATGTTTGACCTCCCGCCTCAGTCGCGCAGCGCGCGGCCGGTCAACTGCAAGAAAACATCTTCGAGAGAGGACTGCTCCATCCGAATATCACTGAACGCGACCCCTTGCGCGTAGAGCGCATTCACCACCTCGGTAATGAGCGGCGGCTGGCCGGATGGCGTCGAACGGCCATAGACGATGACGCGCGGCCCATCTTGTTCCACGCGGGTCACGCTGCCGATGGATTTCAACGCCTGCAGATCGTTGCTTTTTTCCATGTTGAAGAGCACGCGGCCCTCCGCCCCCAGGTTGCGAACGAGAGCGGCGGGCGTGTCGTTCGCCACCACGCGGCCATGATCCACAATCGCCACGCGGTCGCACAGCTTTTCGGCTTCTTCCATCAGATGGGTGGTCAGGAAGACCGTGCGTCCCTCGCCGCGAATCTCCCGCACCAGGTCCCAGATGGTATGGCGCGCCTGTGGGTCGAGTCCGGTCGTCAATTCGTCGAAAAAGACCAGCCGCGGCTTGTTGATGAGCGCCAGCGCAATGAACAACCGCTGCTGCTGGCCGCCGGAAAGCTGTGAGATGTACGCGCCCTTCTTTTCGGCCAGCCCAAGCCGTTCGAGCAGAGCGGGCCAGGGGGTCGGATGGGGGTAGAACGAGGCGAACAGGTCGAGGGCTTCGCCGACCTTGAGCCGGTCGGGAAGTTGCGCCTTCTGAAGCTGCGTACCGATCACGAGACGCAGGCTGCGTTCCTGGCGGACCGGATCCAATTCGAGAACGCGCATTTCCCCGTGGTCGGGACGACGCAGCCCCTCCAGACACTCGATCGTGGTCGTCTTGCCTGCGCCGTTGGGGCCGACCATCCCGAAGATCTCGCCTTCGTTCACCTCGAGCGAAAGGTCGTCAACGGCGACGGTTGAGCCGTAGGTCTTGCGCAGATGAGTGGCACGGATGACGGTCGCCATAACAACTCCTTACGAGAATGCGCAGTACCGCAAAACTCGCTTCTGTCACCCCTTCGTTGCACTCAGGGCAAGCTCTGAGCGGGTTGGTCCCGTGAAGTGCGTTGCGGCGAGAATCTAGCGAAGAGCCTGTCCTGAGCGTAGTCGAAGGAGTCTCGTCGCGGGAGGAGATTCTTCGCTGATTTCTCGCCGTCACGAGAGTTTAGGGGTAGACCCGCTCAGAATGACAGGCAACGGGTAGCGAGTTTTGCCCCATTGCGAAAATGTAGTTACAGCTCATCGGTAGGCGCCCGTAGCATCGCCCAAACCGGCACCGCCAATTTGGGGACCTGCCCCTCGCCTACTGTTTTGAACCCGTGCCTCTGATAGAAAAGGGTGTTCCTTTCCGTTCCTGTCTCAAGATAGCACGCGGTCCCGTTTGCACTCGCCCTCGCCAATACAGGCTCTATCAGTCTGCCCCCGATCCCTCTCCCTTGCCTCAGTGGATCAACCCCAACTACCCACAGATACCAGTGTGATTCGGGGGCGTAGCGGTGGTGGAGCTTATCAGCATAGCTCGAATAAGTGTCGAAGCGGCGATAGGCGGCTAACCCCATCTTCAGCGGCGTGGCATACAGACCACTCCGCAGAATTCGGCCGATAGTGAGATCAGTCCGTCCTGGTGGGAGCCAGCAAGCGACGCCTTCCAACGCTCTCGTGGTGTGCACTTCGCCATAGAGAAGGGAATAGTGCACGACTCTGTCGAAAAGCCACGACAGCACCTCGGCCCGCTTGTCCTCCTCTGGTAACACCAGCACGTACAACGGATCATTGTGAAAGGCTCTTGCCAGCAACTCCGCAGCCTGGCCTCTCTGAGCAACTTCAAGTTGAAAGAGTTCGGTGTTCTGCATTATTCTCCCCCCACTTTCTCGGCCACAACTAAAATCCGTCTACCTTCGTCCAACGAAATCACTTGGAATCCAGTTCTGCTGATCATCTATTGAGCCTGTAGCATAGTCCAACGCGGCGTGTGGCTGAATCGGTCTCCGAAGGATTTCAGAATAACGAGTAGCATCTTTCCGGGTGTTCGTCGTGCCAAATGGCGAAGCCGGTATCGAAAATAATATCCATTAACACGACTATTCACTGACTCGCGGCTTCGTTCGGGATTGGAACGCAGTAGTCCGCCTGTCTCACTATCAGGCCATCAACTAGCGTGAAGAACGACGCTACTCGAAAACGAACCTGCGCGCCAACACTCAAACTCCCCACTGCTGCTGCCGCTGTGCCCCACCACTCCAGTTCCAGAACCACCTGTTCATCCTGGGCAACGAGATTCCGAATGCTCATCTGTCGGTCAGGGTACAACCTCAGGATGCGCTCGGCCGTCTCACGCAGGAACGCTCGGTTGCCTTGGCGACCCCTTGAGATCCCTGGGATTGGCAATTCGATCCATTCCGCGTTCTCCGCGAAGCAGGTGTCAACCCACTCCAAAGTTCGTTTATTGAAGAGGTCAACACACCGTCGAATCGCACTCTCATTTTGCTGGAATGTCAGCATGATCCTTCCTCCTGGAAAATACTATGATCTCCACAAGCCCCTTGCCGCCGTCAACGCGCACCCGATCGCCGGTCTTTAGACGCATCGTGGCATTGCCGCAGCCGACGACAGCCGGAATTCCCAGCTCGCGGGCGACGATGGCGGCGTGCGATAACGGCGCGCCGACGTCGGTCACAACGGCGGCTGCACGCGGGAACAGCGGCGTCCACCCGACATTGGTCACGGTTGTCACCAGGATATCGCCGGCCTGCAACTGGTCGCCATCCTCGGCCGTGGCAATCACCCGCGCCCGGCCCTCCACGACGCCCGCCGCGCCCGGGAAGCCGGTGATCGCACCACTGGCAGGACTGCTGCCGCCTTGAGCGTCGAACAGATCGCTGCGCCGCCTTGGATCTGCGGCCCACTGAAACGGATCGAATCGCCCGCGGATCAGCACCGGATACGGCGATAGGGCGCAGTATCGCTCATAGGTAGCGCGTCGGGCTGGGATATAGGCCAGGGATGCCTGGTCGCCGCCGAGAAGGGCCAGGATCTCGTCAATCGCCAGGAAGAATATGCCCTCGCCCTGCCCGGTGAGCGCGCCGGCGCGCTGGACAAAGGAGCGCAGCACCCAGATGGCGCGAACCACCTCGGAGCGCGCCGCTTCGCGGTCGTGGGCAATCGCCGCCCAACGGTCAATCTGGCGGCGTATCGAGGTTTCCTTCCGCGGGTAACGCTCAGTTATTCGTTCCCATGCGGCCTTGCGTTTGGTTTCCTGGCGGGCGAGCAACGCGGTGACATCCTCCTTTGCCTGGCGCAAATCGGCGAGCTGCTGGTCAATCCAGTCCGGATCCTCAGCCGGGCGCGGGATGGATACTTCAGCCTCGTGCGGGCTGCGGTGACCGAATTGCCGCGCAAAGGTCGCCCGGTCGCTTTCGCCTTTGGCTAATTGCGTGAGACCCAACAGCGGTCCGAGACTGGCCAACTGGCCTGAACCGGCGCCCGGCCCCGTGAGCAAAGCGTTGGCGTCTTCCTCTCCCACCAGCTTCTGCAGATTGCGCGGGATCGTGAGGATGGCAGCCCCGCCCTGGTTTGCAGTAGCCTGCACCATGTGACAGCACTCAAGGAAGAACGGTGCGATATCGGTCTGCCAGAGAGCGACCAGTTCCGTGGAGCTGCTGACGACCCGAATCCGAGCCTTGAGCGCCTCGCAGCGTGCTGGAGCCTCGGTGAGGAACGCGGGCAGCCTCTTCAGATTGGTGGTCATCCGGGACATGTCGCGGATGACCACCGGCAACGATTTGCGCAGCAAACGCCAGGGTGACAATCGGACAATCGGAATCTCTACGCCTTTCGGAAGCTTCCCGAAACCCGTCTCGATCATGCTGGCGAAGCGCCTCGGGTTTATCCCGAACGCGGCAACCAACGACGCGGACTCGCTCAGGTTTTTGTATAGCCGCCCACCGATGTTGCCGTAAGGGTTGGGGCCGACGGATGGGTCTGCGTTGTCAATGAGAATCTGGACGAGCGACCAGGTGCAGGGCGTCATCACGTCGGGCACGGCCTCACCGTAGTTCGCTTTCGTCCAGAGGTAGTCGCCGGTCAGGCTGTCGTTCCATTCCCCGGCCGCCGGATTGTGGCCGTGCAGGGTGGTGATCGGGCGAGCCTGCAATAGGAAGAACCGGCCATGGTCGAGCGCCCACTCGATATCCATTGGCTGCCCATAGAGTTCCTCGACCTTGACGCCGATGCGGGCCAGTTCGGCAGCCCGCGCCGGGCTGAGCACCGCCTGGGTGCGCCGATCCACCGGCACCGGTTCTTCATGCGTGCCGACCAGGGCGCGCACGGTCATCGTATCCTTTCTGCTGATCTGCTGTTCAGTGACCTTCCCGCTGATCTTATCCACTACGACCGTATCGGGCGTGACCTGCCCGCCGACAACGGCTTCACCCAGCCCCCAGGCCGCGTTGATCGTCACCTGGTCGCGCACCCCCGTCAGCGGATTCGCGGTGAACATGATGCCTGCTGCCTCGGCGGGTACGAGTTTCTGTATCACCACCGCCAGGCTCACCTCTTGGGGCGCGATGTCGTTCCGCGCGCGGTAGCCAATCGCCCGCGCCGTCCACAGCGAAGCCCAGCAGCGTTTGACCGCCTCCAGAACCATCGCTTCCCCATGCACGTTGAGATACGTTTCCTGCTGACCGGCAAACGACATCTCAGGCAGGTCTTCCGCGGTGGCGGAAGAACGCACCGCGACGGGCAGATCACCCCCGCCAAGTTCGGCATACGCGTGGCAAATCGCCTCGGCAATATCCTCCGGCATCGCACTCTGCACAAAAAGCCTCCCGATCCGCTGGGATGCCTCTTCGAGCGTTGCAGGCTGATCCGGAGTGACAGCGGAGACGGCCGCCAGAATCTGCTCTTGCAGCCCATACTCTGTCACAAAGCGGCAATAGGCTGCCGTAGTGAGGTGAAAACCATCCGGTACCGGCAGATTTGCCGTAGAAAGACGAGCAAGGGAGGCTCCCTTGCCGCCGACGATCTCGATCGTGGCTTGCGGATCAGCCAGTGGAAGCGTATAAGTCTGAGGCATTTCTCACCTCCCTGCCGGTTTCGATACAGCAATCTTATGCTTATCTTATCCGTCTATGGCTTCTACTCCCACCGAAACGTTTTCGCCGAGACGATGACCCCCAGCAGGAGCATCCCGGCCAGCACGCCGACATCCAGCAGGTGATCTCCCCAGGGCGCGCCGGTCCACAGGCCGCGCAGCAGGTTGACCACGTAGGTCAGCGGAATGAACGCCGAGACCTTCTGGATGGTTACGGGCATCAGTTCGCGCGGCCAGGCGGCCCCGGAGAAGATCAACATCGGGTACACCAGCACCATGGCCACGACCTGGGCAGTGCGCGCCGTGGGCATGACGCCCGCCAGGATGAAGCCGATCCCGAAGAAGCTCAGGCTGCCCAGGATGAACCCGCCCAGCATGCTGAAGGCATTGCCCTCGAAGCGCACGTGGTAGACCAGCTTCGCGGCGGCGATGAGCAGGAGCACGCCCAGGGCGGTCATGCTGAAGACCACCACGACCTGGGCGGTCATGACGACCAGCGGGCTGACCGGCGTGGTGCGCAGGCGGCGCAGGATGCCGTTCTCGCGGTAGGTGGCCATGGTGATGGTGACGGCCATCAGCCCCGTGATACCAATGACCATGGCAGTAAAGGCCGGAATTAGACTACCGATCGCCTCCGGCCCGCCAGACCCCGGTCCGGCGGGCACATTGCTATAGATGGTCCCGAAAATGAAGAGCATGATCAGGGGAAACACCAGTGTGAAAAAGGCGCCGACCGGCTCGCGCAGGAACAGCTTGGCTTCCATCCAGGTCATTTTCAACAGGCTTTTCATCTCACACCTCACTCTCTCATCTGGCGCCCGGTCAGGCTCAGGAAAACATCTTCCAGGTTCGGCTGCTCGGTGCGCAGGTCGCGGAAGGGGATGCCCTGCGCCGACAGCAGCCCGACCACCTCGCTCACCAGCGGGGTTTTGCGCCCGTTCATGGCGTGGACGGTCACCCGCTCCCCTTCCACCTCGAGGCGCACCGTCCCGGAAAGGGCTTTTGCGAAGCCCGCCGGCAGGGACCCGTCCAGGCTGAAGACGACGCGTTCCTCCACCCCCAGGCTGCGCACCAGGGCGGCGGGGGTGTCCAGCGCCACGATCCGGCCGTGGTCGAGAATGGCGACCCGGTCGCAGAGGCGCTCGGCCTCTTCCATGAAATGGGTGGTCAGCAGGACCGTCTTGCCCTTGGCACGCACGTCGCGCACCAGGTCCCAGATGGCGTGGCGGGCTTGCGGGTCGAGACCGGTGGTCAGCTCGTCCAGGAAGACCAGTTGCGGATCCGGGAGGAGCGCCAGGGCAATGAACAGGCGCTGCTTCTGCCCGCCGGACAGTTTGGCGAAGGGGGCATTGCGTTTCTCTTCCAGGCCCAACTGCACAAGCAGTTCCTTCCAGTCAGCCGCTTTGGGATAGAACGAGGCGTACAGATCGAGCGCCTCCCAGACCTTCATCCGATCCGGCAGGTTGGACTGCTGAAGCTGCATCCCGGTGCGCAGGCACAGGGTCTGGCCCTCGCGCTGCGGGTCCACGCCCAGGACGCGCACCGTCCCGGCGTCCGGTTTGCGCAGGCCCTCCAGGCACTCGATGGTGGTGGTCTTGCCGGCCCCGTTCGGGCCGACCATCCCGAAGATCTCGCCTTCCTTTACCTCGAACGAGACCTCGTCCACGGCGATGGTTGCGCCGTAGACCTTGCGTAGTCCTGCAACTTGCACGATGGTGTCCATAGCTTTCCTCACTTCTTTTTCAAGATCGCTTCCAATGCTGCCACGTGCTCCTGGAAGACCTTGCGTCCCGCGGCGGTGGCGGCGACGAAGGTGCGCGGCTTGCGTTCGACGAAGAGCTTGTTGACCGTGATGTAGCCAGCCTCTTCCAGCTTGCGCAGGTGGGCGCCCAGGTTGCCGTCGGTGACCTCGAGCAGATTACGCAGGTAGGTGAAGTCCACCTCGTTGTCTGTCTCCAGGGTCACCAGGGCGGCCATGATGCGCAGGCGCACCGGCTGGTGGATGGTTTCGTTCAGGTTGGCCATGGCTTACCACCTGGAACGGATGTACAGGCCAAGGGCGATCATCCCGCCGCCGCCCAAGACCCCCATCCACAGGTAGAAGAAGCCGGGCAGCAGAAAGTAGCTGATCAACACCAGGGCGGTGATCGGCAGCGGCCACCAGACGGAGGCAAAGGAGAACAGCAGACCCATGGCCAGTTGGCCGACCATGATGAACAGGACGATGAGAACGGTCAGTTGTTTCCCGTCCATCGGCCAGGCGACCGCGATCGTGGCAATACAGTAAAAGACCAGGAGCAGCCAGAAAAGCCCAATTCGCTTTGTCGTCGCGGCTGCCGACGGGCTGCGGACGCGCCTGCCCATCCGGATGCCTAGAACGGTGGCCAGGGTGGTGCCAAGGATGCTCAGACCGGTCCAGATATAGACGACGATTTCACCGGTCAGGAACTGGGTGGCCAGAAATCCGACCAGCCAGATGACGCCGGTGACGATCAGGGTGATATAGGCGCCGCTGCTGGCAATCGAGTGGCGGGTTTTCTGCGTCATGGTTTGGATGGCCGCCAGGGCTTCTTCGGCTTCGGTAGGGGAGACGTTCATTTTATGATTCCCTTTAGAGTACTCTGTGCTATAGAGTATTCTACACCACTATTCTTACTTTGTCAAGAGGGAAATTTCGAGGAAGTAAACTCCATTTTCACGTAATCGAGATAGCTGTTCACAACCTTAAAGCCAAGCGACTCATAGAGTCGTCGCGCAGGCGTGTTTGTCACGCCGGTTGAGACGCACGCGCGATCCATACCGGCCGCCTGCATCCGGCGCAGACCTTCGATGAGCACGGCGCGCGTCAAGCCTTGCCGGCGGTAGGCCGGCAGCGCGCCGACATCACCGAAATCGCCGATCCGGTTGACCGGGTCAAGCCAGCCAATCATGAACGCGGCGATGGCGCCATCCGGCGCGACGGCGACCACGTCGAGATCGCGCTGGTAGCCGGGCAGCCGCATCAGGGCCGCGTAATCGTCATCGCTGACGTTGCCGTCGGTCCAGGGCAGCCACACGGCGCGATGGGCGGCAGCACGGTTTGCGATTTCGCCCGCCTCGGCAAGCACTGCCCGCACCTGGTAACCGGGGGGTAACGCCGATTCGGGGATTGGCTCGGCCAACGAGCGCAGCATGTTGACCTCGGCAAACTCGCCGCTGTAGCGGAACCCATGCTGCGCCAGAAACGCGAGGCGTTTGGCATCGTCTTGCCGGGCGCCGGAAACCAGATGGCCGCCCCAGCGCTGCGCGTCACGCTGGCGAAGTTCGGCGACACGCGCTTCCGCCCAGGCCAGCGCCTCGGTCTCGATGCCGGCCCATTCATGCTCCGGCGCCACCTGGCAGTTGAAAGATGGATCTTCGCCCAAGATCGCGTAGCCGACCAACTTGCCCGCAACGTCGTGCCAGAGTCGAACGTATTCCAGCGGATTCAAGTGGCAGACCACCGTGAAGAATGTGAAGTTCAATTCGCCGATGTGCGCATAGCGCCAATCATTGGTACGCGCACGCGCCTCTATCAGCAAGCGCTGCATCTGCTGTAAGTCACGTTCGGTTTCGTAGAGCCGGGATGTCAACGAGCGTATGGGTGTGGTGTGATGGAGATTCGGATTCATGGGTTGTCTCCCATACTCGTTTCTTCATACGGGTATGCGCTGATAGGGGGCATACTCATTACCCAACATAGCGCCGTAGCCTAGGCCTTGTGCCCGTCCGCGTCGCTGCTCTGCCCGCCAGGACGCCCACAAGGGGCTATGCTACGCGTGTCGGGTAATGAGACTAAAGGCGATAGAGGACGAACGAAATAAGGCGATCAATAAGGAAGTGCCGAGAATGCTATTCCAGGTTATAGATTGTATGCTCGGATGTGGTACACCAGAGTGCACTCATTCCTGCCCGCGACGCCGCAGTTGCCAGGCGCACTTCGATTCAAGCGCCTGGCGCCTTGAGATCTCACCCGGGCCACCGCAGCACGACGACCTCTTCGCGCAGTTGCTCTTTCGCGCGGCCCAACGGGGTGGCATTTGACACACTCCTCCAACCGGTCGAGGCGCCTCCTGCATCACTGCAACACGCTGGTTGGGTGCGTTTATTTTTCTAACAGGAATAGGTACTCGTGATTATCTTGTTCATCATCACGAATCCATTCGTTAGTCCACCGCATTGTTGCCATTACATTTCGCCTGTAATCCACTTTCTCAAACTCAAGCATTCTACCTGATTGTGCCAAAATCTCGTAAAGTTCTCCTGCGGTTGCCCTGCCGCCAGAACTATACGACAAAATTACATATTTTGAATTTGTTTGATTGAGTAACCTTTCAATGGCCTCCACTACTATAAATCTACCGGATGCGCTCTTTCTGAATTCTTCAAAGACCGAACCCGCTACAGTGTCAGATGAGTCAACTCTTCGCTTAGCCTTGCCGAAAAGCTCTGGGCGGTCATTGAGGCAAATCGTTGTCCAAAGATGATAGTAAGCGGCATATCTTATGCGTGACGGCGGCATTTTCTCGTTGTTTGAGCCATAGGGTGGGTCGTAATAGGCCAAATCCGTGTTCACCTTATCCAGAACATTGAATACATCATCGTTATAGACTTCGTGTTCTTCTTCTGACACGATTAGATCTGGAACTGACAATTTCATTGTGTTATACGAACGAGGAGACCAATCGTTCAGATATGAGACGAAATGCCCTAACGTGCTATCCACTTGGTCAAGAGCCTGCATCAGGCTAGTTAGGACAACAGATTTCTCAACTCCCCCTAAATTCATCTTGTCAATTTCTTCTCGAATTGCATCAAGTTTTCGTGTATTGTGAACTTGCCAAGGCTTCTTTAATCCATTTAGCCGAGATGATGTTCCCCCGTTTGGAAAGCCGCCGTAATTTTCAGTGAACCAGCCATCTTTTTCCTTCAGGGCGTTTAACTGGTCAATTATTTCCTGATAGTATGACTTTGGCTTCTTGTTTTTTAGGTAGCACAAACCAAATGTTTTTGACCAAACGGCTATATCGTTTGATACAACCTTGTACCCCACCTGAGCTAATGCTTGTGATACCCGCGTTGTGCCAGCGAAACCATCAAACACGCTATGCGGTTTGACTTTTCGAACCAGTTGTAGAATGTAAGGGAGCAGACGTAATTTAGACCCCGCGTACTTCACCCCTTCCGTATTTGGGCTATCTAAAACCAAATCGGGAAATAGCGATGGATTCATTTCGCTTTTCTATCTCGCAAATTCGATTTGTCTTTTTGCGATTGAATGTCAGCCTTGAGGATTTCGAGTGCTTTTTCATGCCCACCAGCCGTGGAAACCAGCGCATGAGAGAACAACTTCACCAAAAGTAGATTATCAGAGTAATCAATCCAGCCACCTGTCGCGCTGGTGAAGTAATCCAACGCATTTTTTGTGTTTGTCCAAAGCCCCCGTTGTAGTGCGTTGGCGGATGCGTCGCCATAGCGAACTTCACAGATATAACTGCCCGATTTGTCGTAAAAACGAAAAACGGGATGCGTTCTTCCTGCTCCGCTTTCTTCGTATCGAATTTCGTGAGTGTTCTCTCTGGCGCGCACAAAATCAAAGATCATCATGTTGCAACGCTTCTTTTTCTCGTCGTAAATAAGTGGAAGTACATTGATATTGCCAAACTCACTGAAAGCAGGGTCATCAAAAACGGCGTCAATTGCCTCGCGCCCAGTGATAACTTTCCCCTCCTTCTTCAATCTTGGAAACATTCTGGAGTTCTTGTCCGTGGAAAGTTGAAGCGGACCGTCACCATACGCCTTGAGGCTGATTGTGAAATCAATATTGTGAATCTCGTTGGTTATTCGTATGTCTTCTTCATGTTCTTTGGCTCTATACAAATCCTTGCCAACATGTGTAGATCTGAAGTCGTACATGTACTGGTTTACAAATTCGGAGATCGCTATCTCGGCTAAATCCCCATGAGTTTTGTTGCCAATGAGCCGCATTGTAAAGATGTTGCTCAACGTCACCGTGATAAGATGCGGATTCTTGCTTATCAAGTGAGTTAGCCGTTTTATGAAATCAATATATGCTTCTTGCGTTGTTTTCATGCTGTACACCTGTGGGTAGAATTGATGTTGTCATTCCGGCTGACCGTCATTTGGCCCAGGCCACCGCAGCACGACGACTTCTTCGCGCAGTTGCTCTTTCGTGCCGGTGGCAAAGCGCGTCCGAAACAGGTCGGTGCGGACGTGCTCGTAGCCCAACTCCTGGGCGATCTCGGCCAGGAGTTGGCCGGTGCGAATCACTGGCTGTTTTCACGCTCTTTGGCAACGCTGAGACCGGGCAGGCCGAACTGGTTGGCGATTGTTTTCATCGGTGCTGCGATTATACCACTCCCGCCCCGCGCTGGCCCTCTTTGCGGTGATCGCGACCCACCGTTATACCGGCCCTGTTTTACGTTATCGCGTGGCCCTCTTTTCGATTATCGAATACAACTCCGATACCCCGGTTCCGTAACGACAGCGAGCCTGGACTCAAGCTCACCTGGTGCTTCCTGAAGTTGGGTCGAACGACCCGCGGTTCAGCGGCGGCGGCTGCAACCCGTGGTTAGCGGCCACGCCTCTCCTCACCGACGGAAATCGCCAGCCCATCAGGATCTAAGTAGGTAATAAAAAGTTCTTGGCGCTTTCGCGGCCCACTGGCGCGATAATGGGTTGCGGAGGTGCGCCATGATCTACGTACGACAACCAACCGACGAAGAAGACGTCGAACTTCAGCGCATGACCCGGCAGGAAG
>JAPLHB010000011.1 GCA_026389845.1 Chloroflexota bacterium
GCTGGCCGTCATCACCGCGCCGAGCAGCCCGCCGATCAGCGCATGGGACGAGCTGGACGGGATGCCCAGCCGCCAGGTGAGGATGTTCCACGCGCTCGCGCTCACCAGCGCGGCGATGATCACCGTCACCGTGATCGCCTGTGGGTTGACCGTTCCCGCGCCGATCGTCTTCGCTACGGCCACGCCGAAGATCAACGGCCCGGCCAGCTCGGCCAGGCCGACCATCCACAACGCCATGCGCGGTGGCATCGCCCGCGAGGTGATGATGGTTGCGACCGTATTCGCACCGTCGTGCAGCCCGTTCAGAAAGCTGTATACCAGCGCAAACGCGGTCAGGATGGTGACGGCGATGATGGGAGTCAGGGTCATGCCGGCCCTTCCACCCAAGCGATTCCATCGCTCCCCACCTCGCGCTTCCAGATGGGCGCGATCTGCTTGACGCGATCAATGGCGTAGTGGCAGGCGTCAAAGGTGTCCTGGCGATGCGCAGCGGCTACGGCAATGGCGATGGAGGTCTCGCCCACCTTCAGCCGGCCGATCCGGTGCACGATGCTCACCGCTGCCACCGAGGGCCAGCGCGTGAGTATCTCGTCGCCGATTTGCGCCAACATAGCCTCAGCCATCTCGGGGTAGGCTTCGTATTCCAGGTAGTCGGTGGACACCTCGCCGGTGACACCGCGCACCGTGCCCGCGAAGACGGTGATCCCGCCCCGGTCGGCCGCGGCCACGCGGGCGGCCACTTCGTCGAGGGAGATGGGGGAGGTCACAATTTCGAATAGGGGGCGAGGGGACCTCGCCCCTACGTCACCCGACCCGCCGCCTACCGGCGGGATCAATGCCACTTCGTCCCCATCGGCCAGCACGCGGTCGGGCGCGGCATAGGCTCGGTTGACCGCCACCGTGAACCGTCGCGCCGGCAGCCTGGCCTGGGGATAGTCCGCAGCCAACTTCGCCACCAACCCCGCGATGTCGGCGCCTTGCGGCAATGCGACGGCGAAGTCACTCGCCCCCAACGCCTCGCGCAATCCCGCAAACGCGCGCACGCGCACCGAAATGGTCTCTGTCATCGTCCTTCCCTATTCGTTGATTTGCTGATTCGCTGATTTGCTGATTTGCTGATTTGCTGATTTGCTGATTCGTTCATTCGTTTCCATTCCCCACTCTTCCCCCCGCGCTTCTCCACCAGCCGAATGTCGCTGATGACCATGCCGCGCTCGACCGCCTTCGCCATGTCGTAGATGGTCAGTGCGGCCACGCTGACGGCCGTCAACGCCTCCATCTCGACACCCGTTTGACCGTGGCAGCGCACGGTGGCGGTGATCTCCACCGCCCATTCGGCTTCGTTGAATGCGAACTCGACGGCGACCTTGGTCAGCAGGAGGGGGTGGCAGAGGGGGATCAACTCGGCGGTGCGCTTGGCGGCCATGATGCCGGCCACGCGGGCCGTGCCCAGCACGTCGCCCTTCGGCAGATTGCCGGCTTGCAGCAGGTGCAGCGTTTCCGGGCGCATCAATACCCGACCGGCTGCGATCGCTTCGCGTTCAGTCTCGGCCTTGGCGCCCACGTCAACCATGTGGGCCTGACCCTGGGCGTCCAGGTGAGTCAATTCCGACATTCTACTGCCTATCTCCTCGGATTCCTCGTGATTTCATCCGGCATCTCGCGCCAATTCCGGTATCGAATGGCTTCGAGTTGTTCGCTCCGCCATCCCATGACTTCGCGCAGAAAAGTGCCGGGAATGCGCACCTTGAGATGCCGACGCAGTTCAGCAGTGGTTTCATCTTCAGCGGTGAGGTCTTTGTCCGTGCTCACCAGATAATCAACCCTCGCCGCGATGGCTGCCAACGCAACCGGAACATCGCTCAAGTCGCGAACCAGTGTCTTGTTGGCCTCGATCTCTGCCCGTGAAGGATTCTCTACAAGTTCGTACTCGGTTCTTTCCAGGAATCGTTCGAACCACGCAAGTTGGTCAGGGAAACTCTTCTTGAGGTGTCGGCGGGCGTCCTCGATCACCAACGGACACAACACCATTCGCAGGTCCCCAACAAATGCCGCGTGCAAAACCTCGTACGGCCACCGCGGGAAGGCGCTTCCGGCAATCAGGACATTCGCGTCAACAAAGACGCGCCGGGTCTCAACCGATCTCGCCATAGGTTTCGACAAAGACCTCTCGCTTGGTCTCCTCTAGATCCGCCAATAGTTGATCTTCGGTCAGCCCGCGCTTTTCGACTTCCTTCCCTAGACTCCTGGCGAAGTCGTTGAATGCGGCGAGTTGTCTCTCAGTCAGCAGGTCTTGATATTCCGCGACCGAGAGAAGGACGGCTACAGGCGCGCCGCTGCTCTCGATGATTGTATGCTCGTGACTCGTGCGCAGCCTATTCACAAGCGCGCCGAAGTTGCGACGCATATCCGTTGCAGTGATGGCTCTTTGCGGTCTGACGTGTTGTTGTAGCATGTGTTCCTCGCTATCTGCTTTATGACTTCATTGTACCCGAAGAGGGCGGCTAATGCAATGTGGGCCGGTTTAGGCCCGAACCAGCCTTGACCATCTGCCGTGCGGCGCAGTCGGGATCGGCAGAGCATTATCTGGAGAAGTCTCAGAGGGTGACGCGTAGGCGATAGCCGACGCCTGGCTCGGTGAGGATATGCTGCGGGTGGGTCGCGTCGGGTTCGAGTTTATGGCGCAGGTTGCTCATGTTGACGCGCAGAAGGTGGGTCTCGCCATCGTAGCCCATCCCCCAGACCTGGCGCAGGAGTTGGTGATGGGTGAGAACCTTGCCCGCGTTGACGACGAGCGTCCGCAACAGATCGTACTCCGTCGGGGTCAGTTGCACCTCGCTGCCGCCGACGGTGACGAGCCGTCGCGCCAGGTCAACGGTCAGTTCGCCGCTGGTGAAGATCGGTTCAACCGTGGGTGATGCGGCGCGGCGAAGCGCCACCCTCATGCGCGCCAGCAATTCCCCCATCCCGAAGGGCTTGGTCACGTAGTCGTCGGCGCCGGCGTCCAGGGCTGCGATTTTGGCGGCTTCCTGCTCTTGCACGGTGAGAATGATGATCGGGATGGGCGTCCACTCCCGCAGCCGCCGCGTGACTTCGATGCCGTCCAGATCGGGCAGGCCCAGATCAAGGACGACCAGATCGGGCCGGTGCGCGACGACGGCAGAAAGGGCTTCTTTGCCGTTGATGGCCTCGAAAACTGTGTAGTCGTGCGCCGTGAGAGAGGTGTGCAGGAAACGACGGATGGCGAGTTCGTCATCCACCACCAGCACGCGCGGCCCGGTTTCGCTCATGGATTTCCGCTCCCGGCAGCCGGTGCTGCCTGTTCGCCCGGCAAGGCCAGCGTGACAACCATCCCATCGCCGGGCCGGTTCTGCGCCCAGATCCGGCCGCGGTGCGCTTCGACGATTCCTTTGCAGATCGCCAGCCCCAGGCCGGTGCCGCCGACGCCCTCGGGCCGGCGCACACGGTAAAACTTATCGAAGATGTGCTCCAGGTCTTCCGGTGGCACCCCATACCCCTGATCGGCAACCGAGATTTGCAACGCGGCGTCGGCGATCCGTGCCTGGATGCTGATGGGCGTGCCGGGCGGCGAGTACTTGAGCGCGTTATCCAGCAGGTTGACCAGCACCTGGACGATCAGCACGAAGTCCAGCGGCGCCAGTATGGCCGGTGCTTCCACTGTGACCGCTCGCCCCGCCAGCCGGTCGCCCAGCCGTTCGAGCGCGGCGCTGATGACTTCCTGCACATCGGCCGGCTCCTGGGCCAGCTTCAGCGCGCCGGCCTCGATGCGGGTCATGTCCAGCAGGTTGCCCACCAGCCGGTTCATCCGTTGAGCCTCTTCCCGGGCCATGATGATCAGGCTGCGCCGCGTCGGTTCATCGAGCCGGCCGCCGTCTTCTTCCAGGCTGGTCAACGTGCCGGTGATCGAGACGAGCGGCGTGCGCAGGTCGTGCGAGATCGAATTGAGCAGTGCGGCCTGAAGCTCCTCGGTCGCCCGTGAAAGCTGCGCCTGCCGCGCTTGTTCGGCGAGTTGGGCGCGCTCGATCGCCAGGGCGGCCTGGCTGGCGAAGGCGTCGAGCAAACGGCGCTGTTCCGGTGCGAGGTAGGCGTCGGGGTGGCTCGGCTTGACCCCCAAAACGCCTATCACGCCGCGGGCGGTTTTGAGCGGCACGCAGCGCACCTGGGCTGCCGGGAGCGTGTCGGTGCCACGACCGGCGGGCTGACCCTGCCTGAACGACCAGGCCGCGACCGCCAGCCCGTTTTCGTCAAGTACAAAGCCGGGGCTGAGCGCCCTGGGTTGAAGCGTCTCGCCGGCGGGCAGCAGGATGGCGGCCTCGCGGCTGAAGGTCTCGCCGACGTGCCGAATGACGACCTGGAGGATGTCGTCCAGCTCGCTCGTCGTCGCCAAGTCGCGGCTGAGCTCATACAGCGCAACGGTCTGGACTTCCCGGCGGCGGGCAGACTCAGCTTGCTCCCGTGACCGGGCGGCGAGGGTGCTGATCACCAGGCTGACGGCGAACAGGACGACGAAGGTCAGAAGGTACTCTGTATCGGTGACGGAGAAACTGAAGCGCGGCTGAACGAAGAAGAAGTCGAAGGCGAGGACGCTCGCAAACGCAGTCAACACGGCTGGCCCGCGCCCCAAATAAATGGCCGCCACGACGACTGCGGCTAGATAGAGCATCACCAGGTTCGTCGGCGACACGAAGCGGTGGATCGGCTGACTTAGCAGCGTGGTGCCAGCTACGAGGGCTAACCCCCACGCGTAGCGTTGCCAGGGGCGATGCGGCCGCCACCGTGAGGGCGCAGCCGAAGGTCCACTCTCGGCTTCAGCGCTGATGACGTAGATATCAATGTTGCCACTGCCTTGGATCAAGCGATCCACTACAGCGCCACGCCACAGCTCGATCCAGCGCGGGCGCACCGGCTTCCCCGCGATGATCTTGGTGACGTTGTGCTGGCGGGCGTATTCCAGGATGGCATTGGCAACGTTCTGGCCTGGGATCGTCACCGTTTTGGCGCCCAATTCCTCGGCCAACTGGAGGATGCGGGTGATTTGGTCGGCGTGGGCAGGCGACATGCCGGCGTCGCCGGGCGTCTCGACGTAGACGGCGTACCACTCGGCCTTCAGCTCGTCGGCTAGGCGGCGGGCCGTACGCACCAGCCGCTCGCTGAGCGGGCTGGAGCTGATGCACACCAGCAGCCTTTCGCCCGCGGGCCACGGCCCAGGGATCGCGCGGGTCTCCATATAGGCCCGCATCTGCTCGTCCACCCGCTCGGCCGTGCGCCGCAGAGCCAACTCGCGGAGGGCCGTCAGGTTGCCCATCCGGAAAAATTGTTGGATGGCTCGGGCGGCCTGATCCGGGATGTAGACCTTGCCTTCCTTGAGGCGCTGCAACAGCTCCGGCGGAGGAAGATCAACCACCTCGATGGCGCTGGCCTCGTCCAACACGCTGTCGGGCACCTTCTCACGCACGGTGACGCCGGTGATCTGCGCCACCACGTCGTTCAGGCTCTCCAGGTGCTGCACATTCATCGTGGTGTAGACGTCTATGCCGGCGGCCAGCAGCTCTTCGACGTCGAGGTAACGCTTGGGGTGGCGCGATCCGGGGGCGTTGGTGTGCGCCAGCTCGTCCACCAGGACAAGCTGTGGACGCCGCGCCAGCACCGCGTCTACATCCATCTCGGGCAGCACGGCGTTGCGATAGGCGACCTGCTGGCGCGGAATGGCAGGGAGGTCGGCCAGCATGGCCTCGGTCTCGGTCCGGCCGTGGGTTTCGACGTACCCGACGACGACGTCCACGCCTTCGCCCTGGCGTTGGTGCGCGGCTTCCAGCATGGCGTAAGTTTTGCCCACGCCGGCAGCATAGCCCAGGAAGATCTTCAGCTTGCCGCGCGCCTGGCGCGCCTCCTCCGCCTGGACGCGGGCCAGGAGATCGTCGGGGTTGGGGCGGACGTGTGGGTCGGGCATGGGTATTCTCTGGGTCTATTCTACCCCATCCAGCGCCAGATTCAACTTCAGCACGTTGACTCGTGGCTCGCCCAGGAACCCAAGCTGGAGGCTTTCAGTGTGCTGCGCCACGAGCTGGCCGACGGCTTCGGCATCGAGGCCGCGCACCCGCGCCACGCGTGGCGCCTGGTAGAGCGCCGCCGCTAAGCTGATGTGCGGATCGAGCCCACTGCCCGAGGCGGTCACCAGGTCAACCGGAACCGCTTGGGTATTGCCTGGGTCGGCGGCCTGTAGTGCGGCGATGCGCGCTTGTACGGCTTCGAACAGCGCGGGGTTGCTCGGGCCGAGGTTGGAGCCGGACGACGCCGCAGCATTGTAGGGGAACGGCGCCGTTGCCGACGGGCGGCCCCAGAAGTACCTGGGATCATCGAACGGCTGGCCGATCAGCGCCGAGCCGACGATCCGGCCATCTTGCCGGATGAGGCTGCCGTTGGCCTGAATCGGGAATATCACTTGGGCCAGGCCGGTCACCGCCAGCGGGTAGACTACACCGGTCAGGAGAGTGAACAAGGCCAACAGCACGATTGCCGGCCTGATGAGTGTCTTTGTCATTTTCTTGCCCCTAATCGTCCATCTCGTTATGCCGGATGGGCGCAAACTGGCATTCACCCTCACCTGCCACATGGAGGCGTCGCACCACACGCATCGCTGACGCGACATCGCCGCTTTCTGCCAAACCCGCGCCACCCCGCTCGACCAGCCGAGGGTGTCTGTCAACCCACGAGAGCGCCAGTGCGCAGACGGCGACCGCAATCCCCGCCAACAGGATGAGATGCCACGTCTGCGACATGGCAGCGTCATCGTCAATCACCATGAGCGCAATCATCAAGGGCAGGAGTGCCCAGAGTCCCAACCATTTGGAGAGTCGCAGCTTATCCATGGATGCCGCCTCCTATGCCAATTTCAGAAACGTCAGAAGCATGTCAATTAGCTTGATGCCGATGAACGGCGCGATCAGCCCGCCCACGCCGTAGATCAACAGGTTGTCGCGTAGCAGTCGCGCGGCCGGTACCGGCCGATAGGCTACGCCACGCAACGCCAGCGGGATCAGCGCGACGATGATCAGGGCGTTGAAGATCACCGCCGACAGGATGGCGCTGGTCGGGGACGTCAGGCGCATGAAGTTGAGCGCGGCCAACGCCGGGTAAGTCGAAGCGAACGCTGCTGGGATGATGGCGAAGTACTTGGAGACGTCGTTGGCGATGCTGAACGTGGTGAGCGCGCCGCGCGTCATCAGTAACTGCTTGCCGATCTCCACGATCTCGATCAGCTTGGTCGGGTTGCTATCCAGGTCCACCATATTGGCGGCCTCGCGAGCCGGCTGTGTGCCGGTATTCATCGCCACTGCGACATCGGCCTGGGCCAGCGCGGGGGCATCGTTCGTGCCGTCGCCGGTCATCGCCACCAGACGGCCGCCGGCCTGGTACTCGCGTATCAGCTTGAGTTTCGCTTCGGGCGTAGCTTGGGCCAGAAAGTCATCCACGCCCGCTTCTGCGGCAATGGCGGCGGCCGTGAGTGGGTTGTCACCGGTGATCATTACCGTCTTGATGCCGATCCGCCGCAGTTGGGCGAAGCGTTCCTTGATGCCGCCCTTGACGATGTCCTTCAGGTGGATGACACCCAACGCCTCGCCATTGCGGGCCACAACGAGCGGCGTGCCGCCGGTGCGAGCGATGTCGTCCACGGCTGGTTTCAGGTCGGGCGGCACCGGCCGATCGAAACCCTGGATGTACGTCAACATTGCGTCGGGCGCGCCCTTGCGAATGTGTGTCCCATCCAGATCTACGCCGCTCATGCGCGTCTGCGCGGTGAAGGGGATGAAGCGCGCGCCGAATGGAGCGTCGGGGCTTGCGCCGACCGTTCGCCCGCGCAGACCGTATTGCTCCTTCGCCAGCACGACGATGCTGCGGCCCTCCGGCGTCTCGTCAGCCAGCGAGGCAAGCTGCGCCACTTCGGCCAGGACACGAGGATCGGTGTGATTCACCGGGATGAACGCCACCGCCTGGCGATTGCCGAGCGTGATCGTGCCCGTCTTGTCCAGCAGCAGCACGTCCACGTCGCCGGCTGCTTCCACGGCGCGGCCCGACATGGCAATCACGTTGCGCTGAATCAAGCGGTCCATGCCGGCGATACCGATGGCCGAGAGCAGGCCACCGATAGTGGTCGGGATGAGGCAGACCAGCAGGGCAATCAGCACGGTGATCGTGACCGGTGTGCCCTGACCGGCGGCGCTAACGCTGTACATCGAATAGGGCAGCAGAGTCGCGCACACGACCAGGAAGATGATGGTGAAACCGGCCAGCAGGATGTTCAGGGCGATCTCGTTCGGCGTTTTCTGGCGTTTGGCGCCCTCGATCAGACTGATCATGCGGTCCAGGAAGCCCTCGCCCGGGTTGGCAGTCACGCGCACGACGAACCAGTCTGAGAGCACGCGGGTGCCGCCGGTGACGGCGCTTCTATCGCCGCCCGACTCACGAATGACCGGGGCGGATTCGCCCGTCACAGCGCTTTCGTCCACCGAGGCAATCCCCTCGACCACCTCGCCGTCAGCCGCGACGATATCTCCCGCTTCAGCCAGATAGAGATCGCCTTGCTTCAGTTGGGTCGAAGGGACCAGCTCGACGTGCGCTTTCGAGCGTTCGGATGCCGCAGCGTTGGAACGCAGCTTCTTGGCCTGCGTCTCCTGTCGTGTGCGGCGCAGTGCTTCGGCCTGAGCCTTGCCACGCCCCTCGGCCACAGCCTCGGCGAAGTTGGCGAACAGCACAGTGAACCACAGCCAGATTGTGACGCCGCCGATGAAGGCTGCGGGCGCTTCGCCGCGACCGAACAGAGCTTGGATCCAGAGCAGGGTGGTGAGCACGCTGCCCACCTCCACCACGAACATCACCGGGTTGCGCACCATGGCGCGGGGATTCAGTTTGACAAACGACTCCAGGATGGCCCGTCGGTACAGCTCACGCCGCATGGAGGTCTGTTTCTTGAGTTGGGTAGTCATTGCGACACCTATTGCATTAGTGGCCGTAGACCATCAGATGTTCGACGATCGGTCCCAATCCCAAAGCAGGGATGAAGCTGAGGGCGCCGACGATCACGATGACGCCGATCAGCCAGGCGATGAAGAGCGGCGTGTGCGTGGGCAACGTCCCCGCGCCGGCGGGAACCTTCTTCTTGCTCACGAGCGAGCCGGCAATCGCGAGGGCCGGGAGCGCCAGCCAATACCGTGAGATCAGCATGACGATGCCGAGCGCCGTATTGTAGAAAAGCGTGTTCGCTCCAAGCCCAGCAAAGGCGCTGCAGTTGTTGCCGGCCGCCGACGAAAAGGCGTAGAGCACCTCGCTGAAACCATGCGCCCCGGGGTTGAAGATGGTGGCGATGCCGCCAGGCGCCAGAACTGCCACCGCCGTGCCTATCTTCGCCGCCAGGATCGGGATCAGAAGGATGAGCGAGGCCATCTTCATCTCGTAGGCCTCGATTTTCTTGCCGAGATACTCCGGCGTGCGGCCGACCATCAGTCCAGCGACGAACACCGCGACGATGACGAACGCGAGCATCCCGTACAACCCGGAGCCGACGCCGCCATAGATGATCTCGCCCAACTGCATCAGCCACATCGGCACAAGTCCGCCCAACGGCATGAAGGAGTCGTGCATGGAGTTGACCGAGCCGTTCGACGCGGCTGTTGTAGCCGTCGCCCATAGCGCGGAGCTAACAACGCCGAAACGCACCTCCTTGCCTTCCATGTTGCCGCCGAGGTTCGTGGCGCTTTGTGTCTGGTCAACGCCCAACGCAGCGAGCGCCGGGTTGCCGCTCTGTTCCGCCCAGACAGCTACCGCGACCAGCACGACAAAGATGACGGTCATGGCCGCCAGGATGGCCCAGCCCTGGCGCGTGTCGCCCACCATCTTGCCGAAGGTGTAGCACAGCGCCGCCGGGATCAGCAGGATCGCCAAGACCTCCAGGAAGTTGGACAACGGCGTGGGATTCTCGAACGGATGCGCCGAGTTGACGTTGAAGAAGCCGCCGCCGTTGGTGCCCAGTTGCTTGATGGCGATCTGTGAGGCCGCCGGGCCGACGGCCAGCACTTGCTCCGTGACAGTCTGCTGGTTGGCATCCACGGCCGGCTGGATCAGCGTCGCGGTCTGATAGAAGCTGAAGGTCTGCACCACGCCCTGTGAAACAAGCGCCACGGCGAGCACGAGCGCGAGCGGCAGCAAGATGTAGAGGGTCGAACGCGTTAGATCAACCCAGAAATTGCCGATCGTCTGCGCCGTGTGACGGGCAATTCCCCGCGTCAGTGCGATCAGCACGGCCATGCCCGTCGCCGCAGAGACGAAGTTCTGCACGGTCAGCGCCAGCATCTGCGTGAGGTAGCTCATCGTCGTTTCGCCGCCGTAGCCCTGCCAGTTGGTGTTGGAGGCGAAACTGACAGCAGTGTTGAAGGACGAATCCGGCGACACCGCCGCCAGTCCCTGCGGGTTGAGCGGCAGGATACCCTGGAGCCGTTGCAGCACATAAACAGCCAGAAGCCCCAGCAGGTTGAAGACCAACATCGCCACGGCATACGTCTTCCAAGTCATCTCAGCATCGGGTTTGACTGCAGCGGCGCGATAGAAGAGACGCTCGACGGGCGCCAGCACCGGGTGAAGAAACGTCCACTGACCGCTGTACACGCGCGCCATGAACCCACCCAACGGCTTGGCGAGCAGCAACAGAACAGCCAGGTAAACGACAGGTGAGAGCCAATCCAAAGTGCTCATCCGAATTTCTCCGGTTTCAACAGCGCCACGAATAGATAGACCGCCAGCGACAGCGTGATCAGACCGATAGCAACATACATCAGGCTCATGCGCCACCTCCCTTCAGCCGTTCGCACATCCACACGAAACCCCAACTGGCGGCGAAGAAAATCAGCGCAAGGCCCACAAACGCGAGATCGCCCATCGAGACACCTCCATGAATCACATACGGTCAACTAGCGGGCCGCGCCGTTGACCGTGAAACTGTCTCCACTCTACACCCGAAGCGCGTCAATCGGGGGACAAGAAAGGCAGAGGGGATGTCAAGAAATCGTCAAGCTTGCGGAAAACCCCTTGACGGCCCGCGCTCGCCGGGCGTAAGATGGCGCTAACAAGCAATGGCGTGTGGGGCACGGGGGCTACCTGTGTCCCCTTTTTGTTGGCTCGCCAGAGGATCACAAGGAGACTATGACTCTCGCAGAAATCGAAAGCAATCCTTCATTCATCTACCAGGAGGCGAACTACCAGCCCGGCCGCTCGTGGCGCACCTGGCTCATCGGCCGTCCGCTCGCCACGGCGGACGCGCCCCATCAGGCCATCGGCAAATTCGTCGGCCTGGCCGTCTTTTCATCCGACGCGATGTCGTCGGTGGCTTACGGTCCCCAGGAGATGATGCTGGTGCTGGCCGCAGCCGGCGCTGCCGGTTTGGCTTACGCGGTGCCTCTCGCCATCGGCATCGTGGTCTTGCTGACGATCCTGACCGTTTCGTACGAGCAGACCATCCACGCCTACCCCGGCGGCGGCGGCGCTTACATCGTTGCACGCGATAACCTGGGCGAGCTCCCCGCACAGACCGCGGGCGCGGCCTTGCTGACCGACTACATCCTGACGGTGGCTGTGTCCATCTCGTCCGGCGTCGCGCAGATCACATCGGCGTTCCCCAACCTCTTTCCGTATCGCGTCGAGATCGCAGTCGCCCTGGTGCTGTTCATCATGCTGATCAACCTGCGCGGGGTGAAGGAATCGGGCGCGATCTTTGCCGCGCCGACCTACCTCTTCCTGGGGCTGGCCTTTATCACGGTCATCGTGGGGATGGCGCGCTTCCTGACCGGCAATCTAGGCGTCGTCGTTGACCCGCCCCCACTTGAACTGACTCACGGTGCGCAGGCGCTGGCCCTTTTCCTGCTCCTGCGGGCCTTTGCCAGCGGTACGACCTCGCTCACTGGCGTCGAAGCCATCTCGAACTGTATCACCGCGTTCCGGGAGCCAAAGAGCCGCAATGCAGGCGCCACCCTGATTTGGATGTCGCTCATCTTGGGCAGCCTGTTGTTGGGCATCACTTTCCTGGCGCGCCAGATCGGCGCTGTGCCCTCGGATATCGGGGAGACCGTCATCTCGCAGTTGGCGCGCACCGCGTACGGCGGCCGCGGGGTGATCTACCTGGCCACCCTTGTCTCCACGACCCTCATCCTGATCATGGCGGCCAATACGTCGTTCGCCGACTTCCCCCGTTTGGGCGCACTGCACGCCGGCGACGGTTTCCTGCCCAAGCAGTTGATGTACAAAGGCAGCCGCCTGGTCTTCTCCCGCGGCATCATGGCACTGGCCCTCATCTCATCGGCCCTGATCATCCTGTTCAAGGCCAGCGTCAGCGCCTTGATCCCCCTGTACGCCATCGGCGTCTTCCTCTCCTTCACCCTCTCGCAGACGGGCATGGCTCGCCGCTGGTCGCGTGTCGGCCACCTGAAGGCGGGCGAGGAGATCAAAGACCCCGGCTCCACCCTGCGCTACGAGCAGGGTTGGCAGACCAAGCTGGTCATCAACGCCGTTGGGGCCGTCTGCACCTTCATCGTCATGATCGTCTTTGCGGTGACCAAGTTTCGCGACGGCGCCTGGATCATCGTGCTGCTGGTGCCGGTGCTCGTCTTTACCTTCTTCCGTATTCACCATCACTACAAGCGGCTGGCGAAGCAGCTATCGCTGGATGAGTATGGCGCTCCGTCGCGCGTGGGCCGTCACCGGGTCATCATGCCCATCAGTGGCGTGCACCGCGGCTCGCTCGCAGGACTCGCGTATGCCAGGGCGCTCTCGTCCGACGTCACCGCTGTGTATGTTGCGCTCGACCCCGTCGAGGCTGAGAAAGTAAAGCACAAGTGGGAGACCTGGGGCGACGGAGTCCGGCTGGTGGTACTCGATTCGCCATACCGGCTGCTGATCGAGCCATTGCTGGCATACATCCAGCAGATCGATGCTCTGCGCCAGCCGAACGAGATCATCTCCATCATCGTGCCTCAGTTCGTGCCGAAGCATTGGTGGGCCAACGCGTTGCATGCGCAGACCGCGCTCATGTTGCGGATGGCGTTGTTGTTCAAGCGAGGGGTCGTGATCACGGAAGTGCCGTATCAGGTTGACTAGCCACGGCCGTCGAATGTTGGGGAGCAGGGGGAAGGAAAAAGAACGCGCCGGTCACTTCCAAAGTGACCGGCGCGTGAAGAAACAACCGCCGAGGAGGCTACTTCACCACGAACTCGATCTTGAAACTTGTCGCAGCGCCGACTGAAACTGCCTTGATGGCGTAGTCCTGCGTGCCGGGGAGCTTGCCCTTCCAGGTGCTGACGCCCATCGGTACGCGCACGAGCGGCGATCCGTCGGTGATGCCGTAGATCTCCAACAGCACGTCGCTGTGCGGTGAGGTGATGGTCACGGTCATGGTCTGTCCGGCCATCGCCCGCAGCAGGTAGTCGTGAGTTTGACGCTCGGCCAGGGTACCGCTCGCGGTCGCGGAGATGGCGCCGGGCGCAAAGGTGATCCGCTCGGGGATGATGACCTGGAGGGTGTAGGGCGCGTTGCCGCCGAACGAGACTACGCTGATGCTGTAATCCTGCGTCGCGGGCAGAACACCGGCCCAGGAAGACCGCTTCATCTGCGAGCGGACGAGCGGCTGCCCGTCGGTGATGCCGTAGATCTCCAGCGCCAGGTCCCCCTTGGGCGCGGAGACGCTGACCTGCGTCCATTGACCCTTCGACGCGCGCAGGACGTACCGGTCAATGTCGCCAGCCGCGATGTGGCCTTCGACGTTGGCCGAGGTCGCGCCTGTGGCAAACTGGATGCGGGTGACGTTGGTCACCGGAACCGGCGTTGGGCTGCCGCCTGCGAGGAACTGGGCCGATTGCTTGAACAGCGTGTCGCCGGGCGCCAGCGCCGCAGCCTTGTTCACATCGGCTTTCGCCAGGGCCGCGTTTTTGGCCGGCGCGGCCAGGTAGAGCGCCCACCCGCGCAGAAAGTAGGCTGGCGCGAGAGCGGGCTGGAGGCCCAGGGCGGAGTTGACGCTCGCCGTGATGTAGGTGGTGAGCTGCGGCACCCATTGCTCGGCTATCGTCCCGATGACCAGCGGCGTCTTGGCGCTGAAGATCTGGGCAGGCCCGTAAGCACGCATCAGGTCAACCGCCGCGGGATAGTCGCCGTAGAAGACGTTGCTCAACAACGGGTAGCCGCTCTGGCCCCCGGCCGCCTGGGCCATCGCGTCGGCGTGGAGTTTGATCAGCCCGTAGTCCCAATCCACCGTGTCGTTGCTGAACGGCGGTTTGACGCCGACCGACGCCTGTTTCGCCGCGGTGATCTTCGTCACGGCGTCTTTCCACAGGCCCGCTTCGGCCAGCGATACTGCCTCATTGGTCAGCGCCCGGCCCGGATGTCCCGACTGGCCCATGAGCATCGGCTGGATCTCTCTCTCCACCATGCGACCGTTGGACTTGTCCCAGGCGTAGACCTTATACTGGATCTGGGCGACCCCGCACGCGTAGCAGAAGACGTAACGGTCGGAGATGTCGAGCACTGCGTCGGGGACGCCATCGCCGTTCACGTCCTGGATGCGGCCCAGGCCGGGGCTGGCGGCCGACGCGGTCACGTCTGCGCGCAGGCTGCTGCCGTCGAAGCTGAGCAGGTTGAAGACACCGCCGTGCGCGCCCATCCCGCCATCCAGAGTCAGCCACACACGACTCGGCTCGATCTGCACCTGGGCCAGCCCATTCTTACCAACGTAATCGGGCGCGGCGCTTTGCGGATCATTTGAGGCAAACTCCAGCCGGGCCAATTCCTTCCATGCGCCACCCTCCTGGGCATAGATGGCGACGAAGTGGTTGGGCAGCGGCTTCAAGTCGAAGTTGCGCATCCCGAAGCTGTAGACGGCCCACAGAGGGCGGCTGCCAGTAAGGACAGTCAGCGGCAGGGCCTTGACGCCCTCGAACGCCTTTGTGGGCAGCTTGGCCTGGACGGCCGCGACCAGGGCGTCTACCGACGGCGCAGGTACGGTCGTCGGCGCGGTGGTGGGCGATGCCGGGATGGGAGTGGGAGACGCGGGAACCGGCGCGGCGGTGGGCGCGACGGTCGGCGGCGGCGCGGTGACGGTGGGCGGCGCCCACGCGGACGGGGAGGCGCAGGACGCCAACAGCAGTGTCAGGAGCAGGGCGACGAGGTATGCGTGTCGCGTGTTTGTCTTCGTCATGGGTTGTCTTCTCCTCGCGTGTGAATTTCGATCTTCGACAAGCTTGCAGACGTACCAGCCACGGAAAGCGTTCCAGTTTGCCGAAACGACAGCGTGCGACAAATAACTCGCACCTCCATTGTACCCGTTTCGCGCCGATGCTGCAACTTGTCATTGTGAGGATGCAAGTGCATCCATTCGCGATTTGCACAATAAGAACAGATGTGCTATTATGTGTCGGCAACGGAAGAATCGGACGTTTCTCAAGCAAAGGAGGTTTCCCATGGATCGGATCGTGGCCTACTGTGGCCTGGTGTGCAGCGAGTGCCCCGCGTACATCGCGACCCAGGCGGACGACCTGGCGATGAAGGAGCGTGTCGTCGCCCAGTGGCGTGTCCAGTTCAACGCGCCGGACATGGACATCGGCCGCGGTGACGTGCGACGGCTGCACGACCGTCGGCGGCCGGTTGGGCGGGTATTGCCCGTTCTGTGAAATTCGTACGTGCGGCGTGGGCCGCGGGGTCGCCAACTGCGCCCATTGCCCCGACTACAATTGCGACAAGCTGACGGCGTTCCTGACCCAGGCGCCGGCGGCCAAAGCCAACCTGGACGCGATCCGGGTCACGCTGGTGATGTGAGGTCGCGCCATGCCTGAGTTGCCCGAAATCGCCGTCCGCGCGCGAGAGATGGATGCCGCGCTGACCGGTCGGACGATCGCCGGCATCGAGGTTTTGCAGCCGAAGTGTCTCAACGTGCCGGTGGAGACCTTCATCACGGGGCTGACCGGCGCCCGGCTCCTCGGCACGCGCCAGCGGGGCAAGTGGCTCGTCACCGAGACGACGCAGGGCTGGCTGCTGCTGGGTCTGGGCATGGGCGGCGAGATCCTGCTGGTGGCGCGTGACCGGCTGCCTGAGAAGTACCGCCTGATCTTCGACTTCACCGATGGCGCATGTCTCTCGGTGAACTTCTGGTTGTTCGGCTACGCTCACTATCTCCCGCCCGGGCCGTTGGAAGCGCACGACATGGTCGGCAAGCTCGGCCCGAATGCGCTCGATCTGTCTGCCGCTGACCTGCGCGGCCTGCTGCAGGGGCAGCGCGGCCAGCTCAAGGCGTTTCTGCTGGATCAGTCGCGCATCGCGGGCATCGGCAACGCCTACGTTCACGACATCCTCTTCCTGGCCCGGCTTCATCCGCTGCGTAAGATCAACACACTGACCGATGCCGAGATTGCCGCGCTGACCCAGGCCATCCACGACGGCCTGCAACCCAGCATTAACAAGGGCGGCGCATTCTACGAAGTGAATCTGTACGGGGAAAAGGGCGGCTTTACCATGGACGACGTTCTGATCGGCTATCGCGAAGGCCAGTCCTGCCCCGCCTGCGGCGCAGCTATCGCCAAGATCAAGACCGGCAGCACCAGCAGCTTCATCTGTCCCCACTGCCAATCACTGTAACCTATGCTGCCACGGGCATAAACTGTGTTTCTTGGGTACTGCAAAAGTTGCAGTTGGGGCTATTTTCAGGACAAGGGTCTCCTTGCGACACGAGAACTTGTCCTGAACGCAGTGAAGGATTCTTCGCTGGATGCTCACCGTCGCGAGAAGTTAGGGGCAAACCCGCTCAGAATGACAGACGTCCAACATAGCAGAACGGGCATCCCATCAGGGATGCCCGTTTTGCAAGCGTTGATTTCGCGGCTTCTACGCCGTCTTCTGGTGTACGAACTCGCCCCACCCGATCGCCTGCCCGGAGCCGAGCAGGAGCAGCGGCGGCGCGGCGCGGGTGATGCACTCGGCATTCACCACGCACTTGACCACTTCGGGGTGCGAGGGCAACTCGTACATCACGTCGAGCAGCACCTTCTCGACGATGGTGCGCAGGCCGCGGGCGCCGGTTTTGAGCTTCATGGCCTCTTTGGCGGCGGTCTGCAACGCTTCGGGGGTGAAGACCAGCTCGACGCCGTCTAGCTCGAACAACCGCCGGTACTGCTTGACGATGGCATTCTTCGGCTCGGTCAGCACGGCCATCAGCGCGGCTTCGTCCAGAGGATCCACGCTCACCGTCACCGGCAGCCGACCGACGAACTCCGGGATCATGCCGTACTTGAGCAGGTCGTCGGAGATCACCTGCTGAAACAGCGCGGCGGTCTGCGCGTCCCGGCTGATGGGCAGATCGCCGGACGTTTGGAAGCCGACGCGGCCCTTTAGCCCGATCCGCTGCCCGATCACCGCGTCCAGCCCGGTGAACGCACCGCCGCAGATGAAGAGGATGTTGTTGGTATCGAGCTGCACCAACTCCTGGGTGGGATGCTTGCGTCCGCCCTGCGGCGGCACGTGCGCGATGGTGCCCTCGATGATCTTGAGCAACCCCTGCTGCACCCCTTCGCCCGACACATCGCGGCTGATGGAGGGGTTGTCGCCGCTCTTGCGCGCGATCTTGTCAATCTCGTCAATGTAGACGATGCCGAGCGCCGCCTTGGCCGTATCCCAGTTGGCGGCCTGGAGCAGTTGCACCAGGATATTCTCGACATCCTCGCCCACGTAGCCGGCCTCGGTGAGGCCCGTAGCGTCGGCGATGGTGAAGGGCACCTCCAGGATGCGCGCCAGCGTGCGGGCCAGCAATGTCTTGCCGCAGCCGGTCGGCCCCATCAGCAGGATATTGCTCTTCTCCAACTCGACATCGTTGCGTTTGTCGCCGAAGCCCTCCGTGGCTTCCGGCGTGGCGATGCGCTTGTAGTGGTTGTAGACCGCAACCGAGAGCACCTTCTTGGCGCGTTCCTGCCCGATGACGTAGTCGTCGAGTCGCGCCACAATCTCGCGCGGGGGCAGCAGTCGCCAGCGCGGGGTCGCAGCGTTGGCTTTGGCCTCTTTCGCGCCGTCTTCGTCAATCACTTCCTGGCACAGGCGCACGCATTCGTTGCAGATGAAGACCCCCTCCGGCCCCGAGATCAGCCGCCGCACCTGGCTGGGATCGCGATAGCAGAAGGAGCAGTGCTCGCCGATGGGTATGCTTTTGCTGCTATTTGCCACTGGGCTTTCCTTGCCTATCGGCGGAATGTAGCACTTCGTCAATCAAGCCATATTCCTTGGCCTGCTCGGCCGTCATATAGCGGTCGCGCTCGGTGTCTTCGGCGATGCGTTCGATCGGTTGGCCGGTGTGATGGGCCATGATCCGGTTCAGATCCTCGCGCAGACGCAGAATCTCGCGGGCCTGGATCTCGATCTCGGTGGCCTGACCCTGAGCGCCGCCCAACGGCTGGTGCATGTGGACGGTGGCGTGCGGCATCGCATAGCGTTTGCCCTTGGTGCCGGCCGTCAACAGCAGCGTCCCGAAGCTGGCCGTCACGCCGATCGCAAAGGTGCTGATCTGCGGCCGGATCAACTGCATGGTGTCGTAAATCGCCAGTCCCGCGTAGATCTGCCCGCCGGGCGAGTTGATGTAGAACTGGATGTCCTTTTCGGGGTCTTCCCGATCCAGGAACAGCAGTTGGGCCACGATGACGTTCGCCACCTGGTCGTTGATGGGCGTGCCCAGGAAGACGATGCGTTCCTTGAGCAGCAGCGAGTAGATGTCGAACGCGCGCTCCCCGCGGCCCGAGGTCTCGATGACCATCGGGATAAGGGACGAGGGGGTGAGTATCTGGTTGGACATGGCGTATGATCCCCTGTAAGCAGTGAAGTCGCAAAACGAAAAGCGAAAAACGAAAGAATGCAGTACCGCAAAACTCGCTTCTGTCACCCCTTCGTTGCACTCAGGGCAAGCTCTGAGCGGGTCGGTCCCGTGAAGTGCGTTGCGGCGAGAATCTAGCGAAGGGTCTCGTCGCGGGCGGAGATTCTTCGCTGGTTTCTCGCCGTGACGAGAGCTTAGGGGTAGACCCGCTGCTCAGAAACTTGCAACACGAGATGCTTCGCTGGATGTTCGTCGCAACGATCGTTGGCGGGTAGACCCGCTCAGCATGACAAGCGCAGAAGTTTCTATCTTCAAGAATGCCGCCGCGCGGCATGGCAGTTCTCAGAATGACAGGCGCGCATGACACCGGTCAATGCTCTGCGATTTTACTCGTTACTCGCTGCGGGTTCAGTAGTCTGCACTGCCTCTGCGACAGGTTCCGCGACCAGTTCTGCTGCGATGGGTTCGGTCACGACGGCTTCCGGCGCGGCCCTGCCGGATCATTGCCTGTCCGGCGTCCGAACCGAAGAGCTTCCGAAGCTCATCGGCGTGGGCCGGTTCCTCGGCCTGGCCGATCAGGCGGTCGAACTCGGCCTGGGCTTCTTCGGCCGAAACGGTCAGTCCTTCCCGCTTCGCCAACTCGCCCAAGACCAGCCGTCCTTTCAGCCGCTGCTCGGCGGAAGGCCGCGCCTGCTGCTCGTACTGCTCGCGGGTCATGCTTTGCAGGCGCAGGTAATCCTCCAGGGTGTAGCCGATCTCCTGGACGCGGTGCTCCAGATCGTGTACCATATCGTGCACGGTGTCATCTACGGCCTGCGGCGGGAAGGCGATGGTCGCGCCGGCGATCACCGCCGCGATGGCGTCTTCGTTGAACTTGTTCTCTGCATCGGCCGTGCGCCGCTTGGTCAGGCTCTCCAGCAGTTTGGTGCGCAGGTCGGCGACGCTCTCGTATTCGCCCAGCGTCTTGGCAAGCTCATCGGTCAGCTCGGGTGTGGTTTTGCTTTTGACGGTCTTCACCACCGCGTGAAAGCTGGCCTGTTGGCCCTTGAAGCGGGAGGAAGAGCCCTCGGGGTAGGTCAGGGCGAAGTCTTTCACTTCGCCAGCCTGGACTCCGACGAACGCGGCGTCAAAGCCGGGCAACCAGCCGCTTTCTTCCTTCAGCAGAAGCTCCCAATCGTGGTTGTCCATGATCGAGGTCTCGCCCACGGTCCCTTGGATATCCATGACGATCGTGTCGCCGATTGCGGCTGGCCGTTCGACGGTCTCCCAGGGGGCGCGACTTTCTAATTCCGGCGCGATGAGCGCTGCTACGTCCGCCTCAGTCACGTTGACCGTGGGCGCTTCCAACCGGATGCTTCGGTAGTCGCCCAATTCCACGGTCGGCTGCAGCGGGAGAACCAACGTGAAGGCCGGCGGATCCACGGTCATGTCGGTCAGATCGGCCTTGCCGTAGAGACTGATTTCCTGGTCGGCCAGCGCCTCTTTGAAGACCTCCTGGCCCAGGTCATCGATGATCTCTCTTAGCAGGGTCTCGCGGCCGTACTGGCGCAAAATAGCCGCGTGCGGCGCCTTGCCGGGGCGGAAGCCGGGGATGCGAACTTTCTTTGCAACGAGTTTGAGCGCGCGTAGCAGCGTCTCCTCGGTACGCTCCGGGCCTAACTGAATGTGCATTTCCAGTTGATGGTCGTCGCGCGGCTTGGTGGTGATGAGCAGTGCTTCGGTCAAAGTAAACCCCCTCAGAATGCGTAAAGCGTAATGCGTAATGCGAAAAGCGAAAAACGAAAAGACGTATCTTCACGTTTTGCGTTTCACGTTTTGCTATTGACAACAGGCAATTATACACGCTTGGAGCAAAAGCGAGAAATTGACGTGCCAGGCACTTCCGCAAAGTGCCTGGCACGTGCCTGTGTTACGTTCTTCCAAACTGTCGCGCCAGCTCGTCGCCGCTGAGGTAGATCATCGTCGGCCGGCCGTGGGGGCAGGTGCGCGGAGAGCGGCACGCTTCCAACTGCCGCACCAGCTCCTGCATTTCGGCCATGTTGAGCGGATGCCCGCCTTTGATCGCCGCGCGCTTGCAGATCAACGTCGTCAACGCGGCGTCGGCCGTGCCTTCCACCACGTCGTTCTGGCTCGCCAGCCCGTCCACGATCTCGACCAGCGCGCCCGCGGGATTTTCTCGACTGAGGATCGCGGGGATGCTGCGCACCAGGTAGCTGCTGCCCCCGAACGGCTCAATGCCGACGCCTAGCTCGTTGAGCGTGTCGAGCTCCTCGGCCACCACCGCGGCTTGCTCCGGGCTGAGATCGAGCAGAAGCGGCTCCAGGAGCGACTGGACAGCCAGGGTGTGGCCTGCCCGCTGGCTGGACATCTGCTCGTAGAGGATGCGCTCGTGCGCCGCGTGCTGGTCAATCAGGTACATGCCATCCGGCCCTTCGGCGACGACGTAGGTGGCCGCGAGCTGGCCCACGACGCGGAGGAGGGGAAGGAGGGGTTTGGATGATTGCGGATTGGAGATTGCAGATTGCGGATTGGGTGGCCCAGGCTGGAAGCTGGAAGCGGGTGGCTCGGCGCCGAGGCCGGGCGCGGCGAAGAGCCGATGATCGTCGCTGCCTGCGCCGAGGAGAACGTCGCGGCGCTCCGACCACGCGGGGCCGCCGAATGCGGTCACGCCGGGCCAGGCGGCCGCGGGCGATGTCGCCGCGGATGCGTCTCCGCCCAGACCCACTTTCGGGATCGGGGCCAGGTCAGCCACCGTGCGGCGGACGGCCTTTTGCACCGCGCTGAAGACAGCGTGATTGTCGCGGAAGCGCACCTCGGCCTTGGTGGGGTGCACGTTCACATCCACGTCGGCCGGATCCATCTCGATGAAGAGCACCGCCACCGGATAGCGGCCCACCGGCAACATCGTGTGATACGCCTGGATCACGCTGTAGGCTACCGATGTATCCTGGAACCACCGCCGGTTGACGAACAGGGTGATGTAACCGCGGTTACCGCGATGGAGGGAAGGCGAGCCGACGTAGCCGGTGACGCCAATAGACGAAAGACCAAGGACCAAAGACGAAGATCGGTCATCCTCCGTCTTTCGTCCTTCGTCCTTCGTCTTCATCGGCAGCATCTCCCGCGCCATCTCCAGCCCATACACTTTCACCAGCACGTCATATAGTTTCCCGCTGCCGGTGGATTGAAAGACGAGCTTGCCGTCGGAGACCAGGTTGAAACGGCGCTCTGGATAGGCCAGGGCATAGCGGGTGACGATCTGCTGGATGTGGCTGGCCTCGGTGGCGGGCTGCTTGAGGAACTTGAGCCGCGCCGGCACGTTGGCGAAGAGGTGCTCGACCGTGACGATCGTGCCGGGCGGCCCTCCGGCCGGCTCGCGGGTGACCTCGCGGCCCTCGGCCAGGCGGATCAGCGCGCCGGCCTCTTCGTCTCGCGCCCGGGTGAGCAACGTCACCTGCGCCACGGCCGCGATGCTCGCCAGCGCCTCGCCGCGAAAGCCGAGGGTGGTGATGTGATCCAGGTCGGCCGCGGTGACAATCTTGGAGGTGGCGTGGCGCTCGAACGCCAGGGCTACCTCGGCCGCAGGGATGCCGCAGCCGTCGTCCTGAACACGCAGCAGTCGCCGGCCGCCCTCGCGCACTTCCACGCGCACGTCGGTCGCGCCCGCGTCCAGGCTGTTCTCGATCAGTTCTTTTACCGCCGACGCTGGCCGCTCGACGACCTCGCCGGCGGCGATCTGGTTAGCGACTTCGGGGGAGAGGATGTGGATGGGCATGAGGGAATTGTACCACAGACGAACGACGAACGACGAATGATGAAGGACGAATGACCAACGACGAACGACGAATCATGGAACCGTCGTCGTCGGTCGTTCGTCGTTTGTCGTTTTGACGAGTTTTGCACAAATAACGAACAATGCTTGACATCCGCGCCGCGATGCGGTATACTTACGGCCGGTCAACTTCTGACCATCGGTCATTATTTCCCCGTCGTCATCGTTGTGTCCGCACCGGCCCGCGCCGGTGTCTGTTCGAAACCGGGACACGGACCGACACAGATTTCACGGATAGGGTTCCATGTCCGTGTTCATCCGTGCAATCCGTGCCCCAACGGAGTGAGCGCGTGACCACCGCCGATCGCCGCGAGCAAGAGCGCAGCCGTCGCAAGCAGGAGATCCTGCAGGCGGCCCGCGCGGTCTTTGCGGAGCACGGTTTCGGTCGAGCCACGGTGGACGCGGTGGCTCAGCGCGCCGAGGTGGGCAAGGGCACGATTTACCTCTACTTCGAGAACAAGGAAGCGATCCTGGCGGAGCTGACGTTGCAAGCCCTGGCCGACCTGACCGGTCAGCTCCAGGCCGCCAGTGACGGCTGCTCCGTCCTTCATCCCGACCGCCGCCTGCGCGCCCTGGCCGACGCCTACCTGGCCTTCAGCCAGAAGGCGCCCGACTATTATCGCCTGCTCAACGCCTACAACCACGGCGGTTTTCAACAGGGCATCTCGGCCGACATGCGCGAGCAGATCGTGCGCGAGAGCAACCGCACCCTCGACCTCGTCACCCAGGCCATTACTGACGGCATCGCGCTCGGCCTTTTCGCGCCCGGCGATCCGCGCCAGCTTGCCGGCGTGCTCTGGGCCGGCCTCAACGGCGCGCTCGCGCTGGTCTCGCATCCCATCCGGCGGACGCTGGTCGCAACCGATGAGCCGGGGTTGTATCATGCGACGTTGGAGGTATGTTTGAGGGGATTAGGGAAAGGTCAGGCGTGATGCGAGCTACGACTGATGGTTTACCGGAATTCGAGCCAGGGCATCACCCTGATCTGCTGGTCGGATTCGTAATACTCGATGCGGCCCATTGCCAGCAAAACGACTTTGCCTATGCGTACGGCTTTGGTCTTGAACTCGGGATGGTGGAATAGGCGGTGAAGGAGCTCGGGAACTTCTTTAAGGTTTGCCTGATTTGACGACCAGCGCGAGCTTGATAGGCGACAAGCGAGCCTTGAAGCGTTGTACAACTCCTGACTGCGGTTCACGGTCGGTGTTTTTTGGTCGTAGGATAACCGAATTATGCAGTACCGCAAAACTCGCTTTTGTCACCCCTTCGTTGCACTCAGAGCCTGTCCTGAACGCAGTGAAGGAGCAAGCTCTGAGCGGGTCGGCCCCGTGAAGTGCGTCGCGGCGAGAATCCAGCGAAGAGCCTGCCCTGAGCGCAGTTGAAGGGGTCTCGTCTCGGCAAGGAGAACTTGTTCCTTCACTGTGTTCAGGACAGGCTCTGAGCGCAGCGAACGGATTCTTCGCTGGTGTCACGCCGTAGCAAAAGTTCAGGGACGAACCCGCTCTTGCGCAACTTGCTGCACCGATTCGCCCGCGGCGATGAGCGCGAGGATCGTGCTCACTTCCAGGCGCGTATACTTGAAAGTCGGCCGTCCGCCGCACACGCCCGGGGCGGCGACGATGTGTTCGCCGAGCGGGTAGTACTCGTAAACGTCGCTGCCGTACATTTCCCGCACGAGTTCTCGTTTGTGCGATCCGCTTCTGACTGTTCTCATCGTGAAAGCTCCTGGTTGATTGCTGAGGTCATTATACATCATTCGTCTGTTGGTTTCAACTGGCGAAGTTCACGCAACACGCAACACGTTTCACTCGTCACGCATCCCGTATCACGCAAGGAGGTCTCACCCATGAAGGAAGTCGTCATCACCAACCCGCTGCGCACCCCCAACGGCAGCTTCGGGGGCGCGTTCAAGACCGTGCCTGCCACTGACCTGGCGAAGGTCGTCATGCAGCGCGTCATCGCCGATGCCGGCATCGAGGCCGGCCAATTGGACGAAGTGATTTTCGGCAACATCGGCCAGCCGTCAGATGCGGCGAACATCGCCCGCGTCGCGGCCATCTACGCCGGCATCCCCAATCACGTCACCGCCTACACCGTGCAGCGCAATTGCGCGTCGAGCATCCAGGCCATTGTCTGTGCCTACCAGTCCATCCGTGATGACTACGGCGAGCTGTTCCTGGTGGGCGGCACCGAGAACATGAGCCAGATTCCCTACGTCATCAAGGGCGCGCGTTGGGGCCTTAAGTTACGCCATGCGGAACTCACCGATGGCCTGTGGGAGGG
>JAPLHB010000058.1 GCA_026389845.1 Chloroflexota bacterium
ACCCTCAAGCGGCGCTGCTACGGCATCTCGCGTGTCACAACGCTCTTTCAGCGGCTGTACCTGGATCTGGAAGGGTATCGCCGGTTTGCGTAAGGTGTACCCCTATATGTGGCCCTTTCCCGCAAAATCCCAAAGAGCCTGCGCCATTTTATGGTAGAATAGACGCTGTCAGGCTGTCATACCGCGTGGGGGAACCGACCGCCGCCATTCATCGTCTGTTTAGCGGGAATTATCCGGTATCGGGACATTATCCGCTTGACTCCGCCCCATCCGTGTTTATCCGTGTCCAAGCGAAAGGACGCATTTCAATGGAGAAATTCATCATCGAAGGCAACCAGCCCCTGACCGGCGACGTGACCCTGGCAGGCAACAAGAACGCCGCGCTGCCGATCCTGGCCGCGACGCTGCTCACCGGGGGCGAAGTCACCCTGCGCAACGTCCCCCGCATCGGCGACGTGAGCACGATGCTGCAAATCCTGGGCGAGTACGGCGTGACTTCGCAGGGCGGCGGCGACATTCTGCGCCTGTGCGCGGCCGACGCGGCCTTCGCCCGGCCCAGCCCCGAGTTGTTCCAGCAAATCCGCGGCTCGATGCTGCTGGCAGGGCCGCTGCTGGCGCGCTTCGGCCAGGCCGTGCTGCCCCTCCCCGGCGGCGATCGCATCGGCCGGCGCCGCGTGGACACACACCTGCTGGCGCTGGAGGCGCTCGGCGCGCGGATTGACTTCGACCGCTACGATTTCGTCATGCGCACCGATGGCCTGGTCGGGGCCGACATCCTGCTCGACGAGATGAGCGTCACCGCCACCGAGAACGCGGTGATGGCCGCGGTGCTCGCCAAAGGCACGACGATCCTCCGCAACGCCGCGTCCGAGCCGCACGTGCAAGACCTTTGCAAGCTGCTGAACGTCCTCGGCGCGCAGATCGAAGGGATCGGCAGCAATACGCTGGCCATCCACGGCGTAGCCTCGCTGGGCAGCGGCGAGTTCACCATCTCGCCCGATTACCTGGAGGTCGGCAGCTTCATGGGGCTGGGCGCGGTCACGCGTGGGGAAATCCGCATCCACGGCATCGTCCCCGAGCACATGCGCATGATCAACTTCGTCTTCCGTGAACGTCTGGGCGTGAACATGCGCAGCGAGGGGGATACCTTGATCGTGGCCGACGAGCAGGACCTGGAGATTCGCGAGGACGTCGGCGGCGTGGTGCCGAAGATTGACGATGCGCCGTGGCCCCAGTTTCCCGCCGACCTGATGAGCATTGCCCTGGTGGTGGCGACGCAGGCGAAGGGCACGGTGCTGATCCACGAGAAGATGTTCGAGAGCCGGCTCTATTTCGTGGACAAGCTGATCGGCATGGGCGCCAAGATCATCCTCTGCGACCCGCACCGCGCGGTCGTCGTCGGCCCGGCGCAGCTCCACGGCTCCGAGCTGAGCAGCCCCGACATCCGCGCGGGCATGGCGCTGTTGATCGCAGCCCTGGCCGCCAAGGGCACCAGCACTATCGCCAACATCGGCCAGATTGACCGCGGCTACCAGGCGATTGACCAGAAGTTGCGGGGGTTGGGCGCGCGCATCGAGCGGGTGAAGGCGTAGCTGGAAGCTAGATGCTGGAAGCTGGATATTGCGGCGCCGGACTCCGCTCGCAACGACAGGAAAGGATGGTTACAGTGGAGAATTCTCGTTCCTTGACCAGTATTCCCTCATTCACCGCTCCCGACGGCGCGTGCGTGCAGGAGTTGGCCGGGCGCTCGAACGGTTTCACCAGCCACAGCCTGGCGGTGATCGTTCATCCGCCGGGAACGGCTGCGACAGAGCACCATCATACGGTCGCCGATGAGGTTTACCTGGTCTCGTCCGGGCGGGGACGCATACGCGTGGACGAGGTGACGCGTGAGGTCGGACCGGGAGACGTGGTGCTCATCCGCCCGGGGCAGCGGCACAAGGTATGGAACGATGGCCCGGATGATCTGGCCCTGGTCGTCACTTGCGCGCCGGCTTATGATGTGGGCGAGGTGGTGTGGGACGAGTGAGGAACGTATGTCACCCCTTCGCTACACTCAGGGCAAGCTCTGAGCGGGTCGGTCCCATGAATTGCGCTGCGACGTCACACCAGCGAAGGGTCTCCACGCGGCACGGGGGAGATTCTTCGCTGGCTTCACGTCGTAACGAGAGGCCCGAGGGCGACCCGCTCAGAATGACAGCTATCCCGATAATCTCCATTCTCCATTCTGAGCTCAGGCTTTGCCGCCCTGAGACTTGCTGCCCTGGCCGAAGAGAGCAATCATCCGGTCGAATTGCTCGTAGATGAAGTTTTGCCGGAATCCTGCCAGCACCGCGGCCAAGTAGGGCAACAGCCTGGTCCCTGCGGTGGAATCCGCGGAATCTGTCAGGTTCACCGCCAAGATCAGGAATCCACCTGCCAGCAATAGAAACACGATCCCGCCGAGCAGCAAGCCCATGATCGGCTGGACCAGATACCACATCAGATACTGGCGGTCGAAATCCTCCTGGTCGGAGATGTGCCACCAGAGGGTGTAGAGCGCCCCGATCACCCCGCCGATGCCGCCCCACATCATCGTATTCCAGATCGGGAAGAGATCGGCCATCGTCTTCTCGCTCATCTTTCCCAGCGAGCCGAGCCCCGTCGCCAGCGGCGCCGCGAAGACCAGGCCCAGCAGGAACAGGAACATCCAGCCAACCTCGTAGCCGAGGATGCGCGGGCCGAAGTGGCCCGATTGCACCCGGCTTTCCCGCGTGCGGTTCAGCATGGTCTGCACCTGGATGGTGCGATTCTTGGCTGCGACGTATTCCTCCGGGTTTTCGACGAGGGTCTGCAAGGCTTCGTTCAGGAGACCCGCTGCCCTATCGGCGTTTGCCGGCGGGCTGCTGAATTCGGTCGCCACCTGCTTGTACAGATCATCTATCTCTTGGCGGAACGTCTGCTGCCAATCCGGGCCGAGCATCTTGTCCAACCGCGCGAGGATGAGTGCCTTCTGATCGTCGGGGCGCGGGGTGATCACAATCGGCTGCGACTGCGTCACGGGGGTCCCGGTGATGGGCGGCATGATGCTGCGTTCCGCGGGCAGTCTTTCCGGTGTGACCGCGGGCAGAGGTCGCTCCTCGATGATCTCACCGGCTGGCCCGACTTCCAGCGGGGTCTCTTCGGCCACGGGCGTGGCGGCGGCCGAAGGCTCGGTGTCCATGATGATCGCGCCGAACCGCTTGGTAAGGGGCAGAACGCGTTCCGGCTCGGGCGCAGGGGTGTCGGCCGCGGGAGTCGGCCGTGGCGGTGAAGATGATGGCGGCTCGGCCGGCTGAACCGACTGCGCCGCGGTCGCGAGCGGTGGCAGGTCAATCACCTCCGGCATCTCGGTTGCGCGCGAACCGCCGGTGACGACCGGCGCGACGTGTACGGGGGCCGCGCCGCTGCCCTGGGCCGCCCGCACCTCGTTGTCCAGCAAGGAGGCCAGGTCGGCGTCCACTTCTTGGCTGCCGGCAGCCGGGCCGACCGTGCTATCGAACAATGCATCCAGCCCGCGCCCGCGGAGCGCTTCTCCACGCTGGGTGCTACCTCTAGGTGTGGTCATGGCTGATTACCTCCGCAAGAGCTCGATATGCTGCTGCACCCTCGTGATTGGGAGCATATTCCAGAATAGACCGACTCTGCGCCGACGCTTCGGCAAAGCGAATGCTCTTCTTGATCTGGATGTCGAGCACTTGCCCGCCGAACAACGACTAGACCTGCGCCAGCACGTCTTCAGCATGGCGTGTGCCCGTCTGGTACATCGTCGGCAGGATGCCGATGATCCGCAGCCGGGGGTTGAGCCGCGCCTGTACTCGCTTGACGGTGCGTTGAAGCGCATCCAGGGCGCGTAGGGCGAGGAATTCGCACTGCACGGGGATGAGCACCGCGTCGGCCGCAGTCAACGCGTTGATCGTCAGCAGACCCAGGTTCGGTCCGCAGTCTATCAGCACGAAATTGTAATGAGGCGCCAGGGGCGCCAGGACATCCTTGAGGATGGATTCCCGGCTGAAGGCCGTGATCAGCTCGATCTCGGCCGCGGCCAGGTCAATGTTGGCCGGCAACACGTCCAGTCGCCGTCCGACCGAGTGCACCATGTCTGCTCCGTTCAACTCCGGGTTGATCAGGAGGTCGTAAACTGTGCGCTGGAGATTGTCGGACTGGAGGCCGACGCCGTAGGACAGGGCCGCCTGCGGGTCCAGATCCACGAGCAGGGTGCGAAAGCCGCGTTCGGCAAGCGCGGCGCCGAGGTTGACCGTCGTGGTGGTCTTGCCCACGCCGCCTTTCTGGTTGGCGATGGCGATGATCTGCGTCATGGCGGGGGACTTGCCCTCCTGCTGCATGAAACGTGCTGCGTATTGCGTTCCGAGAAGTCTGACGAATTATACCATACTCTGTCCAGAAACGCACTTGCAAATCGCGCTTTGCGTTTTATGTTTTGCGCTTTGCTATCCGCTCATCCGCTGCCTATCCGCTGCCATCCCCAACCACCGGTAATACATCTCATTCTCGAACCCCAGCCGCGCGAGCACCCGCCCCACCGTGCCGTTGATGATATCGTCCACCGTCTGCGGCCGGCTGTAGAAGGCCGGTACGGGCGGGAAAATGATGCAGCCGATGCGTGCGGCCTGGGCCATCAGCTCCAGGTGACCCAGGTGCAACGGCGTTTCGCGCACCATCAGCAGCACCGGCCGGCCCTCCTTGAGCTGCACGTCGGCGGCGCGGGTGAGCAGGTCGTCGTCGAAGCTGTGAGCGATGGCCGACAGGCTTTTGATGCTGCAGGGCGCGACGATCATGCCGGCCGTGGCGAACGAGCCGCTGGCGATGGCCGCGCCGATGTCGCCGGGCCGGTAGACCACGTTTGCCAGCGCCTCCACGTCTCGCGGATCCCAGGTGGTCTCCTGGGCGATGGTCATGGCCGCGGCGCGGCTGATGACCAGGTGCGTCTCCACGTCCCCGATGGCCTTTAGCGCCTCGAGCAGCCGGATGCCATAGATCTGGCCCGAGGCGCCGGACATACCGATCACGAGGCGTTTCGTTTGGGCAGTCATGGGTGTTGACTCCGCGCCAGCGTGGCCACCAACTCCCGCGCGGTCGTCGCCCATACCGCGCCGGGAAACCGCTCCCGCAACTCGGCGTTCTGGTTGAAGACGCGTCCGCCCAAGACCAGGCGTGGCCGCGGCTCCGGCAGGCGCTCCAACGCGCCGATAATCTCCTGGAGCGGCGGGATGGCGAGAATCGTGGTGGCCGAAAGACAGACCAGGGCGGGGCGAAGGCGGGCGATCTCCTCGACGAGATGATCCATGGGCACGTTCTGCCCCAGGAAGATCACGCGCCAGCCATGTCTGCGCAAAGCCAGCGCCACCAGCAGGATGCCGACGTCGTGCCACTCCCCTGGCGCTGAACCGGCGATCGCCAGCGGGCCGGTCGCCGGTTGATCGTAGGTGTGAAAGAGCGCCGTGAGCCGCCGGCGCAGGAACGCCGTGGCGAAGTGCTCTTGGACGACCGTCGCCTGGCCCGCGTGCCATCGCTCACCGACTTCGATCAAGACGGGCGCGATAACTTTTTCGGCCACAACTTCGATTGGGTAAAGGGCAAACGCCTCGGCCAGCAATTGCTCCCCTTCGGTCTCGCGGAAGGCCAGCAGGGCCGCCAGCAGGTCAGCGACGATCTCCGCTGTGCTGCGCGCGTTTGGGGCCGGCGCGGGCGGCTCGGCCGGGCCGCCCGCGGCCGTGGGCGGCACGATTAACTCCGGCGTCTCGCCGGCCTGATGGCGCAGGTCGAGCAGCGCGACTGCGCTGCTGATCGCGACGCCGGCTTCCACCTGGCTCTTCAGCCAGCGCAGCGTGGCGATGTCTCGTTCCGCGTAGAGCCGATAGCCGCCGTCGCTGCGGCCCGGCGACAGCACCCCGTAGCGCCGTTCCCAGGCGCGCAGCGTGGCCGGCGCGATGCCGGTCTGCTGCACCACGGTCTTGATGGTGTAGATCGGCGTGTCGTCGTAATTGCCCAGACGGGGTGAATCGGCCATATGGGATTCTCCCTATCATGCTCCCAACGCGTCGGCGATGCGTTCGGCCGCGGCCAGCAGCTCCGGCGCCTGATCGAAGACGGCCAGGCCGCCCTGATCGGCGGCGACCGCGTCGGCGGTAAACGGCAGGCTGCCCAACACCGGCAGGCCGCCCGCGTGGGCGCGGACGAAGGCCTCGTCCTGCGGCCCGCGCACCTTGTTGGCGACCAGGTAGATTCGTTTGATTCCGATCTCGGCCGCGAGACCGTGAATCTGCTCGGCGGTGCCCAGGCTGCGGAGACCCGGCTCCACGACGATGACGAACGCATCCACGGAACTGGCCGTGCCGCGGCCCAGGTGCTCGACCCCTGCCTCCATGTCCAGGATCAATGTCTGGTTCTTGCGCAGCAACAGATGGGTGACGAGCGCCTTCAGCAGCGCGTTCTCCTGGCAGAGGCAGCCCGCGCCGCCCCCGCGCACTGTGCCCAGCCGCAGCAGGCGCACGCCGCGGTGTGTGATGCTGAAGTTCTCGGGGATGTCGTCCACCTTCGGGTTGAGCTTGAACCAGCCGCCGATGGTGCCGGGCTGCGCGCCCGTGCGCTCGTAGATCAGCGCTTCCATCTCGGCGATCGGCTTCAACTCGGCGTCCAGCGCGGCGGTCAGCCCGAAGGCCAGCCCCAGGTTGCCCGCGGGGTCCGCGTCAATGGCGATGACGTCCTGGCCGCGTTGGGCGTAAACGTAGGAGAGCAAGGCGGTCAGCGTGGTCTTGCCGACGCCCCCCTTGCCGGTGATTGCGATCTTGGGCATGATGATCTTTCTCCGTTTTGAGGGCTATTGTAAAACAATCGTCCAGGGTTTGCAAAATCACGACTAATGTTTACGAACGATTCTATCACTCCGACGTGCTCCCCACAGCGGGCTAACCTACATTTTCGTTCCGTGGATCATCAGCTATCCGCCAGGATGGCTATCTGCCCGGATGCGCCGTCCACCCGCACGCGCTGGCCTGTCTTGAGCCGCGTCGTGGCGCCACTGACGCCGACGACTGCCGGGATGCCGTATTCGCGGGCCACGACCGAGCCGTGCGTCATCAGCCCGCCCACCTCCATCACCAGCCCGCCCGCGGCCAGGAAGAGGGGCGTCCAGGCGGGATCGGTACCGGGGCAGACCAGGATTTCGCCCGGGGCCAGTTGCGCCCCGCGCGGATCAAGCACCACGCGGACGATGCCTTCAGCGACTCCCGGCGATACCCCGCTCCCGGTCAAGCTGTCTGCGCTGGCCGTGCTCGTTGCCTCCGCGCCCGGATAGAAGATCCGGCCATCACTCAGCATGACGAGCGGTATCTGGCGGCGCAGCTTCTCGCGATCATAAAGTTGGCGGCGCGCGGCGACCTTTTGTGCAAGGGGGCAAGGGAGCGGGGGGGCAGGGGGGCTGGGGTGCGCCCCCTCTTCCTCTCCCCCCTGCTCCCTCTCTCCTCTGCTCCCCTGCTCCTCATCCGCCAGATCGCGTAACTCATCCAGATGCAGGAAGAACACATCCTCCGGTCGCTCTAACACGCCCGCGGCCACCAACTCGCGGCCCGAACTCAGCAGGGCCGTGCGGGCCACATCGAACAGCCGGATGATGGTGAACTTGGGCGACTCGCGCAGTCCCGCGACCGCGCGTACACGCCGGCTGGCCCAGCGAATCTGGCGCGCTTTCAGCCAGCCGCCGCGCGTCTTTCGCGCCTTCGCATCCAGGCGCTTGATGGCCGTCTCCGCTTCTGTGGCGCCGCGCGCAAAGACCGCGCTGGGCGCGGCGCCGGCGTCCTGGATTTGCAGATAACTGCGGATGGCCTGGATGACCGGCGTCGGCTCCTCGCGCCAGCGCGGCCGACCCAGGTCAATCTCGCCTACGCCGCGCATCCCGTAGCGCGCCAGAAATCCGGCCACGGCCGTCTGAGCCGCCGGCGGCAGCCGTCCGGCCAGGTAGTCGGCGGTGAGATCGGACGCGTCGGCCGCAGCGAAGCGTGCGCTGGCAACCGGATCGGCCCGCACCGCCTGGCTGGCGGCCCAGAGCGCCAGATCCATCTCGGTGGTGACGTTATGCGGCAGCCCGCGGGTAACTTCCCACACGTCGCGGCGACCATCGGGCAGTTCGGCCCCCAGGTGGGTGAGCAGGTTCAGCGCGGCCATGCCGGGCGCAAAGCCGGGCAGCAAGCGGCCAATCACGACGTCCCGCGCCGTGCGGAAGATTTCGTCAAGCAGATCCAGGCGTTCGGTCAGCGTGACGGCCGCGGCGCCCCGGGCCCGGAAGGCAGTGATGGCGGTCTCGGCTGCGGCCTGGGCGCGGCGCCGGCTGGCATCGGGCCGCAGCAGCGTGCCCAGGAAGCGGCCGGCGATGGGTAGCAGCAGGGGCGCAATCCGCCGCACGGTGCGAAAGCTGATTTTGTCCGCGGTGGGGGCCAGCCGCGGGTCGTCCCAGATCACCGCCAGCACCCGGCCCATGGCCGGCTCCACAAATGACGGGATAAAGCGAACCAGCCGGCGCGCCACGCCGTGGCGCAGTGCACCGGTGAGGTTCATGTAGAGCCGCTCGCCCGCCACCATAAGCGCACGCAGGCTGGTGAGGGTTTCGTGGTAGCCGATCAGATTGGCGATACTGGCGATGAATCCGCGGATCACGTCCTGACCCAGCGGCGTGAACGGGTCCATGATCCCTTGCACCGCGGCGAACGAAGCCAGCACCTGCAGCGGCTCGGCCGGCATCCCCTCGGGCAGCGGGTAGAGTGAGGTGATCGGCCGCGCTTGCACGAGCCAGAGCTTCCAGTCGGCCCAGGCCCATTCGACATCTTGCGGCGCGCCGAACAGCGTCTCGACTTGGCGGCCCAGTGCGGCCAGCTCGCAAATCGCGTCATCGGGCAACGCTTGCTGGGCGAGTTTGGCCTCTGTGACGTGCCTGGCACTTTCCGAAGTGCCAGGCACGTCAGCAGAGAGTATTTTCGTCCCCAGTGTTTTGCTGACGATTTGCCCATCCGCCCCCACGACGTAATGATCCGGCTCCACCCGTCCTGAAACCAACGCCTCGCCCAGGCCCAGCGTGGCGTCAATGACTGTCTCGGCCAGCAGCCCGGTCAGCGGGTTGGCGGTGAAGAGCACGCCGGCCGCCTCGGCCTGTACCATCGCCTGCACCACCACGGCCAGGGCCACCTCGGCGTGGGATAGGCCGGCGCGCGCCCGATAGCCGATGGCGCGCGCCGTCCACAGGCTGCTCCAACAGTCCACCATCGCCCGCAGCAGCCCTTCCTCGCCCACGACGTTCAGAAATGTGTCCTGCTGGCCCGCAAATGAGAGGCCCGGCAGGTCTTCGGCCGTGGCCGAAGAGCGCACCGCCACCGCCACCGAACCCAGGTCGAGCGCGCCGTAGGCCTGGCAGATTGCGTCCACCAACTCCCGAGGAATGCTGCCGACCGCGAAACGGCCGCGAATCGCGGCAGAGGCAGCTTCGAGCGCAATGGGATCATCGGGCGGCGCCGCGTTGGCGGTCGCCAGGATGAAGTAGCGTAGCTCGTTGGCCTCGACATAGGCGCGGTAGGCATCGGTGGTGACGATGAAGCCCCCGGGCGCCGGGAAGCCGGCCCTGAGCAGGCAGGACAAATTCATGCCCTTGCCGCCAGCCAGGGGGAGGGTGGCATCGGGTGAGGAGAGCGGAAGGATGAAGGGTAGCGTCATGGAGGCTATTCTACGGCACGAGTAGGGTAACGTCAAGTCCACAACGGCCTAGCTCCCCCTCGTCGCGCGACTTGCCAGCCGCCTGCAATCGGGCTATACTGCACGTATGCTGTAAAAGGAGGTTTCCCATGCGTCCACGTTATCTTCGCCTGAAGATCGTCATCGCGGTTTTGCTGCTGGCCTTGCTCGGCGCGACGGCCGTCCTGGCCCAGGGGGGCACGGTGCATGTGGTCCGCCCCGGCGAGACACTCAGCACCATCGCCCGGCTGTACGGCGTCAGCCCGGCCGCCATCGCCGACGCCAACAACCTCTTGAACCCGAGCTTGATCTTCGCCGGCCAGCGGCTGACAATCCCGCAGGTCGGCCCCGTTGACGGGAGCACGCACGTGGTGCGCCCCGGCGAGACGCTGACCAGCATCGCCCGCCGATACGACGTGGATCCAGCGCAATTGGCGGCAGCCAACGGCCTCTGGGACCCCAACCGCATTTTCGTCGGGCAGGTTTTGCGCATCCCCGGGCCGCGACCGACGACCCCTGCGCCCACGCCGCGACCGACGGCCCTCGTGCCCACACCCATCCCGCCCCGCCCCACGCCGGCCCCGATGCCAACCGGCTGCCTGTGCGAGGAGATCGTTATCTTCGGCCCCACGCGCGGGATGACCGTCACCAGCCCTGTGACAGTCACTGGTCTGGGATCGGGTTTCGAGCAGACGATCATCGTGACGATCCTGGACGGCAGTGGTGGTCGCATCGGCCAGACGCCGACCACGGTGAGCGGCCCCTATGGGAGCCAGGGCGTCTTCACGGCCACGGTACCCTTCGCCGTGCCGGCCGATAGCCAGCCGGGCCGGATCCAGGTATGGAGCGAAAGCCCGCGCGACGGCGCCATCGAGCACCTGGCCTCGATGACGGTGATGCTCCAGGGCCTCGACCTCGACCCGTTGCTGGCGAGCCTCGACGCGGCGATCCGCGCCAAAGACTACGCGACGCTGCAAGGCATGATGGGCGATCCGTTTCAGCTTAACACGGGCGCAGCCGACAGCGTCTCCTTGTCGCCTGCGCAGGCCAGCGCCCAGTTGCGGCAGACCTATCTGGAGCCGGGCGCGCCGCGGCTGGATTTCAGCGTGGATGGCCGCCAGCGGCTCGGCGATCGGGTGAAGCTTGCCTCTGGCATCGTGCACGTGGTCTACGGCGCCGGCTGGGGCGCGCAGAAGACCGGAGACGCCTTCCTGTTGATCGGGAACGTGGGTGGCCGGGCGCGGTGGGTGGGGCTGGTGTACGTGCCGAAGTAGAATCTATACAAAACGCTTTAATTGTGCTAGAATACACAGCAGGCGAGGGCTGGCGCTGCCCCAAACCGCGGCCCTCGCCTTTTGTTACCCGTTGTAAGGAGGAGAAAAACCATGCCCGCCGGCGACGACGAGTACGACGTCCTGTGCTACGGTACGATCAGCATAGATAACGTCACCCACCTGACCCATCTGCCCCATCCCAAGCGCGACGTCACGGCGACCGACGAGTACAACGAGGTGGGCGGCGAGGCGCTCCAGGTCGCGATCCCCCTGGCGACCTGGGGCCTGCGCGTCCTGGTCGTGGGTAACATCATCGGCATTGACTGGAAGGGCCAGTTCATCGTGAACGAGTTGGTGCGCCATCCGAACATTGACACGCAGTACCTCCGTCAACATGAAAACGTCGTCACGCCCTTTTCCCGCATCCTGGTCACGCCCGACGGCGAGCGCAGCCGGATCGCCTACTGGTACGATACCACCCCGATAGTCGAGCTGACGGAACAGATGATGCGCCGGGCGCGTATGTTGAGCGTGGATGCCTACGGTCGGGACGAGCGCGACCGGGCGGCCGTCGTTGCCCGCAACCTGGGCAAGACGGTGATTTCGGCCGACGCGATCTGGCCCCAGTACCCATTGGCGAGCCTCAGCGACGCGGTGGTCATCTCTAGCGCCTGGCTATTGAATAACTTTCCGGGCGTGTACGAATATGACCACGCGTTGGAATTGCAGACGCAGGGCGCTGGCGCAATCATGATCACTGACGGCCCGCGCCCGGTGCTGGTGGTGCGCGCCGACGGTTCCCCGTTCGGCGTCGAGCCTTACGAAATCACCCGGGTCGTGGATACCGGCGGCGCCGGTAATTTGTTCAAGGCCGGCATCATCTACGGCTGGCGGCAGGAAGATTGGGCGCTGGAGCAACGCGTCAAATTCGCCTGTGCGGCGGCTGGCCTCGGTTGCCAGCGCAAGCGCGCCGACGCGCCGCCGACCCTGGCTGAAATCGCCGGCCTGATGCAGGCGCAACCGCGCTAGCGGGTCCTCCCCATTTGTAGGGGCGCACCCTTGCGGCCGCCCTGGCGGCAGGCGCCCCCTACGGGGATCTTCGACAAGGCCGTGCCCCTACTTGGACAAATCTTCTTCTCCATGCTAAACTAAAAACATGCCTTTGCCCATTTACGTCTCGCGCAACGGCGCGTTGCTTCCGCCGGCGGAAGCAACGATTTCTGTGTTTAACCCGGCCCTATACGGCGCTTACGGGGTCTATGAATCTATGGAGGTGGTGCGCGGCGTTCCTTTTGCCCTGGAAGCGCACCTGCGCCGCCTGGCCTACTCGGCTGAACTGTTGAAGCTGCCGTTGCCCGCCGACCAGGCGACCTTCCAACGCTGGATCGCTGACGTGCTGGCGGTTAACGCCGTGCCGCAGTGCACTTTGCGGCTGTTCGTGGTGGGTGGCGAAGATGGGAACGATGCCGTAGCATTCATCTGGCCCCAGGCGCCTCACCGCTATCCGCGCGGGTTCTACGTTGACGGCGCCCCGGTTGTCACCTTCGAGGGCCACCGTAACCTGCCCCAGGCTAAATCGTTGAACACCCTGGTCAGTTACCTGGCCCAGCGCGCCGGCCGCGCGGCCGGCGTCCACGAGGCGTTGCTGTACCACGGCGACTTTCTGACCGAAGGCTCCAACAGCAACCTGTTCGCGGTGGTAGACGGCGCGGCGCTCACCCCACCGGCCGAGCAGGTGCTCTCGGGCGTTACCCGCGATCTGCTGATGGAGCAGGCCGCCCGCGCCGGCGTCCCGATCCGCGAGGCGCCCCTGGCCCTGGCGACGCTTGCCCGCTGGTCGGAGTGCTTCATCACCAGCAGCAGCCGGCACGTGATGCCGGTCACCGTGATAGACGGCCGGCCGGTCGGCGACGGCCGCGTGGGGCCGCTGACGCGGCGACTCAATGCGCTGTTCGAGGAGTATTTTGCTCAGGTCACGAGCGTCCGATCGGACGCCCGGTCGTGCTAACCACGTGTCATTCTGAGCGGCTCCACGGCGAGCATCTCGCGGCGGCGTGAAAAAGCGAAGAATCGCAATACCGCAAAAGTCACTACTCGCCGCCTGTCATTCTGAGCGGGTTCGCCCCTAAACTCTCGTAACGGCGAGCATCCAGCGAAGAATCTCATGCCGCGACGAGACCCTTCGCTGGAATCTCGCCGTGCCGAACCTAAACATCATGCCTCACATCATCCGTCCCATGTCGCCTCACGGCGGCGCCTTGATTGACCGCGTCCTGCGCGGCGTCGTGCGCGAAGCTGCCCTGGAACGGGCGCACGCGTTGCCCACGGTGGCTCTCAACCCCACCGCGGTTTCCGACCTGGAGCTGATCGCCGTCGGCGCGTTCAGCCCGCTCACCGGCTTTATGGGCCAGGAGGCTTACGGGACGGCACTGAAGGAGATGCGCCTGCCGAACGGCCTGGCGTGGACCATCCCCATCACGCTGGCGGTGGATGGCGAGACCGCGGCCGGTCTCGCCATCGGCGCCGAGATCGCCCTGACCGAGCCTTCCGGCCGCATTCTGGGCATCCTGGAGCTGGCCGACAAGTATACCTACGACAAGGAGGAAGAGGCCCGGCTGGTCTACAAGACGACCGAGGTGAAGCACCCTGGTGTAGCCCGCCTCTACGCTCAAGGCGACGTGCTGCTGGCCGGCGACGTTTGGCTGCTTGACCGGCCTTCGTATGCGGCCGAGCAGTTCCCGGCTTCCCGCCGCGACCCGGCCCAGACCCGGCGCATCTTTGCGGAGCGTGGCTGGCGGCGCATCGTCGCCTTTCAGACCCGCAACCCGATCCACCGCGCGCACGAGTATCTGCAAAAGGTGGCGTTGGAGATGGTAGATGGCCTGATGCTCCACCCGCTGGTGGGCGAGACGAAGGACGATGACATCCCCGCGGACGTGCGGATGGCGAGCTATCAGGCGATCCTCGACGCCTACTACCCGGCCGATCGCGTGCTGCTCAGCGTCTACCCGGCGGCCATGCGCTACGCCGGCCCGCGTGAGGCAATCTTCCACGCCATCGCCCGGCAGAACTATGGTTGTACGCACTTCATCGTCGGCCGCGATCACGCCGGCGTGGGCAACTACTACGGTAGCTACGACGCCCACTACATCTTCGACGAGTTCCAGCCACACGAGCTGGCGATCACGCCGCTCTTCTTCGAGCACGCCTTCTATTGCAAGAAGTGCCAGGCCGTCATCACCAGCAAGACATGCCCGCACAGGGTGACGGATCATGTCTTCCTCAGCGGCACGCAGGTGCGTAAGATGTTGGAAGCGGGCGAGCCGTTGCCGGTCGAGTTCACCCGGCCCGAAGTCAGCGCCATCCTGATGGATGGCGCGGCGCGGGCCAAGAACAACGGCAGCGAAAAATAACAAAATAGGGGAATAGACCAATGTCTCAACACGGCTTCACTCTCTGGTTTACCGGTCTCTCTGGCTCTGGGAAGAGCACCTTGACCGACATGCTGTATGCGGAGCTGAAGGAACGCCGCGGCCTGAAGGTGGAGCGGCTCGACGGCGACGAAGTGCGCAAGAACCTCAGCAAGGGGCTGGGCTTCTCGAAAGAAGATCGCGACACCAACATCCGTCGCATCGGCTACGTCTGCCACCTGCTGACCCGCAACGACGTGATCGCCATCGCCGCGGCCATCAGCCCTTACCGCGCGATCCGCGACGAAAACCGCGGCCTGATCGGTTCCGACCAGTTCATCGAGATCTACGTGGAAACCCCACTGGAAGTGCTTGTCCAGCGTGACGTCAAGGGGCTTTACGCCAAGGCGCTCCGCGGCGAAATCAAGGAGTTCACCGGCGTCAGCGACCCCTACGAGCCGCCCCTGGCCCCTGAAGTCCACATCCGGTCGGACATCGAGACGCCGCAACAGAGCTTTGCGAAGGTCATTGGCTACCTGGAAGGGCGCAACCTGATCAGTCGGGACGGAGCGACGGGGTGACGGGGTGACAGGGTGACGGGGTGATTGAGCGCGCAGCGGGGCCTGACTCCAGAATATCCGAGGCCGGCGAACCTGACGGCGGCCAGGCGGATTCCCGCGGCGCGAGACCTGTTCAATCTGCAATCTGCAATCTGCAATCTGCAATCCGTCATCTGCCATCCGTCATGCGCCCTTTCTGGCCGTGGCTGCCCATCCTTTGGGGCGGCGCGGCGCTGGCGGCCTGGGTGCGCCTGGGTGAGCCGGCGCTGTTCGTGGCCCTGGGGTTGGCGATCGTGTGGGTCATCGGCCTGTTGAGCGGGTTGGGGCCAGCGGTGCGTACGCCGCTGGATTGGCCGCTGACGTTCATCGTGCTCTGGCTGCCGGTCAACTACTGGGCCTCGGCCGACAAGGCGTCTAGCATCCCCGCGGCGGCCAATCTATTGGCCGGCGTGGCGGTATTCTACCTGGTGGTGGCTGTGGCGCAGGCCGGTCGCCGGCCACGCTGGCCGTTTTACGCGTTCCTGCTGGCCGGCGCGGCGCTGCTGTGCGTCATCGTCCTCGTGCCCGAGGGGATGCGCGTCCGCCTGCCGTTACCCGGCCCGGTGATTGCCCTGGCCCGCCGTCTTGGGGAGACGGTCAACGCCAACGTGCTGGCCGGGGCGCTCCTGCCGGCCGCGGTCATCGCGGCCGGGCTGGCGCTAGGACCGGGCAAGGCGGCGTTTCGGGTCGCCTGTGGGTTTCTGGTGCTCGCGGCGATCGTGGTGATGGCGCTGGGCACGTCGCGCGGCGCGCTGCTGGGGTTGGGCGCCGGGGTGCTGGTCGTTCTGCTGGCCCTTGGCCCTCGCCACCGCATCGTCGCCCTGGTGTTAGTCATGGCCGCTGGGGTGGCCGCCTGGCGCATCGGGCCGACGACGCTGTTGGAGTCGCTGGGCACGGGCGGCGCGGCCGGCTCGCTCTCCGGGCGGCTGGAGATCTGGTCGCGCGCACTCTACGCGCTCCAGGATTTCGTCTTCACCGGGATCGGCATCGGCACGTTCCACCTGGTCATCCCGCTGTTGTACCCCTATTTCACCGTCGGCTTCGATACGCCGATCCCGCACGCCCACAACCATTTTCTACAGGTGGGGGCTGATTTGGGTTTGCCCGGCCTGTGGGCCTATGTTACAATCACGATCCTCAGTAGCGGCCTGCTGATCGTCGCGATGAGGCGTCGCGCCGCCCGGAGGCAGCGTTACCAGTTGGCCGCCATCTTGGGCGCCCTGGTCGCCGTTTGGACCCACGGCCTGTTTGACGCCGTGCTTTGGGATACCAAGCCGGCATTCCTGTTGTGGTGGCTGTTTGGGCTGGCAATCACGGCTTTCTTCGAGGAGTAAAAGGTGGAGCTTCGACAATACGCGCAGTTGGTGCGCAAGTGGCTCTGGCTGATCGTCGTGTGTACGCTGGCGGCAGGCGGTGCGGCGTACTTTATCAGCAAAAACAGCACCCCCATTTACCAGGCGTCGGCGACCTTGCTGGTCAGCCAGGCTTCCAACCCGACGAACGCCACGGGCTACGCCGAGGTCTTGACCAGCGAGCGGTTGGCGCGCACCTATGCCAGCCTGCTCACCGGCTGGCCGGTACTGGAAGCGACAGCCAGTCAGCTCGGCGTGCGGCCCGAAGTCCTGCGCGGGGTGGTGACCGTGACCCCGGTGCGCGATACCCAATTGCTCACAGTGAAGGTCGAAGGCCCCGATGCCCGCCTGGCCGCGGAAATCGCCAATACGCTGCCATCCGTGTTCATCGGCCAAAATCAGAAGCAACTGATGAGCCGCGTCAGCGAGTCGAAGGCCAGCCTGGAGCGCGAGATTACCAGCGTCGAGGACGACATCGCCCGCACCCAGACCACGTTGCAGACGGCCAGCGACGACGCGCAGAAAATTCGGCTCGAGACCAGCCTGGCCCAATACCGTAGCACCTACTCCAACCTGGTCGCCAGCTACCAGCAGATCAAGCTGGCCGAGGCGCAGGCCACCGACAACATCGTGATGGCGGAGCCGGCGCAGGTACCGCGCAGCTCCATCCGCCCGCGTATCGCGACCAACACTCTGCTGGCGATGGTCATCGGCGCGCTGCTGGCTGTGAGCGTGGCCTTCTTGATCGAATACCTGGACGACACGATCAAAACGCCGGATGACATTGACCGGCTGACGGGCCTCTCGACCCTGGGCGCGATCGCACGCTTCAGAGACACGGGTGCCCCCCGCCAGTTGATTGCCTGGCTCAACACCCAGGCCCCTGAAACCGAGGCCTACCGCGTCCTGCGCACCAACATTCAGTTTTCCAGTGTGGATAAGCCGATCCGCACCCTGCTGGTGACCAGCCCCAGCCCGTCGGAGGGCAAGAGCACCACCGCAGCCAACCTGGCCGCAGTGATGGCCCAGACCGGCCAAAAGGTCATCCTGGTAGATACGGACCTCCGGCGGCCGGTGATGCACAAGGTGATCGGCGTGCCCAACAATACCGGCTTGACCACGGCCATGCTGGAAAACGCCCCCATCACCCTTAGCGATCACCTGTCGCCCACCCAGGTCGAGAACCTGTCGGTGCTGACCAGCGGCCCGATCCCGCCCAACCCCTCGGAGCTGCTTGGCTCGCACCGGATGGCGAGCTTGATCGAGCAGCTTTCGCAGCAAGCTGACCTGGTAATTTTCGACAGCCCACCGGTGCTGGCCGTCACCGATGCGGCCGTGTTGGGCCGGCAGGTGGACGGCGTGCTGCTGGTGGCCGACGCCGGGCAGACGCGCGAACAGGCGTTGGCCCACGCTGCGCAGGAGCTCCGGAAAACCGGCGCCAATCTATTGGGCGTGGCGCTTAATCGGCTGGACACGCGGCGGGGCGGTTACTACTATTACTACTACTACTATTACTACAGCGGCGACGAACACGGTGAGAAGCGTCGGCGCACATCGTCCCGCAACGGCGGCGACGACGGGCAAGAGCCGAAAAAGGAACTCGTGCGCCTGCCCTGGCAGCGTAAGTAACTACAGAAACCTGGTTTCTCGAAAAAACCAGGTTTCTTGCTTCCATATCAAGTGGAGGGAGTCAAAATGGCATTTGTTTGGGGCTTTACCTGGATCTTCATCCTGCGCGTCTTTGGCATCAGCCTGGCGACGCTCCAGACCCTGATGATGGTGCAAGGCCGCCGCGCCCTGGCGATGATTTCAGGGATCATCAGTGCGCTGGTTTACGTGCTCGCCATCGGCAAGGTTGTCAACAACATGGATAACGGCTGGTACATCGCGTCGTACTGCCTGGGTTTCGGGGCGGGGACGTGGCTGGGGATGGTGATTGACGCCCGTCTGGCGATGGGCTTTGCCGATGTACGCATTATCTCGGCCGAGAGCGGCCCGGCTATCGCGGATCACGTGCGCGCGGCCGGCTACGGCGCGACGACTATCGTCGGGCAGGGCCGCGATAGGCAGGTGGTCATCGTTGAGACCATCGCGCCGCGCAAAGCCGTCAACACCATCTTGGCCGCGGTCACCAAGGTTGACCCGCAGGCCGTCGTGGCCGTCGCTGACGCCCGGCAGGTGAAGCAGGGTTACTGGCGACTCCCCACGATGACGCAGCGGTAGATATGAGAGATTAGAAATTGGAGGTTGGACGCGCGTCCAACCTCCAATCTCCAACTTCCAATATTCAATTTCCAGCTTACTTCGGCTCGATCCCCAGGACCTTGTACAATGCGCCAAAGTCGAAGTTCGCGTCCAGCATCTCCGTGAAGCGAGCGATCTTTTTCGGTTGCTGGAAGCGGCTGCGGCCAAAGAACCCCTCAATAACCTGGATCGTCGCCAGGGTGTCCACCTAGGTCAGGATGACCGGCACGCACTGTTCGTCGGCGATGTTCAGCACTTGCGGGCTGGGATAGAGGTTGCCGGTCAGGATCAGGCAGCGGGTCGAGGTTTCCAGGGCCGCCAGTTGGATGTCGGTCCGGTCGCCGCCGGTGATCACGGCCTTATTCGGCTTGCGGCGGAAGTAGGTGAGCGCGGCGTCGGCGCTCATCGCGCCCACCAGCATGTGCTCCACCAACTCATCGTAACACTCCTGCGCGCAAAGGATCTCGGCGTGCAATCCCTCGCCCAACTCGCGCACGCTCGGCGCGGAGAGCAGCCGTTCCTGGGGCAGTACACCCAGAACGTTCATGCCGTGGCGCCGCAAGAAGGGGACGACCGTCTCCGCCACAAATTCGGCGTGCGCTTTGGGCACCTCGTTGATGACCAACCCGATCAGCAGGTCGCCGAAGTAGTTTTGCGCCGTCATGGCCCGATCCACCATCAACGCCTCGTCGAACTTGTGCACGGTCATAATCTGCGCGCCCAACTGCTCGGCCACACGCTTCGGCGGCAGTCCGGCCACATAGCCTTCGCGGAGGCTCCGGCCGCCTTCCAGCACCATCACATCCCGCCCAGTCGAGACCTTCTCAAACGCTTCCTTGAGCTTCGGCAGAAAGTCGGTTTCCGGGCCACGCAACTGCTGTGCCAGCTTGGCGGGCGTCAACGCCACCGGGCTGAGCAGGTCAAACGGCTCCGTCATTTCGAAAATCTGCTTGGCAAACGCGACGTCCTCATCGTAGGGGACACCGTCTTGCAGTTGGCAGTTGACGTTCACCGGCTTCATGTAACCGGCCTTCAGGCCATCCTTCTTAAACCGCTGCCCCAATCCGATACACAGGGCCGACTTGCCGGAAAAGGTCTCGGCGCTGGAAATGTACAAAGTCTTCATAGGGTTGCTCCTTGTGGTATTATTTCAATGCCAGCCGCATATCAATGCCCAATACGCCCCGGCCCTGCTCGAACACCATGAGCGGGTTGATGTCCAGCTCGACGATCTCGGGGAAGTCGCTGACGAGCTGCGAGATGCGCAACAGGGTATCCACGATGGCAAGCTGATCCGAGGGCTTCTCGCCGCGCACGCCCCGCAGCAGCCGGTAGGCGCGGATTTCGCCCAGCATCTCGGTCGCCGCGCGGCGGTCAATCGGCGCGATCCGGAAGGTCACATCCTTCAGCGCCTCCACGTAGATGCCGCCCAGCCCGAACATGATGAGCGGGCCGAACTGCGGGTCACGGTTCACGCCGATGATGACCTCACGGCCGCCCTTGACCATCTGTTGCACCTGGCAGCCCCAGATCGTCGCATCGGGCATGTAGCGCTGGCCGCGGTAGGTCAGCAGGTCAAACGCGTCGCGCACTTCGCTGGCCGAGGTGATGTTCAGCTTGATGCCGCCGATGTCCGACTTGTGCAGGATATCGGGCGACGCGATCTTCATCACCACGGGGTAGCCGATGGACTCCGCAAGCGTCACAGCCTCGTCGGCAGTGGCGGCCAGACCGGCCTTGGGCAGCGGGACGCCGTAGGCTTCCAGCACGTCGCGCGCCTCGGCGTCGCCGATGGTCACGCGGCCGTCGGCGCGGACCTTGGCGAAGAGCTGGCGCACCTTCTCCCGGTCTACGGCCAGCGGTTCCACGTTCAGCCTGGGCGTGTTGAGCCAGTTGCGATAGTGCCACATGGCCGCGATGGCTGCCACCGCCCGTTCCGGCACCTGATAATTGGGCACGTCGTAGGAGCGCAACACCTCGACGCCCTTGTGAATCGCCTGGTCGCCCATCAACGCGCCAAAGACCGGCTTGCCGTAGACCTTGGACAGCTTGCCCAACGCCTCCGCGGTCTCGGGAATCTGCGTCATAGTCTGCGGGGTGAGCACCAACAACACCGCGTTGACGGCCGGATCGGCCAGCGCGGCTTCAATCGCCAGCGCGTAACGGTCGGCCAGGGCATCGCCCAACACGTCAATCGGGTTCGCGACGCTGGCGGCCGGTGGAAGTTGCGGCTGTAGCTTCTGCTTGGTCTCCTGCGACAGCGCAGCCAGGTGCAGCCCGGCCCGCTCGACCGCATCCGAAGCCATGATGCCGGGGCCGCCGGCGTTGGTGATGACCGCGATGGCGTCCCCCTGGAGCAACGGCTGGCGGGCGAACGCCTGGGCGAAGTCGAAGAGGTCCTGCACCGAGCCGGCGCGGATGATGCCGCACTGCTTGAAGGCGGCGTCGTAGGCGGCCTCGGAGCCGGCCAACGTCCCGGTGTGCGAGGAGACGGCCTTCGAGCCGGCGCTCGTCGTGCCCGACTTGATGGCGATGATCGGCTTGTGGCGGGTGACTTCGCTGGCGACGCGGATGAATTCCGGGCCGTTGGTGATGCCTTCCAGATAGCCCATGATCGCCCGCGTCTCGGGATCCTCGGCCCACGCCTTCACCAGGTCCAGCTCGTTGATGTCGGCCTTGTTGCCGATGCTGTAGAAGCGGGAGAAGCCGATGCCCTGGCCCA
>JAPLHB010000193.1 GCA_026389845.1 Chloroflexota bacterium
CTGTTCCAGCGCCTGCTCGATCGCCTGACTCAGTGCAAGCTGCCGCGGCGGGATCGTTTCCGCCTTGAGCCGCGCGCCGTACGTCGTCGTCCGGCCGTCTATCCTGCCCTGAAGGGCGCGCGAACCGATGCCCGCCAAAGCCTGCTTGAGCGACTACGGGAGACCACCAAATCTTAGTGCCATTGGGCTAAAGCCTCCATTCCGGAAGTTCGTCGGTCCCCATTACTCGCAACTCCTCTCACGCACCACGCCTCACGCACCCCGTCTCGCCGCATCCACCGCCGCCAACACCCTCCCCGGCGTGATCGGTAGCTCGTGGATCGGCACACCGAGCGCGTCGGAGACGGCGCTGGCGACCGCGGAGGGCGCGGGGGTGAGCGCGGGTTCGCCGATCCCTTTGGCGCCGAATGGACCCACGCCTGTTCCCGATTCCAGGATGATGACTTGCGTGGTCGGGAAGTCCATGGAAGTAGGTATCAGGTATTCAGATAGCGAGGGGGTTTGGATGATCCCGTCTTTGACGATGAGATTTTCCATCAGGGCGTAGCCCAGGCCCTGCATCCCGCCGCCTGCGATTTGACCTTCCGCGGCCGCCCAGTTGATGGCGCGGCCGACGTCGTGGCACGCCGCGGCTTTGAGCACGGTCACTTCGCCTGTTTCGGTGTCCACTGCCACTTCGACCGCATACGCGCCGAAGGTGAAGTCGGCGAAGACACGGCCCTGGCCGGTTTCGGGGTCAATCGGGTCGGTGAAGGGGGCCTTGAAGAGCGCCAGGTTGGCGAGCGGCAGACCTTCGCTGGCGCACACCTTGGCCAGGCTGCTCAACTCGACCGCCTGCGATGGGTCACGCCTCACAAACGCCCTGCTATCGGCCAGGTCGAGGCTCTCCGCGTCCTCCTCGAAGTACTTCGACGCGCGCTCCAGCAGCACCTTGCGCACCGCGGTCGCGGCCATCAGCGTGGCGTTGCCCGACATGTAAAGCTGGCGGGTGGCCGTCGTGGTGCCGGAGAGCGGCGTCAGCGCAGAATCGGTGGCGTAGGCCAATACCCGTTCCAGCGGCACGCCCAGCACTTCGGCCGCGATCTGGCACAGGCTGTTGATCTGCCCCGCGCCCAGGTCGGGCACGCCTGCACGGACGACCACCGTGCCGTCCTGCTCCATCCCCACCCACGCCTGCGACGTGTCGTGCAGCCAGGTGAGGCGGCCGTAGCTTTGGAAGTAGGACGCGACCCCGCGACCGATTTTGACTGGAAGCTGGTTGCTGGAAGCTGGTTGCTGGAAGCTGGCTGCTAGTTGTTGGCTGCTGGTTGCTGAATGGGGCTTGAGGCCCTGGTTTCCAGCTTCTAGCTTCGAGCTTCCGCTTTCCAGCTTCGAGCTCCGAGCTTCCAGCGCCGCCAACGCCCGCGTCGCCGTCTCCTCCAGCCACGCCGCGGTCTCGATGGGTTGGCCGGTCGAGATTGTGTCGCCGAGGCGCAGGTAGTTGATCCGCCGCAGCTCGTAGCGATCCACGCCGAGCGCGTCCGCGATGGCGTCCATCTGTTGCTCGTAGGCGAAGCACGCTTGCGGGCCGCCGAAGCCGCGGAACGCACTGGTGAAGGGGTTATTGGTGGCGACCGCCACGCTGTCAACCCGCAGGTTGGGCACGCGGTACGGCCCTGCGGCCATCACCGTGGTGTAGAGCAGCACGTAGGGGCTGAGATAGGCATACGCGCCCGAGTCGGCGACGATGTCAATGGCCGCGGCCGTGATCCGGCCATCCCGCTTGACGCCGGTGCGGTGGGTGATGACGTAGGGGTGGCGCTTGGAGTGGCAGAAGATGGACTCTTCGCGGGTGTAGACCAGCTTGACGGGCCGGTTGGTCGTCTTCGTCAGCAGCGCCAGGTAGATCTCGACCGTGACATCTTCCTTGCCTCCGAAGCCGCCGCCGACCATCGTGCCCTGGATGCGGATTTGGCTCTGCGGCACGCCGACCGCCTTGGCGATGTTGCGGAAGTGCTCGATCACCTGCGTGGAGACGCGGATGTTGATCACGCCCCGCTCGTCAATCCACGCGACGCCCGCTTCCGGCTCGATGTACGCGTGTTCCTGGTAGGGCAGGCGGAACGTGTTTTCGATGACCAGATCCGCGTCTGCAAAACCGGCCGCCAGGTCGCCCTTCCGAATCTTCCAGCGTGCGACCGCGTTACGCAGTCCCGCGCCAGGGGGATCGGGCGGCACGAGGAGCGGCGCGCCCGGCTTGAGCGCCTCCAGCGGATCGTAGACCCCCGGCAGCGGCGCGTACTCGACCTCGATCAGCCGCAGCGCGGCCTCGGCGATGTCAAGCGTTTCGGCAGCCACCAGCGCCAGCGGCTCGCCGTAGTAGCGGACGCTGTCGCTGGCGAGGATCGGCACCTCGGAGCCGGCACGCGCCTTCTGGCCGGTCTGACCTGGGATGTCCTGTGACACGCGCGAGTCGGGCAGGTCGGCCGCGGTCAGCACGCAGACGACGCCCGGCAGGCTGCGCGCTCGGCTCACGTCCAGCCGGACGACTCGCGCCGACGCCTGGGTGCTGCGGAACACTTTAGCGTGGAGCATCTGCGGCATCGAGAAGTCGCCCGCGTACACCGTGGCGCCTACGGCCTTGCCCATCGCGTCCACGCGGCGCAGCGGCTTGCCGATCTGGCGCAGCTCGGGGAGCTTTACATCGGGAAGCGGCTGGATGGGAGGTGATGCGATCATCGGACGCCTCCTGACGGACGAACGACGAATGACGAATGACGAATGCCGCCTTCGTCGTCCGTCCTTCGTCCTTCGTCAGCCGCCATTTGCTCCGCCGCCACCTGAATCGCCCCCACGATCTGCCCGTACCCCGTGCAGCGACACAGGTTGCCCGAGATCGCCTCGCGAATCTCTAGCTCGGTCGGGTGCGGGTTGGCATCCAGCAACGCCTTGGCTGCGATGATGAAGCCTGGGGTGCAGTAGCCGCACTGGATCGCGCCGGAGTCGGCGAAGGCTGCTTGGAGCGGGTGTGGGTGCTTGGCCGTGCCCAGCCCGGCCGCGGTGACGATGGGGACGCCGTCGGCCTGGTGCGCCAGGACGAGGCAACTGTTGACCGCCACGCCGTCGAGCAGCACCGCACACGCACCGCAGTCCCCCTGCTCGCAGCCGCACTTGACGTCCACGTAGCCCAGGTCGCGCAGCGCCTGTAGCAGCGTCACGTTCGGCGCCAGCGCGAGGGGGTGCGTGCGGCCGTTGATGTGGAGGGTGATGAGTTCGGGTTTCATGGAAAGCTCCTGTGCGCCAGGCCGCCGTGGGTTGAAACCCACGGCTGATATGGGTGCAAGTCCGCTGAAGCGGACTGGGGCGGCGCGGCGCGTTCAACCGGCTTCAGCCGGTTTTCACCTGTATCAGCCGGCGGTTTCAATCGCCGTGCGGCGCGGCATCGCGGCCTGCGCCAGCAGTCGGCGCACGATGACCTCCGTCACCCGCCGTCGGTAGTCCGCTTCGCCGCGGATGTCGGAGATGGGCCGGATCGCAGCGGCAGCCAGGCGGGCGGCTTCGGCGATGGCTTCGGCGGTGAGCGGCTGGCCCGTCAGCAGGATCTCGGCTTCGGTCGCACGGAAGGGCCGCGGGGCCACGGCGCCCAGGGCAATGGCGACGCGTTGGCAGCGACCGGCACCATCTTGGGTCACCACTACCGCCGCGCTGAGTACCGAGATCGCGTCCGCCTTGCGCAGGCCGATTTTGGTGTAGGCCCCCCTAACCCTCAAACTTTGGGGGGAAGATGCTTGCGCCCCCCTGGCCCCCCAACTTTGGGGGGAAGGCCGCTCCCCCCAGGATTGGGGGGCTGGGGGGGGCGACCACCGCACCGCGGTCAGCAGCTCATCGGGTCGGCGCAGCGTTTTGCGCACGCCCACCAGGAAATCGGCCAGGGCCAGCCAGCGCGTCCCGGCCTGGCTGGCGAGCGCCACCTCCGCGCCCAACGCCAGCAGCGGCGGCGCGGTGTCGGCCGCGGGGGATGCGTCCGCCAGGTTGCCGCCCACCGTCGCGCGGTTGCGGATCAGGGGATTCGCGAAGACCCTTGCCGCGTCGTGCAGGATGGATGCATGTTCGGCGATCAGCGGGTGAGTCAGCAACTCGCTGATCGTCGTACCCGCGCCGACGACGATGTGACCGTCGTCCCGCCGGATGCCGCGCAGCTCAGCTACGCGGCCCATGTCAACCAGCGCCTTCGGCTGGTGCTTGCGGTGACGCAGATCAACGATCACGTTCGTACCACCGGCGACCGGCACGGCGTCCGGCCCGTGCTCGGCCAGCATCGCCAGGGCTTCGGTAAGCGTGGTGGGGCGTAAAAAGTCGAATTCGGGCAGCATGGTTGACTCCGTGGATGACGAAGGACCAACGACGAACGACGAAAACGTCATCATCCGTCCTTCGTCGTTCGTCGTTCGTCACTCGTCGTTTCCGCCGCCGCCAGCACCGCGCGCACGATGCTCGCGTAGCCGGTGCAGCGGCACAGGTTGCCGCGCAGGTAGTGGCGGACGTCGTCTTCGCTGGGCCGCGGTTTTTCGGTCAGCAGGCTTTTGGCGGTGAGCAACATGCCCGGCGTGCAATAGCCGCATTGGTAAGCGGCAAACTCGATGAACGCGTCCTGGAGGGGGTCCAGCTCGCCGTCGGGTTTCGCCAAGCCCTCGATCGTCACGATATCGTGGCCGACCGCAGAGACTGCCAGCACCAGGCAGGCCAGGCAGGGCGCGCCGTCAATATGCACGGTGCATGCGCTGCACTCGCCGATCCCGCAGCCGTACTTGGTGCCGGTGAGCTGCAACTGCTCGCGCAGGACGTTGAGCAGCAGATCGTTGGGCGACACCCAGGCCTGGTGCCGGTGGCCGTTGACCTTTAGCTCGATCATGCGCTTTTCGTTCGCGGCGAGGCTGAGGGTTGGCCGCGCGCCGTCATTGCGAGCGTGGTTTGCGAAGCGATCCTTCGGCATGGTCGGCATGGCCGAGATTGCTTCGTCCCACAGGGAGGCTTCGCACTCGCGAACCCCGCTCCTCGCAATGACGTTTGGGGCGGCGTTCTTCGCGCGCTGCCACGCCGCAGTCAACCCGTCGAAGGCCAGCGCACGGGCCACCTCCCGCCGGTACCAGGCCGTGGAGCGGACGTCGTCAATCGGCGACACTTCCTCCGAGGCGATCTCCGCGGCGCGCAGCGCCAGCGCCTCGCTCCAAGCCTGGCCGATGAGCGCCTGCTCGGCCCTGGGCGAGCGGACGGGCGTGGGCGCGACGGAGCCGAAGGCGATTCGGCAATCCACGATCCGGTCGCCTTCCCGAACGAGCATCACCCCCGCGTTGACTTTGGCGATGTCCGCGGCGACGCGGGAAATCTTCAGGAACGCGCTGCCCGTACCCAGTTGGGGCCACGGAAGGATCACGTCGGTGATGAGTTCGCCGCGCCCCAGCGCGGTCTTGCCCGGCCCGACGAAGAATTGTTCCACGGGCAGACGCCGCCCCCCTTCTGGTCCGGTCAGCTCGACCTCGGCGCCGAACGCGATCAGCGCGGGGGCGGTGTCGGATGCGGGGGAGCCGTTGCCCAGGTTGCCGCCGATCGTACCCATCGTCTGCACCTGCGTGGTGCTGAAGTTGGCGCACGCTTCGGCCAGCGCCTGGTAGGGGCGGGTCTCAGACCCGCCCCTACCAGACCCGCCCCTACTCGCCTGCACCTCCGGCGCTTGCTCGACCGCCCGAATCGTGGCCCGGCTGCCGATGTGCAGGCCATCGGCTTGGGCCGCGATGCGATCCAGTCCCGGAATCCGGTTGATGCTGACCACGGCCTGCGGCGCGGTGCGCTCGATCTTCATCTGCACCAGCAGATCGGTGCCGCCGGCCAGCACCTTCGCTGTGCCGTTGTGCTGCGCGAGCAGCGCCACCGCCTCGTCGAGCGTTGCTGGCTCGTAGTAGTCGAATTTGTGGACCAGGATGTGCGAGTTCGTCATCTCATTCATTGCGGCCTGCCTCCTGACCCCTGTCCTCTGTCCCCTGACTCCTGACTCCTGCGCTCTGCAAGCGCCGCCAAAATCTTCTCCGGCGTGATCGGCAGCTCGTAGAACCGCACGCCGACCGCGTCGCAGATCGCGTTAGCATAGGCCGCAGCGACGGGGTTGGTGGCCGCCTCGCCGATCCCCTTGGCGCCGAACGGGCCGCTTGGCTCGTAGGTGTCGGCGAAGTGGGTGGTGATGCCGCCCAGGCAGGGACTTTCGCAGATGCCCGGCACCTTGCTGTCCACCATGAAGCCCTTGGAGCGGAGCTGGCCCTGGGCGTCCCACTCGTTGTTCTCGAAGAGGGCGTAGCCCGCGCCCTTCGACAGCCCGCCTTCGAGCTGTCCGGCCGCCAGGGCGCGTACCGTCCGCACCGCGCCCGTCCAGGTGTCCACTTCCACATCTACGAAGACCGACACGTACGCGGGCGGGCAATTGACCGGCCGATAGCTCTCGACGCTGGCGATGGTCTTCCAACTGTCCGTCCAGCAGCGGGTGGCGATCTCGCGAATGGTCATCTTCTTGTCGGGAATCGAGGGGACGTAAATCACGCCCTGGCCGAGCGTCTCGTCCAGACGCAGGCGGAGCGCCTCGGGCTGGACGTTGAGGAAGCGCGCCGCGGTATGTAGCAGATCCTTGCGCACCTCCTGCGTGGTTTTCAGCACCGCGCCGCCGCCCGCGTAGACCCCCCGTGTGGCGTGCGTGACCACGTCGTAGACGGTGGTACGCGTCCCGGCCGGCGAAACGTTGACTTTGTCCAGCGGAACGCAGAGCGCCTCGGCGACGATCTTGGCGAGCGCCTCAAGCGTCCCGCCGCCGTGATCCATCAGCGCGGTGATGACGTCCACCGAGCCATCCTGGTTGATCTTGACCATCGCGCCCGAGAAGTCAATCACGTCGCCCGGCTGCGGCGCGCCCGCGCTGGAGGTGTGGAACCCGCGTCCCACGCCCTGGCCGCGGCGGAAACGTGGTGCGTATTGCGTATTGCGTATTGCGTATTGCGTATCCGCTGATTCGCCGCCTCGCTGATTTGCTGATTTGCCGATTTGCTGATTTGCCGATCTGTTCCACCCGAACTTCTCCGCGCCGTCGTGGAGCAGTTGCGGCACGCCGTCGCTCTGAACCACCGACCGCACCAGCGGCCCCTGGCCCCAGAAGGTATCGCCCATGCCCACGTAGTTCTTCAGTCGCAGCTCGATGGGATCTATGTCCAGCCTGGCCGCCAATTCGTCCATTAGCGATTCGGCTGCAAAGGTCACCTGGGGGTTGCCGAACCCCTGCATGGCGCACGAGGGGCTTTTGTTGGTGTAGACCGCGACGCCGTGGTAGCGAATGTTCGGCAGGCGATAGAGCGAAACCAGCCAGCCGATGCAAACGCCCAGGTAGGAATAGCCCTGGACAATGTGCGCGCCGATGTCGGCCACCAGCTCCATCTTGGCGCCCAACAGCGTCCCATCCCGCTTTGCCGCCAGCTTCAGGCTGATCTGGGATGGGTATTTGGTGTGGTCGTGCATGTCGTCTTCGCGGGTCAGCGATAGCTTGACGGGGCGGCGGGCCTTGAGCGCCAGCGCTGCGCAGATGGGGACGACGGAGTTCATCTGGATGCTCGAGCCGAACGTGCCGCCGACCGGCATCCGCTGTACGTCAATCTTGCTCAGGGGAATATCGAAAATCTGGCCCAGCGAGATGCGGACGTTGTGGATGGACTGCGTCGTGGCCCACACGGTCAGCCCGCCATCCGGCTGCGGCTGGCAGACCGCGGTCTTCGGCTCCAACTGCATGTGGTAAATCTTGGGCGTCTTGAATTCGCCCTCGACGATCACGTCGGCCTCGGCGAACGCCCGCTCCGCGTCCCCTTCGACGATGGTGCGCTCGCACGCGATATTGTGCTCGATCTTGATCGTCTTGTCGCCGTGCATCACGGTTTCGTAGAGCGCCGCGGCGCCCGGCTGCATCGCCTCGATCGGGTCGGTGACGACCGGCAGCGGCTCGTAGACCACCTTGACCGCCCGCGCGGCCCGTTCGGCCAGCTCTTCCGTCTCGGCCGCCACCGCCGCCACCGCCTCGCCCATGCGCCGCACCTTGTCGGCCAGCACGTAGTGATCCTTGTGCAGCGCCCACGGCACGGTGATGATGCGCTCGTTGTAGAGGGTATGCGGGATGTCGTCCCAGGTCAGCACCACCGCGCCCATCGCCTCGGCCACGCTCGTGTCCACGCTGATGATGCGGGCGTGCGCGTAGGGGCTGGCGACATAGCGGCCATAGAGCATCCGCGGCAGGATCACGTCGCTGGAAAAGACCTCCTGCCCCGTCACCCTGGCGATGCCGTCCTTGCGCCGCGTCTGTTTGCCGACGACGTTGAAGTTGGGTTTGTCCATGCTTGCCCCCTGAGCTCCTCCAAGTTCCTCCGAGTCCCCCCAAGTTCCCTCTCGGCGGAACTCAAGGGAACTCAGAGGAACTAGATCTTCCCCATCACCAACGCGATCAGCGCCATCCGCACGTAGACGCCGTTCTTCACCTGGCGGAAGTAGCCCGCGCCGGGCAGGCTGTCCACGTCGGTGGCGATTTCGTTGACGCGTGGGAGCGGATGGAGGACGGTGACGTTCGGTTGCAGCCGCTCGACCATCTCGCGGGTCAGAATGTAGCTGTTCTTGAGCCGCTCATACTCGACCGGATCGGCGAAGCGTTCTTTCTGGATGCGGGTCATGTAGAGCACGTCGGCCTTTGCCAACGCCCCTTCCAGATCGGCGGTTTCTTCGACCTCGACGCCGTAGCTGCGCAGCTTTGTCACCAGGTCGGCCGGCATCCTGAGTTGTTCCGGCGCGACCATGATCAGCTTGCAGCGGTAGTGCTTGTAGATCTCGACCCCGGCATGCACCGTGCGGCCGTTCTTCAGGTCGCCGACCAGGGCGATGGTCGTCCCGTCCACCTGGCCGCGCTCCTGGCGGATCGTGAAGAGGTCGAGTAACGCCTGGGTGGGGTGCTGGCCCGCACCGTCACCGCCGTTGAGGATCGGCGCCTCAGCCACGGCCGCGGCTTCGCGGGCCGAGCCGATCTGCGGGTGGCGCATGGCGATGATGTCCGCGTACTGATCTACCGTGCGGATGGTGTCGGCCAGCGTTTCGCCCTTGGCGGTGGACGAAGATTCCGCCGACGAAAAGCCGATCACGCCGCCGCCCAGCCGGTGCATGGCTGCCTCGAACGAGAGCCGCGTACGGGTGCTCGGCTCGAAGAAGAGGGTCGCCAGCACGTAGCCGGTCATCAGGTCGAGGCTGTGCCTGTCCCGCAATCGCGCCCGCATCTCGTCGGCTACGGCCATGATGTGATCCACTTCCTCGCGGGTGAATTGCGCGCCGTCGAGGATGTCTTTGCCGCGTAGGTTGATCATGGTTCTCTCCTGGTGAGTTGCTTGTCTGCTGTTTGACCAACGACGAACGACTGCCGACCAACGTTCGTCATTCGTCATTCGTCGTTCGCGCGCCCAACTGCGTCGAAATCTCTGCGGCGGCCTGACGACAGAGCGTCACGTACTGTTGGACCTTCTCGGTGCTGTAGCGCATGGTGGGACCGGCGACGCCGATGGCCCCCACCACTTGTCCCCGCCAGTCGCGGATCGGCGTGGCGATGCCCCAGGCGCCGGGGTCGGTTTCTTCCACGCTGGCGGCGTAACCCTGTTCACGGATCTTCGTCAACTCGCCCCGCAACGTGTCCAGATCGGTGATGGTGTTGGTGCAGAGCTTGGGCAAGCCCCGGTCGCGGAGGATCGCCTGGATTTCTTCCTCGGGTAGGTAGGCCATCAGCGCCTTCGAGGATGCGCCCGCATGTGCGGCGCGGCGGGTCCCCACTTCCATCCGCAGCCGGACGGGGTGATGAGTCTCGCACAGGTCAATACAGGTGACGCCGCCGTTATGATAAACTGTGAGAATGGCCGTCTCGCTTGAGGCGGCCACCAGATCAACCATGATCGGCTTGGCCAGGTCGCGCAATGTTGTACTTTCGGCCGCCAGGCTGCCCCAGATCACGGGGTGATAGCCCAGGCGCCAGCGTTTGTCATCAGCGTCGCGGCGAAGGATGTCGTGGGCTTCGAGGCCAGTGAGGAAGCGATGCAGCGTACTCTTCGGGGTGTCCAGCCGCGCGCTCAATTCTGCGAGCGACCAAACGGGCTGTGTGTGCGTGAAGCAGTCCAGGATTTCGACCAGGCGGTCGAGCGTTTTGACGGCTGTGGTATCCATGGCACTACCAGTGTAGAAAGAGAGCTGATCTTCAGTGAAGCGGTTCCAAATGTCGGAATGCCATTCAATAAGGCAGCATTATATCCAATACTCCACGCCTGTCAAGTGCCTGCGAATGATTTCTCGGACGGGGCGCGGCGTTATCGGGGGATTCGGACACCGATGGCACGGATGAACATGGAGCAAAAGAACAGTCGCGCGACTTGACAAGCTACCCAACCTTCCCTATACTTTGGTGCCGTTTATTGTGTGACCATCATTATTCAGTAGAACATGGAGGTTGATTTGCCCGATTACGCCACCCACATCGCTCGTCGCGTGAAAGAGCTCGCCGGTTCCCCCACCGTATCGGTGATGGACAAGGCGCGGCGACTGCGCGCCGAGGGCCGCGCCGTCGTTGATCTTAGCGGCGGCGACCCTGACTTCCCGACCGCGCCGAACGTCACCGAGGCCGGTATTGCCGCGCTGAATGCAGGCTTCACCCACTATACCCCCAGCCGCGGTATCCCGGAGCTGCTTAGGGCGATTGCCAGGAAACTGGAAACCGAAAATGGCGCGGTCTACAAACCGGCTAAGGAAATCCTGGTGATGCCGGGCGCCAAGCAGGCGATCTTCGTCGCGGCCCAGGCGTTGCTAAACCCTGGCGACGAGGTGATCCTTTTCGATCCGTGCTGGGTTTCCTATGCCCCTTGCGCCGAGTTGGCCGGAGCCGTGCCGGTCTACGTGCCGATGCACGCGCAGACGACCGCCGCGGAATTGCGCGTCGACCTGACGGCCGCGGTCACCCCGCGCACCCGGCTGGTCATCCTCAACTCGCCCAACAACCCGACCGGCCAGGTGTGGACGGCCGAACAGCTTCAGATCGTCGCGGACGCGGCGCAGCAGCATGATCTGTGGGTGCTGTCGGACGAGATCTACGAGAAGCTGATCTACGATGGTCACCGCCACGTGTCTATTGCTGCGCTGCCCGGAATGATTGAGCGTACGATGATTCTCAATGGCCTGAGCAAGAGCCACGCGATGACCGGCTGGCGGCTCGGCTACATCGCCGGACCGGAGCCGTTGATCGAAGAGATGCTCAAAGTCCATCAGCATTCGACCACCTGCGCGGCTTCGTTCGTCCAAAAGGCCGCGGTGGCGGCGCTCGAAGGTCCGCAAGACTACACTGACATGATGGTGGGACGCTACAAGGCTCGCCGCGATGCACTGGTATCAAGCCTGAACGCAATCCCCGGCATCCGCTGCGAACTGCCCCAGGGCGCGTTCTACGCCTGGCCGAACATCGCGGGCACGGGGCTGACGTCCACGCAATTCGCTGAGCGTCTGTTGGACGTCGAGGCAGTCGCCACGACCCCCGGCAATGCCTTTGGCGCCGCGGGCGAGGGGTACGTCCGCTTGTCCTATGCCAACTCGGATGAGATGCTCGCCGATGGCGCGGCGCGGATCGCCAGATTTGTGAAGAGTCTGCGATAATGGTAGGGGGTGATATCGCGAGTTTTGTGGTACGTCCTCAGAGCTGGAGCGGTTCCTCTGGCTGCACAGCGAGCACACCGCTTTCTGGTATCCTGCGGTGGCCGTGGGCGATGCCGTTCGCCAGGGGCAGGAGCTTGGCCGTGTGCTCGACGCCGAGGGCAACATCCTGCAAACCGCTATATCACCCGCGAGTGGTGCCGTGCTCTTCCTGGTCATGTCGCTGGCGATCAACACGGGCGATCCGCTGTTGGCCGTGGGAGCATAATCTGTGAAAATCACCGACATGAACTGGATGCAAGTCGAAGCGTACCTGCAAGGTGACGATCGTGCGGTGTTGCCGCTGGGCAGCACCGAGCAGCACAGCTACCTCAGCCTATGCGTGGACTGCATCCTGCCGGAACGTGTGGCCGCCGATGCGGCCGAGCCGCTGGGCGTCCCGGTCTTCCCGGTCGTGACCTACGGTGTCACGCCCTACTTCCGCGCGTTCCCCGGCTCGATCTCGCTCCGCGTGGAGACTCACCTGGCCGTGGTGCGCGACATTCTGGACAGCATGACCCGCAGCGGCTTCCGGCGTATCCTGATCGTCAACGGCCACGGCGGCAACGGCGCGGTTCAGCAATACGCCCAGGAATGGTCTGCCGACCACCCCGGCTGCCGGGTCAAATTTCACAACTGGTGGAACGCGCCCCTCACCTGGGCCAAGGTGCAAGAGATTGACCCCGTCGCCTCACACGGCTCTTGGATGGAGAATTTCCCCTGGACGCGCCTCCCCGGCGTCCAGTTACCGGCGACCCAAGGGCCGATGGTGGACCTGGCGAAGCTGCGCCTGCTCGACCCGATCGCACTGCGCGGCTACCTGGGCGACGGCAACTACGGTGGCCTCTATCAGCGCCCCGACGCCGATATGCTGGCGATCTGGCAGGTGGCGGTCGAGGAAACGCGCAGCCTGCTGATCGGACCGTGGGGGGATTCACAAAAGCTCTGATTTGGGGCGCGGGGGCTATCGGCGGCACGCTGGGCGCATATCTGGCGCAGGCGGGCCACGATGTCACCCTGGTGGACACGGTCGCCGACCACGTGGCCGCGATCAACCGCGACGGGCTACGCATCACCGACCCGATCGCCGAGTTCACCGCCCACGTGCCCGCGTTCACGCCCGACCAGGTGAGCGGTGAGTGGGAGACGATCATCCTGACGACCAAGGCACAGCACACCGCAAAGGCAAGGGTTTTCTCCGCGCCATCCGCGTTCAGATTTCATTATAAGGAGCAATGACATGTCGAATCGTAACGTTCCAAACGGCCTACTGCCGACCAACCTTCCCGACCTCTTCTTCGAAGACAACGCTGTTGGACGGCTGAAGAAGCAGGTCTGGGATGCCAACGACGCCGAAATTGACGCCATCCTGGCCGAATACGGCGTTCCGTCGCCCGTCGAGTGGGGCAAGCCCGGCTCGTACATCCAGACCACCGTGCGCTGGCAGGTAGAAGCCAACCGGAAGAAGAATGACATCGTCTTCATCCCCGTCGGCTGCACCGAACTGCACGGACAGCACCTCCCGAGCGCATCCGACACCCTCTACGTCAGCCAGATTTGTGAGGGGGTGCGGCGCTTCACCGCCAAGCGCGGCGCGGCGGTCAACCTGGCGCTGCCGCCGCTGAACTACGGCGGCCATCCGTATCACCACGTGGGCATGCCAGGCACGGTCATCGTGCGCGAGCACGTCGTCCGCGAGATGATGATTGACGTGATGCTGGGCCTGTGGAACGACGGCTTCCGCAAGCAGCTCATCGTCAACAATCACGGCCAGTTGTGGATGCTGGAATCGGCGGTGCAGGAGTTCCAAAAGCGCTACCAGCTCCCCGGCATCTTCCGCGTGATTGACTGGCACCGCGGGGTGCGCGAGTTCTTCCGCGCCACCGACCGTGGCGGCCGGCTCGACACCAACTTCGTCCACGCCGACGAATCGGAAACCTCGCTCGGTCTGCTGCTCCATCCCGACATGGTGGACATGCGCTACGCGGTGGATACCGAGGGCAAGTCCTATCTGCCCGACGGCCACTTCGACAAGTCGGTGGACCCCTTCGGCCGACCCTCGCGCTGGTCGGAAGGGGAAGGCCACTTCGCCCTCGAGATCGCCGCGACGCCGGAGGGTGTTGTGGGGAAGGCGACACACGGCACGGCCCAAAAGGCCAAGCGTCCCCTCGCGGCCATCCTCAAATATCTGACGCTGTGGAACGATGACGTGCTGGCCGCGTTCCCGCCCGGTAAGGTGCCGCCGGTGGAGGAAGTGACGCTCCGCACCGAGCGGGACATGGAGCCCTATCTGCGCGAGCCGCTGAGTGAGGGGTGGAAGCCGGTCTACGCGCTGCCGCGGATCGGGCAGGGGACGGAAGTGTAGTGTGCGCCGATCTGACAGGTCTCTGAAGACCTGTCAGATCGGGTGTGTTCAAATGTGGATACCGCTGGTGAATTGGTCAGCGGTATCCGAATTAAGGCGCACCCTGGTGCAAAAAAGGGTATTGACATGTCGCGGTGTCGGTGCTATACTGATTTGCAGGAAATTCTCCTTCATAGTGTGGAGGCTCGATGTTGAGGCCGCAGGCTCTTCGTTCCCTCGTCTGGCCGCTGGCGACGACCCTCGTCACGGCGCTCCTCTACGCGCCGACCTGGCGCTGGCTGGTCGTGCGCTGGTGGTACGATCCTAACTACGGGCACGCCTTCCTGGTTCTGCCGGTGGCGCTGGGCCTCGTGTGGCTGCAGCGCAAGAGCCTGGCAGCAACGCCGCGCCAGCCGAGCTATGCCGGACTGGCGCTCGTGGCCGTGGCCGTGGCAGTTCATGTGCTCGCCCTGGCTCGAGACAACGCTCTCCTCTCGGCGTTCACTCTCCCCTTCACCGCGGCCGGGCTGATCTGGTTCCTCTACGGCCCGGCGCTGCTCAAGAAGCTCTGGTTCCCCCTGGCTTTTCTGCTGTTCATGCTGCCCTTTCCCTGGGGTGAAGGGGTAGATGCCCGGCTTCAGGCCATCACCACGCGGCTGGCAGGCGGGCTGTTGGGACTGCTGGGCGTGAAGGCCTACGTGTTGGGCGCGCAGATCACCCTCGCCGGCTCGACCTTCGAGGTGGGCGCGGCGTGCAGTGGGTTCCGCTCCACCATGGCCCTGCTGACCGTTGGGACGGTCACGGCCTACCTGCTGAGCGGGCCGGCCTGGGCGCGGGTGCTTCTGGTGCTGGCGATCGTGCCCATCGCGCTGGCGAGCAACTTGGTGCGCATCGTGTCGCTGCTGCTGGTCGCGCTGCGGTTCGGCACGCGCGTGGCGATGGACTATTACCACTGGGCCGCCGGCATGGTGCTCTTCTTGTGCGCCATGCTGCTGTTCTTGGGGTTGGCCCGGCTGCTTGGATGTGTGCGCCCGGCGAGCGCAGCTTGACGGTAAGTGTCCGTGAATGAATCCCGCAGTTTGCGCATCTACCGGTGTGGTCTTGAAAGGGGGGTGGTGGATGAGGAGAAATCGCAGCATTTGAGCTGTCTATGCCGGAATCGAAGTCGCGCTTGCTCCAGGAGGTGAGAAATGCGAAGCCCAGCCATTCGTGTTTTGTTGATGATCGTCTTGTTTGTCGCGACGTGGGTCGGCGGCTTGCGGCCCGCCAGCGCAGACTCGGCTTGCGCCCGCAAGTGCGTCGGAGGACTGTAGCTGTACGCCCGCCAGTCTGAGCGGCTGCCAAACAATAGAGGGCCGGGCCGCCAACTGCTACTCCTGTTCAGTGAACTTCGAATTGGTCTCATGGGAGCCGTTCGGCTGCAACGAGGCAGCGGGGGACCCTGTCTGGGTCAATTGGGCCGCCGGCATGGTGATGTTTCTGTGTGCAGTTGGGTTGTTTCTGGCAGTGGCTAGGTTGTGCGGATGTACGCGTGCAGCAGCGAGCGTTTAGTTGGCAGTTGACCGGTTTCGTTTGCTCGACCACGGAAAGGAGAAATCCGAAATGAACCGACCCAAGAAGCTCTCCCCATTGCAGCGCATGGACGCCCGAAGACCGACAGATGGCCTGAAAACAGTCGGCCGCTTGCCGGCTCTGGTGGGCATACTGCTCGTCCTCCTCCTCGTGGCCAGTCTATTAGTGTTTGTTGCCGGCCCTGCTGCGGCGTTACCCATCGCCGCTGTGCCAGCCCAGGTTGTCACTGTGACTCCGACGCCGGACTGCGCATGCGCAAGCTCCGGCACGTTCTGCCCAGCACGGGAAGGATATGAGAGCTGTTACACTTGCTCTGATTGGGTTTCGGGGCAGGTCACCAAGATTCCTGCGGACTGCAATCTGTCCGGCGAAGAGACAAGGCTGAAGAGTTGCAGTGCGACTGAGAACCTCGTGACGGTGAAAGACTACACCTGGACCTGTGCGTACAGGCAACTGAACACCACCGGATGCTGCAAATATATTAACGGGACCTGCTCTAATGGCGTCACCTCCAAGACATGCCGCTCGGACACGCTTTTCAAGGGGTGGTCGGCAGGCCCTTGCCCGCCGCCGCCGGACTGCATCCCTGAGCCGGCGACCATCCTGCTGGCAGTTGGCGGATTTGCGGTTGCAGGCAGATATCTGCGACGACGCCGAGCGGCGCGGTAGCACACGAGAGGAGGTGATTCCTGGCTTGAAGTTTTCCGCGATGGGGTGACGTTTGTAGTTGGGCATAAGGAGGTGCTCCATGAAGAAAGGTGCTGGATCTATGAGCCGTACATTTCGGGCGCTCATTTTGATCGTCGCGTTGGCGATGTTCGTTGGATTGTTCTCTGGATCGGGAACCGCCAGGGCAGAAGGAGATGACGTGACCTGCCTGGATGGCGTGGCTTGCTTGCGCGTACCGTGCACCACCGACTGCTACAGGGGATGCTCTGTTGCACAGGATGCCTGTCTTGCCACGGCCAAAACGAGCCTCGAAGCATGTCTGAAAGAAGCCGGGGACAGCGCGTTGAAGATCAATGCCTGCCAAAAAGACGATGCTGCGAGAAAGATCGCCTGTACGACTGGGAACGATACCTGTTCGACAGGTTGCCTCACTCAGTGCCAGGGAACTTGTGATCCAGACCAGGTCTGTGATAAAGGCTGGTGTGTCCCCGAGCCAGCGACCATCCTGCTGGCAGTCGGCGGGTTTGCGTTGGCAGGCAGATACCTGCGACGGCGCCGAGCGGCGCGGTAGCACACGAGAGGAGGTGATTCCTGGCTTGAAGTTTTCCGCGATGGGGTGACGTTTGTAGTTGGGCATAAGGAGGTGCTCCATGAAGAAAGGTGCTGGATCTATGAGCCGTGCATTTCGGGCGCTCATCTTGATCGTCGCGTTGGCGATGTTCGTTGGATTGTTCTCTGGATCGGGAACCGCCAGGGCAGAAGGAGATGACGTGACCTGCCTGGATGGCGTGGCCTGCACGCGCCTACCGTGCGCCACCGACTGCTACCGGGCAATCTCTGCTGCACAGAATGCCTGTCTTGCCACGGCTAAAACGACACTCGAAGCATGTCTGAAAGAAGCCGGAGACAGCCCGTCGAAGATCAATGCCTGCAACAAAGACGATGCTGCGAGGAAGCTCGTCTGTACGACTGCGTTCGATAACGGCAGGCTGGATTGCATCACTCAGTGCGAGGGAGATTGTGATCCGGGCCAGGTCTGTGATAAAGGCTGGTGTGTTCCCGAGCCGGGCACCATTTTCCTGGCGGTGAGTGGGCTGGGTGTTGCCGGCTTCTACTTGAGGCGGTGGCGGCTTGTGCGACCCCGCTGAACCGACTGATCGCGACGACTGGCCTGCGAGTCTTGTCATGACAGTCCCGCAGATCGCGGGTGACGCCGGGGGGGATGAACACCGTAACGTGCCAGGCACGCCACACGTGCCTGGCACGTTGGGGTCAGATTCCCGCGCTTCATTCTTCTCGCGCCGCTTCATCGCGGCCAATCTCGTGCTCCTGGCGGCGGTCGCGCTGGTCATCGGCCTGGTCGGGCCGAGGTGGGGATCCCGGCCCGATGCCGTCGCGGGGCCGGCACGTGCTACGACGCTGTTGGAGCTTGTGACGGCGCTGCCGGATGCGGTGGGGCAGTGGCGCGGCTTCCAGGGGGATTTCAGCCAGACCGTCGCCGACGTCCTCCGCTACGATTGGAGCGCTGCGCGCACCTACCTGCGCGGCAGCGAGGCGATCTCCCTCTACGTCTTTCGTTCACGCGACGAAAAGGCATTTCTGCTGCGGGCGCACACGCCGCCTGTCTGCGCGCTCACCCAGGGGTGGCAGAATGTCGTCGTCGAGCCGGAGCAGATCACGGTGGCCGGCGCGACGGTGGCCAGCCAGCGCATGGTGGCCGAGAAGGATGGCGTCCGCCGCGTGACCTTCTATTGGGAGTTTGAGGGACAGCACGTGGACGGACGGGGGAGGCAGGTCGCTGACACCTTCACGGTCCAGGCGAACATGCTCGTCCGCACGAACGTTGAGGCCGCGGCGCAGACGATGCGGGAATTCCTGGCCGAAATGCGGCCGAGCAGCGAGGGCGTGTTGGTGGCCCAGAAGCCCGGCGGGGCAGGCGCCGGGGAGGGCGTGGGCCGTCTGCTGACGCTCGACCTGACCAGCCGCGCGCTCAGGCCAGGCGCGACCCTGGAGGCCGTCAGCCTGTGGAATCTGCCGGCGGCGGGCTACGTCGTGGCGCAGCTTGTGACCGCGGATGATGTGGTCTGGGCGGAGCAGCGGTCGGCCGTCGAGGGCAACAGCCGCGACCAAACCATCCATTTCGCGCTGGCCGTGCCGGCCGCCGTGCCGGTTGGGCGTTACGACCTGAAGCTCACGCTGCGCGCCGGCCCCGACAGCGCGCCTCAGCCTTTCTTGAACCCGGAAGGCAACCTCGCGGGCGAGACGCTGGAGCCGTTTGTTGTCAAGCCTGTCCGGCTGCTCAGTAGCCCTGACCTCCCCTGTGCCAACGCGCCAGCCGCATCTTTCGGCGCCGAACTCGCGCTGTTATGCCACCAGGCTCTCGCCTCGATCCAGGCTGGGCAGACTCTCACGCTGACGCTCTACTGGCAGGCGCAACTTCAGCCGCAACATGACTACGTCGGGTTCGTGCGCCTCCGTGACACCGCGGGCCGGATCGTCGTTGAGCAGAACGGCGAGCCGCTCAACGGCGCTTACTCGACATCCGCCTGGGAGCGCGGCGAGATCGTCGAGGACGTGCGTGCCTTGCGCACCAAGAGCCTGGCGCCAGGGCTGTATCAGCTCGAAGTGGGGATCTTTAGCTTCTGGGACATGCGCGGCCAGGCAGTGCAGGTGGGCCAGCAGAGCCTGAACGATTTTCGGCTGACGCTCGGCACGCTGGTCGTGAAGCCCTCACCGCCGCCGGATGTCTCCGCGCTTCCGGCCGAGCGCCGCGTAAACGCAGATCTCGGGGGGCGAATCGCCCTCTTGGGCTACGATCTGTCATGGCCGTCAGCAGGCCGCGCCTTGACCGTGACGCTCTACTGGCAGGCGACCTCAGCGCTGGACACCGATTATACTGTCTTCGTGCACCTGCTGGACCAGGCCGGCCAGATCGCGGCGCAGCACGACGGGTGGCCACTGGCGGGCCGCTATCCGACATCGGCGTGGGACCAGGGTGAGATCGTCGCTGACGCCCACACGCTCGACACGAGCGGCCTCGCGTCGGGGGCCTACCAGGTCGCCGTTGGCATGTATGATCTGGCCACCCTGCAACGATTGCCAATCACCGTAGACGGTCGGCGTGTGCCCGAAGATCGATTATTCCTGCTAGAATTCACCCTGCCGTAACCGCGACCGGCCCGAAGCGTATCCCGCCGCCGCAATTTCCCCAAAATATCTGACGCTGTGGAACGATGACGTGCTGGCCGCGTTCCCGCCCGGCAAGACGCCGCCGGTGGAGGAAGTGACGCTCCGCACCGAGCGGGACATGGAACCCAACCTGCGCGAGCCGCTGAGCGAGGGGTGGAAGCCGGTCTACGCCCTGCCGCGGATCGGGCAGGGAACCGAGGTTTGATCTGACCGTTGACCGACGACCGTTGACCGCACACTGTCGTCGGTCGGCCGTCGTCGGTCCTCGGTCCAGGGAGCATGCCCATGTCAGTCCTGAACCGGATCGCTTTTTTTCAGGGTCGGCGAGACGAAGTTCCGAACCAGGCGCTTGCCAGGGAATTGGCGGCGGCGCGGGATGCGCAGGGCATCCGCGAGATCGCTGATAACCTCTGGCATCGCGACAGCAACATCCGGAGCGACTGCCTGAAGGTGCTGTACGAGGCTGGCTATCTGGCCCCCGATTTGATCGCCGACTACGTAACAGACTTTCTGAGGCTGCTCAAAGACAAGAACAACCGGATGGTGTGGGGCGGCATGATCGCGCTCTCCACGATCGCGCAGATCAAGGCGCAAGAGATCGCCGAGCATTTCGACGACATCACGCGGGTGATGGCAGCCGGTTCCGTGATCACGGTGGATGCCGGGGTGGGCGCGCTCGCGATGGCGGCATCCACCGGCGACGAGCGCAGGGCAAAGCTCCTCCCATACCTGCTGAATCACCTGTCAGCCTGCCGGCCTGGGGATGTCCCGCGCCATGCGGAGAAGATCCTCGTGGCGGTGGATGCTGAGACCCGGCAGCCTTTCGTCGCGGTGTTGGAAAAACGGATGGCCGGCTTGTCTGACGCACAACTGGTGAGAGTGCGGAAGGTTATGCGCGAAGCGCAAACGCGGTAACAGCATGAAACTCAGCATCGTTCTTTCTACCCACGCCGCCCAATTCGCGGCGGCCACCTTCAAAGGGGATTTCGCGGCCAACGTCGCCAAGATCGCCGCGCTGGGCTACGACGGGGTTGAGTTGGCGATTCGCGACCCGCGGCTGGTGAACGCGGACGATCTGGCGCGGGTAATCGCGGCGTATGGCCTGGTCGTGCCGGCCATCGGCACCGGGCAGGCGTGGGGCGAAGAGGGGCTGTCCTTCACCAGCGCCGACCCGGCCATCCGCCGTGCGGCCATCGAGCGCATCAAGAGCCACATTCCGCTGGCGGCCCGGCTGAACGCGGTGGTGATCCTGGGTTTGATCCGGGGCATCACGCCGAAGGGGCAGAAGCCCGAACAGTCCATGACGTATCTCGTGGAGGCGCTCCAGGAGTGTTCCGCGGCGGCTGCGCCGGCCGGCGTGCGCTACGCGCTTGAACCGCTGAACCGTTACGAGACCGATCTGATCCACACGGTTGCCGATGGGCTGGATCTCATCGCTCGGGTTGGCGCCGACAACTTCGGCCTGTTGCTGGACACCTTCCACATGAACATCGAGGAGCCGTCCGTCGAGGGCAGCATCCGCCAGGCCGCCGGGCGCACGTTTCACTTCCACGTCGCCGACTCCAACCGTTGGCATCCGGGCGCGGGCCATCTGGACTTTCGGGCTATCCTGGATACGCTGTTCACTGCCGGCTTTAGCGGCTTCGTTTCCGGCGAGTTCCTGCCCCAGCCCGACGCCGACACCGCGGCGCAGCGGGCAATCGGACACTTGCGATCTCTCGCCATTCGTTAAGAAGATTTCGCTACTTCCAGGGATTAAACAGGCGGGCGCCGCTTTCGATGAAGTCGGTCGCGTTCCGAGTCACCAATGTCAAGTCATCCTGGATCGCTATGGCGGCTATCATCGCGTCTACGGCCGGCATCATCTTGCCCCTGGCCTCCAGTCTCGCCAACAAGGTTCCCCATTGAAGCATCAGTTCTACGTCCAGCCCAATGATCCGATGGCGAAACTGCGCCAGCAGATCATCGCGCAGCCATTGATCTAGCGCATCCTTGCGCTTTGATTCAGGCAGTCGCTCGATGCCTTTCTTGATCTCCCCGATCGTAACCACACTGAGGTATACGTCGTTAGGATGACCCTTGACCGCGGATCACCGAATCGCACACTTGAAATCCTGACGCGCCGACTTGCGACCCAGACAGTCACTGCCATGTAACGGGGCATACCAAACTGCAAATCCTCACGTCGGTTTGTCTGTGGTATTCCTGAGTCGCACACTTGTAGGCGGTTTAGCAACAGACGAACTGGAGTTTTGCTGTTCTAGACATGCTACATGGCAATTCGGCCTCCAATAGAGGCATGTCTAGTTGCATACCGTAAGCCTGGGTGCGTATCCGCGACCAAGGATTTCAAGTGTGCTGTTTTGACGAGGCGTACAAGCCTCATGATAGGGCGGCGTTGGCTCAAAAGACAGGGGTTTCACTTCGGCCCATCGGAGACCTGGTCAGGCTCTCCGACCTGGCGCGCAAGACCGTGCGCCGCACGGGCCTGACCCGCTTCATCGCCCTCAATCTGTTGATCGGCTATGGCTGGCTGTGAGCGGCGCGCTGGCGCTGATGGCCGGCCAGCAGGTCGCCGGGCCGCTCTACGACGCCATGCTGCACACGTTCTTCCTGGGCTTCGTCTTCGGGATGATCTTCGGCCACGCGCCGATCATCTTCCCCTTCAGCGGTTCTTACTATGAATCGAGCGCCCCAGTGGTGTGCAATTCTCGCGACCGTCGCAGCCACTTCTCCAGCTCGACGATCAGATAACCGGCCACGCCGAACGCCAGGATACGGCCCCAGTCGGCCAGGCTAATGGCCGCGCTGCCGAAGACGCGGTGCAGCGGCGGGAGGTAGGTGAAGGCCAGTTGCGCGACCATCATCGCGATCGCGCCGGCCAAGACCCACCGGTTGGACGCGAACCCGATGCGGAAAGGGGACTGGGTGAGCGAGCGGGCGTTGAACAGGTAGAAGAATCTCAATCACGACCACCGCGTTGACCGCGACGGTGCGGGCGATCTCTACGCCGGCGCCCAGGCTTAACTCCAGCTCGAACAACCCGAACGCCGCGACCAGGATCAGCAGCCCCACCAGCACGACGCGCCCCACAAGCGCCCGCGTCAGGATCGGGGCGCGGGGGTCGCGCGGGGGCCGGCGCATGATGTCCGGCTCACCTGGCTCCATCGCCAACGTCAGGCCGAGTAGCACGGACGTCATCATGTTGATCCAGAGGATTTGGATCGGCAGGATCGGCAGCGCGAAACCCAGCACGATGGCCGCCAGGATCACCAGCCCTTCGCCCAGGTTGGTGGGCAGCGTCCAGGCGATCATCTTGGTCAGGTTGTCGAAGACGGTGCGGCCTTCTTCCACAGCGGCCTCGATGGTGGCGAAGTTGTCGTCGGTCAGCACCATGTCCGCGGCTTCTTTGGTAACGTCGGTGCCGGTGACGCCCATTGCCACGCCGATGTCGGCCTGCTTGAGCGCGGGCGCATCGTTGACGCCATCGCCGGTCATCGCGACCACGTGCCCGCATGCCTGGAGCGCATCCACCAGCCGCAGCTTCTGCTCCGGGCTGACGCGAGCGAACACGGCGGTTTCCTCGGCCGCGGTGATCAGTTGCTCGTCGGACAGTGCGGCCAGTTCTCGGCCGGTTAACACCTGCGCGCCGGCAGGGGCCAGCCCGATCTGTTGAGCAATGGCGCCGGCGGTCAGGGCATGATCGCCCGTGATCATCTTGACGCGGATGCCCGCGGTCTGCGCGGCCTGCACCGCGCGGATCGCCTCCTGTCGCGGCGGGTCAATCATCCCCTGTAGACCCAGAAAGGTCAGGTTGCAGCACAGATCCTCGTGCGAAAGCGTCGCCTGAGCGAGGGAAAAGTCGCGGCGGGCGAAGGCCAACACGCGCAGCCCGTCGCCGGCCATGCGATCGGCCGCGGCATGCACCGCGTCGGCATCCAGGCCCACCGGCTGGCCCGCAGGATCGAGCGCGGCTCCGCTGCGCGCCAGGATCGCCTCCACCGCGCCCTTGACGTAGAGCGCCCGCCGATCCGCGCCCAGGTCGTGCACCATCGCCATGTATTGGTGCTGCGACTCGAATGGGATGGCGTCTACCCGCAGGGCATGTCCGCGTTGATCCAGCGTCAAGCCGCCCTTCAGCGCAGCCGCAATCAGCGCGCCATCAGTCGGATCGCCCTGCACCGTCCAGCGCCCCTCCTGCTCAGCCAGCGTGCTGTCATTGCACAGCAGCCCCGCGATCAAGGTCTCGCGCAGCGCCCCCGAGTCGTCGGCCGTCGTCATGGCGAGGCCCGCCCTGTGGGCCGAAGCAATCCTGCTCGGTGAGTGGGATTGCTTCGGGGCAGACCCCGCCCCTCGCAATGACTGATCCAGCGGGTTGATCTCCCCTGTGGGCGCGTAACCTGCGCCGCTCACAGTGTAGAACGTATCCCCTGCGATAATCTCGGTCACGGTCATCTGGTTCTGGGTCAGCGTGCCGGTTTTGTCCGAGCAGATGACGGTGGTGCTGCCCAGTGTCTCCACGGCCGGCAGCTTGCGGATGATCGCTCGGCGCCGCGCCATGCGGCTGACCCCGATCGCCAGCGTAACGGTGAGCGCGGCGGGCAGCCCTTCGGGGATCATCGCGACCGCCAACGCAATCGCCGCGTAGAAGGTCTCGCCGGCCGGCTGGCCGCGCAGGACGCCGATGCCGAAGGTCGCTGCGGTCAGAACGAGGATCGCGTAGAGGACGATCCGGCTGAACGCCGCGATCTTGCGGGTGAGCGGGGTTTGCAACTTGTGCGCCTCTGCCAGCAAGCGGGAGATGCGGCCCACCTCGGTGCCGTCGCCGGTAGCGATCACGATGCCGGTGGCCTGTCCGTAGGTGACCAGCGTGGACGCGTAGGCCATGTTGCGACGCTCAGCCAGGGGGGTGTCCGGCGTCAAGAGCGCGTCAGCGGACTTTTCGACGGGCGCGGATTCGCCGGTGAGCGCGGCCTCAGCTACTTGCAGATCGCGGGAGCGGATCAGCCGAAGGTCGGCCGGTGTTTTGTTGCCCGACAGAAGCGTCACCAGGTCGCCGGGCACCAGCTCGACCGCATTGACCCGCAGCATCTTGCCCCCGCGGATCACGGTCGCTTCGGTAGAGATCGTCTGCGCCAGCGCCTCGATGGCCTGCTCGGCCCGCGCCTCCTGGACGTAGCCGATGATGGCGTTGACGAAGACCACGCCGAAGATCACCGCGGCGTCCAGCGGATCCTTCAGCACGGCGGTGATGACGCTCGACGCCAGGAGGATCAAAATGAGGGGATTGTTGAACTGGCGCAGGAAGCGCACGAGCGGACTGGCTCCCCGTTGCGGTGTCAGCACGTTTGCCCCGAACCGCTCCTGACGATGGCGCACCTCGAAGGTGTCCAACCCTTTTGCCGGATCGGTTTCCAGCAGCAGCCGCACTTCGTCGGTGCGCAGGTGGTGCCAGTGGTGGCCCAGTAGTGTTTGCATGGCGGCTCCTCCTCAAACCAGGCCAAACGGCTCACGCGAAACCGCAAAGCCGCAGAGTAGCCACCCTGGCGACTTTGCGGCTTTGCGTAGCATCCATCCACGCCCAGCGTTATACCGGCGCGAGTGTCCCGGCGAAGATCAGCCAGGCGAGCACGGTCTTGGCGGCCAGGCTGAGCACGATGTAGATGCGCTCACCGAACAGGTAGTCGGCCCACCGCCCCACCTTCTTGTACTGCAGGAACATGTTCAGGGCGAAGATGTTGAAGAAGACGAAGATGGTCGGGATGATCGCGTAAACGAAAGCCGGCGGCTTCGCGCCCGATGAGCCGATGGCGCCCATGAAGTAGAGCACGATCACGACCCAGGGCAGGAGGCCAGCGATGCAGCCGTAGATGAAGGACGTCCAGTCGGTCTTCTTGGTCGTCTGGTTGTGCAGCTCCATCATGACCCCAAACAGGTTCATCATGGCATTCAGCCCGAAGGCCAGGATCATGCTGCCCAGGTCCCACATGCCCACCAGCATTCCGATCAACACGATCATCAGCGAGGAGCTGAGCGCGTATTCGTAGAACCGGGCCGGGTTCATGCCTCTCACGAGGTTCTTGGCGTACCAGCGGTAACCAAAGGTCGCGAGCGAGAAGTGCGCCACGGCCGAAAGTAGCAGGAAGACCGCGACCGCCGGGCCGAAGGGCAGCTCGAACAACAGCTTCGGATCAGGCGTCAACGAACGGGTGGGCAGATCGAACTTCAGGAAATTGGTGTAGATCGGGTAAGTCGTCGCGTTGCTGAGGACGATCATCAGGATCCCCTGCACCAGGTGCAGGAAACCCATGACCAGGTTGAAACGCCGCAAGCCACCCAGTTGTTTCTCGGGTGCGACCACGGCTGCGACAGATGTAGAGCGTTTAGGCATAGAATTAATCCTCCTTGTGGATTGTGATATTGTTGTACGATTACTCATTGGGACACTTCAGCGCGCCCCAGATAGGTCTCAATCGCTTTCGCCAGCTCGCGGCCCTTCGCCGCGTCGAAGCTGCCGGTCGTGTGCCACAGAATGCCGCCCTGGCGAGCGACCAGCAGAACGTGAACGTCGTTCTTGGTGGGGATATCGAGCGCCCGCATGAACCTCGCTGTATCAACGTACAACGTAGTCGTGCGTTCGCGCGCCTTGGCGTTGGGAATGCCTGCCCGCATGCCCTCGTTGATGAAAGTCCGCGAGAGCGCGGGCAGCGCATCAATGGTGGGGAACTCATAGTAAGCGAACTCAGGAAAGATGGATTCGAGTTCGTTGGCGAAAGGAATCCAGGTGTTGACAATGGTCTGTTGGAACTGCAAAAACGGCACGAACAGGAGATTGAGATCGCCCCGGAAGTCGCGCGGGAACTCGAACTCCTGGCGGTTCAGGTTGAATCCTGAAACCGTGGGAAATTGAGCGCCATCTGAGCTGACTTCCAACCGGCTCTGGCGGACCAGTAGCGGCATGTTCACCTCTGCTGTTGACATGGAGCAGTCCTGACAGTTCAGTGCGCCTCTCCCAACTGAGCAATCGCCTGTTTGAGAATGCCCGCAGAGCGTTCCAGTGCAGCCTGTTCGGCGGCCGGCAAGTCCGAGTGAAAGATGCGTTCCACCCCGGCTTCGCCGACGATGGCCGGCACGCCCAGGGAGACTTCACGCAGCCCATATTCGCCGTCCATGACCGTGGAGACCGGCAGAACGCTCTTTTCGTTGCGCACAATCGCGCTCACTATCCGCACCAAAGCCTGGCCGACGGCAAAGTAGGTGGCACCTTTGTAACCGATGATGTGATACGCGGAAGTGCGCACCTCTTCTTCGATCTTCTGGCGCTCGTCCTCCCAGTCCTCGCATTTGCCGCACATCGGGCAGTAGTCATCTAAGTGCATCCCGGCGATGTGAGTCATCGACCAGGCGGCAAATTCGCTGTCGCCGTGCTCCCCCAGGACATACGCGTGCACATTGTGGACGTCCACGCCGCAATGCCGGCTGAGCAGATAGCGGAGACGCGCGCTGTCCAGCACGGTCCCGGAGCCGATCACGCGACCGCGCGGCCACTTGACGCGCTGTTGGGCCACGTAGGTCAGCACATCTACCGGATTGCTGGTCACAACCACCACCGCCTGAGAACCCTGGGTCTGGATTTCGTCCATGATGCTTTCGATGATGCGCGCGTTGCGTTGGAGCAGATTCAAACGCGACTCACCGGGATGCTGTTTGGAGCCAGCGGTGATCACAATCACGTGCGCGTCGTGGTAATCCAGCGCAGTGCCAGCGCTGATCTGCACATTCGGGTAGAACGGGAGGCCGTGCGCCAGATCCAGGACCTGGCCCTGCGCCAGGTCACGGTCCATGTCCGTCAAGACGATCTCATCCGCGACACCGCTCTGCGCCAGGGCGTAGGCGAAGGGTCGAGCCCACAGATCCGGCGCCGACGATGACGACCTTGCGCGCTCGCCAACGTTCCATTTGATCACCTCTCTCAAGCCCCTTGGAGGCATTCACACATCCGGTTTCAGCCGGAAATCAGGCGCCGGCCTCCTGAAGCCGTTCGGCGACGCCAGGCGATGACCGCTGGCCGGCGCGATCCTCAGCGCGTTCGCCGATTGCTCGGATCATGTTGCCAAAGATCGCGCCGTGGAAGGGATACAGCCCGTACCAGTAGGCCAGGCCGGATAATCCCTTAGGCGCCAGGTAGGCGGTCTGCGTCAGCAGCGTCTGCCCGGCGCCGCGCGGCAGGGCTTCAAACTGGAGCCAGGCCCGGCCGGGCAGCTTCATCTCGGCGCGCAGCCGCAGCAGCCGCCCCGGCTCAACGGCCTCGATCCGCCAGAAGTCCAGTGCGTCGCCCACGCGCACTTCGTCCGGATGGCGGCGCCCGCGACGGAAGCCCGGTCCCCCAACCAGGCGATCGGCGATGCCGCGCAGCCGCCAGAGCCAGTCGGCGTAGAACCAGCCCCGGTCGCCCCCGATGCCGCTGAAAATGGCGTAAACATCTTCGGGCAGCGCAGCGACCAGGAGCTGGCGGCGCTCGATCTGCATCCCTTTGTCGCTGGTCAGTTCCACCGGCCGCACGTCGCCGCAACTGGAGGTCATGCAGTCGGCCCAACTGGTCTCTACCTGGCCCGCCTCCAGGCTGGCGAGCGCCGTGTGCAAGGCGGTATGATACCCCATTGGCTCAATATCGGGAAAAACACGTTTGGCCGTGTCATTGCGCACCACCACTTCGTTGCGCAACCCCTCAATGAGCGGATAGACGATCCCAGCGTTCACCGGCGTCATCCAGTTGACCCAATGGGCTGACAGGTGCGGCGTCAACACCGGCACCGGGATCAGCAGACGCCGCAAACCGCGCGCCCGGGCGTAACCCTGCATCATGTCGCCGTAGCTGACCACGTCGGCGCCGCCGATCTCGATCACCCGGCCGGCGCTTTCCGGCGTCTTCAGGGCGGCGACCAGGTAACTGAGCACGTCGTCGATCGCGATGGGCTGGATGCGCGTGAACACCCACTGCGGACAGATCATCACCGGCAAACGTTCCGTCAGGTGGCGGATCATCTCGAACGACAGGCTGCCGGAGCCGACGACGATCGCCGCGCGCAATTCGGTGACCGGCACGCCGCCCTCGCTGAGGGCCGCGCCGGCTTCCTGCCGCGAGCGCAGATGCGTGGACAAATCCGCAGCAGGATCCCCCAGGCCGCCCAGGTAGATGATGCGCTCCACGCCCGCAGCCTTGGCCGCCTGACTGAAGCCGCGTGCCACGGCAATGTCTCTTTCCCGGTAGTTGGCCGTGTCGCTCAGGCTGTGGATGAAGTAGTAGGCGGCCCACGCGCCTGCCATGGCCGGCGGCAGGGTTTCGGGCCGCGTCGCATCTCCCTCTACCACTTCCACCTGTTCGCTCCAGGACCGGCCCTGCAGGCGGCGAGCGTCGCGCACCAGGCAGCGTACCCGGTAACCGGCCGCCAGGAGTTGGGGCACCAGCCGGCCGCCAATGTAGCCTGTCGCCCCAGTGACCAAGACCAATCGTGCCTGTTCCATATCTAGCTCCTAAAGATGTCCGCCGCGATTCGTTTCAGGGGGTTTTCCCGTTGATCTGGAAACCGCAGATGCGGAGCGCTTGAGCCGCCCCGCATCCACGATGAAGAACCTACAATATGTACGCTTTCGCATTGAGCGATTACGTGATTGATTTATAATCTATGTATAATCTATGTTTAATGTTTGCAATGTAAGCCGAATTCCAATCGAATCAATATGTCGGCAAACTCATCGAATGGACCGGTCCCGTGGCGACGCAACCACCGTCAGGGGAGGGGAAGAACACGTACGGCCGCCAGTGGAACCTCACATAGGATGTTAGTGCAAAGTAATATATACTTCATCCAGCCCTAGCGGATGGCTGCAATCCGCAATCAAGCATGAAACCCGGAGTCGTTACGATGACAATTGCCAACCCGCTCCACGTCTTGGGCATCTCTGGCAGTCTGCGCAAAGCCTCGTATAATACTGCACTTCTGCGGGCGGCCGCTGAGCTGATGCCAGCAGGGATGACGCTCGAGACCTTCGACCTTCTGCCTCTGCCGATGTTCAACCAGGATGCTGAGAAGCCATTCCCGGAGGCCGTGGCCGAGTTCCGCGCCCGCGTGGCGCAGGCTGATGCCCTGCTGATTGCCACCCCAGAGTACAACAGCTCGGTCAGTGGCGCACTCAAGAACGCGATAGATTGGGCATCGCGCTCGCCTCAGCAGCCGCTGAACGGCAAGCCCGTCGCCATGATGGGGGCCAGCACCGGCAACTTCGGCACGCTGCGAGCGCAACTGCACCTGCGCCAGATACTGACGCATGTTGGCGCTCTGCCCCTGGGCAAGCCTGAGGTGCTGGTGGCGCGCGCCGAGCAGGTTTTTGACCCTGTGGGGAATTTGACGGACGCCACGGCGCGCGGCTTCCTGCGGGACTTGCTCGCCGCGCTGGGCAAATGGATCGAGCGCGTAGCGCCGCCTGGCAGCTCAAGACCGGTGTAGTGCTGTAATTGGAAGGTCGCGCACAGCGGGCCGGTAAGATGCCGTGTATAAGCTATGTAGAAGGTCTGCGATGGGCAATCAGGAGGAAGATGTGAAGGTGAGACGGACGATCACGAGAATCATGGGGGGGGGGTTCTGGGTATCGCTGTCATCGGCGCGCTGGTTGTGGCCGGCATCATCGTCTTCGACAGCGTCTTTCCGGCGCAGCGCGTCACCGATTTGACGAACGTTACCTACGCGGGGCCGGACGGCGCAAGGCTGCACGGTTACCTGGCGCGTCCCGCGGGCAATGGCCCGCATCCGGCGGTTCTGCTGATCCACGAATTCTATGGCCTGAACCGAGACATCATCAAGAAGGCCGATCTGCTGGCGAGCCAGGGCTACGTCGTGCTGGCAGCGGACTCCTATCGGGGGCAGACCACCGCGCTGATCCCGCGCGCGATCTTCTTGGTCGTGACCACCCCCCAGGATCGGATTGCCAGCGACGTGGACGCTGCGTTTGGCTACCTGGAAGCCGTCCAGGGCGTGGATGCGATCCGCGTGGGCGCGGTGGGCTTCTGTTTCGGCGGCACGCAGGTGATGAAGCTGGGCACACGCAACGGCGATCTGGCCGCCGCGGTCATCTTCTACGGCAGCGGGCCGATCACCGATCCGGCCGCGCTCGGTGTGATGGGGCAGCGCGGGCCGGTGCTGGGCATCTATGGTGAGCGTGACCAGAGCATCCCGCTGGCCGAGGTGCGCGGGTTCGAGCTGGCGCTGCAGGCGCGCGGCATCCCCCACCGGGTCATGGTCTATCCGGGCGTGGGCCATGCCTTCGTCACCTCGGCATCGCTGGCCCAGCCGGGCGCGGCCCAACAGGCCTGGGGCGAGATGCTCGCGTTCCTGGCGCAAAACTTGAAGGGGCAGGCGATGGCGGAATTTGCCGCCGCGCCCGAGGGGCCGGTAGCCGCTCCGACTGGCGCGCCCGGCATCCTCTCGGCGCTGCACAGGTTACACTGATTTTGCAAATGGAGGTTTCACATGGCTCGCGACACCCTCAAACACTACTTCGTCACACTGATCTGCTTCTTGATCCTCGATGCCATCTGGCTGGGGCTGATCGCTGAGCCATTCTACCAGGCGCAGATCGGCTTCCTGCTGGCGAAGAACCCGAACTGGCTGGCGGCCGGGGCGTTCTACCTGCTCTACGTGGCGGGGCTGGTCTTCTTCGTGGTGGAGCCAGCGTTGCGGGCAGGGAGCGCACCGGGGCGGGCCGCGTTACGCGGGGCTTTCTTCGGGCTGGTGGCCTACGCCACCTACGACCTGACCAACCTGGCGACCATGGATCGCTGGCCGCTCCTGCTGACCGCAGTGGATCTGGCGTGGGGCACGCTGTTAGGCGCGCTCACGACGCTAGCTGCAGTCTGGGCCGCGCGCCGGATCGCGCAGCCATGATCTACGCCGCGGCGACGGCTCGATCCACCCACCGCAGCAGGTCGGCGATCCGCACCGGCTCGCCGGCGAAGCTGCGCCGGTAGCAGTGGCGCTTGCAGGACCGGCCTGGCAGGCGCCAGCCCGATCCCCCCAAGCCCCGCAGAGGCATTCGGAGATGAAACGCATGGCAGAAAAGGAAGCGCACCCCGGCCCCGCCCCGCTTGGGGACAATGCAAGCAGCGCGCTCAGGACACTGGACGTCAATACCGTCAAGGAGTTGTGGGGCAGAACCTATAACACCGACGGGAAACCGGACTGGTCTCATCTCTATCCGTACTATCACCCGGACGTGGTTTTCCAGGATTCCATCCAGCGCATCGAAGGAATCGAGGAATTCATCGGTCTCTGCGAACGCCTGACGCAGCGCTGCCAAAGCCTGCACATGGAGATCCTCTCCATCGCCCAGGACTCCAATATCATCCTGATGGACTGGATCATGACGATGGCTTTCACGAAGTATCCACCCACGCCCGTCTACGGCAGCACCAAGCTCACCCTGCACGAGGACGGCCGGATCATCGCACAACGCGACTATTTCGACCTCTGGGGGGACATCTTCAACGGGATTCCGCACTTCAAGAAAGCCTATCGGAAGTTCATGCGGAAAAATTTCGGATAGAGGGGGAACACATGCCAACACGGAAACTGCCCGATGAACTCATATTCATCGCAAATAGACAGGCAACCCAGAAAACTACTGCCGCTTCAATGGCGGGCAAGGTCTGTGTCGTTTCGGGGTCTACGTCAGGCGTGGGCCTGGCGGCCGTCAGGCGGCTTGCCCGCGCCGGCGCCAAGATCGTCATGCTCTGCCGGAACCACGGCAAGGCGGAGGCTGTGCAGAGAGAGCTTCTGGCGCCCACCAACGCGCCGGTCGAAGTCGTCCTCGCGGATTTCAGCGATCTCGCGAGTGTCCGCGCAGCGGCCGAGGTTCTCCTGAGAGACTATCCTCGGATTGACGTGCTGATCAATTCGGCCGGGCTGTTTTCGACGAGCCGAATCATCACCGGGGGTGGTTTCGAGACGGTCTTTTGCGTGAATCACCTTGCCCCATTTCTGCTGACGCACCTCCTGCTCGAACGCCTGCGGCAGAGCGCGCCGGCCCGCATCATCCAGGTGAACTCCGAAGGTCACAGGTTCGGCGGGCTGGATCTGAATGATCTGAACTGGGAGCACAGGCGCTACAATGGGTATCGGGGCTATGGCGCATCCAAGATCGCGCAGTTGCTGACCACGTGGGAATTCGCCGACCGGCTGCAAGGCGCGGGCGTCACCATCAATGCCATGCATCCGGGGGACGTGAGGACAAACATCGGCATGAACAATGGGTCGCTATACAGGTGGTTCCAGCGCAACGTGATATGGCACATCCTCAAGGCCCCGGTCATCTCCGGGGAGGCGTTGTACTACCTGGCTGCCGCTCCTGAAATGGCGGATGTGAGCGGCCGCTTCTTTCATCTGACGATCGACGAGAAGCCGGCGGCCCTGGCCCTGGATCGGAAGGTGGGCCGCCTGATCTGGGAATCGAGCATGCAGATGACCGGTCTTACGCCAGGTCCTTGAGAACCTTGTCCGCGGCCAGCTTGCCGGTCAGGATAGCAATGGGCAGCCCGGAGGGGCTGTAGGTCCATTGTCCTGCCTGGTAAATATCCGGAATCGGCGTCAGCACCGAACTGGCCACTCTTGGCAAGCTATTTACAGCCGGGATGAAATCATTGGTGAATGCCCACCCTGTGATTGCGCCTTCGGCGTTTCCGGAGATCCTCGCTAACGTCAGCGGCGTTGAAGTGAAGCTATCGATGAGCGCGGCCTTGAGCCCCGGGTAAATGCTGGCGTCCAACACCTGGATCATGCGGTCCGCCATGAGCTTCTTGAACTCGTCATACCAGCCCATGGCCTCGATGTGCTTCGTCAGGGAATAATCGAACAGCGAGCTGATGATGAGTCCGGTTTTGCCCTCCGGGGCCAGCGTGCCATCCCTGAGAACGGGACAGGAAATCTCATACGTGGTGTAATCCAGGAACCGTCCAAGCCAGTCCTCGATACGCGGTCTGTCGTCAACGAATCCGGCAGGAATCTTTGGGTCGTCATTGCGCAGTTCGTCCAGGCTGACCTGCGAAAGACCGGTGATGGACGGTGTGTAGAAGAAGTGCGGGCTGGAGATCTGCGCAAAGTGTGTGCGCGCCAGGTCAACTGTCAGATACAAGGTGAAAACGGAATCTCCACCGATTTTCCCCGCCAGGACTTCCTTTCTTGTCTCGATGCCCCTGATCACCTTGCTATCCGTCAGGGATGTCAGGTCGGCAACCCGGTAGAGCGTCTTCAGGTCCGCGGCCCAGACCAGTTTCTTGTATTGGTAGACATTCCCCCGGTCATCCGCCGCCTGGCGTCGTCTAGGGTCAACGCGTGTGATCGCGGTCTCTCGCCGGATTTCACCGCGGTTTCCCAGGACGAATTGCTCCAGAGCTTTGGGCAGCGCGCCGGTTCCTCCCCGGGGGTAGCGGTAATCGAGGTAGAGGCTAAAATAGCTTAGCGCGAAGAATGTCGGGGTCTTTTGGAAGAAATGCTGGGCAATGATGTCCAGCAAGGCCTGATTGGTGGAGAAGCTGGCGAGGTACTCATCCACCGGCTTGCCGAGTTTCGCGATTTTCGGAGCGGTCAGCAGATACTTGACCGCCCACGGCAGAATCGTCCTGAACACATATCCCGGGTTGTTTTTCAAATCCTGAAACAACGGGTTATCAATGCCGTAGAGAACATCCATATAATCCATGATCTTGGCGATTTCCTGGATGATGCTCGCAATGTCCTGCTGATTATCGGGGAAATGCTTGTCCAGGAGTTCCTGATACGCCCCCAGGCTTTCCTTTGAGGAAACCGTGATGACGTCCTTGCCGATGCCGACGGAGACAGGATTGGGGAGGAATTCAACTCGCAATCCCAACTGCCTGAGCATGGAGCTTACGATTCCCGAGTCTTCGATCGCCCTGATCCCGCCGTCGAAGACGAAGCCTTTGTATTCAAACGAATTGACCAGTCCCCCGGTCTGCTTTTCTTTTTCGCACAGCAATACCTTCAAACCCGCATTAGAAAGGTAAGCCGCGGCCGTGAGACCGGCCATTCCTCCTCCCACAATGAGGACATCAGAGGCAAATGATGATTCCATCGTTCCCTTCCTCAACAGAAGTGCCAGATCGTATCAAGTGCATGACAATGCGGGCGAGTGCGCCCGCAGCTCAGGGTGGCTTGAAAGTCCCAGATCATGTCACCCGCGCCAGTTTCTGGATCTCATGGATGGGGCCGACGATCTCCAGCCCCGCATGCCGTCCCGTCCCCGCAAAGATCACCTGCTCCTGCCCGCCGGTCACAGCGACCAGCCGCACGTCCAGCCGGGCGGTCAGGCTCTCCAGCACTCGTTGCAGCATCACCGACCGTTCAGGCGAGTGCAGCAGCCCACCCTCGGCGCGCCAGGCCACGATCTCCAGGCGATGGGGGGTGTTGCGCGGCCCCGCGCGGCCGGCAATATACCAGATGACGTGCGTATCGGTCAATTCCAGCCGCTCGGTCGCCGCGCCGGTGTAGGTGGCGAAGCGGTGGAGCTGCCCGCCGTGCCACAGCCCGATGATGAAGCCGGGGAACGCGCCTCGCAGCCATGGGATGATCGCCACCGATGCGGTCAGGCAAGCGCCCGCTGCGGCCTCGCCGAAGTGGTTGCTCTGCATCCAGATCCAGGCTTTTGGAAACGCCTGGCCCCAATCTTTCTCGATGTACCCGCGGCCGCCGGTGAAGTCGTGCGGCGCGCCGTCTATGGAGAGCCAGCCCGCGATGCTGTGATCGAAGCTGAGCACCCCATGGTAGCACTCCATGAACGGGGCAAAGGCGTAGGGGCCCATGATGCCCGGCGAGGTCAGTGTGACCGGCCAGGGTGCGCCGCCCGAAAAGCGGAGTTCGCCAGCCATCCGGCCTTCGGGCCGATCAATGTCCAGCTCAATCCGGTCGGTGCGGAAATGGTTAGGCCCGACCCGGATGTCGAACTCGTCCCGCGCGGCCTGGAACGCCTCGAACGGGTAGCGATGATAGGCGGTCGCGCCCGTCGCGCCGTCCAGCGTCTGCACGAACGCGTGGGACGCGCCCGGCTCGCGGCCGATGAAGACGCCGGGGATAATGGCGTAACGACGCTGCTCGCCCGCATCCACCAGCTTAAAGTACCAGCCCTCGAAAAAGGGCGGTCGCTTGCCGCGGCCGTGGTAGAGCGCCGGTCGCCAGATGCCGCGCAGGTCAGGCACGATAGCTTCTCCTGATAATGAACCCTATCATTAGGCTTGACCAGCACCTCAATAATCGCATAACTGGAATTAGGTAGCCGCGGCGACCTCAAAACGCAAGGTTCGCCCATCGCGCCAGTGCAGTTCCGCCGCATTGCAGCGCCGACAGGTCTCAACCATGGCCTGCTGCTGTTCGGGATAGCGGTACGGCTCAAACACGACCGTGATCTGCTCGGCCGCCCAAGTCACCTGCCCGGCCTTGCGATAGAGCAACTCAGTGGCGGTGTCCAGTTCTAAGTAGGTAATAAAAAGTTCTTGGCGCTTTCGCGGCCCACTGGCGCGATAATGGGTTGCGGAGGTGCGCCATGATCTACGTACGACAACCAACCGACGAAGAAGACGTCGAACTTCAGCGCATGACCCGGCAGGAAGTT
>JAPLHB010000005.1 GCA_026389845.1 Chloroflexota bacterium
GCCCAGTCGTCCGCCGAAACGCCCGCAGGTACGCATTCGTCGCTCATGTTGCCAGTCTAAACCAATTCATGGCCGTTGACAATGCCAATTAATGGCTATTGACAACCGTCCAGACGGACCCCGCCTGAACGGTTACTGCAAAAGAACCAGTAGCCACGGATTGCACAGATTACACTGATTTGATCTTCACCTCCGTGAAATCCGTGTAATCCGTGGCCGAAAATCCCCGCCCTCACCCCTGGCCGCGCAACATCTTCAGCAGCCCCCCGGCCTCGATGATCTTCTGCACCGACGTCGAGAGGGACGGGAACGGAAACTCGCCCGCGGCGCAGCCCACGACGCAGCGCGCCAGGTCCACCGTCACCGTTTCGCCGGGCTGAATCGCGGCCGCAGCCTCGGGGCAGACGACCGGCAGCAACCCGTTGTTGACCGCGTTGCGGAAGTAGATGCGGGCGAACGACGCCGCGACGATCACCCGTACGCCCGCTTGGTGCAGGCACCAGACCGCCTGCTCGCGGCTGGACCCCGCGCCCCAGTTGCGCCCGGCCACGATCACGTCGCCGGGCTGCACGTGCGCGGCAAACGCCGGATCGAGGTCTTCCAACGCATGTCGCGCCATCTCGGCCCGGTCGCGGATCGTATAGGTGTACTTCCCGGGAAAGATCACGTCGGTGTTGACGTCGTCGCCGTAGAGCCAGGCGCGGCCGGCGTAGTGCGTAGTGCGTGGTGCGTGGTGCGTGGTGCGTGTTGCGTATTGCGTATCGTTCGTAGCGCTCACCTTGTCACCCCTTCACCCTGTCACCCTGTCACCCTGTCACCTTGTCACCCTGTCACCCTGTCACCTTGTCACCCTGTCACCTTGTCACCTTGTCACCCTGTCACCTTGTCACCCTGTCACTTCCCGCGGGTCCGCGATCCTCCCCAGCACCGCGCTCGCGGCTACAACCGCCGGGCTTGCCAGGTAGACCTCGCTCTCGGCGGTGCCCATGCGACCGCGAAAGTTGCGGTTGCCGCTGCTGATCGTGACTTCGCCGGGCGCGGGGATGCCCAGGTGATTGCCCATGCAGGGGCCGCAGCCCGGAACGCCGATCATCGCGCCGGCCTCGACAAAGGTCTGGATGTAGCCGGCAGCCAAGGCGCCCTGCAGTACCTCACTCGACGCGGGGATGACTACCAGCCGCGTGCCTGCGGCCACCTGGCGCACCCGTCCATCCGCGCCGCGCAGGATCGCGGCCGCGGCCGCCAGGTCCTCCAGCCGGCCATTGGTGCAGGTGCCCAGGAACGCCTGATCCACGTGCGTGCCCGCCACCTTCGACAGCGGCACGATCTTCGCCGGGTTGTGCGGGCACGCGACGACCGGCTCCAGCTCGGACAGATTGACGGTGTGGCGGGCGGTGTAGGTCGCGTCCGCGTCGGGGTAGAGCGCGCCCGCGGCCAGACGTTCGATCCAGGCTTGTAGCGCCCCCCCGGCCCCCCGACTGCGGGGGGAGGTGGATTCCCCCCAGGATGGGGGGGGAAGGAGGGTGCGAGCCGCCAGCCGCTCCGCCAGCCACTCGAAGACAGCCTGATTCGGCTCCATGTAGGCGTTTTTCGCGCCCGATTCGGCCATCAGGTTCGGGATGACCATGCGGCCAGCGATGCTCAGCGAGCCCAGCCCTGGCCCGCCGAACTCCAGCGCCCGATAGATACCCGCCTCGGGGCCGAGCAGCTTGAGCACGGTCAGCCCCAGGTCTTTGGACGTGACCCCCGGTGGCAATTCGCCCGTCAGATCCACCCGGATCGTCTCGGGGACGCGCAGCCACAACTCGCCCGTGGCCCACAGCGCGGCCACCTCGCTGCGGCCGATGCCCGCGCCGAACGCGCCCAACCAGCCCGCGTGCGTCGTGTGGCTGTCGCCGCCCAGAATCAGCCCGCCGGGCAGCACCAGCGCCTCTTCGCTCGTCACCTGATGACAGATGCCGCGGCCGGCCTCGTAAAAGTGCGTGATCCCCTGTTCGCGCACGAACTTACGGATTTCGGCGTGATTGGCCGCGTGTTCTGTGGTCGGCGCGGGCACGGCATGGTCGAGGAAGATCGCCAGCCGTTCAGGATGCCTCACCCGCGCGATGCCCAGGCTATAAAAAAGCTCGGCAATCGCCGCGGTGTTATCGTGGCTCAGGACCACGTCAGGCGCCGCGTCCACGATCTGCCCGATCTCGGCGTGCGCCAGGCCGGCCGCGCGGGCAAGGGCTTTTTGTGCGAAGGTGTAACCGATTTCCGATTTCCGATTTCCGATTTCCGATTCTGCTTCGGACATGATTTTCTCGCCTCTCAAATGGTCAGCCAGTTGTCGAATTGTTATTCCGCAATCCGCAATCACAAATCGGCAATCGCATGGCCGTTTCCCCCGTTCGCCCAATTCCGCAGCAGCACATCCACGTCGTCCAACGTCAGCGCCCGTTCGTCGGCCAGTACCTTGATGTGTTGCGTCAGCGCCCTGATCCTGTCGTCGGTCAGGTTCAGGCTGAGCTGCTCGGCGCGAGCTTTGACCGCGTTCCAGCCGGTGAGCCGGTGGGCGATGGAGATGTAGCGGCTCAGGCCGAAGTCCGTCGGGTTGAGCGCCTCGTAAGTTTCGGGCGCATTGAGGATCGCCTTAGCGTGGATGCCCGCCTTGTGGGTGAATGCGCTGAAACCGGTGACGTAGTTGTTGAACGGGACATCCACGTTTACCATCTCGGCGACCATCATCTCTAGCTTGCGGAGACGTTCCAGGTGATACTTGCACCGGGCCGTGGCCCGGTCATAGGTGTACATGCGGGCCACGAAGCCACCGAGCGGCGTGATGCCGTTCCGCTCGCCGATGCCCAGAACGCTCGTGTCAATGTGCGTCGCGCCGGCCTCCAGTGCGGCGAATGCGTTGGCGATGGCGCAGCCGGAGTCATTGTGGCCGTGGAACTCGATGTCGCATTTGGTCAGCCGGCGCAGCGTGCCCACGATCCGACCCACCTGCGTCGGCGTGGCAATGCCCACGGTGTCGGCGGTGCCCAGCCGGTTGACCACCCCGAGCTTGTCCACGGCCAGGTAGACGCGCAGCAGCTCGGCCTCTTCGCTGCGGAAGGAATCCTCGGTGCTGAAGCGCAGCTCAATGTTCGGCGCCTGCGACCGAATCCAGGTGAGCACCTCCGCGGCCAGGTCAATGATCTCGTCAATGCTTCTGCCGTGGCTGAACTGGCGCAATTGCGACGATGTGCCGATCACCACGTCCAGCCCATCTACGCCGGTGTCGAGCGCGACCTTGGCGTCCTCCTGGTGGCAGCGGATGTGGGTCAGGATGCGCGCGTTCAGCTTCTCACCGACGATAGCGTGGATGTCCTCCTGGCAGCCCGGCGACGCCAGCGGCGAGGTCAGCTCCAGGTATTCCACGCCGAACTCATCCAGCGCGTGGCTGATACGCAGCTTCTGGTCACGGGTAAAGTCGGCGTTGATAAACTGCTCCCCCTCGCGGAGGGTGGAGTCTATGATGTAGTAGTTTTCGAGAGACATGAGGCCTCCGAATGGACTTGCGCTGTCATGCTGAGCGAGTTAACGAGTTGCAGTTCGCGGCGGCGTGATTCCAGCGAAGCATCTCGCGCGTTGCGACGCGAGACCCTTCGCTAGGAGGTCGCCGCAACGTACTGCACGGGACTAACCCGCTCAGGGTGACAGAGCGTGGTCAGTCGCCAATTTCTGGCTAAGACAATGCCGTCGCCACCGCCTCCACCACCCGCTCCAAATCTTCCTCCTCGATCACCAATGGCGGGAGGAGGCGGAGGACGGTGGAGCCAGCGGGCAGGGCCAGGACGCCCAACGCTTGCAGCTTCTGCAGAATGGGCGTGACCTTGACGCGCAGATCCACGCCGACGAGCAGCCCCAGCCCGCGCACTTCGCGGATTAGCGGCGATTGGATGGCGCTCAGGCGTTCCTTGAGGTGGCTGCCGAGGCGGGCGGCGCGGTCGGGGAGGGTTTCTGTGGCCCCCCCAGCCCCCCGACTTCGGGGGGAGCTAGGTTCCCCCCACGGTTGGGGGGTCAGGGGGGCGCTCTCGCCGCGCATCGTGTCCAGCGTCGCGATCGCCGCCGCGCACGCCAGCGGATTGCCGCCGAAGGTGCTGCCGTGCGTCATCGGCGCGATGTTCTGCACCCGCGAGCCGATGAGACACGCGCCCATCGGCAGACCGCCGGCCATGGACTTCGCCACGCTCATCAGGTCCGGCTCCAGGCCGTAGTGCTGGCACGCAAAGAGTTTGCCGGTGCGGCCATAGCCCGTTTGCACTTCGTCGAGGATCAGCAGCGCGCCCCGCTCGCGACAGAGGGCCTGGCTGCCGTGGAGATATTCCGGCGTGCCGGGATGGACGCCGCCTTCGCCCTGGACGACCTCGAGGATGACGGCCGCGGTCTGATCGGTGAGAGTCTTTTCCAGCGCGGCCAGGTCGTTGTAGGGCACGTGGCTGAAGCCCGGCACCAGCGGCTCGAACGGCGTCCGATACTCCTTGTTCCACGTCGCCGAAAGCGCGCCCATGGTCCGGCCGTGGAAGCCGCGTACTGTGGCGATCACCCCGGTGCGCCCCGTGCTGAGGCGGGCAAATTTGAGCGCCGCCTCGTTCGCCTCGGCGCCGGAGTTGCAGAGGAATGCCCGGCTCATGCCCGCGGGCGCGGCCTCGGTCAACCGGGCCAATAGCTCGGCGCGGCGGTCATTGTAGAAGATCTCGGGGCAGGAGATCAACGTCGCCGCCTGCTGGCTGATGGCTGCCAGGATGGCCGGGTGCGCGTGGCCCAGGTTTGCCGCGCCCTGGCCGCCGACGCAGTCAATGTACTCGCGGCCGTCGGCGTCCCAGAGGTGCGCGCCCTGCCCGCGGACGACGGCGAGCGGCCGTTTGGGGTAGACGCCGGAGGTGTGGCTGGATTCCAGCGCCATGATGGCGGACGAGGTATTGGGTATTAGGGATTGGGGATCGGTCGTGGTCATGTGGCGAGTACCTCCAATGTCGAAGCTCGATTATCGAGGAGAATCGAATACCCAATACCCGATGCCGGCATCTCGTCCCCCAAGACCGTCCCCTCCCCAGCCAGCGCGGCGCGAATCGGATCGGCGCGGCGCGAATCGGCCAAAATAACCGTGGGGACGCCGGCGTCCAGGGCTTCGCGCGCGGCCAACATCTTCTTTTTCATGCGGCCCTGGGCCAATCCCTCCACCGTGCTCAGGTGGGCGGCCGGCACGCGGCGGATCAGGCTGGTCTCATCGGGGAAATTGGCGAGCAGACCCGGCACGTTGCTGAGGATGATCAGCGCATCGGCGCCCAACGAGGCGGCCAGGAGCGCCGCAGCGCGGTCGCCATCCACGTTCAGGCGCTCGCCTTGCGTGCCCAGGGCCAATGGCGCAACCACCGGCGTGTAACCGGCTGCCAGCAACATCCGCAACAGGTCGCCGTTGGCCGATTCGAGCTGCCCAGTGTAATCGTCGCGAATGATCCGCTGGCGGCCGTTTTCGACCGCGCGCACGGCGTCTTTGCGCCGCGCCACCAGGAGGCGGCCATCCACGCCGGAAAGGCCGGCCGCGTTACAGCCGAGCCGTTGCAGATTCGCCACCAGGCCCTTGTTGACCTGGCCCGCGGCCGCGGCGACGAAGATTTCGAGGGTGTCTGGGTCGGTATATCGGCTCACGTGGCCGGAGGGGGAGGTGATGTGACGGGTAGGAAGCCCCACGCGGGCTGCCAACGCATCCGCCGCGGCTGAGGCGCCGTGAACCAGCACGAGGGGCCAGCCTTCGGCGATCAATGCTGCCAGATCGGCGCACACGGCTTCGGAATCAACGCCTGCTGCGCCGCCAACTTTTACGACGATGGGATTCATATGTCGCTCCTCGCGGTATTACCGGTTGTGTGAAGACAAGACGCGGCCGCTTGCGGCACGAGTCCGGCCGCGCTGGATCGCAGCGCCGCCTTAATGCGTAGACCTGTCGCCTTGGTGAGCTTGTTGATGATCGGATTCATGGTACCCCCCAGAATTGCGGATTGCAGATTGCAGATTGCGGATTGCGAAAGGCCGTCACCGGAGGTGCGTACAATCTGCAATCTAAAATCAAAAATCTGCAATCTCCTCAGACCGGATGCAGCCCGGTGAACTCTAGCCCGGTCGTCTCGTCGAAGCCGAGCATCAGGTTCATGCACTGGACCGCGGTGCCGGCCGCACCCTTGCCCAGGTTGTCAATCGCGGCCAGCGCCACCAGCCGGCCCGTGGCTGGATCCACTTCCCAGCCGACATCGGCCAGGTTAGTGCCCGCCAGCAGCTTCGGCTCGGGGTGACGGTAGATGCCGCTCCGGTCGTGAACGATGCGCACGAACGGCTCGCTGCCGTAAGCCGCGCGATAGGCCCGCCACAGTTCTTTGTCCGTAACGCCCGGACGCACCCACGCGTGGGCCGTCGCCAGCACCCCGCGCACGAGTTCGATGGACGTGACCGACAGGAACACATCCCCAATCCCTAATACCTGTCGTACTTCGGCCTCATGGCGGTGGCCGGTGGGGGCGAAGGAACGCACCGAGCCGGCGCGTTCGGGGTGGTGTGACGCCGCGCTCGCGGACGCGCCGCCTTCGGATGAGCCGACCTTCAGATCCACCACGATCGGCCGGTCGGCCAGCAGTAAGCCCGCCCGCGCGGCCGGCAAGAGCGCCAGAAGCGACGCGGTCGCGTTGCACCCCACTCCGGAGACGTATTGCGTATTGCGTATTGCGTCGCGGTTGACCTCCGGCAGGCCGTAGGCGAAGCGCGTCACCCAGGCCGGCGCCGCGTGCGGTGCGCCATAGTAACGCTCGTAGACCGCCTGATCGCGCACGCGGAAGTCGGCCGAGAGGTCAACGATCCGCTCCGCCAGTGCGGCGAAGCGCTCGATCTGCCGCTGGGCCTCGCCGTGCGGCAGACCCAGGAAGACCACATCGCAAGGCTGCAACTCAGCCAGGGTGGTGAAGCGGAGGGACGTCCGGCCGGCCGTGGGCCGGAGGTTGGGATGCACGCTGTGGACGAAATCGCCGGCGTGCGACTCGGACGTGACTTGGGCGATCTCGACCTGGGGATGGCCGAGCAAGAGGCGCAGCAGCTCCCCCCCGCCGTAGCCAGAACCGCCGACGATGGAGACGCGGATGGGGGCGGTCATTGGATACCTGCCGGATGCGTGATGCGTGATGCGTGCTGCGTGATCTGTGGTGCGCCAGATGCCTCAACGGAACACGCAACCCGCAACACGTAATCCACCACCCTCGCCGGAATATCCACCCCCGTCGTATGAATGCTGTTGCGGAACTCCATGGTGTGGTTCACCTCGTTGATGAGGTACCCTCGATCGGCGTCTTCCAGCACGTCGACGGCCACGATCCCGCCTCCCACGGCCTTCGCTGCGGCGACGCAGATGGCGTCCAGCTCCGGCGTGACCGGGCAATTGCTGGTCTTGCCGCCGCGCGCCGTGTTGGTGATCCAGTGCTCGGAACTGCGATAGATGGCGCAGATCGTCTCATCGCCGATCACAAAAGCGCGGATATCGCGCTGCGGTTTGTCGATATACTCTTGAATATAAAAGATCGAATGCTGGTAAGAACCGAGCACGCTCTTGTGTTCGAGGATCGCCTCGGCTGCATCGCG
>JAPLHB010000160.1 GCA_026389845.1 Chloroflexota bacterium
GACTAGTACATCTCGGCTGAGTTCAGCCTAGGGTTAGGCCGCCAGGGCCCGACCCTTATAGGTCCATTTGAAGGGCTTGGCCATGGTACGGTTGAAGTACTCGATGAAGGCCAGCACTTTGGCCTTCAGATGCTCAATGGAGGTGAAGCTACCACGCTTGAGTAGCTTGCGCACCAAGATGCTTAACCCGATCTCGACCTGATTCATCCAGGAGGCGTGCTTGGGCGTATAGTGGAAGACAATCCGATGGGTTGGGTCAGACAGGAAAGCGGCCCGCGTCTCCATCGACAGCAAGATACCGCTCTCGCCTTTGATGCCCAAGTCCTCCACGACAGCGGATTTTTGCGCCACATAGCGTACTAATGTCTCGGACTGATGCGTGTTCAGGTTATCGACGATGAAATGCCACTTTTGGGCAGCCGGGTCCGCTTCGACCGTGCGGCGGATGTGCTCCGCAAAGTCGGCTTCTGTGCGGTTCGGACCACACGAAGGTGTCACGACCTGACCGATGGAGACGTCGAAGTTGATCATGAACGAGAGGGTGCCGTGACGAATGTACTCGAACTCCCGGCGCTCGACCTTGACGGGCGCTAACGATAGACCCGGATGCTTGCGCTCCAATGCCTGCACGTCCGTCATTTCATCGCTACTCAGCGTCCGTTCACCTTGTGCGGCCAACGGCGGGCGCTTGACGATACAGCGTATTGATGTCCGCCACATTCTGGTCGAACTGGGCGTCGGGCTCGGGCGTGAGCCAGTAACGGATCAGGTGCGGCTTAAGGGCCCCCTTTTTAGCAGCCGCGCGGCATGTCGGGGGGAAATCTACGAGACGATGCCGCGCTTCATAATCTCATCGGCAATTTCGCGGCCCGACCATTGGCTGATCGGCCGCTCAGACTGCTCCGGTTTCTCGCAAGCCAAGGCGGTGATCTGACACAACTGATCAGTGGTGATCGCCGACGGCTTGCCGGCCCTGGGTAAGTCGTACAGGCGTTCCTCGACCGTAAGTTTCGCCAGCGGAATCCCTTGCCCGGCAAGCCAGCGTTGACGCCACTGCTGGACCATGTCGACCCCGACCTGCAACTTACGGGCGACTTGCTCATTGTTCAAGCCCTGCTTGGCCGTCAGGATGATCCGAGCCCGCAGCGCAATCTGCTGAGCGGTGCTATGGGCGTTGACCAACTGCTCCAAGCCGTCCTGTTCGACTTGGCTCAAGTTGACGATGGGCGGTTGCCGACCTTGCATGTGACGACCTCCGCTGGCGGTAAGATGCATGCATCTTACCGCGTGACAACACCGCCGTCAAATAAAGGTCGTTCCCCGGCTGCAACTCAGCTGAGGTGTACTACTGCCTGGTAATTTGGATTGAGTTACCATTGGGTAGCGCCAAGACCAGCGAATCCTGAACAGGTCGCGCACGAAGCCGTGGTAGAGACGTTAGAATAAGTAGGCTGGGCAGGGGCCAAGTCCTGATCTAGCATAGCCGATCCAGCCGACGATGTGGATGGGCTACCGGAGCACGGGATGCACCAGCTGGTTCCCTTTTCAGTCGTCAAATACAAGTGGGTGCAGAGCATCCCTCATAACTGAAGTGCGGAGGCATTCGAATGGGCACTGCCGGACGAACTCTCGATTCTGCCGATATCTACCTTAGTCAAGACATCTATGGTTTCGATCTGTCGCCAGATGGACGCACCTGGGCTTTCCTAACGCTTTTCGATGAGGCAGCAGAGGAAGCGCGCGCGCATGGCACAAGAGGCGACCTGACGGTGCGGCCGATAGCAGACCTGACGCTTATGCCGGCAGACGGAGGGTACCCTCAACCTTTTCACCTGGGTCACCTGACTCTATCCAATCCCCACTGGTCACCCGACGGCCATTCGCTGGCCTTTGGCGGTCGAGACGGTCTGTGGATCGCATCCACCCGAACTGGCAAGGCGCGCTGTGTGGCTCGTGAACGTGTGTTTCAGTTGAACCTGGGCGAGGTTAGCACCCCCATACGTCAGTTGCGGTTCGATTCATTGTGGGCTGATGTTCTCTGGCGGCCTGATGGTCACCAATTGCTGTACATCACGGATGATGAAGGAACTCAGCAATTTTGGCTGGTCGCCGAAGACGGTAGCACCAAGATCCGTTTGCGCACCGTCGAAGGCCAAGTAGTGTCGCGACAATGGTCGCCAGATGGTCGCTCTGTGTTGTTCACAGCCCGCGACTGGGATGGCAATACCGGAGGTATTTGGCTCCTTGATGCAGACAGCAGGCAAGCCCAGCGGCTGAGTGTCGAGAATGACTGCTTCTACGCTCGACCCTTGGCCGCATGGACGCCAAAGGGAGATATGGTGGTTTTTAGATCCAATCGGACCGGGTATGCCAAGCTTTGGACGATGCGCCCAGATGGCACTCAAGTAAGCCAACTCACCTATGGAGCGAATGACGATACATTGTTCCGTTTGGCGCCAGATAACGTGTCAGTGGCTTATGCATCTCGGAATGGGTGCTTGGGGTCCGAGGATATCTGGAGCGTGCCACTTTCGGGAGGTGAACCAAGACGGTTGACGAGCCAACCAGGCATCAATCGCCCCTTGGCCTGGAGTGAAGACTGTCGCACACTCTACTACTTTCACTCCAGTCCGACCGAACCGGGAGACTTGTACTCCATTCGAGAGATGGACCCCTCGCCTCAGCGCTTGACGGTGTCGCGGCCTCCATGGTTGGTTGGGGCGCTTTCGTGGCCGGAGGAAGTGCAGGTAGCCTGTGAAGGTGGATGCATCTACACGCTGATCTACAAGCCTCCTGATTTCGATCCCGATCGCCATTACCCGGCTGTGATTTGGATCAAGGGAGGTCCCACAACATCCAGCCGCCTTGCCTATGAGCCGCTCTTGCATTGGCTAGCCGGCTGCGGTTATGTTGTTGCTTGTCCCAATTACCGCGGCAGCATAGGCTTTGGTGTTGAGCACATGAACGGTGGTGCAAGAGGGCAGGCTGGCCTAGCAGACTTGAACGACATCGCTACGGTAGCGCAGTACGTCAAGTCTCTGACGTTCGTGGATGGCGAGCACGTGGGGGTGGCTGGCAAGAGTTGGGGCGGGTACATGACCTTGATGGCAATCACGCACTATCCGGATGTATTCTCGTGTGCGGTTGCCCACTCGGCAATCTACGACTGGTCAATTCAACAGGCTGAAGAAAACGTCCGCCATTATAGCTACTGGCTATATGGAGGGTGGGCCAACGAGATCCCAGAGCATTTCGCGGACCGGTCACCGATTACGCTGGCAGACCAGATTCGGACACCGCTGCTCATTACGCATGGGAAGGCGGACAAGAACGTGCCATTCGTGCAGGTCAAAGCCTTTGTGGAGAGAGCACGTGCCGCGGGGGCGGAGATCGAGACGCAGTTTTACGAAAATGAAGGGCACGGCCTGAAGCTGGTCAAGAACCGTTCCGACTATCATCAACGAACTGCGCAGTTCCTCGACAAGCATTTAAAACCGTGGGATTTCCGTACAAACCCTCGACGCGGACAGAACCTGGAGTGAAAGAGAAGCGGGAGCCGGATTCTTCATCCATCCGGCTCCCGCTTCACAACGAAGCAAGGGCAAAGCAAGTCATGACCGCGAGTCAGGGGGGAAGACGAGACTTGGACCGGTTAGGGGGCTAGTGGCCCCGATTTAGCGAACCGGTCCGGCGCTCCACTCCAGCGCGTACCCCGGTTGATGAGGCCGTAATCGTCCCTCTTCGGATCCTCACGCTCTGCGAATCACCTTCAACACCTTACCTTTGCCATAGCGAATCATGGCAACGTCTTCGCCCTCTAGCTGGACAAAATCGGATGCACTCAAGCGGTACGCGATGTCATCAACGCGCACGTTGTTGAGCTTCAAGGCTTTCTGTCGGATCCAACTCTTACCCTCGCTCAGCGATCCCGCAACTCGTGCCTCCATTAACACCTGAGGGATGGTCAAGCCGGCTGCCAAACGAGCATCATCGACTTCGATGGTGGGAACCAATTCGGCCATTCCCTGATCTGAGCCGAATACCCGACGAGCGTCGCGCTGCACCTTCTGTGCGACGTCCTCTCCATGGACTATCTTCGTGATTTCGTAGGCTAGCCGATGCTGCGCATCGCGCGGATGGCCCCGCATGATATCTCTGATTTCAGCGACGGATAGGAAAGTGAATAACTTGAAGTTCCGCTCGACGTCCTCGTCAGGGCAGCTGACCCAGTACTGGTAGAATTGGAACGGAGAGGTGCCATGCGCTCCCGAGGGCGCCAGCCATATCTTTTCCCCGGCCGCCGTCTTGCCCATCTTCTGGCCCGATCGATCCATCAGCAGCGGGAAAACCATGGCATAAGCCTTTCCGTTGCACTTTCTTCTGATCAAGTCCATTCCATCCAAAATGTTTGCCCACTGGTCATTGCCACCAATCTGCAATACACAATTGTACTTCTCATACAGGTATTCGAAGTCGTATCCCTGCAAGGTAGTATACAGAAACTCCAGCAGAGAGAGGTTCTCTTCCTGCTCTAGACGCTTACGGAAAGTGTCTCTTTTGATCAACTCGTTGACACTGAAATAGCGAGTTACTTCCCTTGCATAAGTCAAGGTGGGCATATCCAGCCACTCGCTGTTGTCGAGCAGAATAGCATCCGGTCGATCAGGATCGTGCGCTTCAAAATCCACCAAGCCGATCCCTTGCACCTGCTGTTGGATGGCAGCCGCATTGCGCTGCACCTCTTCAACGGTGATGATCGGCCGCGCTGAGTCCCGCCCGGACGGATCGCCAATTCGCGCCGTGCCGGCCCCGAGGATGAAGACCATGCTGTGGCCTGCGTCCTGCAAGTACTTCCAGACCATTAAGGACATCAGGTGTGCGACATGCAGCGACGGCGCTGTCGGGTCGAAGCCCTGGTAAATCGTAATCCGGTCACCAAGGAGGTCGCGTACGGCGGCGCGATCAGAGGTGCGCTGAATATAACCTCGTAGTTCGAGAGTGTCGTAGACGTTAGTCTCTTGAACACGTGGGTTAATGGATGGTGGAACGGCCTCCGTAAGGTGCTCTGAGGACAGCATGCACAGAGTAACAACTCCTCCACAGAAACGGTTGACTAGATCCGCCATTTCCTTCGCCGCTGCTTCTGCCACGGCAATCGAGGTGGGGGGCAAGACATCGATGTTGATTAGGATGTTGCGTGACTGGGTATCCACTTGGGTATGGATCCCTTGCCGCCACACCCAACTACGACACATGACTTTTTCATCATCGGCAAGGATGATCTCGCCCGGCTTCGGATTCGTGACGTCGCTCGAGTCAAACGCCACGAAGACCTCATTGCCCTTAGCTAGACGAAGTCCGAAATCACCGACGGTCTTATCAATGTCGTCTGCCCCGCTCGGCAAGAGGTACTTAAGGGAGATGAGATTCGAAATGGCAACCACGGTGTTGTAGTAGGAAATCGAGCGTCCAGAGAGAACAGAACCGAGCAACGCCTGTACGGAGGGATGTTGTTCGTCCGGATCCACGCCGAAGGCGCGGAATGCGGCCCGCCAATTCGCTACAGCCGGATGGTCGGGTATTGATTCCGCTTCAAGGCCAAGTGTGTTGCGTAACTGCGCTCGTACTTCAGCCATCATCTGCGCAAGTTCATAATGCTCTCCGGAATTGTCGATATCCCGGGCGATGATGACGATACGCCGATAGGACGGAAATAAGGAGAAGACGTCACGGGCAACAAAGGCGTTCTGCATGAGATTACCTCCAGGTTTGCAGATGAAACCACAACAACAATTGACGGGGCTGTTAAATGTAAAAGGGTATGTTCAAAGTCAGTTGGAAGCATCCTGAGCGACGGACCGTAGCCGTTCACGGCACGCGGTCAAAACGCGCCTTCTTGGCTTGAAGGCCGCTGCGCATCCTTCGACTGCCCAGCGAAAGAGCCCGCTGCTTCGCTCAGGATGCTCCGCCGGGCGGAGCCCACAACTTAGTTTGGACACACCCAATTGATAAAGACTCGTCTGCCAGCTACAGGTTGCAGGTTTGTCACTACAGTGGGGAAGGCGGGACTCGAACCCGCAAAGGCGATGCCTCCGGTTTTACAGACCGGCGCGGATCTCCCACTCCGCAGCTTCCCCATAAAACTACATACGTCATGTTAATACATCTTTCCGAGGTACCAAGTCTTAATGGGTTTTTCGTTCAGTACGCTCAACGAAAGACGCGAGGCTATCTACCAGTGGGGAAGGCGGGACTCGAACCCGCAAAGGCGATGCCTCCGGTTTTACAGACCGGCGCGGATCTCCCACTCCGCAGCTTCCCCATGAACTTACAAAGGCCATGATAATGCATCTTTCCGCGGTTGTCAAGTCTTAGGACAGTCTGTCTTAGTGGGCGCCAAAAAAGCGATCAACCGCCGAGTCTGGACTTCCGCTCAGCCACTATGCCGACGTATTGCCGGCACCGAATGGCCAGTCTCCGCGCATATGCGCGGAGACTGGCCATTATCGCGCCGCGTGGTGACGCCACCTATGCCCGCTACTTGCACTGCCAGTTCCAGTCACGATCTTGGGATGCCAACGGGCGTTAGCCTGTTCTCTAGTTGAACCCCCCGTGTCCTCCTTGAATGCCGATTACGTATTCCTCCTGTGAGACACGCTCCGGTAGCAACATTCCGTCAATGTGATCTAGTGCATCACGAAGACACAAGCGCATCTCGCGCGCATAGGGATTGTAGTGCTGAAGGTCATGAAACAATTCCCAGCTATTGTTGCACATCAGTTGGATTACCGAGTGAAGAAGCTCGAAGGCTTTTGTGTCAATAGGGGTTTTATGCAAGTTCATCTGGCGAAGCACGCGACCAATGTAGTTAGTCACGCCCTGGCTGTATGCTGCGAGTCTGTCGTGCTCATCGGGCGACAATTCCACGATACGTAGGCCTTTAGACTCGAAATAGCCACGCCAATCACGATAGCGTTCGGTCGCACCAAGGAGCGGCCACATGACCATCGGTAAGTCAGAAAGACCTTTGGCCGCGCCGTCCGGTCCGAACATGGGATGGGTCGCAATTAGCTCTAGTTGCCCAATGCCGCCCAGGTGTCTCATAAGGATTTCGGCAGGGTAGGACTTCACTGAACAGGTATCGAAGATAGCGGTCCCAGGACGGACATGGGGCCGCATGGCGGCCACCACGGATTCCATCTTGTTGATAGGTACGCACAGAAAGAAAGCATCCGCTGCAGCGCATAGCTCAACTACGTTCGCGAAACGTAGCCCTTGATCTGAGGCGACTTCCGCGAGTTCGCGTCTCGAATCACTCACCAAAACGTCGTGGTCGGCCTTCAGCAGTTGTGCCCAGAACTGGCCGAAACGACCAAAGCCTATGATCCCGACTGTCGCTTTGTTCATGCCACTCCTTACGTTAGCGCGGTCTCGCTGTCCTGCATCAGTGTCCTGTACAGACGTCTCTGCCGAACAGGGCAGGCTAGGCACTAGAGCCACGCCCGAGCCGCAAAGTCTCCGCCCGATGCCCCAGCTTGTGCACACTGCCACTGCATGCCGCTGATGAACCGGAAATTGACGCCCGCACTCCAGCAGTGAGAAACGACACGGTCTAGAGCAGGATCTATGGTTTGCCCTGCACCAAGCAGGCTCGAGGCAATCCCAATTTCGCCGAAACACTCACATCAGCATGTGGTACCAGTTGACAGCTAACAGGACACAGCGCAAATGCTGATCTCTCGGTGTAGGAACCCACAAACCTCCCCGCTACGCGGAAGCACATGCTGGAAGCGGAACGACATTTGCGGCACGCTGATCCAATCGCGGCCAATAGCAGAGAAGTAGATTGCCAGCCGCACTGGCAATCACAGTCCGGTACCCACATACCCGTCACAAGTGTCGCCGCGAAGCTGTCGGAGTAGCTTTGGACGCGCCTCCAGCAGGGGCTCAACCACGGTGTTGGTCCGGTTGACAGCACCTCAGGTGCCCAACTCCAATTGACATTTCGAGGCCGGCACAGCTGTTGCCGACTCAGCCCACCCGATCGGGTCTCAGCACCTTGGCCCCCTCTTGGTACTCCCACTCCGTGGCCTGTTGGGGACATTCAGTATTCCAGAGGATCAAGACACGAATGCAGAGGGGCGGCTGGCCAGGATCCGCAACCGGCACACCAGTGGCGAGCATATCAACCAACGGCACATTCTCCCAACCGGGCATCCGCCTGACGGCTGTGGACGGAAAGGCCGCGTCAATGTCCGCAGTGGTGGTAAACAAAACAGCTGCGATATCATCAGGTCGCAGATTGTTCTTTGCAATGAGGTTCTCCATAAGCCTTGCAGCAGCTTTGTGAATCTCCTCACGTGTGTTTAACTTGGCAGTTGTCGCCCCCCGGATTCCGCGACATGCAACCATGCTGACCTCCTTTGTGCTCTGGAATTACGGTATAAGAAGTTGCTGCTTTCCTGGGCCAGGTTGCCATTTCGTCATGCATGGCATTGAGCGGCGCGTGGCCAGTTGACAATCAGCGACTTTGCTGGTGCAATAGGGGCTACCCTCACCCTTGACAGGAGGAGCCGATGACCCAGCCCCCACAGACCGCTGACGACATGCGCCGCAACCTGGCCGAGCAACTGGACTGGCAGTTTGCCGAGCGCAACGATGCGGCCGTCGCCCAGGCGTTGCGCGCGGGCGCCCCCATTGACGACGTGCGCACCCTCGATGAGGCCGCCCTGGTGGACGGCTTCCTTGGTTTTCTGCGGCAAACCGGTATCCTGGCCCACTGGCAGACTTTCACCATTGACGCCGTGCAGCGGCTGTTCCTGCCGGTGCTGACCTGTGTCCTGCTCTACGGCGTGCGCGTGTTGTGCGGCATCACCTCCACCAATGCACTGTCGAGCCTGCTGTTCAGCAACGTAGCCGTGATGCTGCTGCTCGGCTTCACCGGCGAGGAGGTGACGAACGGCCTGACCCGCCGCGGCGCCAGCCAGCGCACGACCGCCAGCGAGTATGCGTTGCTGGACCCGCAAACCCTGGCCAACACCCTCTGTAAGGCCAGCGCCGCGGCGTTGATGACCCTGTTCAACGGCAGCATCCACTGCCTGGCGGCCTTCGGCGTCTTCATGGCCGAGGCCATGGTGGCGGTCGACGGCACGCGCATCGTCACTACCCCCACCTTTGCCGGCTGCGGCTGCCTGAAGGTCGAAGAACCCCGTCGCGACCGCAAAGGGGCCGATGTGGTCCTGGTCCAGCTGCTCTTCGGCTGGCGGCTGATCGCCCTGCTCGACCTGCTGACCCTGATTCCCCTGGCCATCCGCATCGTGCAGATTCAGGAGCACGAAGCGCCCTACCTGGTGGACCTGGTCAAGCAAGCGCAAACCAACCTCGCGCCGCATAGTCGCCTCGTCCGCCTGGTCGTGGATCGCGCCTACGTCGACGGCGCCTCCTTGTACGAACTGGCCACCCTGGGCATTATTTTCGTGGTGATCGCCAAGGCCAAGATGGTGGCCCGCGAAGTGGCGTTGGCCGAGCAGGAAGGCTCACCGATCTACGAGCGCCGCGAACTGCGCCGCCACGGCCAGGGCCGCGACCAGTGGGCCGAACCGCTGGTCTCGCAGGTGCGCGTCGTGCGCGGTATCCGTAACTGGGCGGCCTACCGGCCGCCCGTGGTCCCCGGCCACCGGCTGACCTGGGAGCAGCGGCCGACCCTCAACGCCGTGGTCATCACCCTGTGGCGCAACCAGGCCCCCGACCCCGTGGATGGGCCGCGGGTCTATCTGACCAACGGCGCGGTCGACGACCCGTGGCTGACCGTAGACGGCTACGATGACCGCAGTTGGATCGAGAACGGGCTGTTCCGCAACAGCAAGCAGTTCTGGACCCTGACTCGCTGGTTCCCCAAACGCACGGCCGAGGGGGTGCGTAGCCACCTGACCTTCGTGGTCTTGCTGCTGGCGGTGGCCACGGCCTATCGCCTGTGGGGCAAGGCCCAGGCGGGGACCGCGCCCGCATCACCGCCGAGCCTGATCGCCGAGGTTCAGCAGCGCGTGCTGGACGCCACGACGGGCGCGGTCAGCACGCCCGCCACAGTGGTGCCGCCGCGTCCAACGCATTTAGCCAGCCCGGTCGCACCACCCCCAGCGGCGGACGCGGCGCTGGCCCCCTTCCTGGCGCACAACTTGTTGGGCGGGCAAGGTGCGCTGCGCTGGCGACGGCAACTGGCACGGGAAAGTCGCGACAAGGTGCTGGTGCTGGTCGGCCGGCAGTACGGCATCTTTGACATCCATGAGTTGTTCGTCTTGCTGGGTGTCCCGCTGCGCCACCTGCCGCCCCACCTCGGCTCCGCCGCGGACATCTTGCGCCGTTACGGTTGTGCCGAGAATCCCTGAGTGAACGACCTATTGTGCCATACAGGCCAGGAATGAGAAGGAAACTTTACCGTAATTTCAGTTTGTGCTCTATGCATAAACACTTCCTATGCCCTCGTAAGCCAGGGTAGCCCTTCTTGCTTCTGGCGGCTGTCGCCAAGCAACCTGTACCTGGTCCGAGCAGTGACCACCAGCTACGTTTCAGGGTTGGCCGAGCGATTGCCCGGCCGCGAAACACTCCTGACATCTAGGACCCCTGCTATAGCGGTGGGGATGATCACCAATGAGGGCGCAAGGACAGCATTGATGAACGAGGCGGACTCATTGAAAACTAAGACAGCCAGGAACACCTGGACTACTGCAACCATCGAATTGACGAGTGTGACCTTCAGCGAATCGCTCAGGCTAAGCATCTTAAGATAGGCCAAAAAGCCAATCCCGTCGGCGAACACACCGATCACAAAAGGTGCGACGAGGTCGCTAGGATGCGGCGCGATATTGACCGAAGTCTGCGGTCCTACTGCAATCAGTTTGGTCTGCGCCAGGAGCGCCCAGACCCCAATCACTGCCAGAGTGCTCGCCTTGTAGACAAATAGGTTCACATTCTGATCGGCAAACCGTCGCTTGATAGCATTGTTGGCGAAATTGTAGCCTGTGTTCAGGAGCGTGCCAATAGTCATTAACGCAAAACCGGCAGTAAGCACAATCTCCAAACGGGCGCCTGGTTTGGCAGCCGAGAGTACAGAACCGATGATAGCCAATATCAGCGCCCCAATGTAAGCCTTGCTATGGCGCTCGTTCAAGAAGACGATCGAGGCAATGACAAATAAAGCGCTACCAAACCTGCCAAACACACTTCCAGTGATCGCAGTGATCGATTGGTAACTGCCGAAATAAAACACCTGGTAGAGCAAGTTGCCGAGAAACCCGACACCTGCGAGCATTAGAATGCTGGAAGCTGAGTAACGTGCCAGGTTCTGCCTGTGAACCTTCGGCAGAATCCAAAGGGTAACCACCGGCAGGGCAAACAGGTTTATCCAGAAAGTCATTTCGAAGCCATTCAGGTGTCCTGCTCCCTGTTTCGCCAGAACGGGAACCACTGCCCAACTCAGAATTGTCACACCCGCCCAGAAGAAGAACTGCCTTCCCATGGGCTTTGCATTCGCGTCGAGACTGGCCACCATTGCATCCTCCCAATCGCTAGACCTCTGCTAGCAGTCTGTCGGAGAAACGACTATGGGTCATTATCGCTCAAATGCCCCATTATCACAAGAACCGAGTGAAGAACGATAGATATAACGCAGAATTGTCGATGGCTTTTCAGTTCTTGGATAAGCGGAGCCAGGTGTAGTCAAAGCGTTCGCTGTGGAGTTCGCTCAAGCCCGCCAGCATGGCCTGCGCGTTGTAGCGTGCCCAGCCGTGTTCTGGCTGGCGCCGCCGATGACGCACTATCGTGTTGGCGGCGCTTTCGACCGTGCCGCTACCGATCGAGCGGCCCTGGGTACGGAAATGGGCATAGCGCATCCGTTCTTGATTCGTACGGAAATACTCGGGCGCTTCCCGGACGATGGCCGGCCACGATGCCTGCGTCAAATCCAAGCCCCTCAGTTCACTGACCACCTGGGCGACTTGGTCGTTCCACAGGTGATCCAATTGCTGTTCGGCCCAGGTCTTGGCGGCGGGACTTTGGTCGCCATGCACCGCATTGGCCACAGCCCAGAGATGGTCTGCCGCATGCGACAAATCGACGATTTGCGGTACACCAGGATAGTTCAGATCGGTGATACGTTTGATCCACAGGGCGCCATCATCGACCGAACTGCGCTTCGGACAATAATCCAAACCTCGGCGCAGCCCCTCGGCATACTGATGCAGGGCCATCGTATCGGCATCCCACAAGCCGGCTTGATAGCTGTGCTCCCGCAACTCGATGAGCACATCCACGTCCCGGCGGCTGGGCGACGTGCTGGCGCGGGCACTGGCCGGTTGCGTCTGCACCGCCGAGATGGCGACGACCTTGACTTCCTTCCAGCCTTCCTCGCGCACCAGCAGCATCGCCCCATCGGTCGAGATATTGGCCTGCGTGGTGATCGGCGCGACTTCTTCCAGCCGCCGCACGCCCAAGCGTTCCCCCCGCTGCCCGGGCTGATTGGCGACGACAGCTTCCGCGTTGCGTTGCTCTTCCACGCGCTGGCCCCACTCTTCCGTGAGCCGAGCCACGCTATCGCCCGAAATGCGGCATCCCACCGCATCGCTGAACCCCGCTGCCGCCAAATCGAACGACTTGGTCTGCAGCCCTAACCGCGTCGCGACACGGGCCGTCCCGCCACTCCAATGATCGGCCCGCAAAGCTAGTTTCTGATCCAGAGGGGGAAAAAGTCTGCCCAGCACACGCTGGGCAGACATAGTAGGCCCGTTCCAGCACGCTATCCCCTTCCAGGCCTTTCACCGTCCACGACCGGTAGCCCTCAAACGTCATGGGTTGCTGGCACTTCCGGCAGGGCGGGGCACTGGCCTGCAAGCCGCTGTCGCGGCCCACGATCAGTGTAGCCAGCAGGCCGCCCAGCAACTCCCGCCGCGGCGGTCGTACCTCCGTTTCGATCTCCTCAAACGTGGCGGCGGAATGCCTATCGTACCAAGCTTCCAGGCGCTCATACATCTCACCGGCGGCCTGCAAAAACGCCGCCTTGCGTTGACTGCGGGATTGGGTCGGGGCCATGGATACACTCCTGACAAGCGTATAGTGCTTGCCAGCATCGCACAGATGACCCTGGCGCTCAGTCGCCGCCCTTACCGTCCCCCCCGACACTTTTGCGCTATACCCGTCTTGATGGGTGCCGAATAACGACCAAGAGCCGAGTCGGCAATTGCCTGTCAGGCTAGGATTGCTGCCAGCGCAAGGGGTGCTGGTGCATCCGCCGCTGCCAGCGCGACCCGATGAGACGATTACGGCGGTGCGGACGCGAGGCCGGGGTGAGGGCGGCTGTATTCGATAATCGAAAAGAGGGCCAATCGGCCAATCCTGGGTGGAGCAACAAACCCACCAACTGCTCACTGGGCAAACCGCCCAGGTTGTGGCGGACTTGCGCCAGTTGGCGCAGGCCGCCCAGCGCACCCCAACACAGCAGACCACGCTCACCAAGGTAGCCGATTACTTCGAACATAACCTACCTTACATGCAGTACGATGCGTATCTTGCCCAGGGCTGGCCCATTGCTTCGGGCGTCATTGCAGGCGCCTGCCGGCGCCTCGTCAAAGACCGTTGCGAACTGTCCGGCATGCGTTGGACGCCGGACGGTGTGGAGAACCTGCTCGGCCTGCGCGCGGTGGCTGAGAACGGCGATTGGGCGGCCTATCACCAGTTCCGCAAACAGCAACGCCACCTGCGGCTCTACGGCCGTCCCGTTTGCCCACCCAGTGTAGGCTGGAAGCACAGGCTGTAGCACCCCCCGCACGCACGATCCAGCCGGCACCGACCCGGCGCTTCTATGTGCTGCCCAGAAAAACTGCCGATCAATACCAAGACGCGCAACGCAAGCAGGTCGCTTAGTTTGGCCCTAACTAATTCTAGGCACACCTATTTCAAATGTGCTGTTTCGACGAAGCGTACAAGCCTCACGCTAAATCAACTTATCGCTCACCAGCAGCAGAAAACTGATCACGACACCCGCATAGAAGGTCACTGCGCCAGGAATACTCACTGGGGGACGCCGGCGCAGCCGCTGCCACAGGAAGACCAGCCCGCTCACCGCGATGCCGGCCAAGAGGCCCAACGGGGTCAACGCGGCCACGGCCACTGCGATCTTGCCATCCGCCGGGCCCATGCCGCTACCGAGCTTGAACGCCAGCCAGAAACCCAGGAAGGTCGCAAAGGTCAGCGTCAGCGTGTTCAGGTAGATCGCGGCGGGCCAGGCCAGGAAGAACAGCGGCACAGTGAGCCAGTTGCTGATCTCGCGGGTACGATAATCCTGCAGCGCGCACGGCAGTAAAACCCAGGTCATAACGGCGTAGGTTGGGATGGTGATGATCGCCGGCCAGGCTGGAATGAGGGTGAGTAGATGCGACACAGACAGCTCCGAGTGTTGTTAACCTGTCGGCCGTAACATGGCTGGCATGTGGGTGGGCGGCAGGTACGTCGTTGGCGCGGGATGGCCCATTAAGCCCGCTGCTGGTGTAGGCTCCAGCGGCAGCACCGACTGGGCGTCCTGGCCGGTCTTGATTGCTGGGGCCAATCCAGATGTGGGCATGGCCGTACCGGTCAATAGCACGATCAGCACGCCGACCGCCAGCCACCACAGAATGACCATCAGGTTGTTGGTCAGCGCCGATGCGGCGTAGTCAGCAGCCCCAGGGGCGATCTGCACGCGCGCAGGAGTGGCCGCCGCGGGCCTGTCAGCCAATTGCGACTTGAAACAGGTATCCGCCGCTGTCGGGAAGCGGGCGGCTGTTGCATCTTGGGGTGGAGTCACCGCAGCCTACGCCGATGGGGGCGCGCAAGGCGCCAGCAAGCCACAGACCAGCGTACAGCTCAAAGCGCGTGTCAACCAACGCGAGCGTTGTCCCACGAGTTACCTCCAGATTCGAACGTCAAACGGTTGAACCCGAACCAGCCGGCGCGGGCTGGCCAGGAGTGAGCAGAGCTTCAACTACCGTGCGCAGCTGGGCCAGCCCGACCGGCTTGGCCAGGAACGCGTTAGCTCCCGCCTGGAGCGCCGCCGCGTGTTGCTCGGCATGGGCGGACACGACGACGACCGGCAAGGTCGGGTGGCCGTCGGCGCGCAGGCGGCGCAGTAACGCCAACCCATCCAGCACCGGCATGGTAATATCGGTGATGAGCAGATCGGGGGCTTGCGTCGTCAGTTTTTGCCAGGCCACTGCACCGTCGTCGGCAACGGTGATGTCATAGCCGGAGCGGAGCAAACTTAGGCTGAACAGGGTGCGCAGATCGGCATCGTCATCAGCAATCAGAATTCTCGCCAAAGTTCTTACTCCTACGGCACGATCTCGCTGACTTGCGCGGCGCTGAAAACATGCACCTGATAGGCGTCGCGGCTAATCAGGCCCAGCCAGGCGGTCGGAAACCGCATGACCAGGTAGACGCCGACCCCCGGCTGACTCAGACTCATCGGCCCACCATCTAGGTTCGCCCACGCGACCGGGGGAAAGCCGGGGAGCGTGCCCCCAGTCGCCGCGGTGATGACCCGGATGTCATAGGCATAAGCCGTCAAAGGCTGCTGGGGCAGAGCCGTGAGCAGGAATTGCCGGGCCGCTTGGGCGGCGACCGCGGCATCCAGGGTCACGGCGCCGGTCGCATAGTCCAGATCGGCGCCTTGCAGCGTGCCCATACGCGCGGCTTCACCAGCCACCTGGTAGCCCCAGGTGCGATAGTGGTACATGGCATAGGCGTCATAGAGCGCGCCCACCACCAGGAGCAACAGCGCCGCGCCCAACACGCCGTAAACCAGCCCACTGCCCCGCGGCGCGCGCCAGAGTCTCATGGATACACCTCGTAAGGCGTGCAGTGCTCTGCGGTCAGGGTGCGAGCGACGACGGCCACCAGCGGCATGTCCAGCGTCGTCGCGTAGTTGGTGGTCACACACACGCTGTCGCCGTAGTGCGTGCCCGCGGTCCAGGTCGTGTTGACGCTGGCCTGCGCCGGATCGGCGCCCAAGATGGCCCGCGCCACGGCCGCGCGCACCACCGGCGTCGTACCCGTCACGTCACCGTGCGTCGCCAGGTAGCGCACGCCCTCGAACGCCCCGCGATCCAATGCCTGCTTGAGGGACACCGCCCGCGCCAGTTCCAGCCCGCCGAAGATCAGAGTCACAAACAGGATCGTCGCGAGCAGGGCCTCGACCGCCGATTGGCCCCGAACGTCACGTACCATAAGCACCTCTCAGAGTAACCACAACGCGCCCATGCCGGCCAGCGCGAACAGATACGCGACTGGCGCTGGTTTAGCCTTAGCCTGGTAAGTCTGCTGACCCAGTTGCCAGGCCAGCCAGGGGCCTTGCGTCACAAGCGTGCGCCAGAGCGGCCCCCAGTCGGCTCGGTAGCGCCAGAGGAGCTGCGGTAGCACGACCAGCGTAACGACGATCGCCGCCAGGACCAGGAAGCTCAAGCTGGGAAACAGGCCCAGCAGCGCCAGCAGCAGCCCCGTATCGCCGCCCGGCAGCCGGCCCAGCCGCCAGAGCAGATGCACCAGGGCCAGGCTGAGTGTAAAAAAAGCCGCCGGCGACCCTTGCTGCTGAGCTACCAGCAGGAGGCCCACGGTCAACACGCATACGAATCCAGTCGGCAGCAGCCAACGTTTTTCATCCTGCGCCGTGACCGGCGTGTGGGGCGTCACCAGACGCTTGAGGTCGCCGACCGTCGTATCCCACAGGAAGTAGATCCCGAACAACGCCAGCGGCGCCCAGGCTCCGCGCCAGGCCAGGCCCGCACAGGCGGCCAGGAGCACCGGCCAGGTCAGGCGCGCGGGCACCGTCCAGGTGCGCCAGTCGTAGACCGCGATGTAGACCAGCCAGGCCACGACGAGCAGCCTAAAGACTGTTGGCAATAGCATGGAATTTTCCTGCCACGGCGTTGAACACCACCCAAACAGACCCCCCGGCCGCGACCAGGACGATCAGGGTGTAGGCAATGGCCTCGGCGATGGATGCGCCGCGCCGATCGGTTAAGAAACGCATGCGTGAGACTCCTCTGGTGACACGGTGACACGGCGAGCCGCGCGACTTGGGCGCCCCGGCGCCGTGTCACCGTGTCACCTGGTTTGCACTTACGGCGCGGGAATGGTCAGTGCGCCGATGTAGGTGG
>JAPLHB010000024.1 GCA_026389845.1 Chloroflexota bacterium
GATGCCGAGGGTGCCTAACTCGGTGAACGCAGACCAGTTGACTTGGCCTTGAATCCGGCGGGCCAGGGCGCCTGCCACCGCATCGTAGCCTACAGCTTCCTTGCGGCTCACATCTTCCACCGTGCTGTTGATCAACTGCAACAGCAGGTAATCGTCGTAGGCCTGGGTGTGGAGGCTCTTGGACGTGTACCAGGCCAGCGTTTGCGTCGTGGTCTGGCCGGCACAGCCGGCACATTCGTAACGCTGCGGCTGCAGCCGGATATAGGTCCACTGGCCCAAGATCGACAAGTGCCGCAACTCGAGCCACCGGTCGCACCCGTGGCGCTTCGTCAATGGTTGGCCGCAAGGCTGGCAGGGCGTCCCGACCAGAGTGCTGACGACCGTGATGACCACATCCCGCTGCTCGTTGCAGCTGATGCCCAGCACCGTAACGTCAGGCAGATCCAAGGGCACGGTAATTAAGTTGCGCGATTTGAGACCCAAAATGTTCAACATGGCCGACTCTCCAGGTTTTTCGCTGAGTATACCATACCCCTACATATAGGGGGTACCCCGCAAAATCCCAGAGAGCCTCCTTCGCTCAATCACCTGGCGTCGTTATTGGTTACGGCTATGAGGTCTGGCACGGCGAAGAGGAACTCTATTGGTACGATTCACAAGCCCATCCCAACGATCCGGCGCTTGCCAGCACGGATCCCCGCCACAAACACGTCCCGCCCGACGTCAAACACCATCGCATCCCCGCGCCTGACCTGAGCTTCATCAGGCCCAACCTTCCCTTCTTGATTGAGGAAATCGAGCGTGAACTGCTGGGCCGGTGATCGGTCGGGCGTGCTGGCGGCTCACATCGGCTACTGCTGTGCGAGCAGCGCGAAGTAGTCCCAGGTCGTTTTTGCCAGTCCTCCCATCGTCTCCGACGCGACGTCCCATTCCAGCCACCCCGGCGTGTGCAGGAAAATCGTCAGCACGTACGGCCCGGCCGGCCCCCAGACCGCGGCCGCGTCGCCGACCACGCCGGTTGCGTAGCCGTGTTTGTGGACGGCCTGCGTCCCCTGCGGCAGCCCCGACATGATCAGGTCGGTGACGTCGTTCAACTTGAGGGCGTCTACCAACTGCTGGCACTCGGCCGCGGTGAGCTGGCCTGGGTACGCAGCCAGCAGCGTGCCGCCGCCTTCGCTGCACGAGACGGTCATCGCCAGCAGCAGACCGATGTCGGCCGGGGTGGCTTGGACGGTCGGATCGGGGGCCGTCGTGATATCGGTGCGGCTGTTGGCCGCCGTGACGATCCGCGGGCCGACCTGGTCATACGGCGCGGCCATGAAGGAGTCCCGCAGCCCCAGCCGGCGCAGCGAGCCGGTGAGAATTTCCGCGCCCTGCTCCGCGTCGCCATCCCCAATCAGCCCCAGCAGCTCGTTGGCCGCGCCGTTGCCCGCCAGGGCCACTGTTTCGTTGATCCACTGCGTCGTCTGGGGATCCGGCGCCGTGTTCAGTTTGCGATAGGTCTCGGTCAGGATGGCGAGCTTCATGGTGCTCATGGCCGAAAAGGCCACGTCCGCGTTGATCGCGACCTCGTCGCCAGTGGAGAGGTGGTGCAGGAAGAGGCCGACCGTGCCGGGGAACTGCGCCGCGCGGGTTTGGAGCAGCTCGGTCAGCAGGCCGATCTTGACCGACGGCGCGGCCGTCTCGCGCAGGATCAGGTTGGCGGTGCGGATACGCGGATCGGCCAGGGTCGCGAGGAGGCGCGCCCGCGACGCGACTTGATCCATCTGCATGCCGCCGATACCGGGCAGAATGGTCAGGTCCGCGGCGGAGATGTGGGGGGGTAACGGCGACCGGTCGTAGCGCGCGGCGATGTCGGCCAGCCAGCCATCCAGGCTATCGCGATCCACCCGGTAGCGCAGCGGCACCTCGACTGCCGCGGGTGGCCGGCCGATCCCTTCGCCGATCCACAGGTGGATCAGGTGAGCCGGCGTCTCGTACTTGTGCGCCTCGGCCAGCATCGCGGCCGTGTCTACCTCGAAGCTGACCATCGCCGGCCGGAGGAGGATGCGCTCGTCGCCGTAGTAGACCGCCACCGGCTCGCCGAACTGCCGCTTGAGCGTGGCCGTCACCGACGCCGCGTCCGCGCTGCCGAACTCCAGCCCGGCCAGCCGCACTCCCGGCGGCACCGCCCCCCGCGTCTGCCGATAGCGGAGGTAGGAGGGCGCGAGGAGCGCGGCAAAGAGAGCGAGCAGGAGCAGGGCAGCGAGAAGAAGTCTACGCATGGTAGTGCGTGGTGCGTGGTGCGTGGTGCGTGTTCCGTAAGATCTGCCCACGGCGGCGCGATCCTACGCAATACGCAATACGCAACACGCAATACGTTTCACTCCCACTCAATCGTCGCCGGCGGCTTCGAGCTGGTATCGTAGACCACGCGATTCACGCCGGGCACTTCGTTGACGATGCGGTTGCTGGCGCGGGCGAGCAGGTCGTAGGGCAGTCGCGCCCAGTCTGCCGTCATAAAGTCGTCGGTGGTGACGGCGCGCAGGGCGATGGTGTCGGCGTAGGTGCGACCGTCGCCCATCACGCCGACGGAGCGCACGGGCAGGAGCACGGCGAATGCCTGCGAGACGCTGCGATAGAGGCCGGCCGCACGAAGCTCGGCCAGGAAGATGGCGTCGGCGTGGCGGAGCGTCTCCAGCCGCTCCCAGGTTACTTCGCCGATGATGCGGATCGCCAGGCCGGGGCCGGGGAAGGGGTGGCGCCAGACGATCTCCTCCGGCAGCCCCAACGCCTCGCCGACGGCCCGCACCTCGTCCTTGAAGAGCAGGCGCAGCGGCTCAATGAGGGTGAAGTGCATATCCTCCGGCAGCCCGCCGACGTTGTGATGCGTCTTGATCGTCCGGGCGGTGCGCTGCTCGGTGCGGCTGGCAGATTCGATCACGTCCGGGTAGAGGGTGCCCTGGGCCAGGAAGGTGGCGTGCTCGTCGCGATCCTCGGCCGCCATGATCGCTTCGGCCGCCTCGAAGGTGCGCACGAACCGCGCGCCGATCAACTTGCGCTTGGTTTCCGGGTCGCTCACGCCAGCCAGATCGGTCAGGAATTCCTCGGCGGCGTTGACCGCGACCAGCTTCATCCCCAGCCGCCATTCGAAGGTCGCCACCACCTGCTCGGCCTCGCCCTGGCGCAGCAGACCGTGATCCACGAAGATGCAGGTAAGCCGGTCGCCCACCGCGCGGTGAATCAGGCCCGCCGCGACCGCCGAGTCCACGCCGCCGCTCAGCCCGCAGATCACCCGGCCCTCGCCCACCTGCGCCCGAATGGCCTCGATTGTCTCCGCGATGAAGTGAGCCGGCGTCCAATCGGCCCGGCAGCCGCAGATGTCCACGGCGAAGTTGCGGAGGATCGCGCGGCCTTGGGGCGTGTGCTGGACTTCCGGGTGGAACTGGACGCCGTAGATGCCGGCCGCCACGTCGCCCATGGCCGCGATGGTAGGGGCGATCCCTTGCGGTCGCCCTGCCTGGGCGGAGACAGGCCCCGCCCCTACAACGGTATGGGCCAGCGCCGCGAATCCGGGCGGCAGGGCAGTCACGTGGTCGCCGTGGCTCATCCAGACTGGAAGCTGGAAGCTGGAAGCTGGATGCTGGAAGCTGGATGCTGACTCCTGACTCCTGACTCCTGACTCCTGCTCCCTGCCCCCTGTCCCCTGAAGACCGGCGAAGAGCGGGTTGGGAACGTCGGTCAAGGTGATCTTGGCGGGGCCGTATTCGCGGCGGGCGGCGGGGTCAACGGCGCCGCCAAGGGCGCGGGCCAGCAGTTGCATGCCATAACAAATACCTAATACCGGTTTCCCCGCTGCCAGGACGAACGGCGGCAGGGTCGGCGCGCCCGGCTCGTAGACGCTGGCCGGGCCGCCGGAGAGGATATAACCCCGCGGATCGAGGCCGGCGAACCGCTCCGCGGGCGCGTCCCACGGGATCAGCTCGCAGTAGACGTGCTGCTCGCGCAGCCGCCGCGCGATCAGTTGGCTGGTCTGCGAGCCGTAGTCGAGGATGGCGATGGTGTCGTGCATCTTATTCAATCACAATCTGCCCGTTGTCCATGCTGGTGATGACCGCGAGGGTCTCGATGGGCACGCCGAGATCGGTGAGGGCCGCACGGCCGCCTTCGAAGCGCTTTTCGATCACCGCGCCGATGGCGATCAGGATGGCGCCGGATTTTTTCACCAATTCGACCAGCGCCCGGATCGTCTCGCCTCGGGCCAGGAAATCGTCAATCACCAGCACGTGGTCGCGCGGGCCGAGAAACTCGGGCGAAATCATCAGCTCGGTCATCACGCCCTTGGTGTGCGAGGGTGCATGAGCGGTCATCGTGTTGGGGTGCATGGTGACGGGCTTGGTCTTGCGTGCGTAGACGACCGGCACACCGAGCGCCAGAGCCGTGGTCAGCGCGGGCGCAATGCCGCTGATCTCGGCGGTGACGATCTTGTTCGCGCCCAGGTGGGCAAAGCGCGCAGCAAGCGCCCCGCCGACGGCCAGCATCAGGGCCGGGTCTACCTGGTGGTTGATGAAGCTGTCCACCTTCAGGATGCCGTGGCCCATGTTGACGCCTTCGCGGAGAATACGGTCTTTGAGAAGTTGCATGGGATGATTCCTCTTCTTGGGAATGATAAGAAAGAGAGATTGTAAAGCGAAAAACTCAAAACGAAAAATCCAGGTGCAATGCAGTGTTGGAGGAACGCAATCGAAGAGGTTACCACGAAAGCTCCAAGACACGAAGGAAGCCAGGTTAGCTTAGTGTCCTTGCTTCGTGGTTCATCCGACCTCTCGGCCAATGAATTTCCGGTCGTCGCCAATTGCGAATGCGCCAGACCCAGCCCACCGGATAGCCGAACATCTTCGCTACGTCGCCGACGGCGCGAATGACCGGGACGAGCGCGACGGCGCGCACGCGGTCGGCGGGAGAGAGCTTTGGCAGATGGAGTTGCAGCCGGCGGAAGGGCGTGCGGCAGTAGCCCGCCAGGCCGGCCAGCAGCACCAGCAACCACAGGGGATGGTGCAAGATGCACAGGGCCAGCAGGCCGGGCAGGGCGATGAGATAGGTGCCATAACGAATGACATGGCGTTTCCGCCACAGATCGGCCTTGCCGTCGCCGCGGGCATAGCGATAGTATTGCTTGAAGAAGGCCTTCAACGAGCCGCGCGGCCGGAAATGCACCACCGCTTCCGGTGCCCAGGCGAACGGCCCGGCCGCATCGCGCAGCCGGAAGTCGAAGATCAGGTCTTCACAATAGTCAATCCATTCGGGATAACCGCCCGCTGCGGCCCACGCGTCTTTGGTGAAAGCCACCGAGCGGCTGGAGGGCAGGAAGGTTGCGGGGGCAATCTCGCCGATCGTCGGCAGCGTCGTCGCGCCCAGGGCGATCTCGAAGACGGTTTGTGGGTCGGGGACGAAGAAACCGGCGACGGATTGCAGATTGCAGATTGCAGATTGCAGATTTGCGTGTTGCGTGTTGCGTGTTGCGTGTTGCGATTCGCCATTTGCCATCAGCGGCGCGAGCAATCTCTCCAGCCACTGCTGCTCCAGCCACACCCCCGCATCCACTGAGGCGATGACGTCGCCCGTGGCGGCGGCGATGGCGACGTTGCGGCCGCGGGAGATGTTGGCGCCCGGCTCGACCAGGACGCACAGGGGCAGGCGGCCGGCGTACTCCTGGAGGACGGCCACGGTGTTGTCGCGCGAGCCGCCGTCCACAATCACCACCTCATCGGGCTGCCGCGTCTGCGCGACCAAGCTATCCATCAGCCGGCGGATGGACTCCCCTTCGTTGAGCATGGTGCAGATGACGGTGACGCGCATAATCACTCTGGTGGTGTCGAAGAACGCAACCCCGCCGCGGCTAACCTTGCATCCACCCACGCCGCGTCTTCCGACGCCAGGTCGGGCGGCGTGGGTGAAGTCGAGTAGTCGAGCAGCCGCTCGTAATGCACCAGGTCGAAGCAGGCGTTGACCGCCGCCTGCAGGTCGAGCGTGACGTCGGGATCCGGCTCCAGCAGCGGCACGGGGACGACCGGCAGCGGCTCGCACAGGCCGATGGGCCAGACATCGGTGACCGGGCGGTCTTCGGCGCGGCTGAGGTAGACGTAGTAGGTCCCTGGCGGCCACTCACCCCACAGCGTAATGCGCCGGCCGCCACGGAGCAGATCGATCTCCAACAGATGCAGATCACGCTTCAGCAGTCCGCGGCGGCGGCGATCGTAGTCGTCGGCTCCCTGGCCCACCTTCTTAGCTGGCGAGAGGATCTCGATCAGTGTAACAAGCCGACGTTCGGCCACATCGCGGATTTCGATGCGGAGGTGTGGGATCGCTTCGGCGTAGGGGCTGATCATCGGCGCCGGCGCCATTGGCCGGGCCGCTCTGGCCGCGGTGACGTATACCGGGACCGCCTCCTGGATCTTCGCCACATGGACGTCGGGATAGACCACGCGATCCTTCTGTTTGCGCGGGTCGGCTGGGGAGTAGTCGAGCACGTACCGCTTCGCCAGCAGCGCGGTGTAATGCGGTGGCAAAGCCGCCAGAATTTGGGCGCGAATCGCGTTCGCCAGCGTGGCATGGAACTCCTGCCACATCTCGCCTTCGAGATAAGGATCCATGCCGGGGAGGGGAGATGGCATCGCGGCCTCCTTTCGACGCAAGAGCCGTCGGTCAGACGACACGAGTATTATACCGCCAAGACTAATAGTGGTATAATGAAGGCATGACGATGCGTGAATCGGCGATCTCGACTCAGGCAAAGGCCGCGCGGCACAGCCTGGATAACATTCTACCCCTTCTGCGCGGGCATACACCGGAACTGCGGGAGCGCTATGCGGTGCGTTCGCTCGGCGTCTTCGGTTCATACGTGCACGGGGAAGCCACCGCGGACAGCGATCTCGATCTGCTCGTGGAGTATGAGCGTGTGCCCACCCTTTTCGAGTTTGTACGCCTCCAGCGACACTTAAGTGAATTCCTGGACATCCCAGTAGACTTGGTTATGAAGACCGCGTTGAAGCCTGCAATTGGACAGACGATCCTGGCCGAGGTGATGCCGATATGACGAGTAAACGCACCTACGTGGACTACCTGCACAACATCTTGGTTGCAGCGACGCATGCGCAGGAGTTCGTGGCAGGCATAGACCTTGCAGAGTTCCTCGAGAACGACGAAAAGAGCTATGCCGTCACGCGTGCACTGGAGATCATCGGCGAAGCGGCTCGTCAGATTCCGCCATCTCTGCAGATGCAGTACCCCCAACTGCCGTGGCAAGAGATGATCGGCATGCGCAACGTGGTGATTCACGAGTACTTCGGTGTGGATCTCGAAGTGCTGTGGCGCACGGTGCACGAAGATCTACCGTCCCTGTGTGCCGCGATTGCGGCTATTCTGGACCCACCGGGCAACTGAATTCATCCTTCATACCTCAGATGTGGCTCCCTCCGCTCTCCACCCACGCCTCCGCCATCTGCCGGTCATCTTCCAGGTGAAAAGAGCGGAGGGTATGCTCTAGCGCGACCACACGCCCGGTCAGGTGGCGCAGCGTCTCGACGGTCGGATCGGGCAGGCGGTCGTGACGCAGGTCTTCGTGTTCCCCCTCGATGGGTGCATCGCCGTTGCGGCCCTTGACACGCCCAGGCACGCCCACGACGACCGAGTTGGGCGGCACGTCCTTCACCACCACCGAGTTCGCGCCGATGCGGCTGTGGCTGCCGATGACGATCGGCCCCAACACCTGTGCGCCCGCGCCCACGACGACGTGATCCTCCAGCGTTGGGTGGCGCTTGACTCGCTCCCAGCTTACCCCGCCGAGCGTGACGTTGTGGTAGAGCGTCACGTTCGCGCCGATTTCGGCCGTCTCACCGATCACGGTGCCCATGCCGTGGTCAATGAAAAAGCCCGGGCCGATGATCGCGCCGGGATGGATCTCGATGCCGGTCAGCCAGCGCGCAAAGTGGCTGATGCCCCGACCGATCAGCCGGGAATCGTTACGCCAGAACCAGTGCGCCAGCCGGTACAGCCAGAGTGCATGCAGGCCGGGGTAGAACAGCAGCACCTCGACTACACTGCGCGCGGCCGGATCGCGGTCGAAGACGGATTGGATGTCGCGGCGGATTGTTTGGAGCATGTGGCCTCCCGATGCGTCCGTATTACGTATTGCGTGGTACGTGTTCCGCGATGCCGGGAATAGCACGCACCACGTACCACGTACCACGCACCACGCCTCAGACCTCCAGATGCGCGAACAACGCCGTGCTGAGGTATCTTTCCCCGTTCGACGCCACGATGACCACGATGCGTTTGCCAGCGTTTTCGGGGCGGCGGGCGAGCTGGACGGCCGCGTGGATGGCCGCGCCGGAGCTGATGCCGACCAGCAGCCCCTCTTCGCGCGGCAGCCGGCGCGCCATGGCGAACGCCTCGTCGTTGGTCACGCGGACGATCTCGTCAATCAGCCCGGTCTTCAGCACGCCTGGGACGAACCCCGCGCCGATCCCCTGGATCTTGTGCGGGCCGGGTTTGCCGCCGGAGAGCACGGGCGAATCGGCCGGCTCCACCGCGACGATCTTGAGACCGGGTAACCGCGCCTTCAGCAGGTCGCCCACGCCGGTCAGCGTGCCGCCGGTGCCGACACCCGAGACGAAGATGTCGAGCTGGCCGTCGGTGTCGCGCCAGATCTCTTCGGCGGTGGTGCGGCGGTGGATCGCGGGATTGGCCGGATTCTCGAACTGCTGCGGGATGAAGTAGCGCGGGTCGGCCGCGGCCATCTCGTTGGCGACCCGGATCGCGCCTTTCATCCCCTCGCTGCCGGGGGTCAAGATCAGCTCGGCGCCGTAGGCCTTCAGTAGCTTGCGCCGTTCCAGGCTCATGGTGTCGGGCATGACCAGGGCGCAGTGGTAGCCCTTCGCCGCGGCGACCAGCGCCAGGCCGATGCCGGTGTTGCCGCTCGTCGGTTCCAGGATGACCGTGTCGGGGCCGAGTTTTCCGGCCGCCTCGGCTGCCTCGATCATGCTCAGGGCGATGCGATCCTTGACGCTGCCGCCGGGATTCTGAAACTCCAGCTTGGCGAGCACTTCCGCGCCCGCGCCTTCGGTGACCTTGTGCAGGCGAACCAACGGTGTGTTGCCGATCAGTTCGGTGACGTTATTGGCGATGGGTGACATGGGGATCTCCTTGTTATGTTGCGTGTTGCGTAGTGCGTGTTCCGTCGGTCCCAAGCGGGAGACGGTGCGTTAAATAAAAAAGGTCTCATCGGGCACGATAGCCCCGCGATGAGCCTGAACGTATTGCGTGGTGCGTACTGCGTGTTGGATCCGGCGCCGACGCATCTCCTTAGATAGCTACGACGCTGCGCCCGCGAGGGCCAGCCAATCTGCAATCCGCAATCTGCAATCCGCAATGACATGCGGCGCATCGCTCATGTGCGGGAAAGCGGGCATGACCGGCATCATGCCGGCGCACACCCGCTTGAGACACGAGCAGGTGAACCTCAAACCCTCGCGGAAGAGCGGAAAACTCATCGTATCAACTCAACTTCTTGGATCTGGCCGCTCACGATCCTGAATCCCCGCACCACCGGTTGGCTCGGATCGGTCAGGCCACAGATGATGTACATGCTATCGGGATAGAACGCCCGCGCCACATCAGTCGGTGATGGCGTTGCCGGCCCGAAAGGATGCGAGTGATAGATCGCGGCCAGCGTTAGCCCCTGTTCCTCGAACTCGATCTGTCGCGCCAGTGTCTCCACGTCCAATTCATAGGCCACGGCCGGCGTCGGCGAGACGTTGCGGCCCCGATAGAGCGCCACCACGGCCTCATCTCTGCCGGCGATAAGCCCGCACACCTCATCCGGATAGCCCGCGCGGGCGTGCGCAATGATCTCGGCGACCCAGTCTACCACAAGCTTCGATCCACTTTCCCCGCCAGCGCCTCGGTGATTGGCTCGCGCCACTCCGGCGCCACATCCGTGCAGGCGCGGAGGAGACCGAAGCAGCCGGCGAGCATCTGGTCGCCGTGCGGCACGGCGAAGTGAACGGGCAGGCCAGTATCTTTCAGAAGCGCCTGCCTGGGGCCGACCGCGGCGACGAACTCCAACGGCGCCGGCGTATCGTCCAACGCCAGCGCGCCGTGGCCGTGATCGCCGAAAACCGCGCTGTGCGTGATGGTGCCGTCGGCCAGCCGCGCCAGCCAGTTCGCCAGGCTATCTGAAGTGAGCAGGCCGGTGTGATGCTCGAAGAGCCGCACGAACTGGCCGTCGCGAAACTGGAAAGCCAGGGTATGAAAGTTGCCGGCATTGACAACGAGCGCGTTCCGCTGAGCGGTCACGATAGGATCGTCCAGTGCGCCGAGCACGGCAGCGGGCGCGGTATCCATCACGACGAGGGGCAAGCCGGATTGCGCCGTCGCAGTCTCGGCCAGGGCACGCAGGCGAGTCATGATCTCCGGCGTCTGATCGCCGCGGAACGCGAAGGTGCTCAACCGCCGGTCAAGACGCAGCCGCGCCACCAGGTAATCCATGCGAAACTGCCGGTCGCTGACCTCCGGCGGCGCCGCGCCGTGATCGAAAACGGCCAGCGCCAGCGCATCGGGCCGCAGGTCAACGCCGAACGCGGCGAACGCGCCCCGGATCGCGGCGTAATCGAAGTCGCGATACTCGACGTGCGCGTAGTCACGGCACGTCACCAGCTTCCGGGCCGCCGCGTCGGGGATGATCTCCACCCCCAACTCCCGCTCGACTTGCGCCAGGTCATCGTTGAAGGTGCGGGCGGCATCGGCTGTGGCGAGGACGCGCAGCCCGGCGCGGCGGTGCGCCTCCGCGGCCCACGAGCACGGCCCGCCGCCCATGATGACGCCGGTGATCAGCAGAGGCAGCCTGGCAGCCGTGGCCGCCTTGATCCGCTCGCCGATCAGCAGCGTGGGCGAGGGCATCACCAGTTTCAGGCAATTCTCCGGCGCCCGCTCGCTGTCGAAGAGCAGGATGTCCTGGGTGCCGGTGCCGATGTCAACGGTGAGGATTTGCATAGTCTATGACGTAGTCCGTACTGCGTAGTTCGTACTGCATATTGCGCATTTCGTATTCCATCTACGCAGTACGCAATACGTAGTACGCAATACGTGTTGCCCGTGTCACCCTGTCACCGTGTCAAACAACCGCGCCTGCCCATCCGCGTGATACGACGACCGCACCAGCGGGGCCGACTCCACCCACTTGAAGCCGCGGGCGGTGGCTTCGGCGGCCAACTGCTCGAACTCGTCCGGGTGGTAGTAGCGGGCGATGGGCAGGTGCTCCTTGCTCGGCTGGAGGTACTGGCCGATGGTCAGGATATCCACATCCACCCCGCGCAAGTCGTCCATCACCGCCAGCACCTCGTCCCACGCCTCGCCCAGGCCGACCATCAGCCCGCTCTTGGTAAGGGCGCTCCCATCCAGCTCCTTCGCCATGCGCAGGACCGCCAGACTGCGCTCGTGTTTGGCCTGGGGCCGCACCCAGCGCGAGAGCCGGGGCACCGTCTCGGTGTTGTGGTTGAGGATTTTCGGGTGCGCATCCATCACCAGCTTGAGCGCCTCGCGCTCGCCCTTGAAGTCGGGAATCAGCACCTCGATGGTACAACCGGGCTGCGCCGCGCGAATTTCACGGATCGCCTCCGCGAAGATGTGCGCGCCGCCGTCGGGCTGGTCGTCGCGGTCCACGCTGGTGAGGACGACGTGGCGCAAGGCCATCTGCGCCACCGACGCGGCCACGCGGCGCGGCTCGTCCTCGTCCAGCGGCAAGGGCTTACCCGATTTCACGTTGCAAAACTTGCACGCACGGGTGCAGATGTCGCCCATCATCAGGAAGGTGGCAATGCCGCGACCCCAGCACTCGCCCAGGTTGGGGCAGAATGCCTCTTCGCAGACCGTGTGCAGCGCCTCGCCGCGCATCAGCGCCTTCAGCCGCCAGTATTCCTCGTTTTGATTCAGCTTGATCCGCAGCCACTCCGGCTTGCGGCCGGTTGTGGCCTGCTCCTCATGCAATCGCGCCCGGCGCACGGTGGGCGCGGGTCTGGGTTCGAGGGGGATTGGGTCAATCGTGACGTTGGTTTGCATTTCAGCTCAACAATCCTACATTTCCGGCATTTCCAGTCAGCATTTTACGAATCTTCCCGTGCTTCAAGCGACCACCACCGCCTGCTCCTGCAACACCTGCTCCAAGAACGGCGACAACTGGTGACTGGCAACCTCATCGGGCGTCGCGCCGCGCGCCTGGATCGGTTCCAGGATACGCGCCGCGGCGACTCCTAGCATTTCCAACCGTTCGCGCTCGTTGTAAGGCGTCCAGGCCGTGGAAATAATGAATAAGTCAATGTCGCTCCCTTCGCGGGCCGTGCCCTTGGCCTGCGAGCCGAAAAGCAGCACCCGTTCGCAGGTCACTCCCATGCGCTCCAGTTCCCGACAGTAACGCGTGACGATGGTTTTCAGACCAGGGTTTGTCTTAGCCATGTCAGCACCTCTCCCGTTTGCCGCAAATAATCTCGGACGACCGGCTCGGGATACGCGCTCAAAGAGCGCTGTAAGTCATCGGGATTAGAAACTTACTACCCCGGATTATACCCCCCATCCGCGCATCTACGCGAATCACGCCAATCGTTGGGCGCTGATTCGCGTAGATGCGTCATCTGCTATTTGCCATCTGCCATCTGCCATCTGCCACTAAACGTGAATCGCCTGCCCCATCACCGCGTGAGCCGCCTCCATCAGCGCCTCCGACAGGGTCGGGTGGGCGTGGACGGTGCGGGCGATCTCTTCGGTGGTCAGTTCCCAGGTGCGGGCCAGGGCCAGCTCGGGCAGCAGCTCAGTGACCTCGGGTCCGACCAGGTGCGCGCCCAGGATTTCGCCATATTTAGCGTCGGCGATGATCTTGATAAAGCCATCTTTCTCGTTCAGCCCCAGCGCCTTGCCGTTCGCGATGAAGGGGAACTTGCCGATCTTGATCTCGTACCCCTTCTCTTTGGCCTGCGCCTCGGTGTAACCCAGGCTGGCGACCTGCGGCTTGCAGTAGGTGCAGCGCGGCATGAACACGTAGTCGGCGTCCTTGATCGGCCGGGTCTCGTGGCCTGCGATGGTCTCCGCAGCGACGATCCCCTGGGCGCTCGCCACGTGCGCCAGCAGCAGCTTGCCCGTCACGTCGCCGATGGCGTAGACGCCCGGCACGTTGGTCTGCATGGTTTCGTTCACGGGGATGAAGCCCCGCTTGTCGGTCTGCACGCCGGCCGCGTCCAGGCCCAGGCCGTCGCTGTTGGCTGCCACGCCGATGGCAACGAGCACCGTGTCGGCCGCGATGGCCTGCTCCGCGCCAGTCGCTTGATCCTTCACGCGCACGGTCACGCCGTCGGCCGTCAGATCCACGCCCTCAGTACGGGTGTTGACCAGGGTCTTGATCCCCTGCTTCTTGAACGCCTTGGCAACCTCGGCCGCGGTTTCGTCATCTTCCAGCGGCAGGACGTGCGGCAGCATCTCGATCACGGTCACATCGGCGCCATAGGAACGGAAGACGTAGGCGAACTCCATCCCGATCGCGCCCGCGCCGACGACTATCAACCGCTTGGGGATGGCGGTCAGCTCCAAGGCCTGGCGGCTGGTGATGATCTTCGCGCCGTCAATCGTCATGCCGGGCAGCGAGCGCGGTCGCGCGCCGGTGGCGATGATGACCGCCTTCGTGGCTTCGAGCGCCTGGCCCGACGGCTCGACCCGCACCTGCTTCGGCCCGGTCAGCTTCGCCGTGCCCTGGACGTGCGTGATGCCGTTCTTCTTGAACAGGAACCCGATCCCCCGGACCAGCCGGTCGGAGACCTGGCGGCTGCGCTTGTGCGCGACCGAGTAGTCCAGTTTTAGGTTCTCGAAGCTGAACCCGAATTCCTTGGCTTCGCCGGTCAGGATATTCGCAAGCTCAGAGTTGCGCAAGAGTGATTTGGTCGGGATGCAGCCCCAATTTAAACAAACTCCGCCCAGCGCCTCGCGCTCGACGACCGCGACCTTCTGGCCCAATTGCGCGGCGCGAATGGCGGCCACGTAGCCTCCAGGCCCGCCGCCGATGACGATGACATCGAAAGAAGTTGTTTCTGGCATGATGATCCGAACTCCTTTAGCGTGGTGCGTAGTGCGTGTTGCGTGACCGCCGGTGAACGACAAGCGACGAACACGTTGATCCATTGATGTACGAGTTTCCAGCTTCTGGCTTCCAGTTTCCAACTCTCAGTCTACCACTCTACCACGACCTTCCGCCATGACCTGCGTCACCCTACGTACCCTTCCAAGAACTTCTTCACCGCCCCCAAGAACCCATCCGCCCCTTGCCCGTCGAGCACGCGATGGTCGAAGGTGAAGCTCAGGTAGGCCATCGGCCGGATGGCGAAGACGTCCTCGGCGTCGGGCAGGAGTGGGTGACCTCCGGTGATAACGACGGGCCGCTTCTGGATGACGCCGACGCCCAGGGTGCCCGCCTGGGGCTGGACGATGATCGGCGTGGCAAAGAGACTGCCGCTCGTGCCGTGATTCGTGAGCGTGAAGGTGCCGCCTTGCACATCGTCGGGCTTGAGTTGTTTCGACCGGGCGCGCTCGGCCAAGTCGCTGACCGCACGCGCCAACCCCAGCAGGCTCTTTTCGCCGGCATCGCGGATCACCGGGACGATCAGCCCATCGGGGATTGCAACCGCCATGCCGACATGGATGCGCCGGTGGATCAGCAGCGCATCGTCGCGGAAGCTGCTGTTGGCCTCCGGCACGGTCTTCAGCCCGGCAACGATCGCCTGGACGAAGAAGGGTGTGAAGGTCAACTTGACCCCCTGGCGCTCGAACTCGCCGCGTAACCGCTCGCGCGCCTGGATGACCCGCGTCATGTCGGCCTCCATGACCGTGGTCACGTGGGGTGCGGTTTGCACGCTCTCCAGCATGTGTGTGGCGATGGCGCGGCGGAGGGATGAAAGCGGGGCCAACACCGAACCGGCGGGACTCGGCGGAACTGGGGAAACTCGAAGCGTCTCCTCAACCTCCTCCAGCGGCTCGAAGATGGCGCTTGTGGCAGGCTGTGCCCAGGTCGGAGCTTCCTGGCCCGGAAGCGCGCCGCCGGTAGCCGGTTCGCGCGGCACGGGCGCGGCGATATAGGCCAGGACGTCCTTCTTGGTGATGCGTCCGCCCGCGCCGGTGCCGATGACCTGGGTCAGATCCACGCCCAGCTCGGCGGCGAGACGGCCGATGGCAGGAGAGATGAAACCGATATTAGATATTGGAGATTGGAGATTGGAGTCTGAATGGGTCTCTGACCCCTGCTCCCTGCCCCCTAACTCCTGCTCCCTGCCCCCTGTCTCCTGCTCTCCGATCTCCGCCAATACCGTCCCCTTTGCCACCGTCTGCCCTTCCGGGACGTGGATCTTCAGCAGGATGCCGGACGCGGGCGCGGGGATTTCGGTATCCACCTTGTCGGTAGTGATGGCGAGCAGCGGCTCGTCCTTCGTCACCGGCGCACCTTCGGCAACCAGCCACTTGGCGACCGTGCCTTCGACGACCGATTCGCCCAGTTGGGGCATGAGAACTTGTGTTGTCACGAAATCTCCTGATGGATTCAACGATAACGCAAAAAGCGCAAAGAGTCTGTAGGATTCTTTGCGCTCTTGGGATTTCCACGCGATGTGCCGCCATTCGGGCCGGTGATTGAAATCACCGTCTGATACGGAAAGTGCGTTGAAACGCACTGTGCGTCGCGGCGTCAACCCGTTTCAACGGGTTTCGTCTGTGCCAGACTACGGTTTCAACCGTAGTCGCAGGCGGCTGTGATGGCTTTGTCACGTTGTCACCTGGTCACCCTGTCACCCTGTCACCAGCCCCTCGGCCACGATCTCCGCCACATCGCGAATCACCAGGTCCTCCACGCCTCTCGCGCCCCTGGCGTCTTCCAGCATGATCATGCAGAACGGGCACGCCACGCCGACCTCTTGCGCGCCGGTGGCTTGAATCTGGGCCAGACGGTTGTAATTGATGCGGGTGTCGCCCTCGTCCTCCATCCAGACGCGTGCGCCGCCGCCGCCGCAGCACATCGCCAGGTCTTTGCCCTGCTTCATCTCGACCAGCTTCTTGCCGGTGGACGCCGCCAGGTAACGCGGCGCCTCAAATTCGTCGTTGTAGCGCCCCAGGTAACAGGGGTCGTGGAAAGTGATCTTCCCCTTACCCTCAACCTTAGCCTCAGCCTTAACCTCAATCTGCCCCTCCCGCAACAACGCCTCGATATATTGCGTGTGATGCAACACCTGGTAGGCGCCGCCGAACTGGGGATACTCGTTGAGCAGCGTGTTGAAGCAGTGGGGGCACTGGGTCAGGATCAGCTTGAACTTGTACTGATTCAGCGTCTCGATGTTGGCCTTCGCCAGCGTCTGGAACAGGTACTCGTTGCCGGCGCGGCGGGCCGAATCGCCGGTGCAGGTCTCCTCATCGCCCAGGATAGCGAAGTTGATGCCGGCCGCGTGCAGGATCGTCGCAAGCGCCTTCGTGACCTTCTGGTTGCGCGGATCGTAGGCGCCGGCGCAGCCCACCCACCAGAGGACGTCCACCCCCTCCTCGCCCACGTTTTTCATCACCGGCACCTCGAAGTCGAGGCCCTGGGTCCAGGCGCCGCGCTTGCGCTTCGGCTGCTTCCACGGGTTGCCGCTGCGCTCGATGTTGGTGAGCGTGGTCGCCAGGCTGGACGGGATGTCGCCTTCCATCAGCGCCAGATAGCGGCGCATATCCACGATGTCATCCACCTGCTCGATGAGCACCGGGCACTCGTAGACGCAGGCGTAGCAGGTCGTACACGACCAGAGCGTTTCATGCTTGATCACATCACCGACCAGCGCGGGAGACGCGGGGAGGG
>JAPLHB010000110.1 GCA_026389845.1 Chloroflexota bacterium
GCGCAGCTCCAGGCGTTGCGTCATTGGCGGGAGCACCTGATCCCCGGCGGCCTGCTGCTGATTGACATCTTCCACCCGGACGTGGCTCAACTGGCGAACCTGGATGGCCGACTGGAATGGGATCGGTCGTGGTCCGATCCGCAAACCGGCGCGACGGTGATGAAGTGGATTACGCGCACGGTGGACCTGGCCGAGCAAATCCTGCACGTCACGTTGATCTACGACGAGGTCACCGACGACGGCGTGCTGCGCCGCACGCTGGTTCCCTATGACGCGCGATACCTGTGGCGCTTCGAGGCGGAACTGCTGCTGGACAAGGCCGGCTTCGTCCTGGAAGGCATCTACGGCGATTGGGACCTGGGGCCGTTCGAGAGCGCCAGCGGCCGGATGATCCTGGTGGCCCGACGCAGAAAATAGTATAACTCACGTGCCAGGCATTTTTCGGAAGTGCCTGGCACGTGCAATGCTCAATTACTTCGGAGGAACCATGCTCAAAACCAAGCTACGCACCTTCATCGTGCTGACCGCCCTCGTGGCGATGACCCTGGGGTTGGCCGGCTGCCGAAAACAGGACAAAACGCCGCCGACGACTCCGCCGGCCGCACAACAGAAGGCGCCCAACCAACAGTCGTTGCCGCTGGCCGGCGAGAGCAAGTCGCCGCTACCCACGCCTAACGCCGCGACGTCGCCGATCAAGAAGTAAGTTGGTGCGGTCGGCGGCCAACAATGGCCCCGATCCTTTCATCGGTCATAGACAACGGGCCGAGGCTCCCTGTAAGCCCCGGCCCGCTGCTTCAATCACCTATCGCGCGTTCACCGTGGGAGTAGCCGTTGGGAGAGCGGGCGTATGCTACGCCGCCGGTGTAGCGATCGGCGACGGGGTCGGCGAGACCGCCGGTGTGGGGGTAAAGGTCGGCACGGGGGTCGGCGGCGGCGGGCAGCCGCCAGGTTCCTGCTGGCCCAACTGCGCCAATGGCTGGGCGCTGAACAGTTGCGCCTTCTCCTCGTCCAACTTGTCCCGATCCCTGAGCACCAACACCCACGCGCCTTCCTCGGTGACGAAGTAATCCAACGCCTCGGTGCTGAAGACCAGCCCGTGCACCTTGTCTGATTTCAACGTCACGCCCAACTGGGCCAGCTTCACCACGTCCACCAGCCCCAGGTCGGTCGTGAAGGTGTCGGCCAGCGCCTTCCACAACTCCGGGATCTTCGGGATCACATCGAGTTGCAGCGCCCGATCCCTGATCGCCCAAATGAGCTGTTGCTGCCGGTGCGCCCGGCCGAAATCAGAGGTCACGTAGCGGTAGGTCGCGAATTTCTTGGCCGTCTGGCCGTCCAGGTGTACCTGTCCGGCCGGCAAGTTCCAATCCACCAGGCCGTTTGGTGAGCTGTCGTCCGGCGTCCGTTCGTAGAGTGGGCAATCCAGGGTGACGGTGACGCCGCCCAGGGCATCCACCAGCCGCACCAGGCCATCCATCCGAATGCGCACGTAATGCAGGGTTGGGATTCCCAGCGTCTCGGTGAGCACCCGCCGCAAGAGCGCCGGCCCGCCGCCGGGGTAATCCGTGGCCTCGCCGTAGTAGTCGGCCACGTTGATGCGCGTCTCGCCAACACCGGGGACATCCACGTAGAGATCGCGCGGGATGCTGATGATGCCGATTTGACCCTGCTGATGGTCAATCGCCACGACCATGATCGTGTCGGTGCGCCAGTCCGTCTCGCCGGGCCGGGCGTCCATCCCCAACACCAGAAAATTGTCGCTGAAGTCGAGCGCTGTCGGTGCGCGGGTCTTCGTCGCCGTCGCCTCCGGAGGCGCCGTGACCTTCGGCGTCCGGGTAAGTGCGCGGGGCGTGCGCGTCGGTTGCAGCGTAGATGTGGGCGGCGGTGTGGCCGCGGCCGTCGGCGCAACCGTCGGGGTTTCCGTCGGCGCTAACGTCTCCGTGGGCGTGATCGGCAACGGAATGTTGTGGCATCCGGCCGCCAAGAACGACAGCGCCAGGAGCACGGTCAGTCCGAAAACAACGATTCTCGTACGCGTGATAATCCTCCGGTTCTTTCGCAACCCGAGTTCCCTCGATCAGCCATCAGCCGGCCTTGTACCCGATCATCCTCAAAAAGCCCACCCGCCAGGCCACGCCGTCAGCGTCTTCGATGCCTTGGGTGCGGACGCCGTCAATGACGCCCAGGATGCCGCGGCCCTGTTCGCTTTCGGCCAACACCACCTGCAACGGGTTTGCCGTGGCGCAGTAGATGTTCGCCACTTCGGGCACCAGCTTGAGCGCGTTCAGCACATTGATCGGGTAGGCGTCCTTCAGAAAGAGGATGAAGCTGTGTCCTGCACCAATCGCCAGCGCGTTCCGCTCCGCGAGCGCCTTGAGCGCATCGTCGGTGCCCGTCGAGCGCACCAACGCCAGCCCGGATGATTCGCAGAACGCCAGCCCGAACTTCGCGTCGGGCACGCCCGTCACCATGACCTCATGGATATCCTCCACGGTCTTGATGAAGTGGCTCTGGCCCAGGATCAGATTCAGGCCATCAGGGTTTTCGATCTGAACGAGTTTAAGTTGGAGAGGAATGTCGGTCATAGGGCCTCCAGATACTGGAAACTGGGTGCTGGAAGCTACCTTATGAAAGCCTCGAGCTACCAGTTTCTATGGTCTGTCAGATAAAGATGGGGGGGGTGATGAGATACTGCAACCTAAACGTCGCAGCTTGAGACGGCTCATAGACCCCGCGTTCAGGCTGGGGTGTCCCGTTACCCCGAGAGCTTACCTGAATGCCTATAGCTTCCAGCTTCCAGTCGCCAGTCGCGCAATCGCCTGCCGCCGCACCAGATCCACCGTCCGCACCGTGACCCACGTGCGGGCCAGGAAGCCGTCGCCGCCGTAGGGAAAGTGCCGTACGATAGTCGCATCGGGGGTCGCCAGAGCCACGTAGGTCTGGCCGGTCTCGTCGCTGTAGACGTCGCCGTGCTGGTTCACGTCGCCCAGGGCGGCCAGCCCCCAGTGGCCCATGTAGGTGTCAATCAGGAGCGCGGCCGCCTCGGCTGCGGTCATCTGGCTGACCCAGCCGAACGCATCCAGCTTGGCCGGCGACATTTTGAGCAGCTCGGCCAGGGCCGCGGGGCCATCTACCACGTAGCTGGCGGTGATCGCGGCTGCGCCCTCGGGGGTGCTGCGCAACAGCCTGGCGATCTCGCCGCCGGTCGCGGTCTCGACGATGGCAAGCTTCACCCCTGCCTGGGCCAACAGCCGGCCCGTCACCTCTTCGAGCTGGTCCTTGTCCGTGCCGAAGATACCGTCGTCGCCGATCGCCGCGCGCACTTGCGCTTCCATGCCGGCGATCATGGCATCAGCTTCGGCCTCGGTGGCCGCACGGGCCGCGATGCGGATGTCCACCATGCCGTGATGTGCGGCCAGGCCGACGGTCGGGTTGGGCGAGCGCATCTCCGCATCAATCCGCTCGTCAATCCAGCTCTCGCCCAGTCCCACCGTCCGCAGCACCTTCGCCTTGATGAGCACCCGATCCACGCCCATACGCTGCTTGAGATAGGGCAGCACCGTCTCCTGCATCAGCCGCTCCATCTCGCGGGGGACGCCAGGAATCGCGATCACCGCGCCCTGCCCGGTCTCAACGATAAAGCCAGGCGCGGTGCCCACGGGGTTGACGATTGGGATCGAGCCGGCGGGCAGGTAGGCCTGGCGCTTGTTGTTCTCGCCGAGCGTCCGCCCCCAGCGAGTGAAAATCGCTTCAACCTGGGCCAGGCACTCAGGATAGAGCAACAGCGACCGGCCGGTGGCCTGCGCCACGGCCTCGCGAGTCACGTCATCCACTGTCGGCCCCAGTCCGCCGGTGGTGATCACCACGTCGGCGCGATCTAGCGCCTGCCGGACGGCCAGCGCCATCCGCTCGACGTTGTCGCCCACTGAGGTCTTGAAGTAGATGTTGACCCCGATGTCGCGCAGCGCGCGGGCGATGTAGGCAGAGTTCGTGTCTACGATCTCGCCGAGCAGTAGTTCGGTGCCGGAAGTGATGATTTCTGCGTTCATCTCACACCAACAACATCGCTTGCGCCTTGATGTCGCGCAGCCGCTTGGCGGTCGCTGTAAGCTCCTGCGCTTCTTCTGCGGAGTTGCTCTGGCGCTGGCCCATCTCATCGGCCAGGCGATCCATCATTTCGAGAAACTCCGGCGTCAGCTCAGCCTGATGTTCCTTGAGCATGTCCCGAGCACCTTCGGGGTAAGGCGCGCGCAGTAGCTCATTCATGAGCTGCACCTCCGGAGGCAGCTCTTCCTCGACCATCGCCATGATCTCGTCGTAGATCATCGCCAGCCGCTCGAAGGCAGCCTTGCGGCCTCGCCGCTGCGCCTCTTGCAGATTGGACGAAAGGACGGCCATGAACGCGTCGCCCAGCTCGTCGGCGTGCTCGCGGACCGCGCTACGCGGGTTTTCGGAGCTCATCAATTCCTGAAGCAAGCCGTTGGCATCTTCGAGGGTTGCCTTGGTCGCCTCGTCCATCTTCTGGGTGATGTCCGCCAGATGCTGGCGCAACTTGGTGAGTTGATCCCGCTCCGCGCCGCTGCTGGCCTCGATGCGCGCGGTGAGTTTCTCGAAGAAGGCATAGTCCATGAGCGGCCGTGCCGCGACCGCGAACGCATCCACCACGTCGGGGTCAGCGGCAACGACTTTCTCCAGAAACTCCTCAGGGCTTTTCAGCTCCTTCAGCGATTCCACGGCCGCCTGCTGTTTGGCCGCCTTCTTGCCGAAGGCGGTGACCTCCATGAGCTTGCCGCGCAGCATGGTCAACTGCTTCGTCGCCTTCTCGTCGCCCATCGCCTGCGCCCGGTTGAGCGTATCCGAGAGAATCGCGAAGAACTCGTAGTCGAACTGCGCGTCCTGGCCCTTGATCATCATCGCCAGGCCCTTCGGGTCGTCGGCCATCACCGCGAGTTGCTCGATCAGCTTGGCCTTCTTGCGCTGGCGATCCAATTCCTCCTGGCTGATGCCCATGGTGCCCAAGATGGCGTCCATCAGTTTTTGCCGATTCATGAACTGGCGCGGGTTCAGGAAGTAGCCCTTGCGCTGCTCCGGCGGCAGACTGCGCATGAGGCCCTGCGTCATCTCGCCGATCATCTTCTGCTTTTCCATCTCAGGGACGTTGAGCTGCTGGGGGAAGTAGATGGCCAGGAACTCGGCCGCCGGGTCGTGGTAGACCAGCGGCGTCTCCAGCAGGCCGCCCGTGTGGCACTTCGGGCAGACGGCCAGGTTGACCTGACCGGAGAGGAACGCCTGGCGGAGCTGCGGCTGCTGCCCCACGTCAATGATCGTGCGGACCGGCGTCTGGTATTGTGTGCCGCAGTTCGGGCACTGGATCGGAACGGTGTTGGTTTCGGGCATGGGAGGTGAGAAAGTCCTTTCGTGATACGTGATGCGTGCTACGTGAAACGTGATGCGTGTCGCTAGTGCATGAGTGCGTTAGTGAGATAGTAAGATAGTGCGTTCGTGAAATCGTTGGGTTAGCTCAACGCTGGGCGTAGGCCGTTTTCGTTTCTCGCTTTTCGTTTTGCCATCGGCTATTTGCTGTTTGCCATTTGCATCAATTGCGCCTCGTCAATGACCGAGACGCCGAGTTGAGTTGCCTTTTGCAGCTTGGAGCCGGCCGTTTCGCCGGCCACCAGGTAGCTGGTGTTCTTGCTGATGGAGTCGGTCACTTTGCCGCCGTGGGTCTTGACGAACTCCTTGGCGTCGTCGCGGCTCATCGTCGGCAGCGTGCCGGTGATGACGAAGGTCAGCCCCGTCAGAGGCAGCGGCCCCGCCTCAACCTTGACCTCAGCCTTAACCTCAGCCGTGGTCACGCCCGCGGCCTTGAGCTTTTCAACCACGTGCCGGTTCGGCGCCTGGCTGAACCAGTCGGCGATGCTCTGCGCCAGGATAGGGCCGATGCCGGGGATGGATTGCAGTTCCTCGACCGGCGCGACGGCCAGGGCGTCCAGCGAGTCGTAGTGCGCCATCAGGTCTTCGGCCACAACCTCGCCCACGCCCTGAATCCCCAACGCGGTCAGCAGCCGGGCCGGGGGTCGCGTCTTCGAGGCTTCGATGGCCGCCATCAGGTTGGCGACCTTCTTTTCCCCGAAGCCTTCCAGCTCCAGGAGTTGCTGCGGATCGAGATAGAAAACGTCGGCCAGGTCTTTGATGAAGCCCAGCTCGACGAACAGCTCCGCCTGCTTGATCCCGAAGCCGGCAATGTCCAGTGCGCCGCGACTGACGAAGTGCTCGACCCCGCGCACCAGTTGGGCCGGGCACGCGGAGTTGACACAGTACCAGGCCGCCTCGCCTTCGACGCGCACGGCCACCTCGCCGCAGGCCGGGCATCGGTCGGGCATCTGCCAGGCGCGCTCCTCGCCTGTGCGCAGCTCGACCAACGGCCGGAGCACCTGGGGGATCACCTCACCCGCGCGCTTGACCGCCACCGTGTCGCCCACGCGGATGTCCAGATCGCGGATATAGTCCTCGTTGTGGAGGGTCGCGCTCGACACCGTCACCCCGCCGACCGGCACCGGTTCAAGCACCGCGTAGGGATTCAGCGTGCCGGTGCGGCCCACGTTGATCTTGATGTCGAGCAGCCGCGTCACCGCCTCTTCGGCCGGATACTTGTAGGCGATAGCCCAGCGCGGGTCCTTGCCCACGAAGCCCAGCCGCTCGTGCAACGCAAAGTCGTTGATCTTGATGACCAGCCCGTCGGCCTCGTAGGGCAACTGCCTGCGACCTGTCTCCCCCCAGTTGATGCAGTGCTGCACCAACTTGTCGAAGTCATCGAAGAGCCAGCGGCGGCTCTCCACCGGGAACCCCAGGCAGCGCAGGGTATCCAGCGCCGCCCACTGCGTCGAAGGCGCATCCACGCCCTCGATGACGACGATCTGGTAGAGCCACAGGGTAATCGGCCGGCCGGCGGTGACGCGGGCATCGAGCTGGCGCAATGAACCGGCCGCGAAGTTGCGCGGATTGGCGTAGGTGCGCTCGCCGGTGGCCTGCTGCGCCGCGTTGAACCGCTCGAAATCCGCGATGGGGACGTAGGCTTCCCCGCGCACGATCAGGCGGGCGGGGACCTCACCCCCAGCCCCTCTCCTGCCAGAAGAGGGGAGCGACCTCACCCCCGCCCCCTCTCCTACCAGGAGAGGGGAGCCTTCCCCCCCTTCCCTCACAGGGAGGGGGGCCGGGGGGGTAGGTAGGAGGGGCACCCGCAGCGGCAACGCCTTCACCGTCCGCAAATTCGCGGTGATGTCCTCGCCCACCTCGCCATCGCCGCGCGTCGCGCCCAGGACGAACTGGCCGTTCTCGTAGTGCAGCACCACCGTCAGCCCGTCAATCTTCGGCTCGACCACGTACTGCACCCGCGCCTGGTCTTCCGCGGGCAACAGCTTCATAAAACGATCCCGCCAGGCGATCAACTCCTCCGGGGTGAACGCATTCGCCAGGCTGAGGATCGGGCTGGGCTGGCGCACCTTGACGAACCGCTCGGCCGCCGCGCCGGGGACGCGTTGGGTCGGGCTGTCCGGCGTGATCAACTCCGGGTGCTCCGTCTCCAGCGCCACCAGCTCGCGCCAGAGCGCGTCGTACTCCGCGTCGCTGACCGCAGGGTCATCGAGCACGTAATAACGATAGGCGTAATAGCTGATGGCCTTGCGCAGCATCTCCCGGCGCTCGGCGACGGTGGACATGGGTATGGCTCCGCGGTGATTGGGTATTAGGTATTGGGTGCCGCGTCAGCAGGCGAGAATCTCCTGCCCCTGACTCCTGTCCCCTGACTCCTGTCCCCTGATTATACCGCCGTTTGCGAGGCAACGCAAAGCGGGGGCAGACCCTTCGGGTTTGGGTGTCCGCGGATTTTCCCAGGCGGATGCGTTGATGTATGATTCCGCCAACCCAGACCGAAGGAGCCGCCTCATGTCAAAGGTGTACGCCGTCACCATCCTCGTCAGTGCGTTCCTGCTCTTCCTGGTGGAGCCGATGTTCGCCAAGATGGCGTTGCCGCTGCTGGGCGGCTCACCGGCTGTGTGGAATACAGCGGTCGTCTTCTACCAGGTGGCATTGCTGATCGGGTATGTCTATGCCCACGCGGCGACAGCCTGGCTCGGCGTGCGACGGCAGGGGGCGCTCCACGCCATCCTGCTCCTCTTGCCCTTCCTGGTGCTCCCGATCGCGATTCCCCCCGGCTGGAGCCCCCCGGCCGAGAGCAACCCGATCCCGTGGCTCTTGACGCTGATGCTGGTACGACTGGGGTTGCCGTTCGTGATCGTCTCGGCCAGCAGCCCCATGCTCCAGAAATGGTTCGCCAGCACCACGCATCCGGCCGCGGCCGATCCCTACTTCTTATATACGGCCAGCAACGCCGGGAGCATGATCGCCCTGCTCGGCTACCCCCTTCTGGTCGAGCCGAACCTCCCCCTGGCGACACAGAGCGGGATTTGGGCGGTGGGGTACGGCCTGTTCGTGGCGTTGACGCTGGGGTGCGCGGCGCTGCTGTGGCGGTCGCTCAAAGGCGGCGCGGCTGTTCAGGCTTTGACTCGCCAGCATCCTGAGCGGAGGCCCGTGGGTTTGCGGGCCGTAGTCGAAGGACGCGATTCGGTGCAACAGGCCGCCTCCTTCGACTACACTCCGCCAAAACCGCTCAGTTCCGCTCAGGATGCTGGCGATTGGGCGAAGGTCAAACAGTCCTCGCTTGAAAAGGTCCTGGATACCGGCGCGGTGACGGCGGGCCAGCGGATGCGCTGGGTGCTGCTGGCGTTTGTCCCCTCCAGCTTGATGTTGAGCGTGACGACCTACCTCTCGACGAACATCGCGCCATTCCCCTTGCTGTGGGTGATCCCGCTCGCCATCTACCTGCTCACCTTCGTCCTGGTTTTCGCGGGCAAGCCGCCGCTTCCACATGCGCTCATGGTGCGCGCGTTCCCGATTGCCCTGCTGCCGTTGGTGATCGCGATGGCGGCCGTGCTGCCCACCTGGGTGCTGATCCCCCTGCATCTCGCCGTCTTCTTCGTCATCGCGATGGCGTGCCACGGCGCGCTCGCCAACGACCGTCCCTCCCCGCGCTACCTGACCGAGTTCTACCTGTGGCTTTCCGTCGGCGGCGCGCTGGGCGGCATCTTCAACGCGCTGCTGGCGCCAATCCTCTTCACGACCCTCGTAGAATATCCGTTGGGGCTGGTGCTGGCTGCGCTGCTGGTGCGACGGCCGGACGCCCCCCCTGCCCCCACGACTTCGGGGGGAGTCAGGTTCCCCCCAGGATTGGGAGGTTGGGGGGGCCGCTGGCTTGACCTGGCCTTGCCCGCGCTTCTGGCCGGGCTGATGACTGGAGCCTTTCTGGCGCTGCGCGCCGCAGGCGTGACCTCCACGCAGGTCACGTTGGCGCTGGTCTTCGGCCTGCCGGCCATCCTCTGCTTCAGCTTCTCGCGGCGGCCCATCCGGTTTGCGCTCGGCATCGCGGCGATGTTCACGGTCGGCGCGCTGACAGTCAACGCGCCGCAGGGCCTCCTTTTCACGGAGCGTACCTTCTTCGGCATCAACCGCGTCCTGGTGGACGGCGACACCCACACTCTGCGCCACGGCGACACGCTCCACGGTGCGCAGAGCCTCGATCCCGACCGGCGGTGCGAGCCGCTCTCCTACTACTACCCGACCGGGCCGATCGGCCAAGTCTTTGCGGCCTTCCGCGGCGCGGGCGCAACACGGCAAATCGCGGTCGTCGGCCTCGGCGCGGGCGCGCTGGCCGGCTACAGCGAGCCGGGCCAACCGTGGACCTTCTACGAAATTGACCCCGGCGTCGAGCGGATCGCCCGCGACCCGCGCTATTTCACCTTCCTGCGCGATTGCGCGCCCGAGGCGGCCGTGATCCTGGGCGACGCCCGTCTCTCCCTGGTCAAAGCGCCAGCCGGGCAATACGATCTGCTCGTCCTCGACGCGTACAGCTCCGACTCGATCCCCGTGCACCTGATCACGCGGGAGGCCCTGGCGCTCTACCTGGAGAAGCTCGCGTCCGGCGGACTGTTGGCGTTCCACGTCTCGAACCGCTACCTCGACCTGGAACCGGTGCTCGGCAACCTGGCGCAGGATGCCGGCCTCATGGCGCTGTTCCAGATAGATCGTGAGATCAGCGAGGCGGAAAAGACGGCCGGCAAGATGCCATCGGAGTGGGTGCTGATGGCCCGCCGCCCAGCCGATCTCGGCCCGTTGACCGGCGACCCGCGCTGGAAACCGTTGCCCGCCCGGCCCGGCAGCCGGCTGTGGACCGACGACTTTTCGAGCATTTTGAGCGTGCTGCGGTGGCGGTAGATGCGGGTATTGGGTATTGGGGAAAGACCGACTTAGCCGTAAGACGGCGCGTCGCCGCGCACGGCGTAGAGGAAATGCAGGCTATCTAAAATGCGCACGCCCTGGTAGGCTTCGCCCAGGGCGTGGATGTGCGGATCGTATGTGACCGGGTGGGTGGCCCGGCCGGCGATGGCGCAGGCAACGACCACGTCATCATCGGGGTCGGCGGGGACACGACCGACGATATCAGCAGGGGACAAGCCGACCCGCTTGCCGAGCTGGCCAAGATAGTGCAGGAACTCCACGCGACGAATCGGCGTTATCCCCTCCGCTGCCAACTTCTCCCGGTATTCCAGCCGCAGCTCTTCGCAGTACAACAGGTCGAATTCGTCATTGTACCAGCGTTGGAGGATTTCCGCAGTTGGACTGCGCGGGTTACGGCTGAACAAGCCGGCGTACACAACGTTGGTGTCCAAGACAGCGCGCAATCGCGCAGATCTAGTCGCCAACGACGGCCTCCATGGGATCATCAATCGCACTACCCTTAGCGATCGCTTCGGCGCGTATGGCCTCGATGGTTTTCTGTAGACGGCGGCGGAGTTCTTGCTTGGGCAGTCGCTTATTCCGTTCGGCCAGTTTGTCTGCCACGATCAACTCATAAAGGGACTCATCAGAATACGGTCTCGCCAATCGCTCGCGCACGGCCACGACCTCCCCGGCCGTGATGACATATTCCTCCCCTTCCATGACATACGTCGCCACCGGCCGATCGAGCGCCTGGTCGGCCTGTCCCACGTCCGCACTGCGCGCAGGCGCTTCGTCTTTGCGCGCACGCACCTGCTTCTGCCGCCGATTCACCCGAGGCCATGCCACAGCCGCATCTATCGTCATCGCTCACCTCCACCGGTATTCTATACTGCGCACGGGCATAAACTGCGTTTCTTCGAGTACCGCAACCTTGGCTATGTCACCCTGAGCGGGTTGGTCCCGTGAAATTCGTTGCGGCGAAAATTCAGCGAAGGGTCTCGTTGCGGCAAGGAGAACTTGTCCTGAGCGCAGCGAACGGATTCTTCGCTGGATGCTCGCCGTCGCGAGAAGTTGGAGGCAGACCCGCTGCTCAGAAACTTGCAACGCCGGATGCTTCGCTGGATACTCGCCGCAGCAATCGTTGGCTGGTAGGCCCGCTCAGCATGACAAGCGCGGGAGTTTCTATCTTCAAGAATGCCGCCGCGCGGCATGGCAGTCCTCTGAATGACAGACGCCCAAAAGCGCATTTTGTGACCGTGCCGAGTATACTACGGTGTCCACGGGCTGTCAATGGCCCCGTCTGCCGGATCATTTTGACGTTTACTTCGACAAAGCCCACATCCCGAAGAAGCGAGGTCTGCCGATGTCTGCCATTCGCCGCTTGCCGCTGATCGTTATCCTAGCCCTCATGCTAGCGTTTCAATCCGTTACGAACGTTCCGGCTTCTTCCCAGGCCCGCGCTGCGCAACAGCTACTTGCTGGCCCCGGGCAAGAGGTGCAAGCTACGCAAGGAAAAGCACCCGACACGCGCCCGCAAGACTCCCCTGGATTCGCCCCCGGCGAAATCCTGGTGAAGTTGCGACCTGAAGTCGCCCTGGGCTCGGTACCGGGCCGCGCCTTCACGACGAACAGCGCCTCACTCGACGGCGCGCTGCGGACGCTCGGCGTCACGAAGGTCATCCGCGTATTTCCGACCGCCAAGAGACCGACCGTTGGCGCGATCAAACGCATCGCGGGCGAAGAGCGCCCGGCACCCGATCTGACCCAATGGTACAGGCTGGCGTTCGCGCCCGATAGCGATGTGCTCAAGGCCGTCACCGACCTGACGGCCGAACCGAGCGTGATCCGCGCCGAACCCAACTACCTCTTCACCTTCGACGGTGTGCCCGACGACCCCTACTTCAGCCAGCAGTGGCATCTGCACAACACCGGTCAATACCACCTGGCCGACGCCGACATTGACGCGCCTGAGGCATGGGACATTATCACCGGCATAGAAACGATTGTCATCGCGGTGATTGACACCGGTGTGGATCGCGATCACGCCGACTTGACCTCACACATCTGGACCAACCCCGGCGAAATCCCCGGCAACAGCGTGGATGATGACGGGAACGGCTATGTGGACGACACCTGGGGTTGGAACTGGGCCAGCGACTATCCAACTGATCCCGACGACTTCCGCTCTGACAACCCGCGCGATGACAACGGGCACGGCACGCATGTCGCGGGAATTGCATCAGCCGTTACCAATAACGGCGTCGGCGTGGCCGGCGTATGTTGGAACTGCAAGGTGATGGCGCTCAAGGCGTTCGAGTCGAACGGCACGGCCACCACCGATGACATCGTGCAGGCGATCAACTACGCAGCCAACAAAGGCGCGGATGTGATCAATATGTCCTTCGGCTCCTACGCCGAATCGCTCTTGCTGGAAGATACTCTGGCCGACGCCTACGGCCGATCCATGTTGGTGGCCGCGGCGGGCAATGACGGCAAGACGTCTAAGGCAACCAAACCTTTTTACCCGGCCGCCTATTCCTACGTGCTGGGCGTCGGCGCGACCGATGTGGGCTGCGCGCAGCGCGACCCGATCACCCTTGCCTGTCTGCTGGTGGCCGAGTACCGCGCGGATTTCTCCAACTACGGCGTCAACGCGGACGTAGGCGCGCCGGGCGTCAGCATCTACAGCACGTTTCGCGGCGGGGGGTACGCCAGCATGTCCGGCACCTCTATGGCCGCGCCGATCGTCTCTGGGGTGGCCGCGCTGCTCCTGAGCCAGCATCCTACTTGGTCGAAGGAGATGGCGCGCGGGCAGATCGTCAAGACTCCTGACCCGATCTACGTGCAACCGGGTACGATCTTCACGCCGTTAGGCAACGGCCGCATCAACGCCTACAGCGCGCTGACCGTCGTCCCCACGCCCGACCTGCAGCTGGTTGACAACAGCATCCTCTACGGCGACAGCAGCGGCGACGCCGACGGCATCCCCGACGCGAGTGAAACCTTTACGATCACGATGTTACTCAAGAACACCTGGGGTGAGGCACAGGGAACGACCGCGGTATTGAGCAGTACCGACCCCTACGTGACCATCCTGAACGACATGGCGGCCTTCGGTGATATCTCCGCCTACGCGACGATGCGCAACGAGGGGACGCCTTTCCAGATGGCGCTTGACTCCGCCGCGCCCAACAACCACCAGGTAGACTTCAGCTTGGCGGTCAGCGCCAATAGCGGCGCGTACATCACGGCCGCCGCGTTCTCCTTCCGGGTGCAGCGCGGCATCGAATTGCCCGGCCCGCTCTTCCCGGCCGTCATCACACAGAGCATGACGCTGCATAACGACTACCTCTACATCGTCAAGCAGAACATGCTGGTGTCGCAGGGTGTAACGTTTACCATTGAGCCGGGCACGCGCTTGCAGTACGACCCTGGCAAGTTCATCAAGATCCAGGGCACGTTAATCGCCAGCGGCACGGCCGAGCTGCCCATCTATTTTACGTCGAACCAGAAGGAACCAAAGCCGGGCGACTTCCAGGGTATCATCTTTGACGACCAGGCTACCGACGCCGTGCTCAACCCGACCCTGATCAGCACCACCCTGGCTGCCGAAGGCACCGAAATTCCCGGTGTGGGAACGGTGATCTCGATCACGAACACCCCACGCTTCGATACTGCCGGCGATGTTTTCTTCTCGGCGATCATCACCGGATCTCCCAACGAACAGCTCTTACATTGGTTCAATGGCGTCGGGCTGATCGAGGTTAGCAACGATCCTTTGCCCAGTGAATCATCAACCACGCCCTACTCAGAGACTGTTTCTCTGGTAGACACTGGCAGCAACAAATCCGTAGTTTTCGCTCGCCCCAACGACGAATACGTGAGCGGTAGCATCCTGAACCACGTGGTACTGGAATACGGTGGCGGCCTACTAATTGATGACAGTTTCCCCTACATTGTCAACTCCACCTTCCGTCAGAACCAAGGGGCTATTCCAACAGGCACGAACTCTCCCTTTGGGGCAATCGTGATAGATCGCCAGTCAGTAACTGATAATAGCATTCTGGTCATACAGAGAAACACGATTAGTGACAACCCAAGCCATGGTCTGTATATCAAAGCAAGTGGCGCAGGCCAGCTAAACTTTTCCAGAAACACGGTCCAGAATAATATCCCGTTAGGTCAAGTTACTGAGTACTATCGCGGGGCCGGAGTGTTTTTCGATGGTGGAAACCTAGCCATATACATTAGCGGTAATACCATCGAATATAACCAGACCGATCAATGTGGTGGAATCTATGGTACTGGTGCTGATGCTCAACGACTGAGGCTTGAAGGCAACACGTTGCGCCGTAACCGGGCTTCAACAAATACGGACTCTGGCGGCGGCGGTGGCGTATGTTTCGAGGGCGCTTCTGCCTTGCTACGCCGTAACGTCATCGCCAGTGACGTCGAGGCACGGGGGTATCAGACGGGAAACAGCGCAGCCCAAGGAGGTGGCAGTGCCCTCTATCTATACAATTCGGCACCCATCGCGCAGTTCAACACCATCCTTGGCAATCAGGCAAGACCTGGTCAAGCTCCCCGCACAGCACCAGGCGAGACTGTATTCTTCGTTCGTCAAAGAGACCTAGCCCAACTCACCCACAACAATATCCTGGGCAACCAAGCCAGCTTCGATCTCTACTTGTCCAACTACAACAACGGCCGAAAGGACATGGATGCCAGGCAGAACTTCTGGGGCACAACCGACGTCAACGCGATCCGCTACGGCCGCATCTTCGACTACTGGCAGGACTTTAATCCCGGCGAGGCGACCTTCCAGCCATTCCTCACCACGCCGGAGTTGTTGGCACCTGGCTTCCTGCTGAGCGCAACCACCGACCCGTTCAGCCCCATCGGCGCGCAGCCGATGAACGTGACGTTGGACTTCAGCCGCGAGATGGACACGGCCATCACGCCCACTGCCACCTTTGGCGTGGTCGAGCCATACACCCAGCACCGAATCGAGAACGGCGGGTGGATCAGCGCCACACGCTGGATGGGTACGTTCGACGTGGACCTGGACACCGGCGACGGGATCAACACGCTCAAGGTGCAGGATGCGACCGACACGAGCGGCATGACCATTCCCGAAGACACGCGCTTTAGCTTCATCATCCAGACGGCGGGCACGTCGGCCATCCTCTTGGAAGCGATCGCAGGGGTGGGCCAGGTGGCACTGAACTGGACGCAAAATGACGTGGCCGACCTCGCTGGTTACATCCTCTACCGCAGCGTCATGACGAACACCGCATACTCCCAGGTCGGCCCCGGCATGTTCGTCACAACGGCCTTCACCGATACCACGGTGACCAACGCAGTGATGTACTACTACAAGTACTCGATTCTGGACACCGACTTCAATGAGGTAGCTTGGTCGAACGAGGTCAGTGTCACGCCCGACGATTACACGCCGCCCACCACGCCGGCCGTGACCGATGACGGGGCCAGCACGCACTATTTCGACCGGCTGTATGCGGTGTGGACCTCGGCTGATCCCGAGACCGGTGTGGTCGAATATCAATACTGCATCGGCAAGACGGCCGGCGGCTGTGACACGGTGGGGTGGACGTCGGTCGGCACGATCACCAAAGCTACCCGCAGCGGTCTCAACCTGTTCGACGCCCAGACCTACTACGTCAACGTGAAGGCGCGCAATGGCGCCAATCATTGGAGCATGATCGGCTTCAGTGATGGCATCGTTGTGGACAAGCTGGCTGCGCCGTCCCTGACGTCAGTGACTCCCAGCAGTAGCATCCGCAGCGTCGCCCACACGATCACGGTCACCGGCTCTGCCATCCAGACCAGCCCTCTGCCCACTGTACAACTGGGCCAGACACCCCTCGGTGACGTGGTCGTGCTCGACGCGACGCGCCTGACTGCGGTCGTGCCCGCCGGGTGCGCGGCAGGGGTCTACACGGTTACCGTGACGAACTTCGACACGCAGTCTGCCAGTCTATCGTCAGCCTACACCGCCACCAATCCCGTTTATCCCCCTGCGCCGGTCTCGCCCAGCACTCAAGCCCATGTCGGCCTCGATGAGGCGTCGCTCACGGTCAACGTCACCGTGGAGAACGTGAACGATCTGCGCGGATTCCAGTTCGACCTGGCCTTCGACCCCGCCATCCTCCAGGCTACCGGCGTCGGCCTCGGCTCTTTGCTTGGCAGCACCGGCCTCAACACCTTCATTGCCGGCCAGGAACTGGACAACGTGGCTGGCCGTGTGCGCTTCGGCGCTGGCGCCTACGGCGCCGCGCCCAGCTCCACAGGTGCCGGCGTGCTGGCTACCGTGACCTTCGCACCGGCCAGCCTGGGCACGAGCAGTCTGACCCTGCAAAACGTCGTCCTGGCAGATAGCCTCTCCATGCCAATGGCGACAACCGAGGGTTCCGCTCAGGTGCGGGTGGTCACCTACCCCACCGGCGACCTGGATCGGAGTTGCCTGGTGGACATCTACGACATCATGTTCGTCGCCAACCGCTGGAATACGCACACTGGCAACCCGAACTACCTGGCCGCTTATGACTTCGATAGCGATGGCGATATTGACATCCTCGACATCATGGTCGTCGCTAACCAGTGGAATGCGAGTTGTCCCGGTGGCGCGCTGACGCAATCGGCCAGTTGGACCACTGTTGAGCAGCCCGGCTATGTCTTCCATCTGCGCCAGTTCCGCGAAACGGGCGATCTGCTGGCCGTCGAGTTGCATGGCCGGGGCACCGTTGTCCCGGCGGCGTACCAGACACTTCTGGCCTATGATCCCGCCAGCCTGGCCCCATTGGACGTCCAACCTGGACCGGGCCTGGCCCGCGGCGTTCTGACCCTGCCCCTCGGCCCACAAACAGCGCAGCCCGGCCGCGTGGCCGTCGGAGCGTTCGTCGTGGGGGCCGCGGATGTCACGACAGAATCAGCTCTGCTTGGCACCGTGCGGTTCCGCGTGCTGAACCGCGGAGGATCGGGCGTCCGCCTGTTGGGCGTCCAGGCAGCCGATCGAGACGGCGCGGCAATCCCCTTGACCGTGCAGGATCAGAGCTACTGGCTGTGGCTGCCGTTGACGATCAGCGGGAGGCCGTGATGAAGGCTCGACGTGCGATTCTGCTTTTGCTCGTCGCTCTGGCGCTGTGGAGACCAGGAGCACAAGCACACATGGCTGCGGACATCGCGCTCCCGCAACCCGTGGATCATCCGGCGACGCTCCCGACCGCGGACGTCTACTTCACGCCGGAGCTTTACCTGGTGACGCCGGGCGCGGTGTTTGCGGTCACAGTCGCCATCCAGGACGCGTCCGAGATCGGCGGCTTTCAGTTCGATCTGCTCTACAATCCTGCGTTCCTGCAAGCTGACAATGCGGTCATGGGCGCGTTTCTTGCCTCCACAGGACGCTCAGTCGGCGCGGTCGGGCCGGAAATCAACCGGGCGGCCGGCACAATGCGGTTCGGCGCGTTCAGCTTCGGCAGCATGCCTGGCCCCAGCGGAAACGGCGTGCTGGCCCAGATGCACTTCACCGCGTTGGCGGACGGAGCTACCCGGCTGAATCTGGCAAACCTTCGTGTGGTGGACAGCAGCATTACACCACAGGAGCAACCGGCGCAATCGGCCGCGGCGCTGGCCGCGGTGGGTGCAGCCTTACAGACCATCCAACCGTTGTCCATCGTCTCGTCTGCGAACGGCGTGCGTTTGGGTTGGCCGCATAGCGTCTCCACGGCTGCGACCTATGAGGTCTGGCGCGGAACAACGCCCTATCTGATCCCCGGCGGACTCGGCGCAACAAGGCAAGCCATTCTGACGCCGGCCAGTGGCAACCTCACGTGGGACGACGTCGCTCTCCCCGATGGGAACTACTTCTATCGCGTCTGGGGATTGGACGCCGACTCAACGCCGATTAGCCTGTCTGGATCCGTGGGGCGCTTCAACTTCGTTCTCCAACCTGGGCAGTAAGAGCAAAGCCTGCGGGGAGACCTCAAGCAATCGGCGGCGCGTCGCCGCGCACGGCGTAGAGGAAATGCAGACCGTCCAAAATACGCACGCCCTGGTAAGCTTCGCCCAGGGCGTGGATGTGCGGGTCATACGTGACCAGGTGAGTGGCGCGTCCGACGATGGCGCAGGCAAGCACGATGTCATCGTCGGGGTCGGCGGGGACGTGCCGAACGAGATCATCCTTCGTCAGAGGTACCAAAGTCTCCGCTCAATCACCGACTACTGCCTCCATCGGACCGTCAATGGCTGTGCCGTCGGCAATCGCCTTGGCGCGAATGGCCTCCATGTTTTCCCAGAAGAGACGCTCGCGTACCTGCGGCGGCAAGTGCTGCCGGAGTACGTTGATCTTATCCGCCAAGGCGACCGTGACCATCGCCTCCTCTGAATGCGGTCTAAGAAGATCCACCTTTACTGCCGCCACGTCTCCGGTCGTGATTACAACTTCCTGCCCATCCACGACAAACGTCGCCACCGGCCGATCGAGCGCCTGGCCGACCTGGCTCACGTCCGCACTGCGCGGAGATGCCTCGTCTTTGCGCGCACGCGCCGGCTTCTGCCGCCGATTCACCCGAGGCCATGCCACAGCCGCATCTATCGTCATCGCTCACCTCCCACCGGTATTCTACTACGGTGCTCGTGGACTGTCAATCACGTGGGCCAAACGGCGCGACACCTCACGTGCCAGGCGCTTTGGAATGTGCCTGACACACGGCGCGTGAAAACTCCCAATTGACAACGCGGCACAATGGTGTATACTGGAACTTGTACATTTTTATCACAAATAGCGCATATCCGTGCCGTTCACCCCAAGGAGGTTCCCGATGTCGAGAACATCTCGCACTGCGATCCAGCTCGGCCTGGCTGCGTTGATCGGCCTGGCCCTTGCCATCGGCACCCTGCTTCAGTCGCGGATGGGCAGCCCGGCCAGCGCCGCGCGTGTGGCGCTCCCCGATGGCCCGGCCGTGCCAGCGTGGCGCATCTTCCTGCCCGCGGCCGCGGTCGCCTATCCAAAGTTCTTCATCGATCTGGGGGACGCGCCCGATAGCACCAACAACTACGGCATCCACATGATCGCGTACCCCGCGGGCGGGCCTATCGGCGTGATCGCCAACTTCCCGACAGTCTATTCGGCCGGTTCGCCGCCGTATGGGCCACCCAGCTAATCTACTACCTGGGGGCGGCCATCACCGGGGAAAGAGAGGCCGACAGCGGCCCCGACGTGGATGGCGGCAACAACATCCAGCCCCTGCTGAACCTGCCCGATCAAGACAAGGCCGATGACAGCGTCGCGCCGCCCACACTGTCAAACTGCATGACCACGACGATGAACTACGTGGTCACAGTGCCGTCGCCAACAGGAGGCTTGGGCTATGCTGCTTATGTCAATGTTTGGCTCGATTATGACCGCAACGGCCAGTGGGGCGACGTCCTGTCCTGCCCAGGCGGGCCAGCCCAGGAATGGGCGGTGCAAAACCAGGAGGTCAGTCTATCCGGCCCTGGCAGCCACACCTTTACCACGCCCTTCTTCATACCCGCAAATCCCCACCCCGAATTATGCCTCTGGTGGCGCATCACCCTGAGCAACACCCCGGCCCTGTCCGCCGACGGCAGCGGCACGGCCAACGGCCATAAGTTCGGCGAGACCGAGGATTACTACCTCTGCCCGCACCCCCCGCCGTCACCGACACCGACGCCGACCGCCACTGCCACCTTGACGCCGACGCCGACCGCCACCGTCACGCCGACCCTCTCGTGCATGAATCCGCCGCCCCCCGATATGGACGCCTGGTGGACGTTGGACGAAACGAGCGGCGCCACCGCCTACGACATCGCCGGCTTTCCGACCAACGGGACGCACTTCAACGGCCCGGCGCCGGCGCCCGGCATGGTGGCCTACGGCCTGAGCTTCGACGGCACCGATGATTATGTCGAAGTGGCTGACGATCCCTCGCTCAACTTCGGCGCGGGGGGGGATCTGACCGGGACTCTGACCATCGATGCCTGGATCAAGACGGCTGACCTCGGGGACGTAACGATCCTGGTGGACAAACGCAGCATCGTAGGGGCCGGAGCCCTGCAACTCCGGGGGTATGCTTTGTTCCTGAGTAAGGGGTGGTTGGGCTTTCAACTGGCCGATGGCACGGCCACCGACTACGTCTCGACCGCGTTCGTCGCCGACGGGCACTGGCATCACGTCGCCGTCTCGGTGGCTCGGAACAGCCAGACCGGCGGCAAGTTCTACCTGGACGGCGCCCCGGTGTCCGGCCCCTACGGTGTCTTCGATCCGACGCTCGTGCCCGGCTCGCTGACGAACCCTAGCCCGCTGCGGATGGGCAGAAGCTCATTGTCCTTCATCACTGGCTTCTACGATGGCATCCTCGATGAGGTCGAGTTGTTCCACCGCGTCCTGACGCCGGAAGAGATCGGGCACATCCACGGGTTCGGGTCAGGCGGCAAGTGCAAGTGCGTGGATCGGCCCCCCGCGATGGATGTCTGGTTCCCGTTGGACGAACCGATCGGCGCCACCACCGCCTTCGACATCGCCCCCCCGCCGACCAACGGGACGTACTTACCGTCCAACAACAGACCGAGTCCGTGGCCTGGCATGGTAGCCGGCTCCCGGTACTTCGCCGAGAACTATGTCGAAGTGGCTGACGATTCCTCGCTCAACTTCGGCAAGAATTTCTCCATAGATACCTGGATCTGGACGGTTGACAAAGTGGGCGTGAAGCGCCTGGTGGACAAACGAACCGTGGGGCCCACAGTCCAGGGGTATTCGCTGTTCCTGCGTGACGGGAGGTTGGGCTTTCAACTGGCCAATGGTTCCGGTCCGGGCGTCGACTACATCTCGACCGCCTTGACCGCCTTCGTGGCCGACGGAGCTTGGCATCACCTCGCCGCCACGGTGGATCGGTGGGACAGCACGGCCGGCGTCAAGTTCTACGTAGACGGCTACGAGGTCGATCACTTCGATCCGACGCTCCAGCCCGGCTCGCTGACGAACGCCAGCCCGCTCCGGCTGGCCGTCCGCTCATCGTCCCTCACCGAATACTACCGCGGCGCCCTCGATGAGGTCGAGTTGTTCCCCCGGGTCCTGACGCCGGGCGAGATCCAACTCATCGCCGGGCGCAGGTCAAACGGCAAATGCAAGTCCATGCCGACGCCAACGCCGACCCCAACCGCGACGCGGACGCCCACGCCCACGGCGACGGCGACGCGGACGCCCACGCCAACAGCGACGCGGACACCCACGCCAACGGCGACGCGCACACCCACACCAACCGCGACGCGGACACCCACGCCCACGCCGACCTCATGCGCCGTGGTATCGCCGCCCACCGCGATGACCCACTGGTGGCCGTTGGACGAGCAGAGCGGCACCATCGCCCACGACATCGTCAACCCCCTGACCAACGGGACGCACCTCAACGGCCCGGCGCCGGTGCCCGGCATGGTGGCCTTCGCCCTGAGCTTCGACGGCGTTGACGATTGTGTCGAAGTGGCTGACCATTCCTCGCTCAACTTCGACTTGGGGGATCTGACCATTGATGCCTGGATCAAGACGAGCGACGCCGGTAGCTTGAAGTACCTGGTGGACAAGCGCGTCGCAGCCACCGACCAGGGGTATGCGCTGTTCCTCCTGGGTAACGGGGTGTTGGGCTTTGAACTGGGGCAGGGGGTTGGCTTTTCTAACATCTACGTCTCGACCGTCTTCGTGGCCGACGGGCAGTGGCATCAAGTCGCCGTCTCGGTGGATCGGAACGACCCGGCCGGCGGCAAGTTCTACATAGACGGCGTCCACATCCTGGTTGATGACTTCGATCCGACGTACCAGTCCGGCTCGTTGACGAACACCAGCCCGCTGCGGATGGGTTGCCGCTCAACGGCCTCTAAAGACTTCTACCTTGGCATCCTCGATGAGGTCGAGTTGTTCCCCCGGGCCCTGACGGAGGGCGATATCCAGGGCATCTTCCAGGCCGGGTCATGCGGCAAGGACAAGTCCACGCCCACGCCGACCCCAACGGCCACCGCGACGCGGACGCCCACGCCAACGGCGACGCGCACGCCCACGCCGACCGCAACCTCCACGCCGACGGCAACGCCGACGTTGTTCTGCGCGTCGCCCGAGATGGTCCTCGTCCCCTTCGGCCAGTTCCAGATGGGCTGCGACCCGGCGCACAACGGCGGCGATGGCTGTTACTCCGCCGATGAGCTGCCACTGCACACGGTGACCCTGGACGCGTATTGCATCGACAAGACGGAGGTCACCAACGCGCAATATGCTCTATGTGTGGCGGACGCGGGGTCGGGATGCACGCCGCCGGCTAACTATTCGTCCCTCACCCGTCCGTCCTATTACGGCAACCCGATCTACGATACCTACCCGGTGATCTATGTGAACTGGTCTCAGGCCGGCGCCTACTGTCATTGGGCGGGCAAGGGGCTGCCGAGTGAGGCGCGGTGGGAAAAGGCGGCGCGCGGGGCGAGCACCCCCCGCGCCTACCCGTGGGGCGGCGGGGCGCCGACCTGTGCGCTGGCGAATTTCTACGATTACTACGGCAGCAGTGGAATGCATTGTGTGGGCGACACCAGTGCAGTGGGCATCTACACGGACGGGGCCAGCCCGTACGGTGCGTTGGATATGGCGGGCAATGTGTGGGAATGGGTCAATGACTGGTATGGTGCCAACTACTACGGCGTTTCGCCGCCCATCGATCCGCAGGGGCCGGGGCCGGAGAGCGGCATGAAGGTTTTGCGGAGCGGCTCGTGGGACTACTTTCAGTGGTTCGTCCGCACGGCGTCCCGTCGCGGGAACGCCCCCGACTTAGTGTCCTACGATGTCGGCTTCCGCTGCGCCCGCTCTTATTGACGCCGAAGGCGTGGGTTCCTGGACCGTCTGCGAAGCAGGCGTGGACACTGTCTGGGCGTTCTGGAACGAGGGATTCTCAAGGGGGGCTGTTACCCCCTTGAGCCGCGTCACCGCTGAGCAAGCGCACCTGCCATCTCTGGCACGAAGTGGCGGCGCTCAGTAACTTGTTGTCACCCTCCCCAACGGGCGGCGGCCGGCAGAATTGCGGGATAGCGCCCAAATCGGTGGCTTCAATCCGACGCTCCGGCCCGGCTCGCCGACGAACACCAGCCCGCTCCGGCCGGGCAGCCGCTCATCATCCCTCACCGGCTTGTACCGCGGCATCCTCGACGAGGTCGAGTTGTTCCCCTAGCCTAAGTTCTGCGCGACATCGCTGGCAGCCGGAAAAGACGTTCCAGAAACGCACGTGGCTGGTGAACATGACCGCCTTCCTCCACGACCTCTCCCCCTTCTCCCCTCTCCTGAAATGCGTCTTTTGGCAATACCGCAAAACTCGCTACCCGTTGTCTGTCATTCTGAGCGGGTCTGCCCTTGAACTCTCGTTGCGGCGTGACACCAGCGAAGAATCCGTTCGCTGCGCTCAGGACAAGTTCTCCTTGCCGCAACGAGACCCTTCGCTGGATTCTCGCCGCGACGCACTTCACGGGATTAACCGCTCAGGGTGACAAAAACGAGTTTTGCGGTACTGCGTCTTCTGCATTTCAGGAGAGGGGGCCGGGGGGTGAGGTCAACTCCAACCCCATCTCCCATTGTCTCACCGTCACCAGGAACCGCAGCGCGGCCAGCACGCGACACACGCCTGAGTCCGCGGGCATATTCATCAACGTCATCGCCTTGCCGAAATACGAATTGGCGAGCGCCTGCAGCAGGGGGCGTCCGGCCCTCACCGGGCCAAACTGGGGGCTGATCCCCACGTCCATCACCCAGACCGCATCGTCCGCCCCGCCGACCAGGGCATAGGCCGCGGGCTGACCTTCCAGGTCAAGCCGGTAGCCGGCCAGCCGATACGCCTGGTTGCGCAGCGTGACCTCCTCGCTCTGCCAGCAGGCCGGCTGATCGTGCCAGGCGGTGAACTGCGCCAGCAGATCGAGCGGCGCCGCGTGTGCCAACCGTTCTTCGGGGATCGGCAACGGATCCGCGTCGGCCCCGCGGCGCCAGGTGAGCAGCTCCCGCACCGGCCGGAAGCCCAGCGCATCGTAAAGGTTTCGGGCCGACATGTTCTGAGCGATGACCTCCAGGGTCATCTCCCGCGCTCCCGCGCCGGCCGCAGCCGCGATCACCCGGCCGGCCAGCGCCCGCGCCAGGCCGCGCCGCCGCCACGCCGGAATCACGCCGACCGAACCGAGCCAGGCGCGATCGCCCCGCCGCCCCAGCAGCGCCATGCCAACCGGCTCCCGCCCGGCCACCGCCGCGACCGACCGGCCCAGGTCAATGTCGTAGCCGCGCTCCATCGCGGCCACCTGGTCGGCGGTCATGTGCATGGGGACGTAGTAGTTGGCGTAGGCCGCGTTCAGCACGCCGGCCCGATCGGCGTGAGACAGCCGCTCGGCGGGGATCAACTCCCAGTCAAGCGGCCCCGTCGGCTTGCGTCCTGCCGGGACCAGGCGTTGAACGGCGCGTAGTAGCTCCATGAATGCTCCGGGAACGATGAATTGGCGAGAGGAAGACGGCAGCGCAAGCATATCACACCGGCCGCAAGCCGTCAATCGCCCGAAATCTAAAACTCCCTCTTGACAATCGGCGAAAACCGAGTACAATATGTTTAGTACAATTATATCACAAATATAGCACATTTACCAATTCGACCAAATGCGACCGTTTGCCGGTCGCTTCACGTCTGTCAACCCTATCTCTGGAGGTGCTCCTATGTGGCAACCATCTCGCAACCCCACCCGCCTGGGCCTGGCCGCCTTGATCGGCGGTCTGGCCGTCCTGCTCATCGTGCTTCAGTTGACCCCGCCAGCGCCCACCAGCGCCGCCAGCAGCGCGCCGCCTCAAGATGCCCGGCCCGGCGCCGTACGCCCGTTCCGCATCTTCATGCCGGCTGGTGCAGTCGCCTATCCCGCGTTCATGCCCGATCTGGGGGATGCGCCCGATAGCAGCAACAACTTCGGCGTGACCATGACCGCCTACCCGGCCGGCGGACCGCTCGGTGTGCCGGCCCGGTTCCCCACGGTGTACAAAACCGGTTCGCCGCCCTACGGGCCGATTCACTGGAACTCGAAGCTGATCTACCACCTGGGGCCGGTCATCACCGCCGAGAAGGAGGCCGACGGCGGCCCGGACGCGGACGGGGTCAACAACATCCAGCCCCTCCTTGATCGCCCCAATCAGGACAAGGCCGACGACGGGGCAGTCGCCCCGCCCCTGCCCCATTGCAAGGCCACCACGCTGACCTACTCTGTCACCGTCCCACCCACGGCCGGGGCCAGCCAGGCTTATGTCAATGCCTGGTTTGACTTCGACCGCAGCGGCGGTTGGGGTGCGGTGTTGCCGTGTGCGGGCGTGGCCGCCCAGGAATGGGCCGTGCAGAATCAGGTCGTCCCCCTGCCGGGGCCGGGCAGCTACACCTTCACCACGCCGCCGTTCGCGTCGTACAATCCCAACCCCGACCAGTGCCTCTGGTGGCGCATCGGAATCAGCGAGAAGCCGGCGACCGCGGCAGACGGCAGCGGTCCGGCCAACGGCTACGAGTACGGTGAGACCGAGGACTACTACCTCTGCCCCAATCAGCCGGAGCCGACGCGCACGCCTACGCCGACCCCGAGTGCGACAGCCTCCCCGACGGGGACGCCGGCTTGCGTGGCGCCGCCGGTCGGGATGGCCGCCTGGTGGCCGTTGGACGAAACGACCGGCACGACCGCGTTCGACATCGCGGGCTTCCCGACCAACGGCACGCACTTCAACGGCCCCGCGCCGGTGCCCGGCAAGGTGGCGGGCGGCCTGAGCTTCGACGGCGTGGATGACTACGTGCAGGTGGCCGATCATGCGTCGCTCAACTTCGGCCAGGGAAATCTGTCCATTGATGCCTGGATCAAGACAAGCGACGCCAACGGCGTGAAGATCTTGGTGGACAAGCGCGTCGAAGGGGCGACCGTCCAGGGGTATTCGCTGTTCCTGGGTAACGGGACGTTGGGTTTTCAACTGGGGCAGGGGGTCGGCTCACCGATCTGCTCCACCAACCCGGCCGACTCGTGTACGAACTGGCCCTCGACCACCTTCGTGGCCGACGGGAATTGGCATCAAATCGCTGTCACGGTGGATCGGGGCAACCCGACCGGCGGCAAATTCTACGTAGACGGCGCCCAGATCGGTGGCTTCGATCCGACGATCCGGCCCGGCTCGCTCACGAACGCCAGCCCGCTCCGGATGAGCAGCCGCTCATCGTCCTTGACCGGCTTCTACCGCGGAATCCTCGACGAGGTCGAATTGTTCCCGCGAGTCCTGACGGCAGCCGAGATCCAGGGCCTCTTCCTGGCCGGATCGAACGGCAAGTGCAAGTCCACGCCAACGCCGACCGCAACGGCCACGGCGACACGGACGCCTACCCCCACCGCCACGCCGACCGCGACTGCGACCCGCACTGCCACACCGACGGCGACCCGGACACTCACGCCGACGGCGACGCCGACCAAACCGCCCTACTCGATCATCGTGATCAAGCTCTGGTGGCCCGAGATGCTGCCGCTGCCGGGGTGGAAGATGACGCTGTTCGGCGGGCCGAGTTGCGCCGGCAATCCACTGGCGGCGCTGGCGACCGACGACCGGGGGCTGGTGGACTTCATGGCTCTGGCGCCGGGCGTCTACTCGGTACAGGAAGATGTGCAACCCGGCTACGAGAATCTCTCGCCGCTCTGCCAGGCGATGGACGTGGGTGATCCGACCGTGCCCACCGCCAGCCTCGCTTCGCTCGCCTACCCGCCGGGCGGCGAGGATACTTTCCCATCCGGCGCCAACCTCACGATTGACCTGGGAGGCCTGGGCAGCGCCAACGTGACCCTCAACGGGCCGACCACCGTCCGGCGCAGCGACCCGACCGACAGCGACGGGGACGGCCGGCTGGAGATCGAGACCGAAATTCTGGCGATGAACCTGACCGGCATCGGGCCGTCCGGCCCGCTCAACGTGCGCGAAAGCCCGTCCCTGCCATCGCGCGGCCGGATCGTGCAGCAGGCGCAAGGGGCTGACTTCCCCGCCGACAGCTTCTTCGACGTGTTCGTGGAGATGGACATCCCCGGTGTGGGGACGCTGCACAACGCCGAGCCGGTGCGGATGCAGGCCGTCATCAACGCCATCCCGCCGACCCTGGCCTACTACCGGCCGCCGCAGCCGATCGCCGTGCCGCTACTCGATGCCAACGGCCGGCAGGTGGGCGCCATCAGCCAGGCCCTCCACATCCCGCTGCCTCGGTGGGAGAAGCTGATCATCTTCGTCAACCATCCGGTGTTCACGCCGACGCCGACGAAGATCATCGGGCCGACCAACACACCCACACCGACGACAACCAGGACGCCCACATCCACGGCGACCAGGACGCCCACGGCGACGCCGACGCGCACGTCAACGCCGACCGCCACACCGACGAGTACGGCCACGCGTCCGCCAACGGCCACGCCGACACCGACCGCCACCGAAACACCCAAAATGACGCCGACGCCGACGGCCACGCAAAAGCCGTTCATCACCGGCGTATCGTCTACCTTCTTCGAGGTCTCGCCCGGCGTCTACCAGATGACCGTACACGTCGTAGACCCGGCGCTCAACGCGATCGTCTGGGATCTGGAGATCTTCTTCGCTGACCAGCAGCCGCCGTGGTCGGGCGGGCAGGCCGGGCCAGGTCCCAACGGCTGGACGACCATGCCGGTGACGGGCGGGATCGGCTGGGTGACGCCGGGCACCCCGCTGCTCACGTGCCAGCCCGTCACCTTCACCTTTCAGGCGTCACCCAATGAAGTCGGGGACGTCATCTTGCTGCACCTGACCGACCGGGAGCACCAGAATCTGGGCAACATCACCAGCACGCGTGTGCCCAAGCCGGGCCTGGCTGCCGCCGACGGGATCGTTCGCGCCGAGGAGCAGCCGTGCCAGCAGGTAAACATCCTGCCCAACGCGTGGCTGGCGTGGGTGCGGTAAAAGACATTATCGGAAATAACAGTCATTCTGAGCGGGTCTGCCTCGAACCTCTCGTTGCGGCGTGAAACCAGCGAAGAATCTCTTTCCGTGTGCCTGAGGCCCTTCGCTGGTGTGACGCCGCAGCGTAATTCACGGGACTGTCCCGCTGCTCAGAAACTTGTCACCCCTTCGCTGCACTCAGAGCCTGTTCCTTCACTGTGTTCAGGACAAGCTCTGAGCGCAGCGAATGGATGCTTCGCTGGAAGCTCGCCGCAACGCAAGACACGGGAACGACCCGCTCAGCATGACACGCGGCGAAGTTTCTTGCTTCACGAATGCCACCGGTGGCATGGCGGTTCTCAGGGTGACAACGTTGCCTATGCCCGATAATGTCTAAAACATCAAAACCCAGGTATCTCGAAAAGACCTGGGTTCGGGACACAAAAAAGCTGACCCCCTGAGATGTTGTCCATCCACGGGGGTCAGCTCGGTTGTGGCTGCCCGGTACTCGAAGTCTACCCGATGGGTGCCCGGCTCGGTTAGGGGCCGATCCGAACGCGGTTGAGAGCGGCGCCTATTGCGCCAACGACTGCCAGGCGGCTTCGACCGACTTACCGGCGGCGCCGGCCACCTGGATACGGACGCCCGCGAGAGTTGCGGCCAACTCCGGGCTGCCCTGGGCCGCCACGTCATCCAGCAAGGCCTCGATCTGCCGGACGTCCTTGGCGGTCAACACCATCGCCCGGCCACCGGGCTGGCCCACCAGAGCGCGCGCCGCGGGGAGATACTTCTCGATCAACGTCGCGGTGCGGCCCCGCAGGGCCGCGTCCCGGAGCAAGATGCCGGAGATTTCGGCGGCGTGCCGATAGTACAGATCTACGTACTTCCGACCGGCCGGCGTGCCCGCCATGACTCCATCGCGAAGCTCGCGCAGGACTTGAAGGTTGCTCTTTTCAGCGGCCTGCCCTGCCAGGGCTGTCTCGACCGGGCAGGGGCCGGACGGATAGGTCGGAACACCGATGAAGTCGTAGCGGATGTTGCCGGCCAGGTCGCCGGTACTCACCGCACCGAACTTCAGGTGCACGGTCAGCCCCGCCCAGGCGCTCAGGTCAATAGTCGCCTGACCCCAGTTGGGGAAGGTGTCGTTCGCCTGGGTGAAATCCAGGTGCCACACTTCGCCGCCATCTGCCAGGATGTAGGCGTAATCATCTACGATAGGATCATCGGGGTCCGGCCGGTACGACAGATACCAGAAGGTCAAACTGGTATCGTCCACCGGCACGGCGAGATCCTGCTCCACCAAGCTCGAGGTCGGGATCCCGCTGCAGTAGCCGCCGGCCCAGAAGTCGTACGTGCCGTCGTAGGCCGCGACCCCCCAGGCGCTCGACCAGTCGCCGATCCACTCGCAGGCGCTATCGGTGACCTCGGTCCAGAGGGAATCGGGCGGCGGGCCGTACTCGAAGCTGCCGTCGTTGACCGTGATACCGGCGGCGACGGGGGGCGACTGCGGCGCGATGCTGGCCGCGCGGGGCAAGGATTTGCCGGTCGCCGACAACGAATTGGGGCCGGCAGGCCCCTGTGGGGCGGAAGCGAAGGCGCTGCTGACCAGGGCAACCACCATCGCCAGCGCAGCGACGGTTCCCAGAATGCGCAAGAGACGTTGCTGGGTCATACTTCCTCCTCTGACAAAGGGACGTGCGGATGGGGCGCTTCTCGACGGGGCAACCACAACATCGCCTGTCATTATACGACGGGTAACGCCGGCTGTCAATGGGGTTGGCAAACTGTAATTGTTTACCTGCTGGTAGAATTGGTGTCTTCGTGTGGACTCGAGTTTAGACTAACGACGATTGACCCGGCAGGGCCGAGTTGGGGTGGACGCTCTTTGACAACCGCTAAATCATCGCTCAGGGCGAAACGATGCCAGTCATCCACGGTGAGGCGCGGCCTGGAGATTGGTCCGAACACAGGCGCCATCTGGGGTCTGGACCACTTGCCGGGGATGCTCCGCTAACTCGGTTGCTGCTGACCACCGCTGTCCGCTGTTAGCACCGGATGCGTGATCAACCAGCGAAGTCCAGGTTAACGGAGCACGGGCGCTAGGCCTTCTTTTCCTTCTTGTCCTTCTTGTCCTTTTTGCCCTTCTTGTCTTTGTCTTTTGCCATCTTGTATCCCTCCGTGAGTCCGAACAACGGCTTACTCCGTTGACCGGGTGTGCTAAGCCTGCTTGGCGCGTCGGATCGGTACTTCAGGGTGGCGCGCCCGCCAGCGCGCCATGGGCTAACAGTCCCTGTAATGATACCATAACTCCGCTTCACCGGCAACCAGTGCGATACTGTGGATTCGAGGGCCAGGCGGATCTTCAGATCCTGATAGCCGTCCCGTCCGCGCCGATCTTGCGGCAGAAGCAAAAAACCGCTATAATAACGAAAGCTTTCTTCTCCGTCAAACGAACGAAATCGAAACCCACGTCACCCTCGTGACCGAATGGCATGACATCCAAAGGGGGTACGAACATGATCCTACTATGCGCCATTGTCCAGAGCGAGGACGCCGACCTACTCATCAGCCATCTGATCGCACAGGGGCTACGCGTCACACGCATCAACTCCGCCGGTGGCTTTTTGCCGAGCGGCAATGTCACCCTCCTGGTGGGGGTGGAAGAAAACCGCGTCGAGGATGTGATCCGCACGATCCGCACGACCTGCCATAGCCGCACCCGCTTCATCAACGCCATGTCGTGGGGAACCGAGACCGTAATGGCCTCGCTCTCGGTCATCTCGGCCATGGAAGTGCAGGTCGGCGGCGCGACGATCTTCGGCCTGCCGGTCAAACGGTTTCTGCGGTTGCAGGGTGGAGCCGCGCCGCCCGCGGCCGACGAGCACCACTCATCCGACGTGCATCCGGCGCGGCCGGAGAGTGCAAGGTCGGCTGGCACTCAAGGATTTGAGGGAGGAACACAACAGATGAATCTGGTCATCGCCATCGTACACAGCGACTATGTGGAAGCCGTTACCCGGGCGCTGCTGGCGGCCGGGCATCGGCTGACGCGCATCAACACGGCCGGCGGCTTTTTGCGCCGGGGCAATGCCACCTTGCTTATCGGAGTCGAGGCAGCTCAGGTGGATGAGGTGCTCAACCTGATCCAGGCCCAGTGCCCCTTGCACACTGAGCCAAACCCACTCGATGTGGGCATCCCCACGTACGGTGCAACGGTATTTGTGCTGGAAACGACCAAGTTCGCGCGTGTCTGAGAAAGCCAGGTCACTGGGGACGCCGCTACTGAACTGGGGTAAGGCCCATGGAGCAATTTCTCTCCACCGAGACGTTGGTCATCGAGCTCCTGTTGATCGTGTCTCTGGTAGCCATCGCGGTCCGCCGGCTGCGCATCCCGTATACCGTCGCGCTGGTTGTCGTCGGCCTGCTGATGACTACCCAGCAGTCGCTCGACCTGAGCTTAACCCCGGAACTGATCCTGACCCTGCTGGTGCCGCCGCTGGTCTTCGAGTCTGCTTTTCACATCAATCTGCGCGACCTCCAACACAACCTGCCCGGCATCCTGCTGCTGACAGTGCCCGGCGTGCTCATCACCACCCTCATCGTGGGCGGGCTGGTGGGCCTGCTGACGCCGTTGACTTGGCCGCTGGCATTCGTGTTCGGCGCGCTGATCTCGGCGACTGACCCCGTCGCGGTGGTGGCGCTCTTCCGGGCGTTGGGCGCACCGAAGCGGCTGGCGCTGCTGGTGGAAGGGGAAAGCCTGTTCAACGATGGCACGGCCATCGTGGTGTTCAACCTGGTGCTGGCCGCCGCCCTCACCGGCGCCTTCCATCCCATCGCGGGGATCGCCGACTTCCTGCGCGTGTCGGCCGGCGGCCTGGTCGTCGGGCTCGTCCTGGGCTGGCTGATCGCGCAACTGATTGCTCGCATTGACGACTACTTGATCGAGACCACGCTGACCACTGTGCTCGCCTTCGGAACCTACCTGATCGCCGAGCGACTGCACTTCAGCGGCGTGCTGGCCGTCGTAGCGGCAGGTCTCATCAACGGCAACGTCGGTCCCCAGGGCATGAGTCCCACTACCCGCATCGTGCTCTTCAATTTCTGGGAGTACGTGGCGTTCCTGACGAACTCGCTCGTCTTCCTGTTAATCGGCCTGCAGGTGAACATCCCCACGCTGGTCGCCAACTGGCAACCGGTGCTATGGGCGATCCTGGCGGTGCTGGCAGCCCGTGCGGTCGTCACCTACGGCCTGGGCTGGGTCAGCAACCGGCTAACGGAGCCGATCCCGTGGCGCTGGTTGCACGTGCTGAATTGGGGCGGTTTGCGCGGGGCCATCGCCCTGGCGTTGGCGCTCAGCCTGCCGGCGGCGTTAGGACCAGAGCGCAACCTGGTGCAGGTGATGGCGTTTGGGGTCGTGCTCTTCACACTGCTGATCCAAAGCACGACCATGAAACCGCTGCTGCGTTGGCTGGGCATCGCGACCCGCGATCCGATCCGGATCGAATACGAGACGCGCCATGCCCGCATGATGGCCTTCCGCGCGGCTGCGCTGCACCTGGACGCCATGCAGCGCGATGGCTTCCTGTCGGAGCATGCCTGGGAAGTGCTCAGACCGCAACTGCTGGCGCGCGTTGAACAGATGGCGTTGAACGTGCGCGCACTCCAACGTGTTCACCCCGAACTGGCTATCGAAGAGCTTGAAAACGCGCGTCGCGAACTGCTCCGCGCCCAGCGGAGCGCGTTGTGGAGCCTGCAGCGCGACGGCGCGATCTCCGAGGAGGTTTTCGAGCGGCTGGTAGCCGAAGTAGATGCCGGTCTGGCCGCGGAAACCATGACCGCGCCAGCACAGGCAGTCATACAACGGCAGACGGCGCAGCCACCCGATAAAGCCTCGACCCCAGAACACTAACCGCATTGAGCCTCGCCGGCGTCTGCCAATCCTTGCGCCCGCTGCCAGTCTTCGGGCGTGTTAACGTTGAAGAAGGAACGCAGTTCGGGGTCGAAGGGGGTGATCTCGGCGAGCGTGAGGGGGCGGGTCCGCACGTCTGGCAGGAAGCCGACGACCCGATGCTCGCCCGCGGCCAGCCGCGCCGCGATGGCCGGCAGGCAGCTTCGCCGATAAAACGCGTGGAGCGGCTCCCAGACCAGCTCGCCGGTCGCGGGATGGGGTATCTGTGGCACGACGGCGTCGCAGCCCTGGGTCAGCCCGATCATGTGGCGCACCAGGGCCAGGTTCACGAAGGGGATATCGGTCGCGAGCGCCAGGAGCAGGTCGTGGCGCGCGGCGCTCAGCCCGGCGTGGATCCCCGCCAACGGCCCGGCGCCAGGAAACAGGTCGGCCACCACGCGGCCGGGCACGGGCAGCGTGCTGATCAACTTCGCGAAGGGATCGGCCGCATTGGCGCTGAACAACACCTCGCCCGCGATCGGCAGCACGCGGCGAACCACGCGCTCGACCAGGGACACGCCGTCCAACGCCATCCACACCTTGTCCTGGCCCAAGCGCCGGCTGCGGCCCCCGGCCAGGAGCAACACCGAAATCCTTTCCGCGGTCATCGGTCGTCCGTCGTCATCGTCATCATCAAAGCCGGCCTACAGCCAGCGCGCGGCGTCCTTGGCGAAGTAGGTCAAGATCATGTCCGCGCCGGCCCGCTTGATCGCGGTCAGGCTTTCCAGGGCGCAGCGGCGCAAGTCCAGCCAGCCGTTGGCCGCGGCCGCGTGGAGCATCGCGTACTCGCCGCTGACCTGATAGGCCGCGGTCGGCAGGTTGAACGCCTCGCGCACCGCGGCCAGGATATCCAGGTAGGGCAGCGCCGGCTTGACCATGAGGATGTCGGCGCCCTCGGCCACGTCCAGGCTGGCCTCCTTCAGCGCCTCGCGGCGGTTGGCCGGATCCATCTGGTACTGGCTGCGGTCGCCGAACCGGGGCGGGCTTTCGGCGGCATCGCGGAAGGGGCCATAGAACCCGCTGGCGTATTTGACTGCGTAGCTCATCACCGCTGCGTGCTGGTAGCCCGCGGCGTCGAGCGCGCCACGGATCGCGGCCACCATGCCGTCCATCATCCCCGACGGCGCGATGATGTCGGCGCCGGCCTGCGCGTGCACGATCGAGGCCCGGCCCAGGAGTTCCAGCGTCGGGTCGTTGAGCAGGTAGCCTTCGGGCAGGGCCGGCGTGTAGTGCGCCTGGCCCGGAAGATTGATGATCCCGCAGTGGCCGTGATCGGTGTACTCGCAGAAGCACATGTCGGAGATGACGAGCAGGTCGGGCGCCGCGTCCTTGATGGCCCGGATCGCCTGCGGCACGATGCCGGCGGGATTGTAGTTGTCGCTACCCATCGCATCTTTGGCCGCGGGGATGCCGAAGAGGATCACCGCGGGGATGCCCAGACCCGCAATCTCCCGCGCCTCGTCAGCCAGCCTGTCCACGGTCAACTGGGCGACGCCCGGCATGGATTTGATGGGCACGCGCTGATCGCGACCGTGCCGCACGAAGAGGGGGTAGATGAAATCGGCCGGGCGCAGAGTCGTCTCTTGCACCATGCGCCGAATCCCCGCGGTCAAGCGCAGGCGCCGCGGCCGAAACGCAGGAAAAGCAGCAGTAACAGTCATGCGATCACCTGATGATTACTCCTTCCTTCACTGCGTTCATCCTTCACTCCGTTCATCCTTCTCTGCGTTCATCCTTCTCTGCGTTCATCCTTCTCTGCGTTCAGGACAAGCCTTTGCCAGCCAGAATCGCGCCCGCACCCTGGGCCAACGCCATCTCCGCCAGGCGAGCGCCCAGCCGCGCCGCGTCGGTGGCCGGGCCGACGATCGTCACGTCAAGCTGCGCACTGCCATCTACGGCGGTGACACGGCCAGTCAGGCGCAGCAACCCAGTCTCCACTGTGGCGTAGGCGGCGATGGGCACGGCGCAGCCGCCGCCCAGACCCACCAGGCAGGAAAGTACACTGTATGTAAACGCGCGCTCGGCGTCCACGGCCTGCCGCGTCGGCGCATGGTCGAGCGGCGCCAGCAGGGCCAGCGTCGGCGGCTCGTCGCGACACTGTATCCCCAACGCGCCCTGGCCGGGCGCCGGCAGCATGATCTCCAGCGGGAGCATCTGGCTGATGACCTCCAGCCGCCCCAGGCGCGCCAGCCCGGCATAGGCCAGGAGCAGGGCATCGTAGGAGCCATCGGCGGCCAACGCCTTGCGGATGCGTGTGTCCACGTTGCCGCGCACGTCGAGGATGCGCAGATCGGGGCGGCGGTGGAGCAGTTGCGCGGCCCGGCGGCGGCTGCCGGTGCCGACCGTCGCGGCGCGCGGCAACGTTTCCACCGTGTAGCCATCGCGGCTGACCAGCACATCCGCGGCCTCGGCTCGCGGGGGCACCGCGGCGAGCGCCAATCCGGGGGGCAGCTTCGTGGGCAGGTCTTTCAGGCTGTGGACGGCCAGGTCAATCGCGCCGCTGTGCAACGCGGCCTCCAGCTCGGCAGTGAAGACCCCCTTGCCGCCGAGCAGCGACAGTGGCGTGTCCAGCACCCGGTCGCCCTGCGTGTGGAACACTTCCACCTCACACGTCAGGCCCGGCCACGCCGCGCGGAGCAGCCCGGCGACGTAATCGGTCTGCCAGCGGGCCAAGGCTGAACCGCGAGTGCCCAGGCGCAGCGACGCGCGCGTCCTTCGACTGCGCTCAGGATGCATCTCATTCATGGCGGTGCACCGCCAGCGTTTGGGCCAGCGCCTGGTAACGCGTGTATATCTCGTCGAGGAACTGCCGGCGTTCCGACGTGGGATGGAGATGGTGCTCCTGTCCCTGCCAGGCCCCAAAGCCCGCTTCGGCGTCCGGGAGAATGCCTGCGCCGACCGCGGCGAGGATGGCGGCCCCCCGCGCCGCGGCGTCTTTCATCGCGGGCAACGTCACCGGGACATCCAGCACATCGGCGACGATCTGCGGCCACACGGAGCTTCTCGCCGCGCCGCCCACCATGGTCAGCTCGGCCACTGCGACGCCGGCCGACCGCATTTCATCCACGGCCCAGCGCAGCTCAAATGCCGTGCCTTCCATCACGGCACGGGCCATGTGGTCGCGTGAGTGACCGAGGGACACGTGCATGAATCCGCCGTGGGCCGGACCGAAACCGGCCGCATGTCCACCAGCCAATGGCAGGAAGATTACCCCATCGGCACCGGACGGCGCCCGGGCCGCGGCTTCGTTGAGCGCGCCGTACAGCTTTTCCCGCTCAACGCCCATGCCCGCGCCGCCCCAGACGTTGTCCAGCAGCCATTCCAGGGATGAGCCAACCCCGCCGAGGCTGCGGATCGCGCCCCACCGGCCCACCACGGCATGATGGCTGATCGCCATACCGCTCGCCAACCCTGTCTCCCGGCTCTCCGGCACGGCCAGGATCACCCAGGCCGTGCCACAGGAGAGCAGCATCCGCCCCGGCCGCGTGACACCGGTGCCCACCGCCGCGCAGTACTGGTCGTGCGCGCCGTTGACCACCAGCAGCTCACGCGGCAGGCCGGTCGCCGCGGCGGCATCCGCCGTCAACCTGCCCACCGGCACGCCGGATGGTTGGATGGGCGACAACTGGTGACGCCGGACACCGGCGACCTCCATCAGTCGCTCATCCCAGTCGCCCGCTCCAAGGCTCATCAGTTGCGTGATGCCGGCGTCCGACGGGTTCATGCAGAGCTGGCCTGTCAGCCGGTAGCCGACAAAGTCGTTGACGAACAAGAAGCGAGCGGTCGCGGCGAACTCGGCCGGGCAATGACGCCGGAACCAAGCGATGTGCTGCAAAGGCAGGCCGCCGAACAACGCCCACCCGGTGGTCGTGCGGATGAACTCCTTGCCCCAGCGAGCCTCGACCGCGGCGGCTTCTTCCTCTGCCCGTTGATCCATCCAACTGAACGCCGGATAGAGGGGGCGTCCGTCGCTATCTACGGAGATGGTCGTGCCGCCCTGGGATGATTGGCTGAGCGCCACGATCCGGTCTTGTGGATTGCAGGTCTGGCTGAGCGAACGCAACGTCTCAACGACCGCGCGCCAGATTTCCTCGGGATCCTGCTCCACCCAGCCCGAGCGCGGGGTGATGAGGCCATAGCCGCGACTCGCGGAGGCAAGCACGCGGCCCTCCGGGTCGAAGAGCAGCGCCTTCGTCGCCGTAGTGCCAACGTCGAGACCGATGAGCAGGTCTGTCATACGCATACCTCTTTTGGCAATACCGCAAAACTCGCTTATGTCACCCCTTCGCTACACTCAGGGCAAGCTCTGAGCGGGTTGGTCCCGTGAAGTGCGTCGCGGCGAGAATCCAGCGAAGAGCCTGCCCTGAGCGCAGTCGAAGGGATCTCGTTGCGGCAAGGAGAACTTGTTCCTTCACTGTGTTCAGGACAGGCTCTGAGCGCAGCGAACGGATTCTTCGCTGGTGTCACGCCGCAACGAGAGTTCAGGGGCAGACCCGCTCAGAATGACACCTGTAGCGATAATGACGCTAATGAGGCGGCGTTCTATGCCTTTCCGCCTGCGCGTGTGATCAGGCGCGCGGCATTGTTGTACATCACATCGGCCACATCGCCCGCGTTCAGCCCGACTGCTTCGGCAGCCTGACGGAAGGCCAGCAACTCTTCGTACATGAAGAACGACAACTTCTGACCCTCTCCTTCATCCACCTCGCGCATGTGCGGGTCGTCGCTGACGTCGCCGTAGAGACCGCGGGGCACCAGGTTGACGTAGAAGCCATTCTCACAGATACGCCGCATCCTCATGCGGGCGACCGGCATGTCGCTGCCGAAGAGAACTCGCTGTGGGCCGACCGCGGCCAGAAGGCGCTCCATCACCCACGCGCTGGTGTTCGCGCAGAAGTCGAAGTGCATCCGCCGGGCATCTTTGAGGATGTCAAACGCATCCCCCACGTCCTCCGGGCAATAGGCACGGCCGATGTGCGCGATCACCAACTGGACGTTGGGATAACTATGCTCGATCTCCAGCATCATCTCCAGATTGAGCGGATCGCGCAGGCGGCCGCGGCGCGGGATGTGCAACATGACGATCCAGCCGTGCGCGTCAGCCACCTGCAGGTGATGGCGCGGCAGGAAATCCCAGATCGTTATGTCATCCGATGGGATTGCGGCCGCCGCGAACTCCAGGTAAGGCTTCAGTCCCAAAAAGCCACCGGCAACGACCTGCGCCTCCAGCTCCTTCGCAGTCCACTCGGGCGTCGTGACCAGGAGGCTCGGCAGCCGGTGCTGTTGGGCGACCTGGCTGACGTAGCGATTGCTGCCGTCCAGGTCGTACTCGCGCGTGGCAGGCCCGAAGATGACGGGCGTGACGGCCTGCTTTGGGAACATCAGCCGATAGGTTTCGATCAGGTCTTCAACTGGATTTTCCGACGCCACGCGGCCCGGCCACGTCGGCCCGCGCCGCGCCACGGTCAAAGGTTGGCGGGACGATGCGAGCAAGACGTGGGTGTGGATGTCTATCAGCTTCGCCGGCAGGTAGTCGAGGTAGGTTTCGTAGAATGCCTTGTCTACTGGTTTGATTTGCAAGTCCATGTTCTGCGTCTCCAATAATAGACATTATCGAGGACAAGGGCCATTCCGAGTAGATCCGCCCCAGACCTCTCGTTACGGCGTGAAACCAGCGAAAAATCTCCGTCATGCGGGGCTGAGACCCTTCGCTGGTGTGACGCCGCAGCGTGATATACGGGATTGGCCCGCTCAGGGTGACACTCATCTTGATTTCCGATGATGTTCAACTTACTGCCCTGCCAGGATGCCGTCCAGCTCTTCGCTGCACCGTTTGAGCACGTTCATCAGCGCGAAGTCGCCGCCCCAGGGCACGATCTGCGCGCCCAGCTTGCGGTAGCGAGTCAGGTCTTCTACTGAGCCGGACGTGATGCCCCAGGCCACCCCATGCTCCCGCGCCACTGCGGCCAGGCGCTCGACCACGTCGGGAATCGTCATGGGGCTGCCGCTGGCTTTGAGGCGCAGTCCCAGGTCGCCCGGCCCGATGAAGAGGCAGTCAATGCCCGGCACGGCCGCGATCGCATCCAGGTTCTCGACGGCTTCCGGCGTTTCGATCTGTGCGAGGATGAACGTCTCGCGGTTGGCGTCATCGAAGTAGGTCGTGTCCGGTTTCCACGCCTCCATGCCGTAGTCCGCGTCCAAACCGGCACCATCTAGCCCACGGTTGCCCAGGGGTGGATATTTGACTGCCTCCACCACCTGGCGGGCGATATCCGGCGTGGAGACGAACGGGATCATGAAGCCGGCCGCGCCATCTTCGAGGTAGTGATAGAGATGCGTCCGGCCCATGGTCTGCGGCCGAACCATGCAATCAATATCGTTGTAGTAGCACGCCGCAATGACCGCCTGGACTTCGCGGTCGTTCATCGTGCGATGCTCCAGGTCGAGCCAGATACCGTCGTAGTTGAAGTGGGCCGCATAACGGACGTAGAACGGCAGAAAATGGCCCATGCCGCAGATGCGCGCAAACTGCCCGCTGCGCAGCTTAGCCAACACTTTGCTTTTTCTCATGACTGACTCCTTGGATGATTGAATGATTGTAGGGGCGGGTCTTCCACCGTTAATGCAGGACTGCCTTGTATGGCAGTGGCGCTGCGACGGCAAGCTCGCCCTGGACGCGGAGAGACCCGCCCCTACTTCCACCGTTAACGCAGGACTGCCTTGTATAGCAGTGGCGCTGCGACGGCACGCTCGCCATCGACGCGAAGAGACCCGCCCCTACGGGCCTGCGCGTCGCGCTGATCGCACGAACCAGTCTATCTTGCTGGGAGGGGTATCGAGCGTGAACGGACTACCCTGGCAGAGCACGAAACTCCTGGCGCGCTCCCCCAGGTGGAGCTGCCGATGGACTTCCGCTCGAATTGCCTCCGGCGTCCCATCGTGTACCACCTGGATCGCGTCCACGTTGCCGAACACGCAGCAAGCGCCGTCAAGGCCCGCGATCACGTCAGCGATGTCTACGGAGAAGCCTTTCTTGCTCTCCTCGACGGCCAGTGCGTCCATGCCTAGCCGCTTCAGCCAGGGCAGCCGGGGGATCACGTCGCCGCAATAGTAAAGGATGACCGTCAGGCCGAGCCGCTTTGCTTCCGCGATGTACGGGCCGGCCGTCGCGAAAGCGAAACGCTCGTAGTCCCGCGGCGAGATCAGGTCGGCGGACGAAAGGCACTCCTCCATCCAGACGTACTGCACGCCCGCGCGCGCCAATCCCTTCAGCATCTCCATCCTCTGCTGGCCTCGGCGTTCCATCAGGTATGCGAAGAGCACCGGCTCTTCCCGCATCATCACCATCATCCCCTGGAAGCCCAGCAGGCCGTAGGTTGACCAAAACGGCGTGGGCGCGATGCAGGACAGCGGCAGGCGGTCGCCAACCTGTTCGGCCAGGATCTTCGTCACCTCAAACACGCCCTGCGCTTCCAGCTCCTCCTTCGAGCAGAGTGGCAGCAGCGCATCCACGTCGCCGCGGGTGCGCAGCCCAGCCGACTCATCCCACAGGTCGGTTTGGGCGGTCCGGACACGGTACATGTAGCGGGTCGCGGTGGGCAGCATCAGCCGGCCTGGTTCGTCCATCTCCAGCGTCTCGCCGGTCTCCTCGTCTACGTAAAGCCAGCGGCCCTCGACGAATCGCATCTCCCCGTGCTCGGCCCAGGCGTGCGTCTCGCCCGGCTGCGTGTGAATCCAGTCGGACGGCTCCTCGAAGACCTCGTAGGCCCGCAGGATGGCCTCAGCCCGAAAGCGCGAGTCCTCGGCGTGGTCAATGACGCATGTCTCCACACCGGCTGTTTTCCGTTCGTAGGCTTCCCGATAGCGTCGCTGTACCTGCTCGTCGAGATAGAGGCTCAGGTAGGCGGGCGCGACCGCCGGCACATCGGTGGTTTGGCCTGCGATGGCCTTCTGCAACCGTTCTTTGGCTTTCATTCCCAGTCATCCCCGTTACTCACCGAACAGGAACGCCAGCGCGTTCGCGTTACTCTGCGTCTGCTGCGCCGGTGTAAGCGCATCCAGGGCAGCCTTCTCCTGCTCGTACGTGCCCTTTAGTCGAAACTCTGCGTAAATGCCCTCCCCCTGCAGCCGTCGAGTGATGTAGCTGTGATACGGTGCATCGCTGCCCCAGATGATCGTCTTCGGAAACCGCTCGACCAGTGCCCGCATGACTTTGACGTGATCCGAAAAGTCGCACTCGAAACGATGGGGCGGCAAGGCCATCAAAGGACTGTCCTGATGGGCCAGCTCGACCTGAATCTTGAGGGCCGAGGTGTCCACCCAGACGTTGGGCAGCGCATCGGCCCGTTTCAGGAACTCGCGGTGGAAGCCGATGCAGTGGGCCAGGCAGTAGCGCAGCTCGGGATGGCGCTCGATGACCCGGAGGGTATCGGCCGCCTGGGAAAATGCCTCGCCCTGGCTGACGGCCACGTGGAACAGGATCGGCCAGTTGCGCGCAGCGAAGAATTCGAAAAAGGCTTCTCCTTCGCCCAGCAATTCCGTCACCTTCGTCTGACACGCCACCGGCGCGATTTTGACGCCGTAAATTGGGAATTCTTGCTCCAGCTCCCGCAGGATCGTTATCTGCTCCTTGACCTTGCGCCCCGGATCAACCGAAATGAACGGCAGGAAGCGGTGGCTGTGCTCAGGGCAGAAACGGAAGACATCGGTTAGCAGCAGCCGGTTCTCCCGTTCGTAGGGCGCGACCGAGATCGGCCGGGCAGCCGGCATTGCGCGGCCGGTCTCGATGAGCAGCGGCAGGTCGAAGAAGAAGGCCGGGTTGGTGGGGAAGACGACCGACACATCCACGCCGTTGGCCTTCTGCCGGTAGGCCAGGTCTTCGACGCTCGAACAGTAGGGAAAGCTGGTCTGGGCAGCCTCCCGGATTTGGATGCCGACGTGCGAATGGATGTCTATGGTCTTGCCGATCAGGTCGGCGTGACGGATGTGTTTCTCGATCATCACCCCTTCTCCACTTCCTACTCTCCACTGGTGGAATCATCGCCACTTAGCTGCATGGTCGAAGATCGTCAGGATATTCTCCCAGGGCGCGTCCCCGTGAATGTTATGACTGGGCGCCAGGATGAAGCCGCCGCCTTGACCCAGTGTTTCCACCAGTTCGTCAAGATGCCGGCGGACATCCGCCGCGGTGCCGCGCACGAGAATGTTCTGCACGTCAATTCCGCCGTGGAAACACAGATCTCTTCCAAATTCCCGCTTCAGCCGCCGCGGATCCATGCCGACCGCAGTGGTCTGGATGGGATCCAGGATGTCCACGCCGATTTCGATGAAGTCCGGGATGAAGTCGAACACCGCGCCGCAGGAATGCTGCATGACTCGCGCGCCGTGCCGTTTGGCGACCTCGAAAATCCGCCTGTGATGCGGCTTGAAGAACCGGCGATACATCTTCAGGCTCATCAGTTTGCCGCGCTGCGTGCCGAAATCGTCCTGCACGCAGATGATGTCAATTCGTCCCTGGGCGGCCTGGAGCGTCCGGTCGGTCAGCTCAACGAAAAACTCTCCAATAGCCCCATAACAGTATTCCAGCAGCTCCGGATGAAGCGCCATCTCCATGAGAGCCCGTTCGAAGCCCAGAAGGTTGGCGACCTGGCCAAGGCCACCAGCCAGGAAGAGAATGGCGTACTCGTCCACGGCGGCGCATTGCCGGGCGATGGTGGAGTAGTCGAACGCATCGGCCCTGGGCCAATCGTATCTTTGAAGATCCGCCAGAGACTCGGCTTTCTCCAGCGGGTGATCAATGACCTCGTCGTTATACCCGCCGGCGCACGCCACCCAGCGCCGGCGATAGCCATAGACGGTGTCCCAGGTGCCGTCGGGGCGGATGGCGGGATAGAGCACGCGCGTCGCGTCGCCGCGATACGCGGGATAGACCCCGTGCAGGCAGTTGTTGAATATGCCGTAGGTATCTACCGGCAGGGCGCGCACCAACGCCTGCACGTCGCTTACACCGAAATGAGCCTGCAGCCGGCGCAGCACATCGTCCGATGCTTTGAAACCCACCGGCAGGAGATCGGTGGGCCGGCGTTCGACCGCAGCCAGAACTCGTTCCCTATGATTCATCCACTGCCTCATGCCGATAATAGACATTATCGGCAACAGCAACGAGTGTCACCCCTTCGTTGCACTCAGGGCAGGCTCTGAGCGAGTTTGCCCCGTATCGTGCGTTACGGCGAGCCTCTAGCGAAGGGTCTCGTGCCGCATGGAGGAGATTCTTCGCTGGTTTCACGCCGTAACGAGAGGCCTGAGGCCGACCCGCTCAGAATGACAGCCATTCCCGATAATCTCTAGTGCAACAGCAGCTTCAAGCGGCGCCGAACAAGAACGCCAGCGTATTCGCATTGACCTGCCGCTGCTGTCCCTCGGTCAGACCGCGCCAGGCGGCCACCTCCTGCTCGTAGGTGCCCTTGAGCCGGAACTCGCGGTACACGCCTCCGCCCTGCAATCGGCGCGTGATGTAGCTGTGATAAGGCGCATCGCTGGCCCAGAGCATCGTCGTGGGGTAACGCTCGACCAGTGCCCGAAAAACAGCCGTATGATCGCTGTAGTCCAGGTCGAGCATGGCCGCCGACTTCTCGGCCCGGAACAGGTCCACCTGGATCTTTAGCGCCGCGGTGTCAACGTACGCGTTGGGCAGGCTGGCGGCCCGATCCAGCGACTCACGGTGGCACCCTACGCAGTGGGCCATGCAGAAACGCAGCTCCGGATGACGCTCGATAACTGTGAGGATGTCAGCGGCCTGCGAGAACGGGTCGGTGGGATCGGTCGAGGCATGGAAGAGGATCGGCCAGTTGCGCGCCGCGAAGAATGCCAGCAACGGCGCGCCCACGTCGAGCAGCGCGAGGGCCTTCGACTGCGCCATCAGCGGGTGGATCTTGACCCCGTAGATGGGAAACTCCTGCTCCAGCTCTTCCAGGCTCGCGATCTGCTCGTCAATCAGCCGGCCCGGATCAACTGAGATGAAGGGCAGAAACCGGTGGCTGTGCTCCGGGCAGAACTGGTAGACGTCGGTCAGCAGCAGCCGGTTCTCGCGCTCATAGGGCACACGAGAGATCGGCCGGGCCGCGGGCCGCAGCTCGCCGGTCTCGATGATGGTCGGCAGATCGTAATAGAGCGCCGGCGAGATCGGAAAGACCACGCCAAAATCAACGCCGTTGGCCCGCTGCCGATAGGCCAGGTCTTCGGCGCTGGAACAGTAGGGGAAATTGATCTGCGCAGCCTCGCGGAACGCGACCCCGATGTGGGAATGCGCATCAATGACCTTGCCCACCAGGTCTTCCCGGTGCAAGTGTTTCTGTGCGATCATGTGTGCCTCAACTTTCTGCCAGCGGAACATCCAGGCCAATCCGCACCCAGTGAATCCCCATCGCGGTCTCGTCACCCGCGTAGTACGCAACCATGATGTCGCCGTCCGGCAGGAGCAGCGGCGCCGGATGGCCGAACGTCCAGATGCTCATATCGGCCCAGTAGTCGGCGAAGTCGCGCTGGCCGTGCATGCCCGATTCCCCGCCGGCCTTCTTTTCGTAGAAGACTAACTCGTCAGCCGCGGTCCAAGTCCGGCCGCAATCGTCGCTGAGAATGGCCCGCAGGCTCGGTGGATGATGGCGGTGTACGTAAGCCGCGAAGACGCGGCCGCCGTCCAATGCCAGGGGCGCGCAAATCTGGCCCGCGATGCCGGTGGAGGCGGGCTGGCTCCAGCGCCGGCCGTCGGGTGAACCGGCTGCGCTGTGGATGTCCAGATCCCGCCCGGCCTCGCGGTCGTGTGTCCAAAACATGGCGATCAACTCGCCGGTCTCGGGGTCTACGCTCAGCCGTTGATCCCAGTAGAGGAGGCGGCCCGCAGGATCGTGCGCCACGATGCCGAGTTCGGGCCACGTCGCCCCCCCATCGGCTGAGATGCGCAGAGACGCGTGATGCCTGGCCGGGTCGGGGTCCCCATATTCCTTCCATGCCTCGTAGGGCAGCGCCAACGCGCCGTTCTTCAAGGATAGAATCGCGCCGGTGACGGCATTGCCCGTATGTGGCAGGAGTGCGACCTCCCTGGGCGCAGGCCAAAACCTCCCGCTATCTCGCGATTCCACGAACAGCACCTTCGTGGGCAGGATGCCTTCGGTCTGGGGGTTGAATAAGGGCAGGGTCGGATCGGAGCGGTCAACCCAGCCCAGCGAGCCGATCAGTCGCCCCCGGCAGGCGGCGGTAATGCCCAGGCAGCGGATGCGCCCCCGTCCCGGTGGCACGTCGCCGAAGCCGGTGAAAATCGTCTGCCAGGTGGCGCCGCGGTCATCGCTCGCCATCACGCGACAGTCTTCGTCGGCTGAATCTTTCGCGCTGCCCGTGCGAAAGCTGACGATCAGTCGTCCGCTCTCTGTGCACGCGAGCGAAGGAAAGGTGCAGAATCGTGCCTCGCTCGGCGCTGTGCGCGCGTCGAAGATCGTACCGCGGCCGAGAATATGCATGGGCTAACCTCTGGCCTCCGCCGCGCGTTGCTCAAAGGCTCGTATCTCCGCTTCGCCCTCCAGCACGCCAATCTCCACTCGAATCTCCTGGGTCTCGCCGGGAGCCAGGAAGGGCAGGAGGCCACGCTGCCGCAGGACGCCGCGGTTGTCGCATGGCGCGTTGCACGGCTCCAGCGCGGCCACGTAGTCCCCCTCGCCCATCATCTTCCATTCGTTCAGGTAGGGGAGCGCCCGGCCGTCGAAACGGATGTACACCCCCAGGCCGTCGTGAAGCTCGCGGTTGATCAGGCCGGCGTAACTGTCACCGTGAGCGTCGAGAGACATCCGATGGCTGAAATTCTGTTCTTCGCAGCCGGGCACAGGGGCCGAGAACGCCAGCATCTCGTCCATGCCTTGCGCCGAGCGTGCGTCGCGCGGCGTGCTCTCGGCCGCGCTGACGACCGCGCGGCTGGACGCGTCGAGCAGCGGGAAGCCGAAGTTGATGTGGTAGAGGATCGTGAATGGCGACGGCCGGTAGCCGAAGTTTTCGACGACGTCGCGGATCGCCAGGGACCTGGCGCCCGCGTGCGCCGAGATGGTGCGGGTCAAGCGGATCTTGTCGCCGAACAGCCGGCACTCTTCCATCACCGCCGATGCTTCCAGGATGTAATCATCCCCCTCCCAGCGGGTGCGATCGCACACCTGACGGCCGGGCGTGGCCGCGTAGCGGCCATGCAACCCCAGGTCTTCGTCACCGTCCCTGCCCGGCGCGCCCAGGGTGGTCAGCCCACAGGTGGTGAGCAGGCCGCCGAAGAAGGTGTGCAGCCAGCCCAGCCCCTCCGGCTCGTAGAAGGCGGGATGAACCTCGCCGTTGGGGGTCAGGTAGACCAGGTTGACACCCTTGTAGCTGGCCGCCGAGATGTCCATACCTCGATCGGGCAGGACCGTGAAGCGCAGTCCCGCGCCGGTATCGAAGTCAATCGCCGCGATCCCCGTGGCGCGGCCTTCGGCCAACACGGTGTGCCGCGTGCCGCCGACCTGGTTCACGTTGCCGACGCGACGCAGAATCTCCGCGCGGGTGTAGTCTCGGTTTCCGATGCGCATGTCTCACCTCCCAGATGCCTTCTTTGTCACCCGGCCCTGGAAAATGTCCCGCGGCTCCGGAGTCGAGGCTTCAGCCGGTTTCTGCCGCCTACCACCAGACCGGCTAAAGCCTCTAGTCCAAAGGGGTGAAGTACTTCACGGCAAAATCGCCTTGATCCCCGTCATCTGGCAAAAATCCACCAGCGCGTCGTAGAGATGCGCGCCGTAGCCCAGGCAGGCGTACTCGTTCGTCCAGTGCTGAAGCATCTCATCCACGTCGCAGTGGACGGTAACGAATCCGTGCGGCCAAAAGGGAATGCCACATTCCAGCTTGCGTCGCTCGAGCTGGTCGGCGGGCGGCTCGAAGATCGTGCAACGCGTGATCACCATCTCAAACCCGCCGTTGACTCGACCCAGCCGGGCCAACACGCCCTCGCCCACCTTGCAGATAAGCTGCACCGAGAGGCCGCCGGCCTCGCCCTCGGTCGGGATGCCGTGCTCGGCGAATCCTGCCGGGCCAAGCTTGCCCGCCAGCGAAGGCGGACAAGCGCCGTCGCCGATGATCTTGATCTCCTTCGTCTTTTTGTCAATATGCTGCAAGTCGCCGTAGTAGACCGGCTCCGCGCTTAGTTTCGTCAGAAGGAGCACCGAGAGCGCCGTGTTGAAGTCGCCCAGGGTGGAGGCGCCGACGCGATCCTCCAGCATCATGCTTTGGGCGAAGCAGGTGGCCGAGTAATCATCGCCCAGGCCGGGGAACGACTGGATGGTGTAGAAATCCCACTTTTCGCGCTGGACGATCTTCTTGATCGCCAGGTAGAGACGCATCGAGCGCTCGTTGACCACGTCCTGCGGCGGCAGCTTGCCGAAGAGCTGGAGGATGCGCGGCTCCAACGCCTTCAGCTCGGCCGGCGTGACGTTCTGGGCAGTGCGGATCAGGTCCGTCGTGTCGCGGGAGTCAATGTCTATGCCGAACATCCGCATCCACTGGGAGGGATCGGCCGCGCCGCAGGTCTGGCCCATGCCGCGACCCCCGAACGTGCCGAGGGTGGCTTGGTTGAGCCACTGTTTCAGATGCGCAGCCTGGCAGAAGCTGGCGATCTGGGCGACCTCGGCCGGGTCGTCGGCCGGGCCGTAGACGAACTTGTGCGGGATGCCCACCTCCAGCAGCGCGCCGTGCAGCACCAGCCCGCCGACGGGCCGCCAGCCCTGCGAGCCGGGGTGCGTCCAGATGAGCACGCCTTTGCCGGTCATGGCGAAGTCGCGGATGGCGGCGATCATGTGTGCGGCCCAGACCCAGGTGCCCGAAAAGAGGATGACGCAGTCAATCGCGTCGTCATCCTTCATCCGCTTGAAGGCTGCACGCGCCTCTTCTTTGGACGCGACTACGACGTCGTGCTCCACCAGGCGGATGCCTGCGGCGGCCAGCGTGGCCTTCGAGGCCGCGACCAGCGCGTCGTCAATGAAAGGCGCGCCCATGGGGTCCTGTAAACCGTCCTTGTGAACGCCGTAGACGATGAAGCCAGCGGTTGGGGTAATCATGTTGTGAACTCCTTTCAGCATTGATCGTCACCCTGAACGGGTCAACTCCGTGACTCGCGTTGCGGCGAGAATCCAGCGAAGAGCCTGCCCTGAGCAAAGTCGAAGGGGTCTCGTGGCCGGAGAACTTGTCCTGAACGCAGTGAAGGATTCTTCGCTCTTTCACGCCGTCGCGCGAGGTTCGGGGAAAAGTCGCTCAGAATGACAATCTTAATACCTGCCGTACTTCTCCACCAAATCGCGCATGATTTCGATGCGCTCCTCGGCCGCATACGGCGGAACCTGATCGCCCGCGTTGGCGATGAAACGCGGCCCGTGCTGCTTCAGGCTGAGCCAGTCCATGACGGATTTCTTGAACACCTCGACGTCCACCTGCGGCAACCAGAGGTTCGGTGGAACGCCGCCCGAAAGAATGAAATCGGAACCGGCCTCTCCGCGGCACGCCAGCGGCGTCAGATCGCCCATCGGCGCAGGCGTGATGGCGTCGCCGCAGTCCGCGCCCGCATCGCGGATCATAGCGATGGCCCCGCGCAGCCTGCCGTCAATGTGGACGGCCACGTGTTTGCCCGCCGCGTGGAGCCGGCGGATCGCCTCGGCATAGTAGGGCTGTGACCACTGCCGGAAGAAACGCGGCGACTGAATATCGCTGGAAAAGTTGTCGCCCATGATGATGATCTCGGCGGGCGAAGCCGCCAGCAGGTCAATCAGCTTGAGGTTGTTGTCGTTGATCTGGTCTACCACCCCGCGCAGCGTCGTCGGCCAATCCGCGGCCGCGTAGGCCGTGCCCGCCACGCCCAGCCAATAGTTCAGGATGTGCCCCAGCGCACTGTAGCCGGCCGACAGGTAGACCACGCCCACGTCGCCGACCTCCTCGACCCACGCCTGGTAGCGATCCCAGAGCGGCGCGTAGACGCGCGAAGCCAGGCTGAAGCCCAGCACGCGCAAGTCCTGTTCGGTCTGCACGCCCCAACGGGTGATCGCCCAGGAGTAAGAGGTCTCTTCCCACATCCGCCGGCGCTCGATGCTGCCCAGCGGGGTGTTCAGCCGCCAGACAATCTCGGGCACGTCGTCATGCCATACTTTCGTGACCTCGGACTGAACGTCGTCGCTATAGGTCGCGCTGTAGAACGCGCCGAGGTTGGGCATGTAGAATCCCGCGCCGGCCTGCTTGTGATAGGCAATCAGCTCGTACTCCGGCGCCTCGTAGGACGCGCTCAGATCCCAGGGCATCCGATTCTTGTGGTAGAACCAGTGCGACAGGTCGAGCATATACGGCACGACGTCGGGGGTTTCGCCCCGATAGACGGCCAGAATTCGCTCACGCATGGACATTGCCATCGGTCACTCCCGCCATAGACTCTGGGTTGCCACGTCTACCATCGCTTGCAAGTTCGCCAGCGATGTGACGGGCGGCACCATGTCGCCGGCAGCCAGGATGTAGCCGTGCGGGCCGCCCTCGCGACATTTGCGTATAGCCTCGGCCCGCACCTCTGCCGGCGTGCCATCCGCCAGCGTGAGAGTGTTCAGCCCGCCCATCAGCGCCACCCTGTGGCCGATGCGCCGCTTGGCGTCGGCCACCTCGACGCCGCCGAGCGGATCCAGCGGCTCGACCGCGTCGGCGCCGGTGTCGGCCAACATCTCCAGGATCGGTCTGGAGTTGCCGCAGACGTGGATGTAGATCAGGATGCCTGTGCCCCGAAAGTGTCGGCAGAACTTCTGGTACCCGGGCAGACAGAACTTCTCGAAGTGCTTAGGGCTGATCAGGCTGGCGCTGGCCGCGGGATCGCCGATGTAGAGGCAATCAATCCCCGTCGTGAGCAGTCTCTCGGCTTGCTCGATGCTCGCATCCGCCTGCATGTCCATCGCCGCATGCACAAAGTCGGGCCGCTCGAAGAAGTCTATCATCGCCTGCTCGCGGCCGCGGAACGTGGTGTAGGTGTTCATCGTAATCCCGCCCGGCGAGGAAGCCACGAAAAGATCAGGGACGCGGGCACGCGCCCACCGCAGCAGCTCCATCTTCTCATCGCTGAACCCGCGGCACATCTCATCGAGCCGGCTGCGGTACTCCGCCAGGGTCTCGACCGGCGCCGGCGCGCGGTCGGGGACCAACCCGCCGCCGCCGTGGGTGTCAATCCGGCCGATCCGCTCGCCGGTCTCCCGATCCCGCACGATCAACTCGTCGCCGACGCGCGTTATCCGCATCGGCTCCGGCTTCACAAACAGCCGCAGGCCATCGCAGCCCGCCTGCTGCACCAGCCGGATGACCAGGTCGTAGATGACGCCCGGATCTTCGACGCAGCGTCTCATGCCGTCCAGCCAATCGGCGGTAAAGTCGCCCGCGTAGATGCGCACCGGCAGATCGTGACAGATTTGCGGCATCACCGGGATGCGTTCGGTCGGCTCGCGGCGCATCGCCGCGGCCATCAGCTCACGTGAGTTCATGTAAATCCTCCAACAATAGTAGCGCGGGCTCCCATGCCCGCAACCGGCGGCATGGGAGCCGCCTCTGCAAGGAAGAGCTGTGATCTACTGAGAATACTCGTCCCGAGGCGGCGGCTTGATCCGGCTCAGAATGAGCCATGCCAACAGGGTCAAGCCGCCGCCAAGAGCAAAGATCGCCGACGTCCCCAGCCCCAGGCGTAGCAGGCCCACGCCGATGAACGGCCCGATCATCCCGCGCAAGCCGATCGCGGTAGATTGCAGCGCCGCGTACTCCTGGATGCGCTTGGGTTTCGCCAGTTCCATCGCCGCATTGATGAACCCCAGGTCTACCGCCGAGCCGACCAACCCCGACGCCACGAAGGATGGCAGCAGCATCCACCCGCGTGTCACCCAGATGTAGGGCAGCACCGCCACGACGTTAATGACGAACCCCGCCTGCAAGCACCGCACCGCGCCCCACCGGTCAATCAGCCGGCCCCAGTAGAAGTAGCTGAGCAGCCTGGCGAACGCAAGGGCCAGGTTCAGCCAGCCCAACTCCGTGTACGAAAGGTGCAACCGGTCCACCTGCACGATCGGGATCAGGGCGCTTGGGATCAAGCTGCTCAGCCCAAAAACCACGATTCCGACCAGGTATAAGGCGAACCGCTTGTCGTGCAGTGCGATGCCAGCGAGATGGCGGATGGTCGGCGTCTGGCGGAGCCGCACCTCCCCTTCGTCGAATCTCACACGGCTGAAGATGAGGGCGCTGAGAACGCCAATCAACGCGGCCAGCGGGAGGAGCACCCGGTGGCCGGCCCGATCCAGAGCCCATCCGGCCACGGGCGCCAACGCCAGCATAGACACTGACATACCCACCCGCACGACGGCCATGACCCTGCCCCGAACTTCGACAGGGTAGATCTTCTGGATGATTCCGCTGTAGATCGGAGCAGGCAGCCCTTCGCCCAGGAAGAAGAAAGCCGCCAGGATCAGAAGCCCGACATCGCCGGTGACAAAGGCTGCGCCCAGAAACACGGCTCGCGCCAGAGACCAACAGGCGACGGCCATGCGCAAAGGATGCCCCTGGCGTGCCAGGAACAGGCCCGGGCCAGCCAGCACGTTGCCCAGGTAAGCCGAGGCGGTGTAAACGGCCAACAGTTCGGCGGGAGCGCCCAACCGCCGCAAGATCAAAGGTATGAACGCCAGAACGGTGGCAAAAGCCCCATACGCGATCGCGGCGGTCAGATCCACACGCATATTGTAGTGGACGGTTGGCCCCAACGGGCCGACCAACCAGGTCTCGAATCTGGCCCACATCACAGCCGGACGGACGCGCAAGATAGCTTGAATGGTCGAGCCTCACGTTCAGTAGATCTCGGAGAGCCGACGTTGGCTCCGCGGCTGCGCGGTTGCGGCGTAGTCCGCCGCCTCGGCCAGCAAGGCACCCGGATCGAACCAACGCCCATCGCGAATCACGCCCGCGATCCGCCCCAGCGCCCGGATGTCCGCGGTTGGGTCGCCATTCACGACGAGCAGGTCTGCCTGTTTGCCCGACTCGATCGTCCCGATCAGATGGCCGATCTGCAGCGCTTCAGCGGCCAGCCGTGTCGCGGCATCGAGCGCCTGGGCGGGACGCATCCCGCACTCGACGAGGATCTGCAGCTCGTCGTGAAGGCTGAAGCCAGGCAGCAGGTTGACGAAAGGCGTATCGCTGCCGGCGATAATCCGCGCCCCCCGCTCGATCAGGTGCGCGGTGAAGATCTGCATCGCCGGCAAGGCCCTGGCCCAGGCCAGCCGCAAGTCATCGGCCATGACCGGCGGATACTGCTGGTTCCACCAGGCGCGCAACGCGGCGGGGACGTAGCGGGTCTGCGGATGGTCGCCGTGTCTTGGATCCCAGGCGGTGCCGACCTTGCGCCAGACCGCCAGCGTGACCGCCATCCAGACGTTGCGCTCGACGATGAGGCTGACCAGCGCCCGCACGCGATCGCGGCTCAAATCGGGCCACAGCTTGATCCAGGGCATCCCAAAAGCCCGGCGTTCGGGCCACAGCGCCTCGGCGCAGCCCGAAAGATGCTCGATCTCGTCTACGCCGGCCTCAATGGCCTGACGCGCGTTGCCGGCATCTTGCAGATGGGCTACGGTGAACTTGCCGTGTCGCTTGGCTTGATCCAGGGCGGCCAGGAAACAGGGCCACTCCAGGCTGGCGTAGAGCTTGATCTGGTCTACGCCGGCCGCGACCAGTTGGTCTACCTGGCAGCGGGCCTCCTCCGGCGTGTGTACGATCACCGACATCGGCAGCCACGATTTGCCAGGACCATCTATCAGCGGCCCGCAGCAGATCAGCCGCGGCGCAACCGCCCCATCTCCGTTCCACCGGCGGCGCCGATCCAGGATCTCCTCCAGCGCGCAGCCCGTGTCCCGCACGGTCGTGACGCCATTCGCCAGGTAGAGCGGGGCGTGCCAGTCCTCGCTGTGGACGTGCACGTCAATCAGGCCGGGCACGACGCTGTGTCCGCTCACGTCAATCCTGGGTAAGTCGGGCGGCAGTTGGTCCGGTGGGCAGACAGCGGCAATCCGCCCGGCGTTGACGTGGATCGCCAGGCCCGGCCGCAGACACGCCTGCGCGCTATCCCAGACGTGTCCGCCGACGAGAGCGTAACTGTCCAATTGTTCCGTAGGTCTTCCCTCAGTATATCTTCTCAATTTGTAGGGGCGCACCCTTGTGGTCGCCCTGGCGGGCAGGCGCAAGGCCATACCCCTACCCCGGATGATCGAGAAGATACCCCTCAGTTCAGGCGCGCGAATCCCGCGTGCGCCACCGGACCACCGAGCAAATCGCGCACCGTCCCACGATCGAGTGCCTGGGCGACGACCCCGAAGGTCTCCTCGGCGGCCTGGAGATACTCCTCGATCACCTGATCCTGGTGAGCGAAGGTCGTGTTGAACGCCTTCGTCGCCAGGAAACCCTTTTCCAACATGAGCTGCGTGAAGAGCGTGGAAGCGGCTTGCGCCTCCTTGTGCTGGATGGCGAAGTTGCTCATCGGCACCAGGCCGCCGATCGTGATCGGCAGGCCCGCGCGCTCGGCTGCCACCCGCCAGCCATCGCGCACCATCTGGCCGATGCGACGAAGGTGCAGGGCCACGTTCTCGCGGCGGTGCTTGCGAATGGTCGCCAGGGCCGCGGCCGGGCCGATGCGCTCTGTCCAATAAGTGCTGCTAACGAAACTAATCTGCGCGGCCTGCATCGCGTCGGCCGTGCCGATGATGGCGGCCATGGGGTAGCCGTTGCTGATCGCCTTCGCAAACACGGCGATGTCGGGCCGCAGGCCATAGACCAGGTGTGCGCCGCCGGTCAGGAGTCGCCAGCCGACGGAAACCTCGTCCACTACCAGCAGCATACCGGCGCGGTCGCAGATATTCCGTATCCCCGCCAGGAAACCCGGCTCCGGCTCCATGCTCCTGATCGGCTCCATGACCACGGCCGCAAGCTCGTCCCCGTACTGCGCAACGATCGCCTCTAGCTCCTCCAGATGGTTGTAGCGGAAGGGCAGCGCGGTACCGCGGAGGGCGCGCGGCACTCCGGCCGGCTCCAGGCCCGGCATCAGATGACCGTTCAGCGCCTTGTCGTCGGCCAGGTTGGCGGCCAGGTACCAATCATGCCAGCCGTGGTAGCCGCAGAAGGCCACCCGGTCGCGGCCGGTGTGCGCGCGGGCGAGGCGTACCGCCACCGCCATCGCTTCGCCGCCGCAGCGAGCGTAGCGTACCATCTCAGCCCAGGGGTGCAGCTCGCAGAGCAGGTCGGCCAGCTCCACCTCCTCCGGCGCGTTGAGCGTGGACATGGAACCGGCCTTGACCGCCGCGATGACCGCCTCCTCGACATCGGGATCAGCTGCGCCCAGGATGCACGCGGCGATGCCGTTGTAGCTCATGTCGTAGTACATGTTGCCGTCCAGATCCCAGACCTGGGCGCCTTTGGCCCGGCTGTAATACGCGGGCCAGTTTTCAGGCAGGAACATCTCCGGGCGCTTAGAGAGCAGTTGCGTGCCGCCGGGGATGCGGGTTTTGGCTTTGCGATAAAGTTCTTGTCCTGTATGACCGGGCATAAATTCCTCCTTGGCTTGTCATGCTGAGCGGGTCAGTCCCGTGTCTTGCGTTGCGGCGAGATTCCAGCGAAGCATCCCGCGTGGCAGCGAGACTCTTCGCTGGTGTCACGCCGTGATGAACCGCCCATCGTCAACCCGCTCAGAGTGACAGCCGCCCAATAGCGAGTTTCGCTCTATTGCGTTTAGTGCCAGCGATAATCTCGGGCCGCGTCCAGCATGGCGAGCACGTTCTCCACCGGCGTGTCGCCCTGCACCGCGTGCGCAGCGGTGACGACGTAACCGCCGTTGCGACCGAGGATGTCAATCGTTCGCTTCGTCTCCGCGTACACTTGCGCCGGTGTGCCGTGGGGCAGCAGTTCCTGCTCGTCAATCGCCCCATGAAACGATAAGCGGTCGCCAAAGGCGGCCGACAGCGCCTCCGGGGTCATGCCGGCCGCGCCGACCTGGATCGGGTCGAGAAGATCCAGCCCCACCTCGATCAGGTCGGGGATGATCGGCACGATGGAGCCGCACGAATGGTAGAAGGTCTTGAGGCCCATCTGCTTGAAGGTCGAGATCAGCCGGCCGGTGAAGGGCTTGATGCGCTCGCGCCAGACGCGGGGGCTGAGCATCATGCCGGACTGCCCGCCCACGTCGCCGCCGGAGCCGACGACGTCAATCCACCCCCCGGCGGCCTCCAGGACGAGCATGGCTCGCCGGCGGTAGTATTCCTCCACGTGCCGGCAGATCGCCGCGGCGATGTCGGGGTTGAGCCGCAGGTCTACCAGGAATTGCTCCATGCCACGTATGTACCACGGCGTCTCGAACGCGCCGCCGGCAAGGAACAGGATCGCGCGACGGTCCGTCTGATTCTGCTCCTCGATGAGCCGCGGGATCGCCGAGTAGTCCCACCAGTCGAGGCTGGGCCAGGCGTAGGCGTCCACGTCGGCGACCGTCTGCGCGTGCGCCAGCGGGTGCTCGGCGAACTCGAAGTAGGTGTTGAACTCGTTCTGTGCGCCGCGCATCCGACAGCCCCAGAAATCGGTCCCCTCGCCGCCCAGCGTGGGGATCGAACGCTCGGCTGGCCCAATGAAGGGCAGGTAGATCCAGCGCAGATCAACGTCGAGCGCGTCGAGGGCGGCTGTGTCGGTCGCCACACCCAGGTGCGCCCGCAGCGCCTCCCAAACCTCCGGCGTGCAGCGCAGCGAGATCGGAGGCCGGTCGGTTCGTCGCCGCTCGCAAGCGGCCAGGATGCGTTCTCGGCTGTTCATGGATTTCTCACTCGCCTATTTCAGTGCCAGGCGCGTCCAGCGAACGCTCAACGACCGGGCGTCGCCCGCGTAGAACGCCGCGAAAACGTCGCCGTCCGGCAGCAGCCCCGGCTCGACGAGGCCGAAGTTCCACAGGCGCATGTCCTCGTAGTAGTCGGTGAACTCGCGCTGGCCGGCCATGCCCGCCTGCGGCCCGAAGGGGTGCTCGTAGAAGACCAGCTCACCCTGCACGTCCCAGGTCTTGCCGAAATCGGGGCTAAGGATGGCCCGCAGCGACGGCGGCCAGTGGCGGTGGACGTAAACGCACAGGACACGGCCGCCCGGCAGGGGCAGTGGCCGCGGAAGCTGGCCGGCGAAACCGGCGTCGGTCGGGTAGCTCCACGCCTTGCCGTCAGCCGTCTGCGACCAGGCGATGTGCACGTTGACGTCCAACTGGGCCACGCGGTCGTGCGTCCATAACATCCCGATCAGCCGGCCGGTCTCGGGGTCAACGGCCAACCGTTCGTCCCAAAAGAGCAACCGGTTCGCCGGATCGTGTGCGACGACGGTCGCGGGATCGAAGGTGTAACCGCCGTCGTGGGAGATGGACAGGATGGCGGAGTGCTCGCCGACGCCTGCGTCGTAGTACGTCTTCCAGGCTTCGCACACCACGGCGATGCTGCCGTCCGCCAGCAGAAGCGGCGCCCCCATCAGCGCCACCGATGGGAAGGGCCGCGTGTCCACCGCCCGCCGATTGGCCCACGTGCGGCCATCGTCGAACGAGTCCATCAGGAAGATGTGGTTCGGCAGCGTGCCCGTTGTTGCCGGGTTGATCATCGGCCGGCTGGGGTCGGAGCGGTCGAGCCACCAGAACGCGCCGAGCAGATGGCCGGGCGCCAGCTCGGTCACGCGGCCGTGATGCCACGAGCCGAGCTTCCCGTCCACCGTCAGCGGCGCCAGCCCGTCACAGACCGCCTCCCACGTGCGACCGCCATCCGCGCTGAGGCGCATGAGCACGTTCTCGTCGGGCGCCTCCTTGGCGCTGCCACAGTGAAACGCGACCAGGACGCGGCCATCGCTCAGGGTCGTTGTGTTCGTGAACGCGCAGAATCGCCGATGGAGCGGCGCTACCGTGGCATCGTATAGGATACCTTGATCCAGGATTCGCACAGGCTCATCCTCCTCTCTCTAGCTTGAAAATGACTGGCCGGTACCCATCGGTGCAGCACGTGACGAACACCGCCTGTCCTCCTCTTGCCATGCCGTACACCAGCTTCTGTATATCGGCCCACGCCCAGCCGCAGAATCCCTCCGGCATCTTCCACGGAGCCTCTCCTGACACCTCGAACTCCTGACCTACCTCGAAATGCTTGCATTCCGTCCAGGCGTCCGGGTTGGCTGCGTACTTCTCGACAAATTCCTGGTGAAAGTGCTTTTTGAGAACAGTGATTCGCACCGGATGTCTCTCGATTGTGAGAGTATTGCTCATATTTCCTCCCGGTGTTCAGGAGTAGGGGGCGCACCCTGGCGGGCAGGCGCAAGGCCGTGCCCCTACGCGCCCATTTTGCGGTACTCGTCAGCAAAGTAGCGCCGGATCCGCTCCTGCACCGCCTCGCTGTGCGGCGAGCGGGCGCGCGCGGCGATCTGCTCGGCGCGCTGGTGGGCGCGCGCCAGGAGCGATGGCGCATTCGGCTCGCTGCCGCCGCTATAGTCGAGCAGCTCGTGCGAGAAGAACTCGTCCGATCGCAGGAAACGCAGTGTCAAGTCGTCCATCAGGAAGTTGCCGCCGGGGCCGGCGCGCTCGATGTTCTCTACGCCCAGCCGGACGTCATCCGTGCGGATTCCGCGCTGCAAGTACTGCGAGGATGCCAGCCAGGCCGTATGGACCAGCATCATCTCGGCCGACATGCCGATGGCATTGTGGGTAGAGCCGATGCCGGCCAACAGGTGAGCGCCGGCACCGAACGCCCCCAGCATGAAGAGCATCCCCTCGGCCCCGTTCTGTTGATCGTAACGGTAGGTCATGGAGCCGCCGCACTCAGCGACCACCGGCATGCGGTACGCCTTGCCGAGCTGGACCGAGGCGACCTTCCACAACACCTTGTCCAACGTATAATACATGTCGTGGGTGGACCGCATGTGTCCCACCGAGGGGCCTAACGCGTACAGGTAGGGATTTCCGCGTCGCGCCGCCTGCGTCAACGCGGCCATGCCGATCACCTCCACGTTGCTCTGCAACAGCGTGCCCGCAACGGTGTAGGGGCTGGTCATGCCAGCGATGGGGCAGACCGTGGGGACGACGGGGAAGCCGCGGCCACATGCGTCCAGCAGGAACTCGGCGTTCAGATTGGAGCATGCCAACGGGCTGAGCGACCCCACGGCGACCGTCATCGCCGCGCCGCCGGGATCGCGGCCGTCGAACATGATCTCGGCCAGCGCCAGGTAGTAGCGGTAGCGAACCATGTCGGTGGCCATGTTGTAAAAGTGCTTGTCGTGGCCCAGCGCCCATTCCTCCATCGCCCGCAGGCTGGAGATCGGCTCCGGAACATCGGCCAGCGGAAAGTCCATCAGGCTGGTGGCGACCACCGTGGGCAGCGCCTGGGCGATGGCCGTGTGCCTGCGCAGATCTTCGAGGCGCGGCCGGCGCGGCTCGCCGGTGCCGTAGTCAATGATCCACGGGTCGGTGACGATGGCAAGACAGGCGGTTGGGGCAGCGTCATCGCCCACAACGTGCCGCAGGCCGCCTGCGCCCGCGATGGTGTAGGCCGCGGGCACTGCCGCCAACAGCTCCCGGAGCACCGGCCGCGGGAAGCGGACGCGGCATTCTGCCTCGTCCACCTGAGCACCGGCCTTCCGACAGCGCGCCAGGAGCACGGGGTGCGTCACGCCCAGGCCCGTCTGTTCGAGGATCTCCTCGGTCTTCTCCATGATCAGGGCCACCTGGCCTTCGGTGAGCGCATCGGACAGAATCATGCGTGAGTCTCCCTCGGGTATGGCATCTAGAGGCAATAGCGCAAAACTCGCTACCCGTCGCCTGTCATTCTGAGCGGGTCTGTCCCTAAACTCTCGTTACGGCGTGACACCAGCGAAGAATCCGTTCGCTGCGATGAGACCCCTTCGACTACGCTCAGGGCAGGCTGTTCGCTGGATTCTCGCCGCAGCACACCTCACGGGGGGGACCCGCTCAGGGTGGCAAAAGCCCGTATGGGCAGGCGCAAGGCCATGCCCCTACTTCAAACCGCCAGACCCAACAGCCGGCGGGCATTATTGCAAAAGATGTCTTCGACCTGGCGATCCCCCAGCCGACAGTGCCAGGCCGCCTGCTTCAGCACGCGCAGCGACTCCAGCCCGACGAAGACCGGCTGCAGCGGCTGAAACGACACCGTTTTCCAGTCCAGCGTATCATCGTAGAGCCAGAGGAACCCGTCACCGATCGCCACGCAGCGGCCGCGCAGGTGGCTCACTGGAAAATCGGTCCCGTAGAGGAGATGATCGTGCCCCAGGGTTTCGATGATCGCCTCGCACGCGCCGACGTCGGTCACGGCGGCCATGTCGCACCAGAGGTTCGGCAGCCCAGCCAGAGCGGCCATCCCTTCGATGGTGTGATATGGATCGAAGCCGCGCGCCGCGTGCGCCAGGATGAGCTGCATGTTCGGATAAGTCTCGCAGTAGTGGCGGATCCAGTGCTGGTTCGATGGATCCGCGACCGCTCGCGCTTTGACCATGTGCAGGGTGATACAGAGACGCTCCTCGTGCGCCACCTTGACCTGCGCCTCGGGCAGGTAGTCCGGGATGTCGGCGTCCCAGGTGACGGCCAGCCCGCTGCGCACGTGGTAACACTTCAACCCCGCCAGTCGCAGCCGACGCACTTCCTGGCGCACGTATTCCGGATCCATTTCGGGTGAGACCAGCATGGAACCACCCCAGCCAGGATCGGCCGCCACCTCGGCCGCGACAAGCTCGTTCTGGAAACGGAGCTGATCGCCGGCCGCGGCAACGGCGCCGGGCAGGATCAGACCTCCGGCGACGCGGCGACCGGGCAGCAGCTCGGCCATCCGCCGCCGATACGCGGCCAGATCAACGACCTCTTCCTCTATCTGCCGGAAGGTCTCCCAGCCGGTCGGCGGTAGGTGCGTCTTCGCCCAAAGGTGCATGTGGGCGTCGCAGATCACGTCGGGCACAAAGCTGTCCAACTCGCGCTCAAACAGCTCGCGGTCGGCTTCGTTGGCGTGGACGATGTTAGGCATGAGTCGCTCCGAATCTATTTATGGCAATTGCGCAAAACTCGCTACCTGTTGCCTGTCATTCTGAGCGGGTCTGCCCCTGATCTCTCGTAACGGCGTGACACCAGCGAAGAATCTCTGGCCCACAACGAGACCCTTCGCTGGATTCTCGCCGCAACGCACTTCACAGGACTAACCCGCTCAGGGTGACAAAGCAAGTTTGGCGGTACTATCATTTATGGCCGGTATGGCCGGCCGCCCTGCCAGGCCCCCAGGTCCGACGGCCAGGTGCTCGGGTTGAGTTGGCGCCGGTCACTCACGGTGATGGCCTCAACGCGCGCCAACAGCGCGGGCGAGAGCGGGCCACGACCTGCAAACGCCAGCGCGGCCTCCAGCTCATCGAGTCGGCTGGTGCCGACCAGCGCCGTGCCGACGGCCCGATTTGCCAGGACGAAACGGTAGGCCAGCTCAGGCAGGCTTTCGGCTTCTCCGCCGATCAGGTCATTCAATTGCCCGATGGCTGTTCGCAGCTCACGCAGTTGATCGGGAATGAAAGGGTAGCGATGGGTGAGGACGCCGCGCAGCAGCACCGAACGGATGATGACGCCGACATCCTGACCCTGGGCCAGCGGCAACACCTTTTCTCCCAGTTGGCGATCCGCTGCGCTGTAGGCCACTTGCAGGGTGTCGTAGCCGCCGGCCTCCAACACCGCGAGCGGGGCCTCCTCGCCGTAGGTCGAGGCTCCGACGAAACGAGTCAGACCCTCGCGTTGCGCTTCTCGCATCGCTGCCAGGATGCGGCCGCTCCGAGTGACCGCGACCGGGGTGTGGTGGATTTGCAGCAAATCCACGCAGTCGGTCTGCAAAGCCCGCAGGCTCTCGGCGAGAGAGGCCTTGACCTTCTCCCGTACCTCCCGATCGCTCAGCCCCTCCTCATTGATCGGCGCGAGCTTGGTCGCCAGGATATACTCGTGGCGCCGCGTCTTGAGCGCCCTGCCGATCACCTCCTCGCTCGCGCCGTAGCCGCGCGCCGTGTCAATGAAGTTCACGCCGAGATCGAGCGCCCGATTGAGCAGGTACGCCGCCCGCTCCTCCGGCGGACGCAGGTGCTCGCCGCCGACCGGCACGCCATAGTCCAGGCCCAGCTCGACCGTGCCGAGCGAGAGTTCGGAGACCTGCAGGCCGGTGCGGCCCAAACGACGATAGTTCATGTCTTGGCCTCTCTCTGAACTACCATAACGTCCAGCCACCGTCCACCATGATATTCTCGCCGATGACGTGCGCGGAGGCATCGCTCGCGAGATACACAACCAGTCCCTTAAGGTCCCAGTCGTTGCCGCTGCGGCCGTCGGGCGACATCTTGACGTAATTGCGCTCGAAGATCGGCTGCTTGCCCGGCTGCCAGAAGCCGCCCGGGCTGATGCAGTTGACCCGCACCCCGCGATCAATCCACGCCGTCGCCAGGTAGTGGGTCATGTGGATCACGGCTGCTTTGGCCGCGCCGTAAGCCACCGGGTTCCGCGGGATTTCGGCTCCCTCGTAGATGTGCTTGTAGGGCACGACGACGCCGTAGATCGAGCCGATATTGATGATGCTTCCTTTGCCCTGCTTGAGCATCTGGCGTCCCACGACCTGACACAGGTAGAAAACGCTGTTCAGCGTCTCGTTGATGGTGCGGTTCCAATCTGCCGGCGGGAAGTCCTCGGGTGTGTGGCTGGCGGCGCCGGCGATGGAGTTCACCAGCACGTCTATGCGGCCCCACCTGGCGATGACTGCGTCAGTCATCGCCACCACCGAGTCATAGTCCGCGGCGTCCAGGCGCACGGCCATTGCTTCACGGTACTTCTGGCTCAGTTCCGCGGCTTTGGCCTCGCAATTCTCCAGCTTCCGCGAAGCGATCACCACGTGCGCGCCGGCTTCGGCCAACGCGGTCGCCATCTGGAAGCCGAGCAGCCCGGCGCCGCCCGCCACGACCGCGACCCGCCCGGTCAGATCGAACAACTCGTGTACAGTAGGCATCGCGATTCTCCCCTTTGCAGGATGGACAAGGCATCAGCTTGCGCCGACGCTGGTCAGCTCGGCTGCGCTAAGTTCATTGAGCAACGGCCGCCCGGCCAGGTAACGCGCCAGGTTGTCGGCGAACAGCTCCCACACGCGCGGCAGGAACTCTCGCCCTGCGCTCGATCCCGAAATGTGCGGGGTGAGGATCACGTTCGACATGCTCCACAGCGGATGCTCGGGCGGCAACGGATACCGGTAATGGGCATCCAACGCCGCCCCGGCGATCCAGCCCTCGCTGAGTGCCGCCAGCAGGGCTGCCTCGTCCACCAGAGGCCCGCGGGCGGGATTCAGCAACACCGCGCTGGGCCGCATCATGCGCAGCTCCCGCTCTCCGATTATGCCCCGGGTTGCCAGGGTGAGCGGCATGGTCAGGATCAGGTAGTCGAGGTGCGGCAAAAAGTCGGCCATCTGGTCGGTGGTGAACTTGCGATGCGGCAGGATGCCTTCCGGGTCTCCCGTGCCGGCCGGAGCGTAGCGGTCGGGCCGGGGCCCGATGGGCGTGCGGCCCATGGCCCACATCTCCAGCCCCAGGCAACGGCAGACCCGCCCGACTTCGCGGCCGATATTGCCGTAGCCGACGATGCCGACCCGCCTCCCGCGCAACTCGGACTGGAAGCGGGCGCTGCGGTCCCAGATGCGCGCCCGCTGGTTCTCCAGCAGACGGCGGAGGTCGCGCTCGAACATGACCATCATGGTCATGCACCATTCGGCGATCGGCACGTCGTTGGCGCCGCTGGCGTTGGTGACGCGTACCCCGCGCGCCCGCAGCGGAAGCCCTCGCAACTGCTCATAGCCGGCCGAACCGAGTTGGATCCAGGCCAAATCGCGCATCTCGGCCGCGTTGACCGGCGGCACTTCGCAGAAGAGTACCGTGCCATCCCGGATCAACTCGATCGGCCAGGGGCCGGCATCGGGCGGCGGATCCACCCGTTGGATCGTGCCGCCGGCAGCGAGCTTCTGGACCTTTTGCAGTCCTTCCGGCCAGGCCGGCACGGCGACGACGATATGCAGCGGTTTCATCACGGGATATCCTCAACTGGTCAGGATTTTGCCCGGCACGCTGTTGAACTCGCCGGAGCCTGGGATGAAGGGGAATTTGGCCTTGATCTCATCAGTCAGGCGCACGCCCAGGCCGGGGGCTTGCGGTGGCAGGACGTAGCCGTCTCGCATCACGAATGAATCGCCCCAGAGTTCCGTGTGCAGTGGCCCGGCCGCCGGCGGGATCTCGAGGATGACGGTGTTCGGGGCCGCAAACGCCGCGTGGATGTTCTGCATCTGAGCGACGCCCGCGCCCCAGGAGTGGGTGGCGACCTTCTTCCTGCGGCTATCGAACATCCGGGCCACCCGGATGAACTCCTCCAGCCCGCCCATGAACGCCGCATCCAATTGGGCGATGGTGAGGGCATCCAGGTCGGCGAAGAGACGGAACTCGTTGAGCGTCGTCAGGCATTCTCCACCCGCCACCGGCACGCTGGTTGAGCGCCGAAGCTCCGCGTAGCCCCAGGGATCGGAATAAGACAACGGCTCCTCGAATAGGAACAGATCGAATGGTTCCAGCGCGCGCAGCACCGCGCGGGCCGTGGGCACATCCCACGCGGCCGAGGCGTTGTTGTCCATGTGGCCGTCCATCAGCACGGCGATGTCCCTGCCGACATGCTTCCGCATCAGCTCGGCCTTGCTCGCCTCCATCTCCACGACCTCGCTGAGCGAGCGCGCCGGCACCGAATCTCGGGTGTCGTCGTTGAAATAGCCGGCGGCGACTTTGAAGGCCCGGAAGCCCAGGCCGAGATAGAAATCAATTTTGGCTTTCAGGCGATCGGGCGGCCAATTACTAGGCCCCCCCGTCGCATAAGCCAGGAGGCGATCGTGGCATCGGCCGCCGAGCAACTCATGCACGGGCAGACCCAACAGCTTGCCCTTCAAATCCCATAGCGCCGCCTCGATGCCAGTCAGGATGATCGGCCCCAGGCCCACGCGCGCCCAGAAGTTCTCACAGAAGGCCATGCGCTGCCGGAGCGTGTGGATGCCGACTTCGAGGATGTCCACGCCCAGCAGAATCGGCTTGAAGAACTCGACGGCAACCGGGACGATTTCCGGACAGAAGTAACCCGCGTATGTCTCACCGATGCCGGTGTGCGGGCCGTCGGTGTGAATCTCGATCAGCGCCGCGCTGCGCAGGCGGCGCGAGCCGAGAATATACGGATCGCCGGTGCAGGGCCCGGTGAGCAGGACGGTCTTGACGTCGGTAATCTTCATCTGACCGGGCCTCCGATGACTTCTGGAGTCCACTCCACCCATTCCAGGATGCCGCTGCTCTCGATGCCACGGCGGACGGACTCGTCGTAACTCGGCGGCATCGGCTCCTGGGCTGGAAACGAGGGACCTGAATCCAGCCCCAGCAGCCTCAGCCGCTGACGCGCCGTTGGCCCTTCCCCCATGCCAATCCAGCTCTGCTGCTCGGGATTCACGACCGCCAGCGAGGGATCGAATCGCAGCTTGAGGTAGAGGGTGTCGTACTCGTCGTATTTACCGGCTTTAAGCAACTCCCAGAACTTGAGGGACAGATTGGGTGCCGCATTGGCGTACCAGTCAATGAACCCGCGCGCGCCCAGGCGCATGCCCAGGCTCATGATGATCATGTTGTCAATGAAGTTCAACCGGTCTCGGAACAGCCGCAGCATGCGCAAGTAGTGCCAGATGCTGTTGCACGACCACTTGACGCCCACCACGTTCTCCAAATGGGTGAACTGCTCCAGGATGTTGGCTGTGAGCTCAAAGCCGGGTGCTGGCATGGCCCATGGGATGTTGTAGGCCACGAGACCGATGTCGGCTGCGTCGTTGACGTAGCGGAAGTGGTTCAACACGTCCTGCTCGGAGGGGGCCATGTAATGCGGCAGGGCCAGTTGGACGAAGTCAATGCCGGCTTTTGCCGCATAGCTGGCCTTGCGGGCCGCCTCTCGGGCGCTCAGCTCGAAGATGCCGACCATGGTCGGCACTCGACCCGCGGCTGCATCTGCCAGCACGTCCACGATGCTGCAGAACTCGTCATGGCTCAGGAAGTATCCCTCGCCCAGGCCTGCTGACCCCATGAGCACAGCCGAGCCGGTCCGCAGGCCTTTTTCAACCAGCCAGCGGACGTGCTTGCGGAGCGGCTCCAGCAGGACGTGATGGTCGGCATCGGTGAAGGTGGGCAAGGAGACGACCACACCGACCAGTTTTTCTTTGCGCGAGAAGTTCATACCTCACATCCTCAAGCATACCAGCTAAAGTCCAGGACGGATTCAGGCACGATGTCCGCTGCGCCCGATTCGGTGATGTACAACTCGCTGGGCCGCGTTTGCAGAATCGAAGCCGGCACCAGGTGCGTCACTGGGCCGTGCGCGGCCAGCCGGATGATGAACCGCTGCCACGAGATTTGCGAGTGGCCGAGCATGAACCCGTTCCACGAGCTGCGCAACCTGGCCCCGATCACCTCGGCCGGGCCGATGGTCGCGGCCTTCGGCGGGATGAAAGACCAGTCGCCGCTCTTGCCGAACTCGTTCCCCAGGGTGCCTTGCAGGATGGTGGTCGGCGTCAGCTCCACGATGCGCGGCCCCATCTGCTTCCACTCTTCGAAGCTATCGGTCTTGAACGCCTCCGCGCCCGGCTCGATGTAGGCCAGGTGCCCGCACCAGCCGATGCCGCCGTAGCAGACGTCCGCGCCGCCCAGGTCGGCGATCATCTTGCCGTAATCCTTGATGTTCGCGTTCGTCGGCCCTTGAAGCTGATGTTCCGGCGGCCGTAGCTCCGGGTCGAGCTTGGCGTAGAAGTTTTGCTTCATGTTGAACAGGAAGGCGTTCGGCCAGGTTTCCGGGGCGATATTACCGTCCTGATCCGCGTACTCGTCCATGTCGAAGGTGTAGAGGTGGCGGCAACTCACCCGGAACTGGTTGCACAAGAAGGCCACCCACGAGTAGAGCGGCTCGGGCTGGGGCAGGATCAGCACCAGCCTGCGGCCTTCATCGGCCGACTGCTTGATGCGGCGGAAAATGTCCATCACCAGGCGGAACGGAAACTCGTGGTCTTTGACCAGGCGAATCTTGAAATCGGGATTGGCGTGCTTGGTGATGTCCTCTTTTTTGATCGCCCGCACTCGTTCACAGGCCGCCTGATCCTGGAATGGATGCCACCTGGGCATGCGATACTTGAATCCTTCTAGCATTTTATTGCCTCCTTGGTTGTGTTGGTAACTGGGATGAGGGCATGGCTGCCCTGGATTTTCTCAATCTGTAGGGGCGTACCCCTGCGGTCGCCCTGGCGGGCAGGCGCAAGGCCGTGGCCCTACCCCGGATGATCGAGAGGATACTAGCGTTCCTAGGCCAGGATTACCTGGATGCCCATCCGGCTTAATTGCCCCAGAAAGTCTTCCGGGGCGCCCCGGTCGGTAACGAGTACGTGGATCTCGTTGAGCGGGATGATGGTCGTAAGGCCCGCGCAACCGATCTTGCTGGAATCGGTTACGACGATGATCTGGGCCGCCGCCTTGACCATCGCGCGATCCACTTCGGCCTCCAGCACATTGGCGGTCGTCAAGCCGTGGTCGAGGGTCAAGCCATCGGTTCCGAGAAACATCTTGTCCGCATGAAGGCCGCGCAGACTCTCAATAGTCTGCGGACCTGCAACGACGCGGTGTTCGGGGAGGTAGATACCGCCCAGCACAAGCAGGTGCAGACCCTGACGATGACCAAGTTCCTGGACAATCGGAAAGGAGCAAGTAATCGCAGTCAGGTTGCCTGTGCCGGCCAGGTCATTGCTAAGGGAGCGAGCGATCTCCAGCACCGTAGTGCCGGAGTCAAAGAGCACACGGTCGCCAGGACGGATGAGCGCCGCGGCAGCACGCCCGATACGACGCTTCTCCTCCAGGTGCGGGGTAGGATCAGAGGCCAACTCACCGGGGCCGTTGCCGATAGCAATCGCCACAGCGCCGCCATGCACCCTTCGGAGCAGACCCTGGCGCTCCAAACGCTCCAGGTCTCGGCGGATGGAGACCTCGGACACGCCGAAGTGCTGGCTAAGCTCGCTGACGCGCACAACATGCTCGCGCGCAAGTTGTTGCGCGATGACTTCGCGCCGTTGAGCAGCCCCGGAGGGAACAGTCATGGCACACGCTCCTCAACATACAGGAGTTACGCAGTGGGTCGCTGAGCATCCTGAGCGGAGGGCCAGCGGGGTTGGCTGGCCCGTAGTCGAAGGATGCGGCCTGCGAATGGCGCTCCGGCGTGCTTCGACTGCGTCCGGCACACCCCACCGGACTCCGCTCAGCATGCCTCCGCTTGGATAACTGCTTAACTCCTGTCAACTTAGGGCTTGTCAAAGAATGACTGCTTCAGTCGAGCCGCAGCAAGCGGCGCGCATTATCGCCCAGGATTTGACGCTTGGCCGCGTCTGAAAGCTGGGCCGTGATGATCTTCCCCAGTTGTGGCCGCGGGTCCATCAGCGGCTGATCGGAGCCATAGAGAACGCGGTCCGCGCCCGCCTCGTTGACCAGTTGTTCGATCACGCCCGGGGTGCGAAAGGTAGAGCAGGTTTCCAGGTAGACGTTGGGATTGGCCTGCGCCGCGGCAATCGCCTGGCCGCGCTCCACCGGCGTGTTGCCGGAATGACCCATCACGAAGTTGGCGCGTGGGTAACGGGGCGCAATCTCGCCTATTGACTTGGGCAACGACTGGGGTTCAGAACCGGTGTGCACGATGATGGTCAGGCCGCGCGCGTTGGCAAAGCGATAGATCGGCTCCCACGGGGGCTCGTTCAGCGGCCAGGGTGTATAGGGCGAATAGAGCTTGATCGCAGCAAAGCCCAGGCTGTCCATCGCCCGGCTCAATTCGGGCAGCATACGCTCCGGCATCAGGGGCGAGACGTATGCAAAGCCGATGAAGCGCTCCGGGTGTTGCGCCACGAAGGCCGCGGTTAGGTCATTGCCGGTTGTCCCGTCGGGGTGGAAGACGTTGAAGACGCAGGCCCGATCAATGCCGGCCGCGTCCATGGCGTGCAACATGCGCGCCGGCTCGTCGAGCATGCCATAGCGATCCCAGCGGCCGACATGACCGTGAAAGTCAATGACTTGAGCACCAGCGATCATGACGCCACCCTCCCTTCGATCCTTCGACTTTGCTCAGGACAGGCTTCGCTCAGAGCTTGCCCTGAACGCGGTGAAGGGACAAGCCCCAAAATCCGCGCCAGATTACCCGCACAGACCAACGCCAACTCCTCTTCGCTCAGATCCGTGTGGTGCAGATAGAACAACATCGGCCCCATGGCGTACTGCGAATACCATGAGCCATAGACCAGCCGGCGGGCGCCAAATTCGTCACGCAACGCCTCGATCTCGCCGATAGGCTCATAGCGGCTCAATTCCAGATGGGCGTTGGGCAAGTGGGTCAACAGCGGGCGCACCTGGAGATGATGCGTATAATGTGCGCCGACCAGCACGGTCACCAAATCGGGATGACCCTGCAAGGTCGTCACCAGTTCGTCGGCGTCCGTGCCGGGCAACGGAATCCAGACCGGAATCTGCTCGGCGTTGAGCCAGGCCAGCAGTGGGTCGTAGGCCCAGGGGCGGAAGGGCAAACCCGCCACACGCGTATCGTGCAGCCGCACAGATGAGACGCGCCCCCGCCCATGCAATGCTTGCACCTGCGCCAGCGAGGCCGCAGTGGGCAGCACCGACCATTGCGGAACCAGGCGGTCATCGGCGTCGAGCCAGGGTTCCAACAGCAGGTTCCCTTCGACCGGGCTGAGCTCTTCGGTGAGAGCGTGATAGATGATCGCCTGTTCGACCCCGTGCCGGTCCATCTCGGCCAGCAGCGAGGCCCGATCGCGGCATGGCGCGGGTTGACCGGAAAGATCGCCGACGCGAACGTTGGCGTCGAAGACGCGGACGCGCGGTCGGAAGGTGAGGGAACTCATAGCATGCCCTGCTTTTCCGGGCGTCGCAGCCACTCGGGGAAACGTTCATGCAAGATGCGCTTGCAGCTCTGATACTGCTCTTCACTGAAACACTGATAGGGGGAAAGCAGGCGCAACGGCATCTCGTCAAACCCACTCAGCCGAACCAGCATCTTATCATACGCGCCATCAATCCGTTCTTCCGCCAAGACCGGACCAAACACGCCATACATCATGTCATGAAACTCTTTCTGCAGCTTGAACAGCTCGACCAGTTGGCCGTTGCGTCCGGCCTCGAACAACGCCTTGGTTTTGTGGGGAGACATCCCTGCGAAGGAGGCAAGCAGCGAACACTCGCCGTACATGCAACCGTGGGGGAAGTTCGTCTCCCCGAAGAAGTGTTGCAACTCCGCTGCTTGGGTCATCAGACTGGCGGCTCGCTCCAGACCGCCCCCTGTATTCTTGGTGGCGACCAGGTTGGGCACCGCGTCAATCAGCCGGCGATAGTCTGGGCCCATCAACACGCGCTTGGTGCGCGGCAGGTTGTAGTGGAGGAACTGCGAATCGGGGAATGCGCCGCAGACATCGCTGAAGAAGGTCATCACTTCTCGATCGTTGAGTGCGCCCCAGGAGGGCATGGAGATCTGAAACGCGCGAAAGCCCACCTTGTGCGCAAACGCGATCCGCTCGACGATGTTGGCGGTCGAGAGGCCGATCGCGCTGACCATGGAATGTACGTTCTCGCCTCGTGTCTCCTCGTAGAAGACCTGGACGATCCGTTGAAAGCGCGCCGTATCCACTGCGTAGCCTTCACCCGCCGTGCCAAATATGTAGATATGGTTGTAGAGATCGCGCATACCGCGTACCTCGCGGCGGAACACCTCCTCCAACAACTGCTCGTTTTCATCCCACGGAATCTCGCAAGAAACCAGAATTGCCTGTGGATATCGAGCCATCGTGTCCTCTTTTGTGAATGGGATGGATGAACTACCGCCAATGTAGCATGAGTTTCGACTCTTGTCAATAAGATGTTTGCAACACGCACATCCTGTAGTCAAAGTGATCACTATCGAAACATCAATCTCGCGCAGCGAATCCCCTGCCCCGCCGGCTGGACGCACCAGAGGACCACGAGCAATGTCTTGTCGGGCAACAACGCCACGGATGGCTCGCCGAACGAGAAGTCCGTCCATGCGCTGTGTTCGCCCGAGCTTCCACTCTGTGTCCGCGTCTGGGCGCGCCAGACGATCTCGTTCGACTCGACCCCGAAGTCGTTCTCCGTGGGCTTCACCACCGCCATCCACACGCCTGGCTCGCCGTGCTTGCGCTGGTTATAGATAAACAGCGCGCGGCCGTCGGGCAACGCGGCGAGAGCGGTTGACTGGCCCATGATTCCCGTCGAACGAGTCGGTCGCCACGTGTCGCCGCGGTCCAGCGAAATGGCGTAGGCGTTCGGGTGGTCGGACTTGTCCTGCTGGTTGAGATGCCACGACGTGCCGAGCAAGCAACCATCAGCGAGTTCGATCACCCACGCTTCGGCGCCGGTCGAGTGTTCGCTCTCGAATCGGATCATCGCGTTGTGCCGCCAGGTCTTGCCCTGGTCATCGCTGCGCAGGGCGACGATCTGGTTGCGATCAACAACGAGTTGGGGATCGAACGTGTTGTACGGCGCGTAGCAGCAGATCATGCGGCCTGAGCGCATGACCGTCAGCGCGCCGGGGGCCTCGGCCGCGCCGGGGATCGGCATGGGGATGACCTGCGGTTCGGCCCACGTCCTGCCGCTGTCCGACTTGGACCAGATCAACTTGTTCGGTTTCATCCCTTGCGTCGCGTCGGACCAGAACGTCTCGCCCGGCGTCTCGATGGGAAACTGAATTCCATAATAGAACAGATCGCCATTCGGCGCCCGGCTCACCGAGCCGAAGATCGAGTACCGGGCCTGGAGGTGTGGCCATAACAACTGCCCCTCCGACCAGGTCCGGCCGCCATCCTGCGAGCGCGCCAGCATCGGCTTGAAATCGTTGATGCCGAGCTGCGACTGCACCATGAAGGAGCAAACGACGTCGCCCTCGTTCGTGACCGCGCATCGCGGGCCGGCCGCGATGGCGGTGGGCGTGTTGGGTTGACGTTGGGTGATCCAACCTTCGGAAATCGTTTCGAGTGTCATGGTTTTCCTCCGTCAATCATCACCGCTTCGCGCAAATTCAATCCGCACTTCGTCCAGCCACACATACCCTTCGGGCAAGCGCGAGCGCCAGACCGGATAGTCCTTCTCCGGGCGCAGGCGATGCGGATCGCCCTCAAGCAGGCCCATCGGCGCGATGTCGAGCGGATGCAGCACCAGCAGGATGTCGGTGTTCACGTCGCGCAGCACCGCCGGCAGCGGGATTTCGCCGTAGAAGTCCGTCCGGTCGTGCCGTGAGCCCAGGCAGGTCCACTGTGTCGAATCGGGAACGGCGGTGACAGTCTGCTCGCTCCAGTCGGGCGTAACGTGGAAGGGCTGGCCGGTCAGCAACCAGCCGGAACAAAGCCCGCCCTGCACCGCCTGGCAAAGCAGCAGGAGCCGCGCGCCCCTTGCCTCCACCTCGCCCCTCAGGCGCAGCGTGATGCGGGCATGGGTGAAGTCGGTGGGATAGCCACCCCGGGCGAAACGGTTCTCCCCTTCCACCTCGCGCTGGTGCTCGCCGGGCCGGCCGCGGGTATTCAGCATGTACAGCAGGTGCAGATACCCCGCGCCGGGCGGAGCGTGGTTGTAGTCAATCCACCACGGGCTGCGGCTGATCGCGCAGCCATCCCGGATCTCCAGCGGTTTGGGGCCGGCCGCATTGCTGATCCAGCCATACCACCCCCCCGGTCCGTCGTCGAAGGTTTCAACGTATCTCATGGCAGGAATTCAGTCTGTCTTGACCCGATAGCTATACAGCGCCATGTTTTCATGGTCCGAGGATCGCGCCCGCTGCAGGGCGTAATCGGTGACCGGGAAGAAGTAATGGGTCTCCGAGTTCAAGGAGATGAAACCTTCTCCGTAGGCCACGCCGCCGGACTGGCCGAACGCGCCATCGCTGGTTTCGATCCGCTTGCGGGCGTAGGCGCCGCCGTAGCCCTGGCTCACCAGGCAATCCATGGCCGCCAGTTTCTTCTCCACCACGTCGGTGATGTCAATGAAAACGTCGTTATAATAGCCACCCTCGGCATCCCACAAGTGACGGCGAATGCCCGCCGCGGTGCCGAAGAAGAACACTTGGGCCACGCGATGGGGCGGGTTTTTGTCGGCAGGATCCACGCTGGCCGCATGGTTGATGGCGTACATGGTGATCTGCCCGGCAATGGCATGTGAGCTGGAGAAAGCATCGCCCTCGCGCGGGAAATGGGTCAAGACGATGTCGGGCTTGATCTGGCGGATCATAGCGGCGAGGCGTCTGACGGTACCCTCTGTCATCAGCAGTACGGCATCATCCTCGCCGAAAAAGTAAACATCTTGGAAACCCAGGATGCCACATGCCTTGCGCACTTCCTCGGCTTTCAGGTCGGAGCGTTCCGCTATGATCTGCAGCATCTCATCGCCGGTGGGTACCTGGTCCCGGTGGAACATGGAGTCGCTGATGACCTTGTCGTGAACGCGCACGCCATGCGTCAACACCACGCAGGCCACGTAATCGCCCCGCGCAGCGTGATGGGCCATCGCACCGCCGGACTGGTCAAAGATATCCGCGGGATGCGCGCCGATGGATAGAATGCGTAGCGGTCGATCAGACATAAATATTTTCCTTTCCTTCAGGTCGTCGTCGCAGAACAGCACGCCAAAAGACTACCGCTCGTACGCCTGAGCCACGAACTCCTTTGCCGCATCGAAGAATGCCTGCAAGTTCTCTTTGGCTGTCTCTGGTCGGATGGAATCAGAAGTGGAGAGTATGAAGCCGCCCCCTGGCGCGCCGATGGCGATCGTGCGCCCGACGACCTCCCTGATCTGCTCCGGGGCGCCCTGGAGGATCACGTTCACCTGGTCAACGTTGCCCTTCAAGCAAACCCGGGCGCCGATCCTGGCTTTGGCGGATGCGAGGTTCACATCGCCCAGCGGGGGTGGGGAGAGTGTCTCGATGACATCTACGCCGGCGTCCGCCAGCAGCTCCAGGGTGCGATCCATTTTGCCATCGTCGTAGTAGTGGTAGATCGCGCCGTAGCTGTGGACAAGTTCCACGTTGGCACGGATGTGGGGCAGGAAAAGCTCCTTGAACTGCGCCGGTGACCATCCGACACTCATGGAGCAGTTGTACCAGGCGTCGAAAATCATCTCTGCGCCGGCTTCCAGGGTTCGGCGCATAATGGCCTGGTTGTGACGGTTGAACAGGGCGATCAGCTCCTTGAGCAGCTCGCGATCGTCATAGTACAGAAGGAGCGCTCCCTGTACACCGACGGCGTCAACAAGGAACTGATCTGTTCCCTGGGTTGGGCGCACTTCGACCAGACCTTCGTCACCCACCAGCTCCCGTGCCACCGCCAGCTCGCCTATGTAAGCGGTGTGGGGCGCGGGCAGAATGAAGGGGACCTTCTCGAGGTCAGCCCGTCCTTTGACCAGGGGCTCCACGATGTGATCGAAAGTAATGAACGTGCCGGGATCAGGGATCTGCCGCAGCTCGGTCAGCTCACCCGCAGGCGTCTTGAAGCGGCGACGCACCATTGTCCGCCCTGCTTCCCTGGCGACGTCAATGGACACGTTGACGGCGTCCAGATCGTCGTACGGCCCGGTGTAGCGCAACAAGTAATTGTTCCAGCCCGGCACAACCATGACGATGGGGTCAATGCCCATCTTTCTACCGAACCGGAAGTAGTGTGCCCAGCAACAACAGCCCTCCACGCCAAGGAGATAGTCATAATAGCGGGGGCAGATCGGGACGCGGTCGGGTTCCTCATGCCGGATAGCGGCCAGCAGCCTCTGTCGGCTCGTCATTGCAGCTTTCATTACACATTGACTCCGATCCGGGAACTTGGAGGTGGGTCTGTCATGGGGGCCGGCGTTGGGACGCCGGCCCCGTGGGGGTGGATGGGCCGGCGCCGGCAGCTCCTAGCGCCTCGCGGAACAGAGACTGCCGGCAAACCGGGTGCTTACTTCATATTCCAGATCCACAGGTCGCCGGGGTGCCAGATCACGTAAGGTTGGCCCAGGGCGGCCATATTGGCCCAATCCAGGCCCTGCAGCCGCGGGGTCTTGGCTACCATGTTGGAGGCCGCCACCGTCGTCAAGGAAGGCAACTCCTGGTTCCAGATGCAGTCAATCTCCTGGAAGTAGGCCTTGCGCTTCTCGGCGTCGCTCTCGATCTTGGCCTTGTCCAGCAGCTCGTTCACACGCGCGTTGTTGTAGTACGGCGCGGTCGGTTTCTTGCCGTCTGCGCCGGCTTTCTCAGGCCATGAGCGGTAGAAGGCGTTGGAGGTCTGGCCGGGCCGGAGCCAGGGATCAATGCTGCCGGGGTCGGCGCCAGGGCCGTACCAGAGCACGTTGAAGCTGAACTCTTTGCCACGCGGGCCCACGCCGTCGTTGTACGCCGGCTGCAAGGCGTTGTCAATCAGGTCCACGTTGGACAGGAAGCCCAGCTTGCGCAGGTATTCCTGGGCGATCGGCAGGTAATCCAGGCGGGCCTTGTTGCCCAGCCAGGACATGTAGGTGATTTCGTAGTTAGCCCGCTTGTCCTTGGTCAGGCCGATCTCGTTCCACAGCGCCTCGGCCTTGACCGGGTCATAGGTGTAGTGGGTCATCGTCGGGCAGGCGTACATGGTGCCGTCGAAGAAGCTGTCGCGCACTTTGCCGTAGCCCTGCAGGATGGCGTTCACGTAGGCCTGGCGGTCAATCGAGTACATCAACGCTTGCTTGGCCTTGGGGTTAGCCCACAACCCCTTCAAGGCGAAGGTGTTGGCTTCGAGGCCCCACCAACTACCGGTGTTCTCGGCTTCGACGATCTCAACCTTGGGGTCAGCCTTGAGGCGCCCGACTTCGGTGAGCGCCAGTGGGGTGACCAAGTCAATCTCACCTTTCTGCAGCGAGACGAGCGCCACTTCGGGCGAGGCGATCTTCATGAACAGCTTATCTGGCCCGACCTTGCCGCCCCAGTAGGCGTCATTGCGGGCGTACTCAATGTACTGGTCGGTCGCGTACTGGACGAACTTGTACGGGCCGGTGCCGATCGGCTGTTTGTACCAGTAGTCAACCGTGCCGTCAAACAGCTTGGCCTGATCCAGCTTCTCGAGCACTTTCTTGGGCTGCACGTACGGAATATCGGTGCCGGCGCCGTTGAAAAACAGCTTGAGGAAGCCGGCGTTTGCGCCGTTCAGTGTGAGCTGGACCGTCTGGTCATCCACTTTCTTGAGGCCGCTGATGGTGTCGGCCTTGCCGTCCTGAAACTCCTTGATGCCCTTCAGGTCGGCTACGTTGCGAATCTCCGCCAGTGGGCGCGTCTTGGAGTTGTAGCGCATCATCATCGAGTAGATGAAGTCGTCGGCGGTCACGGGGTCGCCGTTGTGGAATTTGACGCCACTGCGCAGCTTCATCGTGTAGTTCAGGCCGTCCGGCGATACGTCAATCTTCTCTGCCAGGCGATACTCGATGGCGCCGCCCTTCAAGATATTGATGTACGGGTCCACCATCGGGCTTTCGGCCCAACCGCTCTCCCAGTGGCTTTGGTGGAACTGGCTCATCTCGGGCCAGCCGTTGGGTAGCCAGACATTGACTGTGCCGCCCGTCTGCTTCTCTTTGGGCACCTGGGGCACAGCCGTCGGCGGGACAACCGTGGCGACCACGATCTTCTCTTTCTCGACGACTTTCTCTTTCTCGACGACGACCGTCTGTTGGACGATCTTCTCTTTCTCGACGACGACGGTTTCCTTCACCGTCTTCTCGATGACTTGCGGGGTGGGCGCTACGCAGGCGGACAGCAGCGCGCTGGCGAGCATCACAACGATCACGAACTTGGCCAGATAGTGTTTCATTCTTGCATCCTCCTGGTTTGATTAGATGATCCACCAACATCGTCCGAATAGGGGCCGATGAGTAGTATACCCCGTTTTTCCGGGCATCCTCATGCCCCTGACCCGATAGCCGTTCGTGAGCTATCTGCACCTCCTTTCCGCTCTTCATAAGGAACGCGAATTTTATAACTGGCCTTGCAAGCATCCTGAGCGGAACGGAGCGTCTTGTGCGAAGTGTAGTCGAAGGACGCGGCCATGACGCGATACCGCTCCGCCTCCTTCGACTACGCCCGCCAAAAACAGCGGGCTCCGCTCAGGATGCTCCGCTACGGCTGAGTAGCCCGGACAGTTGTTTAATTCTCATTCCTAAACCGGTTGGCCGTGGTATCGCGCCCAAGCGTCGACGCGGTCTACGCCTTGCTTGCCAACAGGCCTTTCGGATCCAGCGCATCGCGCAAGCCGTCGCCGACAAAATTGATACACAGCACCGCCAACATGATGGCGACGCCAGGCGGCACCCACAGCCAGGGCATTTGTTCCAGGATGACCAGCTCCTGCGCGGCGTTCATCATGTTGCCCCACGAAGCGGTGGGCGGCAGGATGCCCATTCCCAGGAACGATAGCGCCGCTTCGGTCAGGATGGCGTTCGCCACGCCGAAGGTGGCGTGGACCACCAGCGGGGCGACCACGCCCGGCAGGACGTGGCGGACGATGATGCGAGTCGGCTGCACGCCCACCGAGCGCGCGGCCATCACATAGTCCATCTCGCGGAGGGACAGGATTTGACCGCGCACCAGGCGGGACGGTCCGGTCCAACCCAGGGCGGCGATGGCGATCATGGTGTTGAAGATGCTCGGCCCCAGGATCGAAACCATGAAAACGATAACGATCAGCCAGGGGAGCGTCATGACGACATCCACGATGCGCATGATGACCATGTCTACGGTACCGCCATAGTAACCGGAAAGCGCTCCCAGGATGACAGCGATCGTTTCGTAGATGCCGACGGCGACCAGACCCACGCTCAGCGAGATGCGCGTGCCATAGATGAGCCGACTCAACACATCGCGACCGAAGGTATCGGTGCCCAGGAGATGCGCAGCGTTCGGTGCTGCACGAGCGTGCGCCAGGTCCTGCTCGTAATAGGTATAAGGAGCGATGAACGGCGCGAAGATCGCCGCCAGCGCCATCAAACAGAGCACAATCAGACCGAACATGGCCAGTCGGTGCCGTACAAAGCGCCGCACCGCGCGCCGGGTGGGGCTGTCAACCCGGCGGGACCCGATGTCGGCATCATTCGCTATCGCCGGTCGGAAAGGACCGGCTTGGGGCTGGGCTTGTTCCATGCCCGGGGCTTGTGTGGACATGCAAGACACTCTCACTGGGCCAGGTTGAACTCACGTGCGCCGGTATCTTCTCAATTTGTCGGGGCGCACCCTTGCGGTCGCCCAGGCGGGCAGGCGCCCCCTACGGGGATCTTGCGACAAGGCCATGCCCCTACCCCGGATGATTGAGAAGCCACGTGCGCCGCTCAAGCGCATCAGTCGTAGCGAATTCTGGGGTCAACCACCGCGTACAACACATCGCCGATGAGATTGCTGGCCAGAATCATGATGGCTGAAACCAACAGGACGCCCATGAGCGTCGGGTAGTCGCGGGTGTTGGTGGCGCGGATGGTCATCATTCCCATGCCCGGCCACTGGAAGATTTGCTCCGTGATGACCGCGCCGCCCAACAAGTTGGGGATGTCGAGCGCGATGATGGTCACCAGGGGCAACAGGGCGTTGCGGAAGATGTGGCGGATAGTCACCGCGCTCGGCCTCAGGCCTTTGGCGCGCGCCACCGTCACATAATCCGAGCGCATCACCTCCAGCATGCTGGAGCGAGCGTAGCGCGCCCACATGCCGGCGCTGAACAAGCCCAGGATCGTCGCCGGCATGATCAGGTGCCTGGCGCGGTCAAGGACGGAAAACGGCGCGCCGATGGTCAGCATTCCATAGGTTGGTAGCACGTCGAGCTTCAACGCGAAAAAGTAAATCATCGCCAATCCGATGAAAAAGGACGGAAAAGAGAGTTGGGCGAAAGCGACGATCGTAAGAATGTAATCGCCCAGAGAATACTGCTTCATGGCCATGTAGATTCCCATCGGTATACCGATGATCATGGCCAGTATCAACGACGTCCCCATCAGCAGCAGTGTCGGCGGAATACGCTCTTTCAGATTATCCACTACCGTCTTGGAGCCTTTGTAGGGATAGCCCAGATCGCCGCGCAACGCCTTTCCCAGCCAGCGGACGTAACGCGCAGCCACGGGCTGATCGAAGCCATACTGGTGCCGAATTAGCTGCACCTGCTCCGCCGGCATGCGCATGTAGGAGTCGTAGCCGATGATATTGATGATCGGGTCGCCGGGAGACAGCGCATACAACCCATAGACGACCGCGGTGACCAAAAAGAAGATCGGGATGGAGATTAACAGGCGTCGGATGATGTAGCGCGTCATGGAGCTGAACCATCCTTTATGGCGTTTCGGCAGGCCGGACTCGCCTTGCGCGGTCGGCTCGATCTTGTCAAGAACGTACTGCTGCACGCGGGCCAGACTATCCCGAAGTCGCTCCTCGGCCAGCGGCCCGATGAGCGGGTGGTGTGTTTCTGCGGATGGATTGTCGCCAGTGTAGCATGAGTTTCGACTCTTGTCAATAGGGTGTTTGGAAGACACACATACCAATGATCAGAAGTGATCGGAATCGAAACATCGGGCATGATCAAGGGCTGCGAAGGTCAAAAATCCTGCGCGCGTTTTCGCTCAAAATCAGCCGCCGCTCAAACGGCGTCAGCCCGGCGTCCCAATAGAGACCAACGGCCGCGCCGACGCTGAGGAGGGTCTGGTCGCTGCCAAACAGCACACGCTCGGGCCCCAGCAGCGCCAGGGAATCGCGGATGTCGTGGTTGTTGGGCCGGCTGGCGCAGAATTCGACATAGAGATTGGGCGTGTCGGCGATCACCCTTGCCCAGTGGACGTCAATGCCGTGCGCCAGGATAATGGGCAGGCTGGGATTGGCGCGCGCCAGATCACGCATCACGGCAGCATCGTCGCGGCTGGCGGCCATGAACAAGACCGGTTTGCCCCGCCTGGCGATCTCAGCCGTCAGTTGCTTTACCTCAGGGCTGGCGGTGGGATGCACCGTATGGATCAACTCCACCTCGACGCCAACGAAGTTGGGCAACTGGAAATAGCGATCCATTTCGGCGCAGGAAGCCGCCAACTGATGCGGGTTGAGTTCTACATAGCCTAGCAGCTCCGGGTGACCTTCAATGGCCGACGCCACCGCGCGATTGGCGGTTTCCATGTCATAGCGCATGCCCTCGTAGGATGAGAGCACGCTCCGCGTAATGCCGAAACGCCGCATGCGGGCAAGCATCTGCGTCGGGTCGTAGCGCTCCTGGCGCACCGGACAGCGCCAGTAGCCGAGATGCGAATGAATGTCAATGATCGGCTCAGCGAATCTCTGCGGTTCGAGGCTGGTGAGTTGCGGACGACCTGCCAGCGCATCCGGCGCGATCTTCAGCAGCCGAATGGCGTTGCCGCCCAAGATCGCCGCTTTGTCTTCGGCAGAGAGGGCGCTTTCCAGCACCTCGTTAAGCGCCTTTTGCATTGGACGCAACGGGGCGGCCGAACCAAAGAGCAGCCGGTGCGCGCCCACCTCCTCGGCCATCACCTCGACTGCGCCTACCGTCGCGAGCCAGTTCGTCTCCGCGTAAAGGTGGGGGCAGTGCTGCATGAGTGAAATGACCTCGGCCATGTTGTTGTAGTAGGTATCGGTCAGGATCACCGGTAAGCCAACGTCCGCCGTGACATTGGCGATCTCCTCCGCCGCGCCCCAGCCTGCGAAGCCTCCCTCGGCAATGGAGAAAACCAGAACGACGCCGGCGCCACGCAGCCGCGCCAACACCTGTTGGAAGAAACGTGAGGCAACGGTCCAGCCCTGTATCTGCGGGAAGAAACGAAAGACGCGCACCCCCTGTTGCAGACAGGCGGCCAACTCATCTTCCCAACCCAGGTATTCGCGCAGGTCGAGGGTCGCCAGCGGGATCAAGTGGGGGTACGCGCGCGCGGCGGCGATGCTCTCGCGGTTGCCCGTGCGGGGATCATAGTGCACGCCTCTGAGCGAATAGCTGAGCGCGCCGGCGACCTGGTGCCCATCCAGCGCGGCCAGCAAGGTGTTCAGCGAAAGATCGTAGTCATTCTCACTGCCCCCGCCGAACATGGTGTTGACGTCAATGACGTACATCGGCTTACCCTCTTTGCGTATCTGGTATGAAGGTATCTTCTCAATCATCCGGGGTAGGGGCACGACCTTGCGCCTGCCCGCCAGGGCGACCGCAAGGGTGCGCCCCTACGAATTGAGGAGATACGCATGGAGTGGGATTTATTGAGCGTCTTAATCCTGCCAGTTGAAGATCACTCCCATCATGGATTTCTCGCGCCGATAGGCCATTTCGTAGGCCTGCGCCATTTCGCTGTAATGGAAGCGGTGGGTGACCAGCCGTTTCGGTTCGAGCCGGCCGTCGGCCATCAGGGAAAGCACGTGGGCGGCGTTGCGGTCGGCGGTGTAGTGATCGGCGGTGAACCGGGGATCGCCGCTGGCGTCGGGATAGAGATAGCCAGCCGGCCCGGAGACGGCGATCAGCGAGATGCCTTTGGCGTAAAAGTACTGCATCGCAAGGGGATTGAAGTCGAGATCTGCCTCACCGCGCCCCAGCAGGCTGACAATCGAGACGCGGCCGTTAGGGCGCACGATTTCTACCGCGGTGCGATAGGCGGGCCAGGGATTGGCGGTCAGCACCACCAGATCAATGCCGGCACCGGCTGTAAACTCATCCAGCTTAGCGTGGAGATCGGGATCGTTGTAGAGCAAGGTGGCATGAGCGCCCATGCGCCGGGCCAGGTCCATGCGGAAGGCATCATTGCCGATCGCGACCACACGGCCGCCGAAGAGCGGGCCAATCGCCACTGCGCCCAGCCCCAGGGTGCCCAGACCCACGACCGCGACATTTTCGCCAGGCTTGAACTGGGCCTTGTGATAGCAGTGCGCGCTGAGGGCGTAGAGATGAGCATAGACCGCGTCTTCGTCGGCCACATTTGCCGGCGCCTTGACCATACTCGCGTTTTCGGTGGTGATATATTCCGATTGATGGGCCTGCCGCGTGATGATGCGGTCGCCCACCTGCACACGGATGACAGCGCTGCCGATGCCGCGCACGATGCCCAAGTTGCTGTCACCCACCCAGCGCGGATAGTCGGGCGCACCGGGCACGCGTTCGGCCCCTTCGTAATTGCCGCGATCGGTGCCGATCTTCAATGCGGAGATGCGCGTCTCCACCCAGATTTCGTTGGGCTTCAGGTGGCTGGTGTCCAGGGGTTGCTCTTCGATGCGCAGGTCGCGCGGGCCGTGTAGTATCGCGATTTTCATGGATTTCCTCCGTATTCGTAGGCGGCGTCCAGCATGGCGACGATGTTCTCGGCGGGGACGTTGGGCTGGATGTTGTGGACCTGGTTGAAGACGTATCCGCCGCCGGGCTTGAAGATGGCGAGACGCTCGCGGACGTGTGCGCGGACTTCCTCGGGCGTTGCCGTGGGCAGAACGCGCTGGGTGTCGCACCCGCCGCCCCAAAAGACGATCTTGCCGCCGAATTCCGCCTTCAGCCGCTCAGGCTGCATGTTGGCTGCGGAGGTTTGGATGGGATTCAGGATGTCCACGCCCGCCTCGATCATATGCGGGATCAGGTGGTAGATGGAGCCGCAGCAGTGCAGGAACGTCTTCCAGTTCGTGTTGTGGTGAATCCAGGCGCACAGTTTGGCGTAGTGCGGCTTGATCATCTCCGCCCACAGGTCCGGCCTGATGAACTCGCTGCGCTGGGTGCCGCTGTCGTCGGCGGCGATGCCCCAGGCGAAACACCTATCGCCGACCGCTTCGTGCAACTGCGCCAGGCATTTGATCGAAGCGTCCACGGATTTATCCATCATCTCATGGCAGGTGGCCCTTTCGGTCATCAGCATGACCATCCACTCGGAGGGTAGCCCCATGGTGACATTGCTCAGGCGATCCGTGATCAGACTCAACCCAAGAAAGCAGACGCCGCCGCCCCAACCGAGCATGGCGTACTCCTTCTCGTAAAGGTATCTGCTTCGCGCCTGAATCGCCCCGAGCTGTTCATCGGTGAATCCGGTTGCCGGCCTAAACGCTGCCGGATCAATCGTCTCGCCGGGGCTGTTGAAGGCCACGTCGTCGAAGTAGTAGCCGTCGCGGGGCATGCGGAACGAGGTCGGGTTGCGGTGCTCATCTAGCAGCACCCAGCGTCCATCGGTATCCGTGCCGATCACGGTGTTCGGCGGGAGAAGGCCCTCGGCGCCTTCATAGAGGGTGCTCGGGAGCCATTCGCCGTCGGGCCGCACATCGTACAGCGCAGATGACACATCGAGCGGCACCACGTCCAGATGGAATCTCCGCATGACGGCTTCTTCCACGGACGCGATCATGAACTTGGGGTCCCAGATGCGGGTCGGGGTCGTCATGCCGAGCCGCGCCTTGATCTGGTTGTAGGCTTTGACACTGATGCCGGATGCTTTCATGGCGCCCAGATCAATCGGCACCCGATCGGCGGCCTGGAAGTTGACGGTCCGCAGGACACGTTCCCTGGAAGTCATGGTTGCCATTTTACGCCTCCCCCATCCACCGGCGTACGGGTCGTCTCCATCCGGTGCGTTTGCATGATCCGATCACCAGCGTCTGAAATTCATCACCGACTCGGCGACGATGTCGGCCGCGCCCGATTCGGTGATGTACAGCTCGCTGGGCAGCGTTTGCAGGAGGGAGGCGGGCACGAGTTGCGTCACCGGGCCGTGCGCCGCCAGCCGTAGGATGAAGCGCTGCCACGACACCTGCGATTCCCCGATCATGAAACCGTTCCACGAGCTGCGCAGCTTGGCCCCCACCACCTCGGCCGGGCCGATGGTAGCAGCCCAGGCCGGCGTCCATGACCAGTCGCCGCTCTGCCCCCACCGCGGGCTGAGGCTATCTTGCAGCACGGTGAGCGGCGTCAGCTCAACGATGCGTGGGCCGATTTGCTTCCACTCGTCGAAGCTATCCGCCTTGAACGCTTCCGAGCCGGGTTCGATGTAGGCCAGATGTCCGCACCAACCGATGCCGCCATAGCAGACGTCCGCACCGCCCAGGTCGGCGAGCATCTTGCCGTAGTCCCCGAAGTTCGCGTCCGTCGGCCCCTGGATCTGGTGTTCGGGCGGTCGCAGCTCCACGTCGAGCAAGGCGTAGAAGTTGTGCTTCATGTTGAACAGGAACGAGTTGGGCCAGGTCTCCGGCGCGATGCGGCCGTCTTGATCCGCGTACTCGTCCATGTCAAATGTGTAGAGATGGCGGCAGCTCACTCGGGCTTTGTTGCACAGGAAAGCCACCCAGGCGTAGTATGGATCGGGCTGGGGCAGGATCAGCACCAGGTTGCGTCCTTCCTCTTCCGCTTGCTTGATGCGGAAAAAGATGTCCAGCACCTGGCGGAACCGCCATTCGTGATCCTTGACGACGCGGATCTTGAACTCGGGGTTGGGATGCCTGGTGATGTCCTCTCGCTTGATCACCCTGGCCTTTTGACAGGCTTCGCGATCCTGGAAGGGCAGCCACCGGCCCATGTGGTAATCGAATCCTTCTGGCATCGTGTGCCTCCTCCAAGCCCGTTCAGTGTAAGAGCGTGTTTTGAAAGTAAAATAGAGATCGCCTTGTAGATTTGACATTTTGACGATTTTCCGGTGTCATGCTCCGTACATGATGTACCCATCTCCCCCTTTGGAGCAAGGTCACCGATGAACCGCCAAGCCTATGAGAC
>JAPLHB010000022.1 GCA_026389845.1 Chloroflexota bacterium
CGGCTATACTGCAAGTGTCACAAGGGTTGAGTCACCCAAACAACTGAGGAGGATCCTGGTATGACAATCGCAGCGCATCCAATCACGTTCGGCAAGGTCAAGCCCCGCCGCAAGGGGCTGGCCCGTCTGCTCACGCACCACACGTTCCGCCGCATCACGCAGATCGGTGTGTTCGCCTTCATCCTGGGCATCGCCCTGCGCCATCTCCTGGTCGGCGAGAGCGGCGCCATCATCACGGCCTCGTGGGAAGCTTATTGTCCCATGGGCGGCCTGGAAACGCTCTACAAGTTCATCACCAGCGGCGGCAAGTACGTTTCGCACGTCCATCTTTCCAACCTGGTGATCCTGGGCGCGACGCTGCTGGTAGCCCTGGTGGCCCGCAACGCCTTCTGTGGCTGGCTGTGCCCCTTCGGGTTCCTCCAGGACATGGTCAGCAGCTTCTCGGCCTTCGTGCAGAAGCGTGTGCCTGGCATCCGCAAGGCCGTGAAGACGCTCAAGACGCGCGGCGCCAAGCTGGCCGTGCTCGATCGCTACCTGCGCTTCCTCAAGTATGCTGTGCTGGCGTGGGCCGTGGGGGGCGCCGCCTACTTCGGGACCATGGTGTTCCGCGAATATGATCCCTACGCGGCGCTGTGGAATCTGTTGGAACTGAGCATCGGGCCGGGCGTGGCCGTGCTGGTGGTATTGCTGATCGCCTCGCTCTTCGTCGAGCGGCCCTGGTGCCGTTACGCCTGTCCGCTGGGCGCCGCGACCGGGCTGGTGAGCAAGCTCAGTCCCTTCTATCTGAAACGCGAAGCCGAGGCGTGTAAAGCGTGCGCCGTATGCACCACGGCGTGCCCGATGGGCCTGCCGGTTCACACAGCCACCACCATCAAGAGCGCCGACTGCATCGGCTGTCTGGAATGTGTGGACGTGTGCCCCCGCGAGGGTGCGCTGGAACTGAAGATCGGCGTACCGGTGTTCGGGAAGTAGACGAGAAGACCAGGAAACAAGGAGCATGTTCCAATGAAAGTCAATCCATTTATCTACGGCGCATTGATCGTGGTGTTGTTTTTCGGGGTGATTGGCGGGGCGAAGGCCACCGGCAACTGGGCGTCGTCAGGCCAAGTATCGGGGACGGGCGAGAAGGTGCAGTTGACGACCGCGAACCCGGACGATCTGAAGGGTTGGATGACGCTGGGGGATATCGCCACGGTGTTCAACATCCCACTTTCGGAGATGTTGGCGGCGTTCAACCTGCCGGCCGACACGCCGGCGACGACCGCCGTGAAGGATCTGGAGACCGCGACCTTCTCGACGACGAATCTGCGCAACTGGCTCAAGGAACGGCCGGCCAAGTAGAGGCGAACCCGGCTTGACCGCCCAGAGATTCCACAAGCGCCTGGAGCAATCACCAGGCGCTTGTTATTTTAGAACTCGGCGCCATCTATTCTCGCGTCGAAATCCAGCGCAGCAATACCTGGCGCATGCGGCTCGACGCCATGACGAATTGGAGCGACGCTTTCGCCGTAGTGGCGCCGGTCACAGAGGTGCTCGGCCGCGGCTTTCAGCCATTGGCTCCTGGCTGATCGGCAGGATGGAACAGCGGCCCGTCAGATAGGTCAGGATCGCCTCCAAGACGCCGCCGCCGATCGCCAGCGCCTTGTCGGAGACGGTGAAGCAGTGTTCCACGGCCCCGCGCGGGTCCACGTCGCCGATCTTCAGGCCCTTCGGTACGCGCACGCCGTCGTGGATCAGCCCGCGCAGCACGCCCGACGTGGGTGCGAGGACGGGCGTGCCGGCCACCAGCCCCACCACTTCACCCTCCTGGACGAGCGTGCCGATGTCGCGGCGGTGCTCGAAAATCCCTTCGGCCGGAGCGCAGATGACCCGCTTGCGCGCCTGCCCGCCGATCTCGCCCGGGACGCCGGTATCGGGCAGCGCGGCTCCCTGCCAGAGGACACGGCCCAGGTAGTGCCCGCGGCTGGTCTCGATGACCGCGTGGACGTCCTGGCCCGCGACGAACCCCGGCCCCAGCCCGATCACCAACCCCGCGTCGCCGATGGCCGTGCCCAGGTTGCGTTTCGCCATGATCGCATCTACGATGACCGCGGGCCGGAGCGTGCGGATCAGCTTGACGCCGGGCGCGATCATCACCGGAATGGCATCGTCGCGCCAGGCCGCTTCGATCTCGGCCAGGCTGGTCGCCCGCCGCGCCTTCAACCCCTCGACCACGGCACGGCCATCGTAGACAGCCTCGGCAAAGACCGCGGTGCGACGGATCGCGGTTGGCTGCGGCAGCTCCGTCATGGCGACTCGGAAGCCCGATCGCCACAGCCGGGTCGCCACGCCGGTCGCCAGGTCACCCGCGCCCTTGATCAAGACGATGATGTCCGCTAACGCCAGGCTGGGCACGTTTACTTCATCTCCCGATGGTCCGCAGCACGTCTTCTAATGCCGCGATCAGGCGCGCGTTTTGTGCTTGGACGCCCACGGTGATGCGCAGGTAGTCGGGCAGGTCATAGCCGTTGCAGGGCCGGACGATTACCCCCCGCTCCAGCAGCTTCTGGAAGACGTCCCTCGCCCGTGGGCCGATCTCCACCAGGATGAAGTTGGTGTGGCTGGTCGCATAGCGCAAGCCGAGGCGGTCGAACTCCCCGTAAAGATACTGGCGGCCGGCCCGGTTGACTTCCACCGTCCTGCGCATAAATTCGGCGTCCTCCAGCGCGGCCAACCCGGCCACCTGCGCCAGGTTGTTCACCGGGAACGACTCGGTCGCGGCCCGCAGCGGGGCCAGCAGCTCCGGCTGGGCGATGCCGTAACCGATGCGGATGCCGGCGACCCCGAAAGCCTTCGAGAAGGTGCGTAGCATGATGACATTCTTGCGGCCGGCCCGGATCAGGGCGAGTGAGTCGGGATAATCGGGCGAGTCCACGAACTCGAAGTACGCCTCGTCGAAGACCACCAGGACCCGATCGGGCACGGCTGCCATGAACTCGGCCACCTCGGCCGCGGTCACGATGGTGCCCGTGGGGTTGTTTGGGTTGCAGATGAAGATGAGCTTCGTCCGCGCGGTGATCGCGGTCGCGATGGCCCGCAGATAGAAGCTGAGGGCCACCAGCGGCGTCTTCACCATCCGGCCGCGCATGACAGCAGTGCTGATGTCGTAGACCGGGAAGGAGGAGGCGCTGGTGATGACCTCGTCGCCATCATCGAGGTAGGATGTACACAGCTCGCGGATGAGGCCATCCGCGCCGTTGCCGACGCGTACCATGTCGGGCTGCACGCCGTGATGTGCGGCAATAGCCCTGCAGAGGCGGTAGGCCTGGGCATCCGGGTAGAAGTTCAACTGCGGCAGCGCGGCCTGGATCGCGGCCAGCACCCGCGGCGATGGGCCGAGCGGGTTTTCGTTCGACGCCAGCTTGATCACATCGGTCAGGCCGTATTCGCGCTGCACTTCTTCGATGGGCTTGCCCGGCACGTAGGGTTTGATGGCGCTGAGGCCGCTTTGGGGTTTCAGGGTTGGCATGGTTGTGTCACTCACTTTGCAGAGATTACTCGCACATCCCCCACCACCAGCCCCCGTTCCAGCAGAAACACCGGATTCAGGTCCAGCTCCGCGATTTCGGGGTAGCGGAAGGGCAATTGCGAGCATTGTACCAGTAAATCGGCCAGGGCGTCTAAGTCGCGTGGGGGCTGCCCGCGGACGCCGGCCAGGATCGGGAAGGCGCGAAGGCTGCGGATCATTGCGCCGGCCTCGGCGCGGTCAATCGGCGCCACTCGCAGCGCCACATCGCGCAGCACTTCGGTGTAGATGCCGCCCAGCCCGAACGCGAGCACCGGCCCGAACTGCGGATCGCGCGATAGGCCCACCAGCACCTCCTGCGCCCCGCGCACCATCGGGTAGATGACCACCCCGCGGAAATCCGCGCCCGCGGCGGCCTGCCCGATCGCATCGAACGCCGCCCGCGCCCCCGCGTCATCGGCGATGTTCAGCTTCACCCCGCCCCGCTCGGACTTGTGCAGGATGTCGGGCGAGACGACCTTCATCACGACGGGATAGCCCAGCTCGCGGCAGCCCTGCACCGCGGTTTCAGCGTCCGCGGCGAAGCGAAATTCCGGCGTCGGGATGCCGTTTTCGCGCAACCAGGCCATCGCGTCGGGTTCGAGGACGAATGGCGAATGAGCGAATGGCGAATCAACGAATGGCGAATCAACGAATGGCGAATGATTCGCTGATTCGCTGATTCGTTGATTCGTTGATTTGCACTCCGCCATCCGCGCCAACACCGCCACTGCCCGCTCCGGCGTGGGGAAGTTGAGCACGCCGTGGGCCTGGAGATAGGCGACCGCGTCCGCCGTGACCCGCTCCGGCAGGAAGCTGGCAACCACGGGCTTGCCGCTCCGCACCGCCGCATCGCAGATGCCACGTGCGATCGGCACGGAATCCAGGTAGGGTGGCGCAATGTTGATCGCGACGACCGCATCGAACGGCCCCCCAAGGTTAAGGCTAAGGTCAAGGCTGAGGTCGAGGTCAGCCTTAGCCTCAACCTCGGCCTCAACCTTGACCTCAGTCTTCGTCAGCAGCGCGGTCAGGGCCTCGCGGTAGCCACGCTCCGTGCCTTCCACCGTCAGGTCAATGGGATTCTTGAGGGCCGCGTGTGGCGGCAGGAAGGCCGCCAGTCTGGCCCGGATTTCCGGCCCCGGCTCGGCCACCTGGAGGCCGACCTCTTCGGCGCGGTCCGCGGCCAGGATGCTCGGCCCGCCGGAGTTGGTCACGATGGCGACGCGGCGGCCGCACACGGCCGGCAGCCCCACAAACCCGCGGCAGAGGTCGAACATCTCCTCAGCCGAGGTCACCCGGATGGCGCCGCACTGGCGCAAGGCCGCGTTGTAGGCCGCATCGCTGCCAGCCAGCGAGCCGGTATGCGACAGCGTGGCACGCTGCCCCGACTCGCCGCGGCCGGCTTTGATGACGATGACGGGCTTGACCGCGGCGCACCGCGCGACCGCAGCCATGAACGCGCGGCCGTCGCTGACGGTCTCGATGTAGACGCCGACCACCTGCGTCTCGGCATCCTCGGCCAGGTATTCCAGGAGGTGAATCTCGTTGATGTCGGCGCGGTTGCCGTAGCTGACGAACTTGGAGATGCCCAGACCGTCCCGCGCGGCCCAGCCCAGGACCACCCCAGCCAACGCGCCGCTCTGCGAGATCAGCGCGACATGGCCCGGCGGCGGGAGCGTCTCCATGGTGGGGCAGAGGCGATTGGCGGTGTTGATGATCCCCGCGCAGTTCGGCCCGACGATGCGGATGCCGTGGCGCGCGGCAACCGCCACCATCTCGGCCTCGCCGGCCCGGTTGCCCATCTCCGAGAAGCCGGAGGAGATCACCACCGCGGCCTTGACGCCGGCCTGCCCGCACTCGTCCAGCACCGCGGCGACCGTCGCGGCCGGTGAGACGATCACGGCCAGATCAACCGGCCGGCCGACGGCCGCGACCGAGGCATAGCCCGGCACGTCGAGCGCACCCTGGGCCTTCGGGTTGACCGCGTACAGGTCGCGGTAGCCGCCCGCGCGCATCTGCCGCAGTAGCTCGTAGCCGATCTTGCCCTCGGCCACCGAGCCGATCAGTGCGACGCCGCGGGGATAGAAGAGATGGTGCAGTGTCATTGGTTCATTTCCTGGAATCGAGGCTTTAGCCGGTCACTCGCCTCCAGTTCCGCGCCAAATGCCAATCCTGCCCGAAACGCGGCCATGTTCCGCTCGACTCCGCGTTTCCAGCGCGTTTGCACGGCTTCCTCCACCTCCGCGGGCAGCAGCAGATCGCCTAGTCGCGTCCGGCCCAGCATGACCGCCAGGGTGAAGATGTTGTCGGGCACAGGCGTACCTTCGTAGAGCGGCAGGCTTTCGGGCGGGATGACGTGCAGGCGGCCGCCGCCGTCGAGCGCAGCCCGCGCGGCTTCGGCCACCTGTTCCAGCTTCGGATAGGGCGCCTTGCCCAGCATGACCGCGGTGGGCGCCCAGACGTGCGCGTAGAGCACGAAGTCGCCGTCCGGCTTGACGAAGCGCACGGCCTTGAGCGCCTCAGACACCTCGGTGGCGACCACCAGGTCCGCCGCGCGTTCGGAGATCATCGGCCCCACCGAGGCGCGGCCCAGCCGAAGCTGTGCTGTGACGAACCCACCGCGCTGCGCCATCCCCTTCGTCGGGTAGAAGTTGACCGGCAGGCCCTTGCGAAACGCGGCCTCCGCGATGATCTCGCCGATGGTCAGAATCCCCTGGCCACCGACGCCGACAAAGTAGATGTCGAACGTATGGCGGATTGCAGATTGCAGATTGCAGATTGCAGATTGCGTATCAGATGTTTCTGGCGCGACCATGGTGCTGTATTCCTCCGCGAGCATCTTGCTTGTCACCCTGTCATCCTGTCAACGACGATCGCGTCCCGATTGCAGGCCGCCGCGCACAGGCCGCAGCCGTAGCACTGGTCGGGATCAATCACCACCGCGTCCTTGCCCAACGTGATCGCGAGGCAGCCGGTGACGGTGATGCACAGCTTACACAGGTTGCAGTTCTCGTCTACCACCCGCACTTCGCCGGCATCTACGCCGCGGCGCCGCGCGGGAATGACGCACTCCTGCCGGGCCAGGATCACCTTTACCCCTGGCAGCTTGAGCGCGTTCTGAATGGTCTTTGCTGTGTCTTCGAGGTCGAACGGGTCCACGATCCAGAACTGATCCACCCCTAGCGCGGGGACGATGGCCGCGATGTCCAGTTTCGCGTTGCCGCTCTGCTGGAACTGTTCGCACGTGCCAGGGTTGACCTGCATCCCCGTCATGCTCGTCCAGCCATTGTCCATGATGATCAACGTGAGCGGCGTCTGGTGCTGCACCGCGTTGACCAGCCCCGCGATGCCCGCGTGGTAGAAAGTGGAATCGCCGATGGTGGCGATCACCGGAGCCTTCACGCCCGAATGGACAAAGCCCTGGGCGAGCGGGATGCTGGCGCCCATACTGACCTCGTTCCAGACGGTGTTGAACGGTGGGTTCATCCCCAGGATGGTGCAGCCGATATCGCCCGTCACCATCACCTCGTCCTTCTTGAACCCGGCGCGGCGTACCGCCTGGTTGATCGCCATGTAGGTCCCGCGGTGCGGACAGCCCGCGCAGACGGTGATCGGCCGCGCCGCGGCCAGCTTTTCCGCCTCGCTTCGCCCCTGAAACAGGTCGGCGGGGAGGGTCAGACCCAGCGCCGCGGCCAGGCCCTGGACGACGTGGCGGATGCCGTACTCACCCACCCGCTCGTAGAGGCCGCTCAACTTGCCCAGGATGCGCCCCTCCCAGCCCAGCCGGTGCGCCTCAATGATGACGCCCTTCTCGATGAGCGGCTCCAACTCCTCCAGCACCAGGATCGTGTCGCAATGCCGGAGCAACGCCTGCACCTGTGCCAGTGGGAAGGGGTTGACCACGACGACGCGCAGCACCGAGGCCGTGCCAGGGTCGAAACCGTAGCGCGCCGCGATCTCAAATGCCTCTTCGAGATAGGTGGTGGTGATGCCTGCGGCGACGATGCCGAGTGTGTTTGGTATTGGGTATTGGGTATTGGGTATTGCGGCCTGCATATTGCGCATTGCGCATTGCGTTTTTCGTTTTTCGTTTTGCGTATCGCCATCTGCCATCTGTAATCCGTAGTCCGCGATCTGCAATCTATTCAGCCCCCGCTCGTCAATCCAGCGCCCTGCACGCTCCAGCCGCGCGATCACGTCGCGGTGCTGCGTCATCGCGATTACTGCGCCGGCCTTGGTGAATTTGTTGATGTCGCGGATCAGCATCGGCTGGCGTTCGGGCCACACGGGCGGCTCGTCGTCAATTTCCACCGGCGCGAACGAGCTGGAATTGGCCGTCACCAGCCGGACGAAGACCGGCGAGCCGATCGCTTCCGATAGGTCGAAGGCGACGCGCGTCAGATCATACGCGTCCTGCACGGTGGCCGGATCGAGCATCGGCAGATCGGACATCAGCGCGAAGCCGCGCGAGTCCTGTTCTACCATGCCCGCGTTGGCGCCCGGATCGTCGGCCACGTAGATCACCAGCCCGCCGATGATGCCGGAGTGGGCGATGGAGATCAGCGAGTCGTAGGCTACGTTCAGCCCCGACATCTTCATGGTGCAGAGTGCGCGCTGACCGGCCCACGCCGCGCCCGCGGCAATCTCGAACGCCACCTTCTCGTTGACGCTCCACTCCACGTGGACGCCCGGCGGCTCCAGTTGCAGCAGGCTGGTGAGCGCGCCGGTGGATGGCGTGCCCGGATAGCCGGTGACGACCTTGACACCGGCGTGCAGCGCGCCCAGCGCCAGGGCTTCGTTGCCCGTCAATAGTCTTGTTCCCAATCTCAACCTCCCAGAGCTCAGCCACGAATTACACGAATTGACACGAATTGTGCTTGTCTGGTCTTGATTACAGGGCCTTTCGGCCGGGGCTAGTCCTGATGCGCCCCGGACGCGATCGCGTCGATCTTGGCCTGCACGTCGGCCGGCAGCGGCTCCGGCTGGTGTTTGGCGAGAAGCTGGTCTACCCGCTCGCGGGCGCGCTGGCGTAGCGTCTTGCCGCCGGCCGCCGCCCAACGGTCGTAGTTCAAGCGAGTGAACAGCTTTGGCGTCCAATCTTCTTTATAGTGCGCCAGGGTGTGCTCGGTGCCCAGGTAGTCGCCGCTCGGTCCCAACTGGTCAATCAAATCCAACGCCAACGTCTCCTCATTGACCTCGATCCCTTGCATGAAACGCTTGACGTAGTTGATCAATTCATCGCAGATGACGATCTGCTCCAGAGAGTGCAGCCGGCCGCCGTCCAGGTAGCCGATGTCGTGGATCATCTGCGCGCCGGTTAATGCCTCCAGGAGCAGCGAGAACGCCGCCTCGGCCGCGGCTTGCTCGTCGGGCAGCTTGGCATCACTGGCGCCTGCCAGGCCGAAGATGGGTAGCCCGTAGAAGTGAGCGAATTCGGAACAGACAACGCGGTTCTCCGGTGCGGCATAGATGTCGCCCATGCTGCGCATATCGAGCATGTCGTTCACCCCGCCTGTCAGGATGATCGGTGCGCCTTCACGCTTAAGCTGCGCCAGCACCAGCCCGACCAACTCGCCCGCGTTGGAAAGCGCGGTCGCACCTGCCGCAGTCACCGGCCCGTTGGCGCCACGCAGCACGACGTGGGTGTAGGTGGTCGGCAGCCCCTTCTCGGCCATGAACATCAGCTTACGGAGCGATTCCTCGTTATGCCGCAGGGGAGCAGAAACGTTGATGTACAACGCGCAGATCGGGTTCCGGCGCAATTCCTCCTCGCCGCCCATGACCGCTTCGGCCATTCGCACCGCATCCACGGTTCCGTCAAACTCGGTGGTGACGAACAGAATCGGCTTCGTGCTGTTCGTCAACATGGCGCGCATCTGCCAGCGGTCGGCGGTGGCTTGCTCGATGTCGTGAGGCAGGCAGAGCGACATCAGAAAGTCCACGTTGGGGAGCGCGTCGCAGACGCGGATTCCTTCTTCGACGTCCTGCAACCGCCCGGCGCGGCGCTCGGCCGTGCGGTGATCCAGCACGAAGACGCAATCGGAGCCAGGGCCGAAGAAGACGTTTTGCCGCTCCAGCGGCATTACCCGCCGGCCGTGACGATCGCACAGCACGACGCGGCGCGGCGCAACCGAAAGCGCCCATTCGACCAGCCCAGGCGGGATGCGCACCCGATTTTCTTCGGTGACCTTAACCCCTTTCTTCTTCAGCAGGTCCAGGCATTCCTGGTTGTACAGGAGTACCCCTGTACGATCCAGGATTTCCAGACTGGCGTGATGGATGCGCTCCATCTGATTCGGTGCCAGCTTCCGAAATTGCGGCACGCTGTACTCGAAGTAGTTACTTTGAAGAACCACGCTTCCTCCATTTTGCATAATGCTTTACATAAGGCCCCAATTCAGTACTCCGGCCGGGTCCCACCGCTGCTTAAGCTCGCGCGCAAATCGCTGGGCCTGTGGCGCTATCTGGAAACCGCGCGGCGGGAAGACTTCGCGCCCCAGCGTGAAGCTATAGCCGTTCAATTGTATGGCCTCTGATCGCAGCCGGTCTTCCCACATCGCCGGAAACGTGCCTGGCACTTCGCAAGTGCCAGGCACGTGGCAAACATAGAGAAGGCCGTTCGCCAGGTCGGCGACTAGCGGCGTTTCATCCGGTGTCCCCATTGCCGACAACAAGGACGGCAACGCGCCCGGCGATATGCCGGCTCTGAGCACCCGGATCGACGTTGCAAGCGTCTGCGCCCACAGATCAGTGCCGGTTACGCCAACCAACGTCACGGGTAACGGCAGGCCGGCTTGCTCCACGGCGCGGCGGCTCTCACGGGCGGCCAGTGTCACATCTTCGGTCGTCCCCTCGACCGTGCTCACGACATGGTAAGGCGCCTGAGTCGGCAAGAGTTGAGCGCCGGGGTTCTGCAAGAGTAACAATGCACTGACGTACTCGGCTGGCCGGCCCAGGGCGCGGCCAGCAGTCAGGGCGGTCTTCAAGTCGAAGCATGGAAGACAGAGTGTCAGGCTGACCGGCGGCTTGGGGAAGACGCGCAGCGAAACGGCCGTCAAAACGCCGAAGACGCCGAAGGAGCCGACGAACAGCTTTGACAGGGCATAGCCCGCCACATCCTTGACCAGCGGCCGGCCTAGGCGCAGCTTCCGGCCATCGGGCAGGACAACCTCGGCGCAGAGCAGCAGATCGCGGATGCTGCCATACAGCCCACGCCACGGCGCGTTGAAATTGGCGGCAATCGTCCCGCCGACGGTGGCGCCGGGCCAGGGCGCGGCCAGCGGCAGGAGATAGCCATCGGCCGCCAGCTCGGCCTGTAGATCGGCCAATCGCGTCCCCGCGGCCACGGTGACGTAGAGGTCGTCGTAGGCACGCGCCAGGATGCCGGTCAG
>JAPLHB010000228.1 GCA_026389845.1 Chloroflexota bacterium
TTCGTTCATCGTGGTACCCCCGGCACAATCTTGAGTCAGACCGACCCGAATCGCGCCCGAGCGATTGAAACACTGAATGCCTTGGCTTCCATTGCCACCACCTCTGTCAGACCGACCCGAATCGCGCCCGAGCGATTGAAAATTCCGACATTTGTCGGGTATACCCCCTCCGGTAGAATGCCGTAGGCATTCACCACAGGCAGGGAGGCCGACAAATGCTGAACAGCACCACGAACGACCGACTGGCGCTCAAAACCCCCGCAGCCAGCTTCCTCCACTGAGCCATGGGACACTCCGACCTGAGCCGTGGCCCGCTGCATTTGCCGCTTGATTACTTCAACCACTTGTGGCATAATAGGTCATACAGAAGCACGACCCCCTGTTTCTTGTTGTAGATCGTCGAGCAACCCCTGCATGGACAAAGGAGTGTGTGACCATGACCACTGGCAAGTATGCCAAAGGCGACCCGGGGCAGCACGGTCCCCGCGGCCCCCGCGGCCCCGCGGGTGGCCTGCCCGTCCGCTACGTCAGCAACCGCGTGCGCATCGGCCTGCACGCCCGCAACGACTACACCTTCACCGAGCTGGACTACCGCATCATCCGCGAGGCGAAGATCGAAACCCTCAAGACGATGTCGCACACGCAGGTGGAGGTCTACAAGCGCCTGCGTAAGGAGAACCCCGACCTGGAGTTCATCGTCCGCCTCTACGACGACCGGATGGGCAAAAATCACCAGCACCCCTCCCCGGCCGACTTCGCGGCCAAGATGATCCCCACCATGCAGGCGCTCAAGCCCTACGCCGTCAAATTCGAGATCCACAACGAGCCGAACCATGAGCAGTTCTACGAGGGCTGGGGGCCTGGCCTGGACGATGCGCGCAGCTTCAACCAGTGGTTCCTGGAGGTCTACCGCCTGCTGAAAAAGGACTGCCCCTGGGCGCAACTGGGCTTCCCCGGCCTGGCGCTCCACCACGGCGCCTGGCGTGGCGACCTGGACTGGCTCCAGGCTTGCGCCGAGTCGGTGCGCAAGGCCGACTGGCTGGGCGTCCATTGCTACTGGCAGCAGGACAACCAGCTCAGCCCCGATTGGGGCCGCTGGTTCATCGAATACCACACCCTCTTCCCCGATAAGATGCTGGAGATGACCGAGTTCGGCAACTCCACGGCCAACGTGGGCCGCGACGTGGTTGCCCGCCACTACGCCGCCTACTACGACGTGATCCAGCGCTACGGCCTCTACCTGCGCTCGGCCGCGGCCTTCCTCGCCACCTCGCCCGACCCCGGCTGGGATGCCTTCTGCTGGGGCAATCCGCAAAATAACCAATGCTATGAAGTGGTGGGCAAGGTCGGCCAGCTCCCCCGCACCGAAGTGGTGGACGAGACGCCCATTGACCAGGTCGCGGGGATCGTGGATCTGCGCGGCCGGCTCCCCGTGCGCAAGGGGGCCGACGGCAAGCCGCAACTGCCCTACTTCAAACGGGACGTCAACGGCATCAAGTACATCGTCATCCACCACTCCACGGGGCGCGCCACGCTGACCGCCGAGAACATCACAAATTGGGACGTGACCCACCAGGATGAGGACAAGCCAGAGTATCCCGAGGCCAGCTACCATTTCGTCGTCGAACAGAGCGGTCGCATCGTGCGCCAGCACAGCCTGGACGTACTGGCGTGGCACGCCGGTTTCAAAGGCCAGGACTCGCCGGGCGACATCGGGATCAACAACTGGCAAGGCGTCGCCATCTGCCTGATCGGCAACTTCATGAGCGGCCAGGCGCCGACCGACGCCCAACTTCGCAGCGCAGCCCGGCTCTGCCAGGCGATCATGGTCGTCCTGCCCCAGATCCAGGTCATCGGTCACCGGGAGTTGGGTCCTCCCCGCGGCACCGAATGCCCCGGCGACACGTGGCTGGGGCTGGAGAACTACAAAGGCGTGCTCCTCAAGCTGATCGGCAATGACAGGCCGGTCTACGCCTTTGAGCTGACACACCAGACGCCGGTCAAGATGGACACCGGCGCGACGATCAAGGTTCCTGTCACGCTGAAAAACACCGGCATCAAGACCTGGATGGCGACCGGGATGAACGCGGTATCTCTATCGTATCACTGGGCCGACGCGGCGGGCAAAAAATTCCTGTGGGAGAGCGAACGAACCCATCTCCCCGGCCCGGTGCTGCCGGGCCAGGAAGTGACGTTGGAAGCGCAGGTGCAGACGCCGCCCTTCCCCGGCGACTACAAGCTGCAGTGGGACGTGGTGGAGGAGCGGATCACCTGGTTCTCGGATCAGAAGGTCACGATGCCCCAGCCGGTTGCGGTGCAAGTCACCGGCGATCCGAAGCCGCTCTACGCCTACACCCTGGCCCAGCAGCCGCCGGCCGTGGTGGACTGCAACGCGACGCTCACCGTGCCCGTGACGTTGAAGAACACCGGCCGCAAGACCTGGCTCGCCGGCGGAGACAAGCCCATCCGCCTCTCCTATCACTGGGCCGACGCCGCGGACAAAATCGTCATCTTCGAGGGCGAGCGCACCGACCTGCCGGCCGACGTGGCGCGCGGCGGCGAGGTGACGTTGCAGGCGAAGGTGAAAGCGCCGGCCGCCCCCGGCGCTTACGTTCTACAATGGGATCCGGTGGAAGAACACGTCACCTGGTTCTCGGATCAGCTCGCGCGGGTCGTCCCCGCGCCGATGACCGCTCGGCTGCCCATCACGACATGGGCCGTCACCGCGAGCGTAGCCGCGGCCGAAGCCGGCCAGGCCACCGACGGCAGGTTCGACACCGCCTGGAGCACCCCTGGCCCGCAGGCGTCCGGCGCCTGGTTCCAGGTGGACCTGGGCAGCCTCCAACTGGTGCGCAGCTTCCGGACGCAAAGCCTCGCGGGGCAATTCGCGCGCGGCTACGTCGTCAAGGTCTCCGCGGACGGCGCAAGCTGGCAGGAAGTCGCCCGGGAGAGCGATAACCGCGGCGACGTGGACGTGAGCTTTGCGCCGGCCAAAGCCCGCTACGTGCGGATCGAGCTGCTCCTGCCGTCCTGGACCATCAGCGAAGTCGTGGTGCAGGCCGAGCCGATCGTCACCTGGAAAGCCACGGCCAGCCATTGCGAAGCCGACGCCGGCAAGGCGCTCGACGGCGACCCTGACACAGCCTGGAGCACGGCCGCCGGCCAGACGCCCGGCATGTGGTTCCAGGTGGACCTGGGCGGGGTGCAACACGTCACCCGCATCGCCCTGACCAGCCCCAGGAAGGAGCAGACGCCGCGCGGCTACAAGATCAGCGTCTCGACCGACGGCCAGAACTGGAACGAGCTGACCGCCAAGCCGCTGAACTACAGCAATCCCGTGGAGGTTACGCTGGGCGTAGATCGCTCCCTGCCGGCGGCTCGCTACGTGCGGATCGAAACGACGGCCGAGGACCGATTCAAAAACCCGTGGAGTATCGGCGAGCTGGTGATCCGGACGACGCCGGCCTGGACTGCGAAGGCCAGCTTCGCCAGCGCTGCGGCAGGCAAGGCGATAGACGGCGACCCGGCCACCGCGTGGTCGAGCGGCGTCCCACAGACGCTCGGCATGTGGTACGAGCTGGACCTGGGCGCCCCGCTGACGATCGCCAAGGTGGTGCTGGAGGGGCCAGCGCAGGAGTTTCCGCGAGGCCTGGCGATCGAGCTCTCGGCCGACGGCGCCATTTGGCGAGAGGTGGGGCGTGTGGATCGCTTCTTCAGGACTCCGGCCGCGGTGAGCTTCGACCCGACCGACGGCTGCTACATCCGCATCAAGCAGACCAGCGACGCGGTCCAGGTGGGCAAGTGGAAGATCCCGTGGACGATCGGCGAGGTGCAGGTGTTTGGAACGGCAGGCGCTTGAGAACGCAGCCCCGAAGGATTCGTGTGAACCCCTCAAAACGATACCAACAACTCACGCGAGGCTCAACCGGATCCACCTGGGGAAAAAGGACAATAGCGCAAAACTCACTACCCGCTGCCTGTCATTCTGAGCGGGTTTGTCCCTGAACTCTCGTAACGGCGTGACACCAGCGAAGAATCCGTTCGCTGCGCTCAGGACAAGTTCTCTCGGCCGAAACGAGACCCCTTCGACTGCGCTCAGGGCAGGCTCTTCGCTGGATTCTCGCCGTAACGCACTTCACGGGGCCAACCCGCTCGAGCCTGCCCTGAGTGCAACGAAGGGCCTGCCCTGAGTGCAACGAAGGGGTGACAAAGCGAGTTTTGCGGTACTGCGAAAAAGGACATCAGGGGGAGATTTCTTACAAGCAACAGAGACCCGGTTTCTGCGAGAAACCGGGTCTCTGTTCGATCATATCTGGGACTCGTCACCTGGCGCTGGCTGATGCACCCGGATCCGTCCGATCTCAACGATCCACAGGTTGCCCTGGACAGGCATCTGGCGCAGCGCCCATAGGAATTGGCGGACCAGGCCTTCCAGTAAGATCAGGCTGGGGTTTCGCGGCGCCCGGATCACGACGATCCCGTCGGTCGGCTTCGGTGGAAAGCGCGTCACATCGGAGAAGTCCAGATCAAGAGTCACCAGGCAACGCTGTTCCGCTTGGCAAGTCTGATAAATCTCCTGATCCGAGGCTCCGCTCAACGATTCCTGGAGGAGCGTCTGAACATCGTGGCCGGCATCCTTGAATACCTGCTGGATACGCTTCCCGAAGTTCTCGTCGAGCTTGAAATTCACGCGAAGACCTCCATGGGAAGCTCGATGTAACGCTCGCGTGCCATCTCCGCGCCGTATGCGATCGCCGCCCGAATGTCTTCCTCGGTCAGTTGCGGGTATTCGTCCAGGATTTCAGTAACGCTCATGCCACTGGCGAGAAAATCAAGGAGCAGCGACACCCAGACGCGCGTGCCACGGACGGTCGGCTTGCCGAAGCAGACATATGGGTTTATCGAGATACGCTCAAGCAATGGATGTGTTTCCGGCGTCTTCACAATTCTGTTGTTCATCGCCTACCCCTCCTACGCCATATTCTAGCATATCCACGGAATGACGCCAAGCGCAGGCATTGGCCGGGGCCATCTGCGAAGGGGATATGAGAAGCCCGGTTTCTGCGAGAAACCGAGCTTCTGTTCAATCACGCCTTGGCGGGCGGCAAGCCCTGTGCCGCCAGCTCACGCTGATACGCCTTCCAGCCGGGGCACCAGCCCGTGTGCCACCGCCAGATGCGGCTCAACAACGCCTTCGGTTTCGCCTCTGCCCGCTTACGCATCGGGCAATCGGCGCAGTTGGATGTTGCCATACTCCCTCCTTTGCAAAAATTTACTTTGTCACCCCTTCGTTGCACTCAGAGCCTGTCCTGAACGCAGTGAAGGAGCAAGCTCTGAGCGGGTCTACGACAAACAGTACGCCGCGGCGTGACTCTAGCGAAGAGTCACGCTGCCACGCCGGATGCTTCGCTGGAAGCTCACCGCAACACAAGACACGGGAACGACCCGCTCAGCATGACACGCAGTGGGGTTTCTTGCTTCACGAATGCCGCCACGCGGCATGGCAGTTCTCAGAATGACAACCTCTCGACAGCAGGTCACTTCGCCAACGCGGCCAGCAGCGCCTGCGCGAACGCGGCCGGATCGGCAATGACGTTCTGATCGGCCACGGGGACGATGGGGGCCTTCGGATCGGGCTGGACGGCCACGAGCGCGCCCGCGTCCTGCGTCGCCATGAAGAACGACGTGTCACCGTCCATGCCCAGGGCCAGCAGCGCCTTGGGGGCCACGCTCCGCCCCGTCAGGCCGATGAGCTGCTCTTCGGTGATCCAACCGGCGTCCAGCGCGGCCAGGTCGCCGCCGACCGCGCCGCCCAACGCCGCGGCCAGCTTCTCGGCCAGGGCGAAACCTTCGGCATTCTTCAGCCCCATGCCGGCTGCCACGATGACGGCCGCGTTTGCCAGGGTCGCAGCCGGCTTGCTCCGCTCCGACTCGACCGCGGTCCAGTTCACGCTGTCGGGCTGCGCCGCGGTCCAGTTCACGCTGAGCGGCTCGACCACCCCTGTGCGCCACGGCTCGTTGAACGCGGCCGGCAGCGCGGCCGTGTCCATCACCACCACCGCGGGCGCGGCCACGATCGAGACCGCCTGTCGCGCGGCGTCGTCAAGCACCGGCTGGTGCGCCACGACGCGCTGATAGATCGGATCCACGGCCAGATCGGCGGCGTAGCCACAGAGGCCACCCCCCAACGCCTGCGCCAGCCCCGGCCCCAGCGTACGCCCCAGCCGCGTGCGCGGGAAGAGGATCACCTGCGGCTTGCGCTCGGCGAAGAAGGCGGTCAGATCGGCCAACGATGGCACGGTGTCCGCCAGCAGGACGGTGTCGGCCCCCGCGCGGAGTGCAGTTTGCGCCGCGGCCTCGTCGCCGCCGCTCCACAACAGGTAGACGTAGGTCCCCAGGGCGTCGGCCACCACGCGGCCCTTGCCGACCAGGCGCAGGATGCCATCGTCGTCGTAGGGGCGGGTTTCTCCCTCGCGATCAACGACGTTTGTCAAGACGCCAAACCCGTCCCTACAAGCCACCACCCACACGCCGCCCGCGCCGCCCCCGGTCTCCTCGGCCGCGCCGCCCATGAGAGCTTCGAGGTAGGATAGATCCATGCCCATAGAATGCTCCTTCGTACTGCGTAGTGCGTAGTGCGTACTTCGTGGTACGTGGTGCGTGTTTCGCGTTTCGTGCTCTACGCTATCTGGCGAGCCGGACTTGACCCGTTACACGCAACACGCAATACGCAACACGCTAAATCGCGCGCTTCGCCCGCAACATCCCCGCCACCGCCACCGCCGCTTCCGCCAGCGTGCCGCCGACCACCTGGCCGCGCACGCGTTCGGGGCCGAGGATGAGACCGCCTGGCTCGGCATCAGAAACCAGGGACTCGGCGGTCAATCCGAGATCGGCCGGTGTGAGCAACTCCACCAGGCCGTCGTTCCAGGCGTTGGCAATGCGGGCCGGATGGGGGTAGCGCGGCCGAACGGGGCCAGGGACGACCACCACGACGGCCGGCGTCGCCAGATCCCCCGCGGCCCCATCGGTCATCGTTGCCTGTAGACCGCCGCTTTCCTGGGCCAGGCTGACCACGTCCAGGCTGACCGGCCAACCCAAGGCCGCGGCCAGCCGTGGAGCCAGCCCGCCTGTGCCGTCGGTCGCGCCCATCTCGCCGGTCAGCACCAGGTCAACCCCGCCCAAATGCCCGACGGCCGCGGCGATGAGCTGCGTGACCGCGTTGGAAGCTAGAAGCTGGAAACTGGACGCTGACGCCGCAGCTTCTAGCTTCGAGCTTCCAGTCACCAGCACCGCTTTGTCCGCGCCGATCGCGACCGCCTCGCGCGCCACGTCCTCCGCGCCCGCGTCACCGATGGTCAGGCTGATCACCTCACCGCCGGCCGCCTCGCGCAGGCGCAACGCCGCCTCCAGCGCGTACTTATCGGCCGGATTGAGGATCTTCGCCGCATCCCGCATATCGAACTCCTCGCGGCTGCGAGAGATCTTCACGGTCTTGGGGTCGTAGACTTGCTTGACGCACACAACTATCCGCATAAATGGCTCCTTTCGGAACACTGGAAGGCTGAGGGAACTGCGAGGAACTGCGAGGAACTCAGGGGAACTGCGAGGAACTGCGAGGAACTCCGGGGAACTCAGGGGAACTTCGAGGGACTCAGGGGAACTTCGCAGCTCTCATCCCCAAGAGTTCCCTCACTTCCCCCCGGAGGTCCCTTACGTCCCTCAGTTCCCTCAGTTCCCTCCGTTCCGCAGTTCCCTCCGTTCCCTCCGTTCCTCAGTTCCCCCAGTTCCCTCCGTTCCCCCCTCACGGCGAAACGCGCACCCCATACGGCCGCAACACCTGGCCGGCGATGACGATCCGCTGAATCTCGTTGGTGCCCTCGAAGATCT
>JAPLHB010000098.1 GCA_026389845.1 Chloroflexota bacterium
GGCGCTCCAGAGCATGATCTGCGTGCCACGCTTCTGCGCGAGCGCCCGGATCATGCGGAATAACGAATAGTAGAAAAACGGCGCCGAAGCGAAGTAGATGACCAGAAAGACGACCGGATCAACGCGATAGTTGTCGCGCGCCGCCTGCATCAGCCCCCGGATCTGCGAGAGGATAAACTCCACCATTTCCACTTCTCCCTTCGCTCATTGCGAAAAGATCAGCACACTGTAGGGGCCAATCGAAAACGCCGCGTGGCAAGGGAAACCGTCGCGCTCGCCCGGTTCGGCAACCACATCGGCGCTCGGATAACCTGCGAAGGCTTCATTGTATCCGATCCAGTATTTATCCGCAAACACACCGAATTGACTCACGCGACAGCCGGATGCCGATCCGCCGGGGTAAAGGCGCTTTGCCCGCGCCCAAAATGCCAGTGGGCAAATGTGCATGGGTGTGGTATGATGGAGCCAGACCGATCCTCGCAACATGCGAGGTCGGATCAGAAAGGCCGCCAACATGACTCCTCCGATCCTGGACCCGCTCTTTGCCATCGCACCTGGCGCTGGCGATCTGCCCAGGCTGGCGCTCGTGGCCCCCGACGGGGCGCGGGCCGAGGTTTATCTGCACGGCGCGCACGTCGCGTCGTGGGTGCCGGCAGGCGGCCAGGAGCGCCTGTTTCTCAGCCGGACGTCCGCCTTTAGCCCCGGCGCCGCGATCCGCGGCGGCGTGCCGGTGGTCTTCCCGCAGTTTTCGGGTCTGGGGCCGCTCCCCAAACACGGCTTTGCCCGTGTGCTGCCGTGGGGGTTCATCGGCGCGGCGGCCACCGCAGACGGCGCAGCCGCGACCTTTCAACTGCATGACTCGGAGGCCAGCCGCGGCCTTTGGGCTAACGCCTTTCTGGCCGAGCTGACCGTCTCGACAGGCGGGAAGCAATTGGTGGTGACGCTCGCTGTCACCAACACTGGCGCCGGGCCATTCACCTTCACAACCGCATTGCACACCTATCTGGCCGTGGCCGACATCGCTGCGACGACGGTGGAAGGGCTGGCCGGCCTGCGCTATCGCGACGCGGCGGCCGGCGGGGTGGAAGGCGTTGATGCGGAGCCACAGGTGCGCTTTGCGGGCCAGGTTGACCGCATCTACTTCGACGTGCCGGCGGAACTGCGCGTGATCGAGCCGGCGCGCACGACGGTCGTCCGCTCGGCCGGCTTTCCCGACGCGGTGGTATGGAATCCGGGCGCGGCCAAGGCCGCGACCCTGGCCGACCTGGAGCCGGACGGCTACCGACGGTTCGTCTGCGTTGAGGCAGCGGTCATCGCCGCGCCGGTGCGCCTGGCGCCGGGCGAGCGGTGGCAGGGCACGCAAACGCTGGTGACTTGAGAGGCCAGGCACAAAGGAGGCAACATGACCATCAGGGGCATTGACGATTGTTTGTCGGCCCGCGAAGGCCGGTTGTACATTGAGGAGTGCGATACGCTGGACCTCCTCCGTGAGTTCGGCTCGCCGCTCTTCGTCTTCTCCGAAGATCAGCTCCGGCGCAACGTGCGCCGCTTCCGCACCGCATTCCAGGCCGGTTGGCCCGACGGCCCCGTGGTGGTGATGCCCGCGGCCAAGGCCAATTGGCTCGCCGCGATCCAGCGCATCCTGGCCGGCGAGGGGTGCGGCTGCGACACCTACTCGGCGGGCGAGCTGACCATGGCGCTGAATGCCGGCTGCCCGCCGCAACTGATCTCCGTCAACGGCGTGCCCAAAGACGAAGACCACATCCGCCGCAGCATCCAGGTCGGCGCCCGTCTCACCGTGGACAGCCTGGAAGAGGTGGATGTCATCGAGCGCGCCGCGGCCGAGCTTGGCACGACCGCCTACGTGCGGCTGCGGCTCAAGCCGGTGCTCAGCCGCTTCATCGCGCACAGCGACTTCGTGGCCGAGGGGCTGGCCCCCACGGACATCGCCGCCATCGCGTACAAAGGCGGACTGACCTTCGAGCAGATCATGGCAGTGGGCCCGCGGCTCCTGAAGGCGGCAAACGTCAAGGTGGTCGGCTTCCACCAGCATCACGGCCGGCATCGGCGCTCCGTCCGCTACTGGGAGGCCCAGATGGCTGCCTACGCCGCGGAGATCGGTCGGGTCTGCCGGGCGCTGGGCGGCTTCCGGCCGCAGGAGATTGACATCGGCGGTGGATTTGCCATCCCACGCGACCCCTTCAACGCTGCGACGGTCTACAGCGAACCGGTCCAGTACGCCGCGCTCACGGCCATCTCCAGGGTGGTCAGCCTGCTGGGGCCGCGGTCGCGCTACGCGGTCATGGCGCGGCTGGTGGCTACCATCACCGGTCATCCCAACCGCCACCCCGCGCCCTCCATCGAGGCCTACGCCGAGGCGTGCACAGCCACCTTGCGCCGCGAGCTGCCCCGGCACGGCGTCGAGACGGCCGGGGTGACGCTGCAACTGGAACCGGGCCGCGCCATGCACGGCGACACCGGCATCCACCTGACGACGGTCAAGGCGCTCAAGGCTACGACCACCCCCATCCGCTGGAACGTGATCGTGGTGGACACCACCGAGTTCTGGTTCACCGGCGGCCGCTACGAGCACAACCTACACCACTACCTGTTCGCGAACAAGCTGGACGCGCCGCTGACCGGCAAGGCGGACGTCATCGGCCGGAGCTGCTACGGCGACCGCCTGCTGCCCGCGGTGCCTGTGCCCGACGTGCAGGTCGGCGACGTGCTGGCGCTCTTGGATACCGGCGCGTACCAGGAAGTCTCGATGAGCAACTTCAACGCCATGCCGCGGCCCGCGTCCGTGCTGGTGACGGGCGGCTCGGCCAGCCTGATCCGCCGCCGAGAGACCGAGGCGGACGTGTTCCGTCGCGACGTGATGCCGGCGCACCTGGTACGGTGAGTAATATGAGCTGGATTCGTCGCACTCTCGGGGATGACGAGATTAGACATTATCGGCAATAGCAGCGAGTGTCACCCCTTCGTTGCACTCAGAGCCTGTCCTGAGCGCAGTCGAAGGAGTCTCGTGCGGCATGGAGCGAGAACTTGTTCCTTCACTGTGTTCAGGACAAGCTCTGAACGCAATGAAGAGCCTGCCCTGAGTGCAACGAAGGGATTCTTCGCTGGTTTCACGCCGCAACGAGGAGTCTGGGGCTAACCCGCTCAGAATGACAGTTATTCCCGATAATCTCTGTTCCATTAGGAGGAACGATGGTGCACATCACAGATGGGCGCCTGCGCGCGCTGGTAACAGCGATCTTCGAAGCCGCGGGGGCGCCCAGCGTCGTCGCGCAGCAGGTGGCAGAGTCCCTGGTCCTGGCCAGCCTCGTCGGCCACGACTCTCACGGGGTCAGAGCGATCGCGGGATACATCGAGGCGCTGGAGAACGGGACAGTGGATCCGCGTGGTGAGATCGCGGTCGTGCGGGAGAGCGCGACCACGGCCCTGCTCGACGGCGGCCGCAACTTCGGGATCATGGTCATGCACAAGGCGCTCGACCTGGCTATGAGCAAGGCGCACGCTCACGACCTGGGCATGGTTGCCATCCGCAACTCCGGCCACACGGGCAGGCTGGGGGAATACGTCGTGCGTGCTGCGGAGAATGGCTTCATGGGCCTGGTCTTCGGCACGGGCGCGCAGCCGGGGGGTACGGTAGCCCCTTACCTGGGCGCCAGCCCGCGCTTCAACAGTAACCCCATCGCCTGGGGGGTGCCGGCGGCTCAACACCCGCCGGTGTTCATTGACTATGCGACCTCGGCTTGCGCCGTGGCCAAGCTGATGCTGGCTGCCGACAAAGGCGTGCCCATCCCGGAAGGTTGGCTGCTGGGCCCCGACGGCAACCCGAGCACCGATCCGCTGGACTGGCAGCGGGGCGGCGCCTTGTTGCCTTTCGGCGGGCACAAGGGCTACGGCCTGATGTTCCTCATCGAGCTGCTCTCCGGCGGGCTGTCCGGCATGAGCTGCGCTCCCCTGCCCGACTACCAGCCTGCCTTCTCGGCCGTGGTCATGGCGGTGAACATCAGCGCCTTCCAACCGCTTGAGGAGTTCCGGCAACGAACAGACCGTCTTGTCGCGGCAACCAAGGAGGCGCGCAAGCTCCCGGGCGTCCAGGAAATCCTGGTGCCGGGCGAGCCGGAGTGGCAGACCTTCGAGAAGCGACGTCGGGATGGGTTGGACCTGCTGGACGTCATCTGGCAGCGCATCGTCGAGGCCGGCGCCAGACATGGGATCACAGTCACCCCCTGAGGCTTGCAGCGCCAGGCGCTAAGAGCCTATCCGAACAAGGGTAGCGTAGCCCTTCGTGGGCGTCCTGGCGGGCACAAGGCCCGATGCTACGAGTTTGTTCGGATAGGCTCTAGCAGAAATCCTGCCCCGCGTTCCTTTACAGCACCCCGAAGACCCGGTACACTTGCTCGACAGGCATCCCCGAGGTCAGGGCGGCCCGCACCTTGTTCTCGTGCGCATAGACCGCCTCGACCTGGAGCAGCACCTCGTCGGCCACGTCCGCAGGGATAAGCTGGACCCCGTCATTGTCGCCGAAGAGGAAGTCGCCGGGCATGACCCGCACATAGTGGCTCAGATGGCCGGGCAGGTAGATGGGTTGGTTCACTTCGGTGATGATCCAGTCGCTGTCGGTGAAGGGGCAGGCGCCGAAGGAGAAGACGGGGAAGTCCGCCATCTGGATGATGTACTGCGTGTCGCGCAGATTGCCAGCCATCAGCATGCCCCGGCTGCCCTGGGCGTACGCCAATTGGCAGGTCATCTCGCCACAGTGGCCGATCCGCGTGTCGCCGCCGCAGTCATAGCAGAGAATGACGCCATCCTCCGCTTCGGCGATGGCGCGCATCATGCGCTCCTGCGGGTGGCCTTCAGCCTGCCATTTTGCCTCGATGGCCGCGCGCTCGGCCGGCGGGAGCTCTGCAAAAACAAGGGAGTGGCCCTTGATCGGCAAGGCGCGCCCCACTAACTGCATCCCCTGGCGTAGTGGTCTGAAGCGTAGGGATAACAGCGTGTTGTGCACCCCCAGGCGGAGGAGGACGTCGGCGATTGCGCCGCCATAGCCGGCAATGCGGAAGCGCTCGATGCGTTCGAGATCGGTGATGTTCAGTTTGCGAATCTGCTGCGGGGCAGGCGTTTGATCTGACATGGATACTGGGTCTCCTTTCCTTGGGATGGATGCTACGGTTCAGGTAGATGCCATTGTGGTAACTGTCAAGCGATAGCCTGGCGGCTTGCTTTGAGCCGGAACCCTCGGCTACCCGCTCAACTGCGGTTGAAAAGCTAGGCGGCGCCAACACGCTCCTTGGGGTCAAAGTGAACGGTGACCGCCATGTTGGGCAGCCGCGCCTGGCATTCACGCTCGATCGCGGCCGACATATCGTGAGCTGCGTTTACCGTCGTTTGACCGGGCATGACGAGATGCAAATCAGCGAACCGGCGCGAGCCAGACTTGCGCGTCCGCAGACCGTGATACTGGACATCCGGCCCGGACGCAGCCTTCACGGCCGCATCAATTTGGGCGATCTCCGCGGCGGGCAAGGCGCTATCCATCAGGCCGCCGATCGAGCGCCGGATGAGCCCGATGCCTGTCACCACGATATTCAGGGCCACCAAGATAGCGATGATCGGATCGAGTACTTGGAGGCCGGGCGCGAGCATGACCACCGCCAGACCGCCCACCACGCCGACCGAAGTCCAGACATCGGTCATGAGGTGCTGAGCATCCGCTTCCAGTGTGATGCTGTCGTACTGGCGGGCCACGCGGAGCATGAGCCGTGAGACCCCGAAGTTGACGGCTGAAGCTACCAGCGATAGGACCAGCCCAATTCCCAGCTCGGCCAGTTGCCCCGGATGCAACAGGCGCTGCACCGCGGTGTAGATGATGGTGCCCGCAGCCACCAGGATCAGCGCCCCTTCAAAGCCGCTGGAGAAATACTCGGCCTTGTCGTGACCGTACGGGTGGTGCGTATCGGCCGGGCGGGCCGCGATGGTCAGCGCGGCGAACGCCATCAACGCGGCGGTGAGGTTCACCACCGATTCCAGGGCGTCCGACAGGAGACCCACCGAGCCAGTGAGCTGGTAGGCGGTGAACTTCAGTGCCAGCGTGACGATGGACGCAACGATGGACAAGACAGCCACGCGACGAGTGAGTGACACGTAGAACCTCCAAAGTATAGTTTTGAGGCAGTACCGCAAAACTCGCTTTTGTCACCCCTTCGTTGCACTCAGAGCCTGTCCTGAACGCAGCGAACGGATTCTTCGCTGGTGTCACGCCGTAGCAAAAGTTCAGGGACGAACCCGCTCAGAATGACAGGCAACTGGTAGCGAGTTTTGCGCTATTGCGTTTTGAGACTTAAGTGAATATCAAGCGCGGTGCCGCCTGTGCGTCGCGGCCTTCCAGATCTCGACGATGATCAACGTGAGCAGGGCCAGGCCGAAGCTGAGGGCAAGCTCAACCGGCTTCAGCGGCTGCGTGCCGAAGATGCGGTTGGCCACGGGCAGATAGATCACAGCCAACTGCAGGGCCACGGTCAAGACCACGGCCAGCACCATGGGCCGGTTCGTGAACGGGCTGATGCTCCAGATCGGATGCTCTTCGGAGCGCGTCGCCACGGCGACCGCCAACTGCGACAGCACCAAGGTCGTGAACAGCACCGTCTGCCAGCGCGGGTCGGCCCCGTGCCAGAGGCCCCAGGCCGCGCCGATCGCGAGCACGCTCATGATGGCGCCGATGCCGATGATAAACCGCACCATGCCGCGGCCGAACACGCTCTCGTTGGCCGTGTAGGGCGGGCGTTTCATGACGTCCCGCTCCGGCGGCTCGACGCCCAGGGCCAGGGCCGGCAGACCGTCGGTGACCAGGTTCATCCACAGGATCTGCAGCGGCAGCAGCGGCAGCGGCATGCCCAGGATTGGGCCGATCAGCATGACCGCGATCTCGCTGGCGTTGCACGTCAGCAGGTATTTGATGAAGCGCCGGATGTTGTCGTAGATGACCCGGCCCTCCGCCACCGCGGCGACAATCGTGGCGAAGTTGTCGTCGAGCAGCACCATGTCGGCCGCGCCCTTGGCCACGTCGGTGCCAGTGATGCCCATCGCCACGCCGATGTCGGCCTTCTTCAGCGCCGGCGCGTCGTTGACGCCGTCGCCGGTCATTGACACGATGTTGCCCTGTCGCTGGAACGCATCAATCAGCTTCAGCTTGTGCTCCGGCGAGACGCGCGCGAAGACTGAAACGTCGCGGGTCGCCTCGGCCAGCTCCTCGACCGACAGGCGGTCCAGCTCCTGGCCGGTGAGGAAGCGGTCATTGTCGGTGATGCCGACCTGCTGGGCGATGTGGCGCGCGGTCAGCGGGTGGTCGCCGGTGATCATCACCGGCCGGATGCCGGCGCTGCGGCACTCCAACACTGCGGCCCGCACCTCCGGCCGCGGCGGGTCAATCATGCCGAAAAGCCCCAGCAGGATCAGATCGCGCTCCAGAGCCTTATCGGTCGTTTCGTCCGGCGGACGATCCAGGATGCGCAGGCCCACGCCCAACACGCGCATGCCCTTGGCCGCCATCTGGTCGTGTGCGGCCATGATCCGCGCCCGCCAGGCCTCATCCAGCGGACGCAGCTCGCCCTCCACCCACACCTGGCCGGAGATGTGCAGCATGCCGTCAATGGCGCCCTTGGTGAAGGCGACGAACGGCGGCATGACGGCCAGGTTGACGCGCCGCTGCCAAACGGGCGCCAGGCTGGCCGGCAGCTCGCCGATGGCCTGGGGCGTCCGGTGGACGGTGGTCATGCGCTTGCGCACCGAGTCGAACGGCACTTCGGCCACGCGCGGGAACGCGGCTTCGAGGTCATCCTTCTTGATCCCCGCGTAAGCCGCGGCCACCACCAGCGCGCCTTCGGTGGGGTCGCCGAACGCATGGTAGCGGCCGGGCTGCTTTTCGTCGAGCGACAGCACGGCGTCATTGTCCAGCGCACCGGCGATCAGCAGCAGATCCAGGGTTGGCTGTGCGCCGGGCGTGGGGATGCTGCCCGTCGGCACCAGCTCGAACTTTGTTTCGCCGGACGCCTGCGTCAGCTCAAAGGAATGGTTTGCGATGTCGAGCGCCGTGACCGTCATGCGGTTCAACGTCAGCGTGCCGGTCTTGTCCGAGCAAATCACTGTGACCGAGCCGAGCGTCTCCACGGCCGGCAGCTTGCGGATCAGCGCCTGGCGCTTGAGCATGCGCTGCGCGCCGAGCGAGAGCGCAATGGTGACTACGGCGGTCAGCGCCTCGGGCACGGCGGCCACCGCCAGGCTGACAGCCGTCAACAGCAACTCTTTGATGTCGCTATGGCCCCGGATCAGCCCCAGGACGAAGATCACAGCGACGAGGATCAGCGCGGCGCCGGCCAGCCATTTGCCCAGCTTGTCCAGGCGCTGCTGCAGCGGTGTCTGCTCCTGCACCACACCCTGGATCATGGTCGCGATGTGGCCCAGCTCGGTCTGCATGCCGGTTTCGGTCACAGCGAACTCGCCGCGGCCGTAGTTGACGATCGTGCCGCTGTAGAGCATGTTGCGGCGGTCGCCGAGGGCCTTGTCGGTCTCGAAGACCAGGGCCGGGTCCTTCTCCACCGGCTCGGATTCACCCGTCAGCGCGGCCTCCTCGACGCGCAGGTTGACGCTTTGGAGGACGCGGCCGTCGGCCGGCACGATATTGCCGGTTTCCAGGATCACCACGTCTCCAGGCGCCAGCTCGCGGGCCGAGATGTCCTGGGTCTTGCCATCGCGGCGCACGCGCACACGGGGCACGGCCATCTGCTTCAGGGCCGCCATGGACTGCTCGGCCTTGACCTCCTGGGTATAGCCCAGGACCGCGTTGAGCACCACGATGACCAGGATCACCACGGCCTCGATCCAGTCGCCCAGCACGGCCGAGACCAGCGCGGCGATGAACAGGAGGATCGTCAGCACGCCGGTGAGCTGCTCGACGATGATCTCCCAGCGCGTCCGGCCGCCACGCTCGACCAGTTCGTTCGGGCCGACCGTGGCCAGGCGCGCCTGCGCCTCGGCGCTCGCCAGGCCCGGCGCCGCATCGCTGCCGAGCTGCTTCAGCGCATCTGCGGCAGATAGCTTGTACCAATGCGTTTTCATGGCTGCTCCTGGACGTCGCGGAAGTAGTCGGCGCACAGCGTGGCAAGCTCATCGTCGCCGTAGGCGGCCGTCAGGTATTGGCGGAGATCGGGGATGGAGGGCGTCATGGGCCAGGATTGTCCCTTTGCGATGATCGAGTAAAACCAGCTTCTCTTGCCACCGCAGTTTACCACGTTCTCGGCTCTGCGGCAACACTCGAAGTTGCGCCGTAACCGTTCAGGCGGGGTCCGTCTGGACGGTTGTCAATAGCCATTAATTGGCATTGTCAACGGCCATGAATTGGTTTAGACTGGCAACATGAGCGACGAATGCGTACCTGCGGGCGTTTCGGCGGACGACTGGGCGGCC
>JAPLHB010000186.1 GCA_026389845.1 Chloroflexota bacterium
GAGACTTCGGGATCCGGCAGTGCATGAGATCTGTTGCGCTTTAGCAGCTCAATTACCAAGCGGGCACTCAGTATCAGGCCGATATTGTTTTTCCAATTGCGATCACGTACAGGAGGTGCTGCGCCAACCGCTCGAAGACAAGATCGTCACCATCAGCCGCGCCCAGGGCAGCCTGACCTTTCCGGCCAATTTCATGCTGGTCGGCGCGATGAACCCATGTCCGTGCGGTTATTTCGGCGACCCGGAGCACGAATGCACCTGCTCCAGCGGGCTGATCAGCCGCTACCAGAAGCGGCTCTCCGGGCCGCTGCTCGACCGCATTGACATCCACGTCGAAGTGCCGCGCGTGCCCTTCCAGAAGCTCAGCGACGATCGGCGCGGTGAGACCTCCGCCTCCATCCGGGCGCGCGTAGAGGCCGCGCGGGCGCGGCAGACGGTGAGGTTCGCGGTGGGGGCCAGCGGGCCGGGGGCGAAGGCCGGCGCGGGCGGCGCACGGACGAGCGCCAAGACGTCGGCTCCCGCGTTGACGTGCAACGCCGACATGGGGCCGACGCAGGTGCGCGACTTCTGCCAGGTGGATGAGACGGCCCGGCAACTCCTCGGCGCGGCCATGCGCCAGATGCAGTTCAGCGCCCGCGCCTACCATCGCATCCTCAAGCTCGCCCGCACCATCGCGGATCTGGCCGGGTCGGAACGAATTCAGACCGCGCACGTGGCCGAGGCGATCCAGTATCGGCCAAGAAGACAAGAATAATGGCGGGGGTGCAGCAATTCCAAAAGTAAGATGTCACCCTGAGCGGAGTTGATCAGCCGATGAACAGCCGAGAACGCATAGCGCTGGCAATGCGCCTCCAGCAGCCGGATCGCGTGCCGGTGATGTGTCAACTGGCGCTGGGCCATTACTTCCTGAACACCGGCTTCAAGCCCCACGAGATCTGGTTTTCCTCGGTGGCGTTCGCCGACGCGTTAGTGACCCTGCAGCGCCGTTACCGGTTCGATGGCATCCTCGTCAACATCCCCGGCCGGCCGCCGGATGTGCTGGATGAAGTGGAGCGTATCGAGACGACGCCCGACGGTGAGCGGCTGATCTGGCGCAATGGAGAAATCACGTTCTGCCCGTGGGATGACAACCCATACCACATGACCCCTGATGAGCAGCCTCCTCCCCGCGCCGACTTTGCCACGATCGCCCCCGACCGCCTCGAAGTGCTGGATGAGCTGACCGGCTACACATGGGGGGTGTATCACATCCCCAGGTTGGCAGGCAAAGCGATCCGTGGGCCGCTGACCGATATCCCCGCGTACTTCCTGCGGACCCTCGATCTGGTGCGCCAGAAGGCCGGCGAGGATGTCTCAGTCCACGGCGAGGTCTTCTCGCCGTTCACGCACTTTGTCGAACTTTTCGGCTACGAAAATGCCTTGCTGGGCCTGCTGGCCAACCCCGGCAAGACGCACGCGATCCTGGATCGGCTGACCGAGGCCTGTGTGACCTGGGCGGTCGCGCAGGCGAAGCACGGTGTCGACGCCGTGCTGATCTCCTCAGCGTTCGCCGGCGCGCCGTTCCTTTCCCGCAGCATGTACGAAGAGCTGGTCCTGCCGTACGAACGCCGGGTGGCCGACACGGTCAAGGCGCTCGGCGTGCCTATCTACACTCACACGTGCGGACGGATCGGAGATCGGCTCGATCTGCTGGTGGCAACGGGGACAGGCGGGATCGACACGATGGACCCGCCTCCGCTGGGCAACACCGAGCTGGCAGCCGCCAAAGCACTGGTGGGCAGCCGGGTCTTTCTCAAAGGCAACATGGATTCGATCGTGCTGCTCCGGGCCAAGACGCGCGAGCAGGTCATCGCCCACGCGGAGGACCGTATCCGCACAGGGATGCCGGGCGGCGGGTACATTCTGAGCACGGCGTGCTCGGTTGCCCCGCGCGTCGAGCCGTGGAAGCTGGAGCTGCTGGTGCCGCTCGCCGAGGAGATCGGGCGGTATTGAGCAACGCACGTGGAAGATCAGAAAGAAGGGTTTGCCCCGTTACCCACGGTCAGCACCCGCCCGGCACCTGGACCGGCGCGACAATCAAATGCTACGGCAGCGAGGTCGGTCTCGCCCCGATAGGTGTTGATGATATGTGTGATGAACGCCGGCACAGCGTCGGCGCGCACCAGCGCCACGATGCAACCGCCCCAACCTGCGCCCGTCAAGCGAGCGCCCGCGACCCCTTCCACCTCGCCCGCCGCGCGGACCAGGCATTCGAGCTCTGCGCAACTGATTTCGTAATCATCTCTCGCGCTGGCGTGCGCTTCGTCCAGCAACCGCCCCAACCTGAGCGCGTCGCCGGCGCGCATCGCTGCCATCGCGGCCAACACCCGTCGATTTTCGGTCCACACGTGCCGGCAGCGGGCGTGCACCCGCAGGCAGGTATCGGCGGTTAAGCCGGGCACGTCGCCAAGGTCCACGCCGGACGCCGATAGCTCGGCGACGGTCGTTTCCTCCGGCAGGCAGCGCGCGAACTCATCCCAGGGCTGATCCTGCACATCGCGCAGATGCGTGATTCCCGCGTAGCGTGCGCGGAGCAGCGCGACCCCGGCCCGGCAGGCAGCGACCCGGTGATTGTAGCCGCCGCCCACGTTGCGGTGACGGACACCGCTGTCCACAATGATGGCGCGGTAACCCTCGGGCAGCGGAACGTACTCAGTATGATAGGCGCCGGCCGCATCGGGGCGACAGTCGAGGAACATTGCGTGATCGCGCCGGCCCAGCATGGCGATGAACTGATCCATGATCCCGCCGCGGGTGCCCACGTACCACTCTGCCTCGGAACAAAACTAGGCAAATGCCTGGCGCGACATCCGTTGATCGCGATACTCCGCATCCAGGTCAATTCCGTTGAAATGCGCCAGCGCGACCGCGACCGCCACGGTCAGCGACGATGATGAGCTGCGGCCCGAGCCACGCGGCACGCCGTATGGCGGTGCTCCTACGACCAGGCCATCCAGCCCGCGGAGATTCCGCGCCAGGAGTTGCGCCGCTCCCTTCACGTAGTTCGCCCAATTGCCTCGCGGATCAGCAGGGATGTCGGGGGTCAATGCGAAGGCAGTCGGAGGGTAGCCGGGCTCCGTATCACGCAAGTGGACCAGGTTGTCGGGCCGCAGGCGGGCAAAAAGCAAGGTGTCCTTGTCGAGGGCAACCGGCAGGACGAAGCCGTGGTTGTAGTCTGTGTGCTCACCGATCAGGTTGACCCGGCCCGGCGCGCGGAAGACAGTGACATCGCCCGCGCCGAAGACCAGCTCGAAAGCCGACAGGGCATCTCGATAGCGGGCGACCTGTGCTTCGGCACCATCGCCGTACACATTCCTGAGAGCAGATTCCATCTCCTGGCCTCCGCCGTCTACCAGCCTACAGTTCGATAATCTCCCGCCGATACGACGTCAGCTCCTCGATGCCGGCCTCCGTTACGACGATGCCATCTTCATAGCGCAGGCCATACTCCCCGTCGTTCAGCCAAATGTCAATGTTGAACTGCATGCCGGGCTGGATGATCAGATCACTGCCGGCCCCCAGCCACAACCCCTCCACCTCGGACGACCCCGTGCCGTGGGCCGGGCCGTAGAGGGTGAATTGCTCGAACCCGTACTTCGCCAGCGTGCCGTAGTAGTTCTGAAAGACCGTCTTGGCAGACACGCCCGGACGGATGTCCCGCAGCGCACCGTGAACTCCCTCCAGCGCCACGCTCATCAGGATACGGGCACGTTCCGGCATCCTGCCGATTACGAAGGGCCGGCACATGTTGCCGCAGTAGCCCATGTGCCGCGCGCCGAAAGTGAGCTGCACCAGTTCGTCGCGCTTGATGCGCCGGTTAGTGGAGCGGCACAGGCTTTGGTGGGTATTCGGCCCCGAGCAAACCCAGATCGGGTAAGATGTCCCCTCCGCGCCGAGCCGGCGCATGGTCGCGTGGGAGCGCGCCTCAAGCTCCCACTCCGCCTGCCCCTCGGCGGCCGATTCTAGCACATCAATCATCGCCTGCTCGGTGATCCAGTAGGCCTGGCGGATCGCGGCAATCTCGTACGGCGACTTGATGCACTTGACGCGGAGCAGCACGTCGTCGGCCGGCACGATCTCGGCACCGGCCACGGCGCGCTGCAGATCGGCGAAGATGGGGTGGGGGAAAATGTTCCAGTCGGTCACGCCTACCCGCACCGGCAGGCGACCGCACACCGCCTTCAGGATCGACGCGAAGTCCTCGTACGTGACCGGCGGCACCCAGTCGGGCGCGGAGCTTTCGACGAAGAGCGGATGGATGTGGATGTTCTTGATGCGCGAGAACTGCTTGGCGAACTCGTACGACTCCGGACCGCCGGTGACCAGCGCCGGCGCGCCCTCGCGCGGCACGATCACGCCCGCGAAATCGAAGAAGGGCCAAAAGTCGGCCAGGTAACGGCTGCTGGCCGGCTCGGACTCGGACGAATAGGTGACGAGCACGTCCAGGTCAGCGCGTGCCAGCTCAACCTGCAGTCGCTTGACGCGATCCTGAAAATCAGCATCCGGGATGATGGTGGTACGCATGTCTTATCGCCTCCTAACCTGAAGGAATAGATACGAAACTTGTTAGCCGATCTTCCCCCGCGCGGCGATGGGCCAGACTGCCTCCAGCATGCCCCGCCGGATCACGTGATACTCGTCATGCAGATTAATCGTTGTGCAGCCGTGATTGGGCACGATCTCGACTTTATCGCCGGGCTTCAGGGGCGCGCCGCCGGCACGCCGCAGGTGGCCGTGCTCCTCCGACAGGCCGACCAGCTCCCAACCGGGCGGGTCAATGACCTTGGGCAGCCCGAAGTCGCGTGTGAGCGTCTTGAGCCCGGCGTCAATCTCGGCCCGGTCGGGGTCGCGCGCGCTGACCACGGTCGCGAGCACCGTCAGCCCGTAGGCGAAGTCGATGCCGACCTCCTCGCGGTACTGACCGTCCATGGTGATGTACGAGCCGGCCTGGATCTCGGTGACGCCGGGGTATCGCCCCGTGATGAAGTAGGTGCCCGTACCGCCGCTGCTGACGATCGGTACGGGGATACAGCGCCGCCGCAACAGGTCGGCGGTATCCACCAGCAGCTTCACACTGGCTTCAGTCTTCTGACGGCGCTCCTCTGGGTCTTTGAGGAAGATCGTGTGCCCTTCGTAGCCCATCACCCCCTCGAAGCGCAGGCCGGGGGAAGCGACGACGCGCTGCGCCAGCGCCAGCGTGGGCTCGCCGGGAAACACACCGCAGCGCGCCATGCCGATGTCCACCTCGATCAGCACGCGCAGCCGCACCCCCTTCGCCTGGCTGGCCGCGTCCAGCTCGGCCACGTTCGCCGCGTCGTCCACGGCCACCATGACATCGGTGTAGGCGGCCAGATTGACCAGCCGCGCGATCTTGCCTGTGCCGATGATCTGGTTGGCGATCAAGATGTCCTTGATGCCCGCGGCGGCCAGCACCTCAGCCTCACCCAGCTTGGCGCAGGTGATGCCGATGGCGCCGGCTGCAAGCTGCATCTGGGCCAGGATAGGGGACTTGTGTGTCTTGGCGTGCGGCCGCAAGCGCACCGGGCTGTCCCGTAGCGCGTTGGCCATACGCCGGATGTTGGCTTCAACCGCCTCGATGTCCAGGCACAGCGCCGGTGTGTCGAGGTCGGCCTTGGGTGTACCGATAAGTGAACGTGGCATGGTTCCGTACTCGCTAAGGGCAGATAGTAAATGGCTAATGGCAGATGGCTTATAGACTATGGCGGATGGCGGATTACAGACGACGGGAGATGTGGCCGGAGGGCCACCCCGTGCGAGCGAAGCTCGCCCACCCCGCCCCCCGGAGGTGGCGGAGCGGGGAACTCTACCTTTCGGGGGTTTTGGGAATTAGGAAAACGCCTTGGCTCCATACTTCTCGGCCGCATCCAGAAAACGCATCAGATTACCTTCAGTAACCACCGGGAGTGGCGACGAGAACGGGAACGCTGTAGGACACAGGATGAACGGTGCGCGTCCGCCGGCCGCGTCTATGGCCTCCGCCACCAGCGCATCGATCTTTTCCGGCCCCGCGCGCTCGATGTCGTCGAGCTGGATGTTGCCCATCAGGATGAGATCGCGACCGACGCGGTCCGCCAACTCGCGCAGCGTGATGTCGCCGCTGGGCGGCGCCTCACAAGGGTCCGTCATGTCCACGCCCAGCGCCAGGAAGTCGTCCAGGATGCGCCGGATCGGCCCGTGGCAGTGGTAGCGCACATACCCGCCGTGGCGATGGATCAGCTCGATCAACGGCCGATCATAGGCGGTCACGAACTTCTTGAAATACTTTAGTGACATGATAGGAGGCGCGGCATACTCCGGCCCGAAAACCCGGAAGACGGGGCCGAAGCCGGCGCGCAGCACCGACTCCAGCCAGGTATGCAGCAGCTCCGCGGCTTTGTCCAGCAGGGCATCGATCTTCGCGGGCGCGAACAGTGTGCGCACCATGAAATCCTCGTACGACATATTCTCGACGACGAGGCACAAGGGATCCGGCACCTCGATCTCCATCACCCCGCGCTCGCCCAGCGCTTGCCGGGTCCGCTCGAACGACTCGACGTCCGGCGGAGCCGGCACAAACGGCGCCGCGAGAAAACGATCCATGTCGTCGTCGCTCTTGATCAACATGTCGTGGCGCCAGACTGTGTGGACGCCGTCGTTCTCGGTGTAATGCGCGGTCAGGTCGCCGGCCGGCGTGTGCAGCACGTATTCGGTGTGAGTTGCCCCCTCCGTGCGATAGCTGCGTTGCTCGACGGCGGCCGGGTCGCTGACGCCGAGGACATCGGTGGCCCCAAACGACGCGTAATACGACCGGTGCAGGGCGAAGATGTGCTCGTGGCTGTCGGTGTAGTCCAGAAGACGCGCGAACGATGGGTCGGCCGCCATCCACGGATGGCTGTAGCGGTCCACCCCGTAGGTGGTGACGGGGACGATCTCCTGCCGACGTTCGCTCAGCAGCGTCAACAAGGTCGAACGGCGTGATTCATGCGCTTGCGATGTATCCATCAGATGACGATGATCTCCCGCCGATAGGTGGAGAACCGCTCCACGCCATCTCGCGTGACGCGGATGCCGTCCTCCCAGCGCGCGCCGTACTGTGGCGTGTAGAGGAACGAATCCACCTGGAAGGTGTAGTTCTCCCGCAGCACGTATTCGGAGTTGGTCTCCATCCAGGGATGCTCGCACTCCATCAGCCCGATACCGTGGCACGGGCCATAGAGGATATTCGGACCGTAGCCGCGGGCGGTGATGTAGTCCTGCACTGTCTGCGCCACATGGCGCGCCTCCACGCCGGCCTTGATCACTTCCATGGTCTTGTCCGCCGCGTCCAGGCCCATCTGTAAGAGGCCGCGCACGTCGTCAGGCATATGGCCCAGCACCACTGGACGGCCGACGCTGGAGGAGTAGCCGCCGAAGCGGGCGCCGAAGTTGAGCTGGATGACCTCCCCCTCGACAAGCTTCTTCAGGGTCGGCCGGCCGATGGCATTAGCGCTGTTACGACCCGAGAGCACGTAGAGCGGATGCCCTTCGTACTCGGCGCCGTGGCGGTACATCACCTCTTGGGCGATGCCCACGACCTCCACCTCCATCATGCCGGGCTTGATCCGGTTCAGCACGGCCTCGATCGCCTTCTCGGAGATGCGGAACGCCTCGCGCAGCAAAGCCAGCTCGTTCTCGCTCTTCACCATGCGCATCTGTATCAGGATGTCGTCGGCGCGCACGATCTCGCAGCCGGCCATCGCGGCGCGGATGCCTTCGTACACCGGCACCGGCGTGATCGGGTAGCCGACGATGCCTAATCGATGCACACCCTTGCCGCCGGAAACTTCGTTGAACACGCTGGCGAAGGTGTCCAGCGGTTTGCCGGGGTATTCCGGCTCCGAAGACTCGCGATACTCCAAGATCTGGCGAATCACGGGGATCTTGCTGCGAACCTGAGCGTAGGTCAGGCTCTCCGGGCCGATGAGCAACATCGCTTCGCCCTCAACAGGGATGAGCACTGCCGCGGTTTCAAAGGCCGGCCAGTGATCGGCAAGGTAGCGCACGAACTGCGGCTCGGCCTCGCTGCCGAAGGTCAGCAGGGCATCCAGCCCGCGGCGGGCCAGCTCAGCTTGCACACGGCGGATGCGTTCCTGGAATTCGCTGGTTGGGATTTCGGTGATCATTATGCGACTCCGCGTTATGATTCTATCTTCCCCGACGTCCAATCGTGGATCGCCAGGGCCAAGATCTTGATCGCGTCCAGGTACTCTTGCACCGACACGCGCTCGTCGATGCTGTGCGCATACTGAAGATCGCCAGGACCGAAGATCACGGTCGGTACGCCCGCCCGATTCTGCAGATGGCGGGCGTCGCAGCCGGCCGGGAAGCCGGAGACCATGCTCCATCCCAAGACGCCGTGAGCCGCGCCGCTCATCAGCCCGACCAGCGGATGCCTGGGATCGAGATAGTGCGGGATGCAGTGCTGGTACCAGCTCAACGCCGGCGGGTGGTCGCGCAGCCAAGGGTCCCCCGCACACAGGGTACCGATCCAGTCGGCGACCTCCTGCTTAACCATGGCGGCGTTGTTCGGCTTGCCGCGGCCATCACGGTCCATCTCGACGGGGAGATACTTGACATCGAACTTCAGCACACACTCGCCGGGCACCTGCGAACCGGCCAGGCCGCCGTTGATCTGGCCGATGGTGATGGTCGGCGGCGGGTAGATTGGGTTGCGCCGCTGCGCCAGCCACAGCCGCTCGAGCTCGACCATCCCCTGGATGATCTTGACCCCTTTCTCGATCGCGTTGACGCCGCCCCACTTCAGACAGGCGTGGGTCGCTCGACCTTCGACATCAACTTCGAGCAGCAGCACGCCGCGGCTGGCGGGCTGGACGTGCAGGCGCGTGGGCTCGGTGACGATGGCCGCGTCGGCCTTGCAGCCCTCGACCACGCAACCGAGCGTCCCGTTGCCGCCACCCTCTTCGTCCACCGCACTCTGGATCATCACATCGCCCTGCGGCGGGAGGCCAACCTCGCACAGGAAACGGGTTGCCAGGATCATGGCCGCCACGCCCGCCTTCATGTCGCAGACGCCAAGGCCGTACATGTCGCCGCCTGCGATCTCGCCGCCCCAGGGATCGTGCGTCCACTTGGCGCGGTCGCCCGTGGGCATGGTGTCCACGTGGCCGTTGAGGATGAGCGAGCGGCCACTCCCGGCGCCCTTGAGCGTCGCCACCAGGTTGGGACGGTTGCGGTAACTGTGCCCGGGGCTGTAGTCCGGGAAGACCTTCATCTTCTCGTTGTCCGGCTCGAAGAGCCGCGTCTCCAGTCCCCAGCCGCGCAAAACACTCTCCAGCCACTCCTGGATGGCGAGCTCCTGGCCGTCGAGCCCGTGGTGAATCGTCGAGCTATCGAACGCGACCATGCGCTGGAGGAACTCGATCGCCTCGGCACGGTGCGACTCTGCGTAGGCAAGGATCTTATCATGTTCGTTCATGGGTCGCAGCTCTTCAGACAGAACCTACCGGTGACTCAAGATCAACTCGTCGATCTCCGGCGCCAGCGGCAGCGCGCCATCTTCGGCGATGGCGAAACCGCTCTCAAAGCGCGCGCCGTGCAGGTCGGGCATGCCGAACAGGCTGACATCAATGCAGACGGTCATGTGGGGCTGCAAGGTTACGTGGCTGCGTGGGCCAAAGAACGGCCCTTCGGCCTCGAACAAGCCGACAGTGTGAATATAGGGCACCAGCATGTACGGCGCGTAGCCGCACTCCAGCAGGTAGGCCCGGATCGGCGCATCCATCTCCACGCCGGTGCGACCGACGACCAACTGTTTCCGGGCGATGTCGTACGCGTGCGCCATGTGGCTCAGCAGACGCTTCTGAGCTTCGGTCGCCTTGCCGCCCACCACGGTCGTGTCGCCGACCGATGACGCGTAACCGTTGACCTTCGGGCTGATGCTGAACATGACCAGTTCCCCATCGGCCAGGCGCCGCGCCGTGGGCGTCGGCACCACGCTGCCCGTCCGCGGCCCCGAAGCGACGATGGTGCGGTAGCCGAAGCCGGAGCAGCCCAAGGCGCGGGCTTTCGCCTCGCCGGCCGCGCAGACTTGCAGCTCGTTATTTCCGGCAACGATCTGCGCGGACATGGGGGCCAGCGCCTGGGTCGCGATGCCGAACGCCGCGCGGATCGACGCGACCTCGGCTTCGCTCTTGAACCAGCGCAACCGCTCGTACGGCTCGGTGATGTCCACGAGCTCCACGCCGCTGAGCTGCTGCGTGAGGTCCGCATACAGCGCGTGCGGCATCACACCCAGGCCGACGACCCCCAGGCGCCGCAGCGGTCGGCCGGGCAGCGCCTCTGCCATCACCTGACCCACCGACAGGATGCGGGCGGACGGATACTCCTCGTCGGGCACCATGAAGACGGGGACGTTATAGGTCCTCTTGATCGCCGCGTCCGCCTTGGCGAACGGCTCCGATTCCGGTCCGCCGAGGATGCACGGTTCCCCGTCACGCGGCACCAGCACCGCGCCCGACTCGAACTGCGGCACCCAGTTCGAGAGGTAGACGCCGTTGGCCGACCTCAACTCGTCATAGTAGACGAGCGCGGCGTCCAACTCGTGCTGTCGCAACAACGCCTGGGCGCGCGCCACGCGCGCCTGAAACTCACTGGTAGGTATCTCCATGTGACTGCTCCTTCGCATCCATGTGACTTGGTCTGCTTCGCCTATCCCTTCCAGACCTCAGCGAAGTCTTTCATCGTCCAGAAGGTGGCGCCGCCAGCGCGCAGAAGGCCGAGCAACTCGTCCAGGGCGGCCAGGTGGGCCTCGCCGCTGTTCTTCCAGAGCCATTCGGCGACCTCCAGCCGGCCTTCGCCGAAGACCAGCTCGTGCGGGGTGGGCACAAACTCCCAGGGGTGGAGATACAGGCAGACAAAGAGGGGCAGGTCGCGCGCCTGAAGATAGGCGCCCATGCCATTGATCCGCTCCTTGAAACGCGCCCCGCCCTCGAGGCGCAACTTCGGCCAGCAGTCGTGCCCGCGCCAGAAGCCGTTCACGCCGGGCGGAGCCGGCTCGCTGAAGTCGGCGAAGGTCGGCAGCTCCAGCACGCGCATGTCGCCGGCCTCACGCCAGTCATCCCGGCTGGGATAGTAGGGGGCGAACTGTTTGGCGTAGAAGTAGGTGGGATAGCTGCCGTCCACGGTATAGCCCAGGCGCTCCAGCGCGTGCAACACCTGGTTGCTGCTCTGGAGCCGGGGACAGCGAAAAGAGACGGGACGTACGCCGGCCACCGCGGCCACGATCTCGGTCGCCAGGTCGAGCCGATGCTCGACCTCTTCCGGCAGCAGCGTGAAAAGCCCGGGTGTGTCCGAGTTGGCCTCGCCGAGGAACTCGTGGTGCAGGGCGTGACAGCCAATCTCATGGCCGGCAGCGAGCGCCCATCCCATCGCTTGCGGGCAGGCTTGCGCCGCATCGGCGGTGAAGAGGAAAGTGGCCGGGACAGCATGCCGCTCCAGAATCTCGAGAATGTGCGGCGTGCCGGCGTTGACCCCCTCGTAGGTGGTCCACCAATTCCCAAGATCGGTTTCCATGTCGAAGCTGATGATCACGTGAGGCAGTTTGGCAGCCATTGCACACCCCGTGCCGGGCGGAGCCGGTCCCGTCAGCTAGAACTTCATCGCGCCTTCCTGCAATCCCTTCATATACCAGCGCTGTAAGAAGGAGAAAGCCAGAATGCCCGGAAGGATGGCCATGATGTACATGGCGGCCACGCGCGGGAATGCCCACTCACCGAACCCACCGAAGGTGGTTGCCAGCACCACCGGGAAAGTGAACTTGTAGCGGTCGTTGATCAGGGTGAATGCGTACAAGAACTCCCCCCACGCCGTCACGAAATTGACGATGCCCAGCACGACGATGCCGTTGGCCGCCAGCGGCAGCATGATCTGGATGAGCGTGCGCCACGAATTAGCGCCATCTACCCGCGCTGCGTCCACCAGCTCGGGCGACACCTGCTGGAAGATGCCGCGCATGATCATAATACTGAACGCCAGGTTCAAGGTGATGTAGGGTAAGATCAGCCCCGGCAAGGTGTTGATCAGGCCCAGCTTACGCTCGAGCTGGAAGACGCCGATGATCGAAACCAGGCGCGTGGGGAAGAAAAGGGTGCCGACCAGGATCAAGCCCACCACCACCGCTCCAGGCAGCCGGAGATGCACCAATGCATAGCCCGCCAGGATCGCGATGATCGTCGTGATAACCACGGTCGAGAGGGTCACGATAATGCTGTTGGTGAAGTTGTGCACCACGCTGGGCATCTTCTGGAAGACGTAGGCGTAGTGGGTGAAATCGAAAACCTCCGGCCAGATCTTGCCTGTGTAGGCATCGCGCAATGACTTCACCGAGGTCAACACGACCCACAGCAGGGGGACCAGGATCAGCAAACAGAAGAAAATAATCGTGCCATGCAGCAGCACCGTGCGTACTGGGACCGGCTTGCGGTGCTTTGGCAGCACGCGGTGATCGGTGCGGGCGTTTGCTAGACTCGATTCTGCGCTCGTCATGGAAGATCGCTCCTAGTCACGATTTCGGAAAATCCGCATCAGGATGGCGACGACGATCAGCATGGCCACGGCGCCCACCCAACCGACAGCGGATGCATAGCCCTGCGGCCAGGTTCCGACCTGGAAGGCCAGGTGCCACATATAGACGGTCCAGGTGTAGGTCGGCATTGCCCGGTTGAAGCCGCCCATGATGATGAAGTCGTCAATGACCGCCATCGCGCTGCCGAAGCGCAAGATCACCAGGATCCACATGATCGGCTGGAGCCGCGGCAGGGTCACGCGCCAAAACAACTGCCATTCGTTGGCGCCATCTACCCGCGCAGCCTCGATCAATTCCTTGGGAATGGAGGCAAGTCCGGCCAGGAAGAACATGGTGTGGTAGCCCAGCCCCCACCAGATCTCTACGAAAGCCACCGCGGGGATCGCCAGGGGAGAAAGTCCCACCCATTGCGGCGCATTGAAACTATTGAAAAGATGCAGGTAGTCTCGCAAGATAACATTGATGGGGCCGATCTCGAAGTCGAAGAGCCAGCGCCATAGGACAAAGATCATTGCGGCAGGAACCACGGCGGGGATCAGCAAGATCAACCGATAGACGGTCGCCAATCGCACGTTCTTGACCCGGTCCACCAGGATGGCGACAAAAAGCGGGATAAAGATCACACCCGGCAGAAATATCGCCGTGAAAATCGCCGAGCGCTGCAGCCCGGTCAGAAAAACGGGGTCTTTGATCACGTTGATATAGTTCTGCAGCCCCACGAACTGAGCCGGAGCCTGGCTGATGTACTTGTAGTCTGTGAAGCTCATCCACAGGGACCTGAGGATCGGGTAGGCCATGTAGATGAAAAAAAAGAGCGCAGCAGGGAGGAGATAGATCCAGTTGCCCCAGCCATGGGTGCGCGAGAACAACGGTCGTCTCCGGCGGGCAACGCGCCGTGGCGCAACACTGCTAGTCATACACTACCCCTCTTGATACCAGCAGGGGCGAGACTTTCCGTACGGCGCTCGCCGCGACCGATGGTTCATAGTTCGTTCCTGCCATCCATCGCGGCGCAACCGGCCGATCGTCCCGCCCCACGCCCTCAGGCACGTACTTCAGACCGCTCTCAGATACCGCAGCAGCCGGCTTTCTTGATCTCGGCCACGACAGCGTCCTTGCACTCCTGCATAACCTTCTTGACGTCCGTGTCCTGACCCTTCAGGAACTTCTCCCAGATAGGCTGGCCGATCTGGAACTGCGTCAGGCCGAACTGGTGGTTCGGGATGGCCTTCGCGTGGTCGAGGCCGCCGCGCACCAGCGGCACCCAGGTCTGCTTCGTCAGCCAGTCCGGCTTGTCTTTATCCCAGGCCGCGTAGAGCGACTTGTAAGGGGGCAACTGCCCCGGATGACCGGCCGAGCTGCCCGCGATGGAGTCCTTCCAAATCTGCGCCTCATAGGTGAGCGCCTTCATGTACGCGGCAGCCTTGTCCTTGTTCTTGCCGTACTTGAACAAGCAGGCGCCGGTGTCCCAGAAGGCGGTGCCGCCTTCGCCGCCCTTGGCAACGGGCAGCGCGCCCATGCGGAACTGCGTGGGATCCTTCCACTTTTCCGCCATGCGCAACGGAGCATTCTCGTACTTGATGTAGTAGGCGACCAGCTCCGCGGCGAACGCGACCTCGTCCGGCGTCTGGTTCACGCCGGCATCCGTTGACCCCGGCTGCAGCGCGTTGGCCGACGACAGGTCCAACATCTTCTTCATGATCTGGAGGGCCTGGATGGCGGGATCGCTGGTGAAATCGTAAAGTTGGAAGCCCGTTTTGTCGCCCGCCAGGGTGTACCAGCACTTAGTGCTGATGCTGTGGGTGATCGGGACCAGCGAACGCCAGCCGTGGGCGTCGAACGTGCAGCCGTACTTGGCCGCGCCCTTGTCCATCACGGTCTTCGCGCTGGCGAGGTATTCATCCCAATCTGCCGGGATCTTGTCGGGGAGGCCGGCCGCTTTGATCAGCGCGTTGTTCTGCGCCTCGACAATGACGTCCAGCAGGAAGGGCCAGCAGTAAAGCTTGCCGTCTACCGTGCACTCCTCGCGGATCGCCGGGATGAGGTCATCGAGCAGTCCCGCGGGCAAGTAGGGATCCCACGGCTCGATCGTGCCAGAAGCGATGAGCTGCCCCATCTCGACAAACGGGGTCATACCGACGTAGACGTCCCACGTGCTCTCGCCGGCCTTGGCTTCGGCGACAAAGCGCGCGACGTCGAAGCCTTGCGTCGGGGCAATCTGGTAGTTGAGGCCCGGGAACTTCGGGTTCACGGTCCCCTTGATGGCTGGATGGAGACTCTCAATCCAGTCGTAGAATGTGGGGGTCAGTGGGCGACCGGCGGCTGCCGCAGGGGCAGCGGTGGCCGCGGCGGGTGCGGCGGGTGCGGCGGTGGCCGCGGCAGGCGCGGCAGGCGCCGCGGTGGGCGCAGCAGCGGGAGGGGGAGTACCGCAGGCGGCAAGCACAGTAACGCCAGCCGCGCTCAGACCCGTTGCGGTCAGGCCCTGGATGAATTGGCGACGAGAGATACGCCCTTGTTGAAGCTGCCAGAACAGGTTGGAACCTGCCTGTTCCGTATCTTTGGGAGCCATATGCCTTCCTCCTTGAAGCGAACGAATGTCTCAGTTCAAACAACACAAAGGAATCGGCGAGGGGTTATTTCGATAGGCAAGCTACTCCTTTCTTCAAAAACGACGCTCTTCCTCGATCTGTCAACGTGGCAAGCGACAAGCCTTGTACCGTAGGAGGGCTACAGCCCAAGAGAGTGATACCCAAGGCTTAGATCGAAGTGGGAGAGAGTATAGCATGTGACAACGCTTAAGTCAACCGAATCGAGTGGGCAAATCAGGGCGATCGCATCTTATTTGCCCAAGTAGATCTCCTTACAACTTAACGACTTCGCCGGTTTCGAGCGACTGCCGGGCCGCCAACGCGGTGGCCACCGCCAACCTGCCTTGCTCTGCTGTGCCAGTCGTGAGCGGTTGACTACTCCGCACACACTCGATGAACGCGGCAGCCTGGTTTGCATAACCGTCACCGGCCGGGCTTGCCAACGGCCGCGCCGGTTTGCCCTTCTCATACACCAGCAGGCTGCTGCCACCGGCGCCGCGCGAATCAACCTGGACCCCGCCAGCGCGGAAGGTGAACTCCACCGAGCCGCCCTCGCACAGCACGGATAACCCCATGGTAAAGGGATACTCCGGGGCCTGCAGCGCGCTGCCCTCGGCGAAGCCCTTCACATCGCCGTAGTCCACCAACGTCATCGCCAGATCCCAGCCGCCGGATTCGGGGCTGCGCTGGCCGCGCGCGTAGACCGTTTTGGGCGTGCCGAACAGCCAATTCAGCGTATCCAGGTCATGGACGTGAAGGTCTAACACCCCACCGCCCGACCACTCGGGGTGCAGAAAGAAGTCGCTCCAGCGCGGGGGGCCGACCAACCGTTTGGCCGTCGCGGCCAGTGGTCTGCCCAGTGCGCCGGTCTTGAGGAGATCGGCGATCGCCACATATTCCGGCCAGAAGCGCAGCACGTGGGCCACCATTAGCAGCCGACCGCTTTGTTTAGCAGCCGCGCTCATCTCGTCGCACTCGGCGACGGATAGGCCCATCGGCTTCTCCACCAAAACATGCTTGCCGGCTTGCAGCGCGGCGATAGTGAGATCTTTGTGGAGCTGCGTGGGGAGCGTGTTGCTGATGGCATCAACGCGGGGATCGGTCGCCAGTTTGTGCACGTCGGTGAACGGCTCGGCGTCGTATTTCGCCGCCATCGCCCCGGCTTTCTCGGCCGATCGGGAGAAGATGCCGACGATCTGCACGTCGGGGAGCTGCGCGAAGGCCGCGGCGTGTGTGCCGCCCATGAAACCCGCGCCGAGGATACCGAGTCTAATCATCACGTGCCTCCTATCTTATATCAACCAGTCGGCAATGGTCAGGGCGTAGGTCTTGGTCAGGGCGACTAGGTCAGCCACCGACACCCACTCGTCCGGCGCATGCGCGTTGGCCCCGTGCGGGCCTACGATCACAACCGGAGTGGGGCTGTGCAGGTTGAAGATAAAGCCGTCGCAGGCAAAGGGGGCCGGGCCAAAAGCGGGTGGCTGACCGGTCACCGCGGCCAGGTTGGTTGCCAGCACCCCAACGAGGGGATGGTCATCGGCCATGCTGCTGCCCGCCAGGAAGCGCGTCCGCTCTTCCCAGCGGGTGGTCACCCGCTGGAGGGTGGGCGTCACTTCGGTCGCCTGGGCTACCACCCCCCTCAGCTCCGATTTGAGCTGCTCCTCGGTCACACCGGGTGGGATCTCAATCCAAAACTCGACCCAGGCAGTGTCGGGGATGGCTTCACCGGTGCCCCACGGCAGCAGCTCGCCGGACCGCAGCAGGAAGGGCATGAGGGGGAAGACGTCGTTTTCGAATCCCTTGGGCCTGGGCCGTGCATTGCGCTCCTCGTTATAGCGGTCCAGCGCAGCCAGCAGATGGCCGAGGGCTGTTACCGGATCGCGGAGAATCGTGTCCCCGAAGCCCATGCCCACCCCCTCGGTGCAGGTGAAGAGGCGGAACTGCTGCCCGCCGCGGTGGGCTGTGCTGACCAGCATGTTGTTCGGCTCGGACAGGATGGCGAGGTCGGCATTGTACCCGCGCAGGCAGCAGGCCAGCGATCCGTGCGCACCGCCGAACTCCTCATCTACCACCGTTTCCAGGATCAAGTCGCCCTTCAGTTCGAAGCCCAGCTCACGAATACAACGCGCCGCCATGAGATAGGTGGCGATACCACCCTTCATGTCGTTGGCGCCGCGGCCATACAGCCTGCCGTCCTCGATCGTCCCATCCCACCAGGTATACTTGCCCTGGCCGACAGCCGGCACCACGTCAATGTGGCCGGTGAACAGCAGCGACTTGCGCCCCGCGGCCTTGCCGACGGGGCCTTCCGGCTGTGGGGACATCACACCCACCACATTTGGCCGATCTGTGTAATCGCGCCCCGGCCAGTACGCCGGATGTTCGGTCAACCCCACAACCTCCGGGGGCGTAAACACGTCCACACGGCAGCCGATATCGCGCAGGATCTCAGCGACGAACATCTGGCAGGCTTTCTCGCTGCCGTGCGGCGGTTTATTCTCGCTGGGGATGCGCACCAGGGACTGAGCCAGGCCGATTACATCAGCCTGGTGCGCGTCTACCCATTGCAGGATAGCATCGCGTGTGGGTGTCGTCATGGTTGATCCATCCCTTCCTGATGAACCGCTACTCGGCCAACTGCCCGCCGTCAATCACGATGGCATCGCCGTGGACAAACGAAGCATCGTCGGAAGCGAGAAAGGCGATCACCGACGCGACTTCTTCCGCTTTTCCCAGCCGCCGCAGAGGGATCTTGTGCTCGATATAATCTTTGATGAACTCGGGGGTATTGATGCCCACGGCGCTGTCCGTGGCGATATAGCCCGGGCAAACGCAGTTAACGCGGATGTTGAACGGCCCCAGCTCCAGCGCCAGCGTCTTGGTGAGGAGCACGACACCGGCCTTGGCCGCGTTGTAATGCGAGTAGTTCCGCTCCCCCACCAATCCGTTTGTCGAGGCCATGTTGATGATGACTCCGGAACGCTTCCCTTTGAAGTATGGCACCACTGCCTGGCTCATCAGGAAACTGCCCTTCAGGTCGACAGCCAGGATCGCATCCCAGCGCGCCTCGGTGATATCCTCGAAGCGGTCTTCGTAGAAGATGCCGGCATTGTTGACCAGAATATCTATGTCTCCCATTTTCTCTAGCGCAAACTGCCGGGTGGCCAGGTCGTCTGCCTTGACCGACACATCGGCGGTAAAGGAATGGATGGTCGCCCCGGTCTCGCGAGCGATTTGGGTCGCCGCAGCCGACGCCGCGGCCCCGTCTATGTCCGTGAGCACGACCGCGGCTCCTTCGGCCGCAAACCGGGCGACCGTCGCTTTGCCAATCCCACTGGCGCCGCCGGTGACGATCACCCGCTTGCCTTCGAATCTTCGCATGGTATTTCCTCCTTGCGCAGGGTCGGCTCCGTGGTGGAGCCGATGCAATGACGGGGATTATAGCACCAAACCTTGGTCGTTTGCCAGGGTGAGGTTGCCGTGCTCTACCCGTCATGCTATAATCCCCAAAGATCCTCGCGGAATAGGAAATTCGCCGTACATGATCCTTACCCGCCATCGAAGGAGCTAACCCATGCCTCCCCTGACCTCACGCGAACGCGTCGCCCGCGTGCTTGCCGGTGAGCTGCCGGACCGCGTGCCGGTGCTCATGCAGAACTTTCAGAACACGGCCTATCTCGCGGGCATGACCTTGGCCGAGTTCTGTCGCAGCGGCGCGCGCATGGCTGAGGCCCAGCTTGCCGCCTGGGAGCGCTTCGGCTACGACGTGATCGACCTAGAAAACGGCACCGCGGCCATGGCCGAGGCCTGCGGCTGTCAGGTTGAGTACCCGGAGCACGAGCCGCCACGCGTGGTCCGGCCCACGCTCCGCAGCCTGGACGACCTAGGGCGGCTCCTGCCTGTGGACCCCGAGCGGGACGGTACGCTGCCCGAGTTGTTGGATGCCACGCGCCGGGTGCAGGCCGGGGTGGCTGGGCGCGCCTGCATTAAGGGCGAGGCCGATCAAGGCCCCTTCGATCTGGCGGCGCTGCTCCTGGGGCCGGAGCCGTTTTTGATGGCCCTGATGCAGCCGGAGCAACATGCCGGCGTGCGGCGACTCCTGGAGTATTGCTTTGAGCAGGTGCGGCGCTATGCCCTGGCTCAAGCCGCGGCCGGTGCCGACTTCACCGCTATCGGCGACTCCACGGCCGGACCGGATGTGTGCTCGCCGCGCATCTACCGGCAGTTCGCGCATCCCTACGAGGTCCGGTTGGCAGCCGACCTGGCGGCGCGAGGCGTGCGCCTGGTTCTCCACATCTGCGGCAACACCACGACCATCATGGCCGATATGGCCGCCACCGGCGCAACCATGATCGAGTTCGACTACAAGGCCGACATGGCGCGCTGCCGCGCGGCAGCTGAAAACCTGGTGCTGGTCGGCAATGTGGATCCCAGCACCGTCATCGCTCTGGGCACGCCTGAGCAAGTGCTCCAGGCGAGCCGCCGTGCTATAGAGGTGCTTGGGAAGGCAGGGCGCTTCATCCTCAGCCCTGGCTGTACTCTTCCAGCCACTACACCTGCCGAGAACGTCGAGGCGATGATGGAGGCCGCACGCACGTTCGGGCAGTATCACGGGAATCCAGATGAACCGGCGAAATAACCTGCTGCGCACCGTGCGCTTCGAGACCCCGGACACCATCCCGATGGCGTTCCACATCAATCCCGCGTGTTGGCAGCATTACCCCCACGACGCCTTGCAGGAGTTGCTGGCCTAGCTTTGAGGGAGTCGGCGTGCAATCAGTTCCTGTGTTTTGCGGTAAGGACTGCGGCGGCAATGCCTGCCCGCTGATCGCCACACTCGAAAATGGACGGGTGAGGCGCGTGTCCAATAACCCGGTGGGCGGCAAGTATCTTAAAGGCTGCCGGCGTGGTTTCGACATGCCCCTGGAGCTCTATGCCCCGGACCGGCTCCTCAAGCCTTTGCTCCGAATAGGGGAGCGCGGCTCCGGCGAGTTCCGGGAGGCCAGTTGGGAAGAGGCGTTGGGTCTCACCGCGGACAAACTGGGTGAAATTCGCGCGCGCTTTGGTGCCCCTGCCGTGCTGAACCTGGCCAGCGCCGGGTCAACCAGCGCGTTGCACGGCACCGGCCCGCTGCTGCGCCGTTTCCTCAATCTCTTCGGCGGCGCTACCATGTGGACCGGCTCCTACAGTACCGGCGCGGCTCAGTTTGTCCTGCCTTACCTCCTGGGCGATCAATGGACAGCCGCGGGGTTCGATGCGGCCACCATGCAGTATTCCGGGATGATCATCTTATGGGGCGCCAATGTGCTGGAAGCACGCCTGGGCACTGAGATTAACCAACGCCTGGTCGAGGCCAAGCAGCGCGGCGCGCAGATCGTGGTGATCGACCCACGCCGTTCGCAAACGGCCAAGCAGACAGCCACCTGGTGGCTGCCTTGTCGTCCCGGGACCGATGCGGCCCTGATGCTGGCCGTGCTCCATGTCCTGCTGACAGAGGACCAGGTTGACCGCCCCTTCATCGCGGCCCACAGTGTGGGCTTCGACCAGCTTGAGAGGTATGTGCTGGGGCTGGACGGGGACGAGGCGCGGACACCGCGTTGGGCCGAGGAGTTGTGCGGCGTCCAGTCCGAAGAGATCATCCGCTTTAGCCGCGCGTATGCCGCTGCCAAACCTGCCATGCTGCTGCCCGGTTACTCGATCCAGCGGGTGTTTGCCGGCGAGGAATCGTACCGCCTGGCGGTCACGCTACAAATCGCCACCGGAAATCTCGGCCAACGCGGCGGCTCCACCGGGTCACTGAACGACAGTCTGCCCGCCCCCCGGGTAGGCACGCTGCCGGCGCCGCGCATTTCGAACCAGCCGCCTTTGCCCGTCGTGCGCTGGCCGGACGCCGTTTTGGAAGGACGCGCTGGCGGGTATCCGGCAGATATTCACGCCATCTACAGCGTAGGCGGCAACTATCTAAACCAGGGTGGAGACATTGCAAAGAACATCGCGGCCTTCAAGAAGGTGGATTTTGCCGTCTGCCACGAGCTCTTTCTGACGCCCACGGCGCGTTACTGCGACGTCGTCTTGCCGGCGGCACACGCGCTCGAAAAAGAGGACATCGGTCTCCCCTGGACGGGCAATTTCCTCACCTACAAGCCCCAGGCGGTGCCGCCGCAAGGAGAGGCGCGCTGCGATTATGATATCTTCTGCGACCTGGCGGAACGGCTGGGCTTCGAACCGGAGTTTTCGGAAGGCCGCAGCGCGGCCGCGTGGGTGCAGCACTTCCTCGAGCGTTCGGAGGTGCCCGACCACGATGCTTTCCGAAGGACCGGCGTCTACCTGGCACCCGACCAGGAGCGGGTGGGTCTGGCCGATTTCGCCGTTGACCCGGCGCGCCATCCACTGAGCACCCCATCCGGCAGGGTGGAAATTGCCTGTGAACGTTACCAGCGCGAGACCGGCTTCCCGGCCATCCCCACCTGGCAGGCGCCGCCGCAGGATCCGCGCTACCCGCTGCTGCTCATCACCCCGAAATCGCCTCACCGCACCCACTCGCAGGGCAGCAGCCTGCCACACATCCGTCACAGGGCCGCCCACGCGCTGGAAATGCACCCTACTGACGCCGCAACGCGAGATCTCGGTGACGGGGATCGAGCGCGAGTGTACAACGCCCTGGGCGCGACACGCCTTCCCGTCCGCCTGTGCGCGGACCTGATCCCCGGCGTCGTCTGCATGCCGGAGGGCGTCTGGGTTGAACTTGGCGAAGACGGGCTGGACACGGCCGGCGCCGCAAACATGTTAACGAGCACGCAGGGTACCGCTCCCGGCAGAGCTTGCATCATGCATGGTGTGAGCGTTGAGGTCAGCCGCGAGTAACCAAAAAGGCCCGAAAGGTTTCGAATGCTCTTCCTCTGCGACGATCCCAGTCCACGGCTGGCATGGCTCGGTTAATCACTGCGGCAAGGTAGCTCCTGGTATAAGTGCAGGGTACCTAATCGGTGTCATAGGGTGACACCCCAAAAAGGCTGGCTGCTATTGCACTCGTCCAGACCCAGGTCCCACTCCAGATGTTCACTGATCGGGTGCCGGGCCATGTCGATGGTGGCCGTGAGCTGAGTTCGGCCACGTTGGTTGCGTCGCTCGCCGCCACCATGACATCGGTCGGTCAATTGGAGTCGTTCCCGTTTTGAATTCCTGCACCGGAGTGCGGGGGCCTAGCACAATAATCAGCGCGCCAAATAATAACGGGAAGGCAGCTAAGGACATGGCCAACCCTGGGTTCAGGGATCCGAGCAGATGTCCCATGATCGGCGGGCTGAGAATGCACCCGATAGACCCGGCAGCCACTGTCATGCCGATGACCGTGTTGGTGTTGACAGGGTTGCGCGCTGCGGCCAATGCCACGGTCGCGGGCCAACTGCTGGCCATGATAAAGCTGGCCGTGACGAAGCAGAACAGAGCCGCGGGCCAGCTATGGGTGAGCGCAGATGCAGCGACGGCCAAGCCCGCGAGGGTCATCGTTACTGTGATAAGCGGACGGTCTGGCAGCCGGGCAGGCAGGAATCCGGCCAACGTCCTGCCCACCAGCATGACTCCCCAAAACAGAGCGATGGATTGTATGGCAATCTGTTCGGGGGCATCCCGGAATTCAAACAAATAGATGTTGAGAAAGCCGGAAACTGATGACTCCGACAGCACGTAGAGCAAGATGACGATGCATGGTTGCAGCACCGACCATCGTGTTATTAAAGCCCAGCCGGTTGGCGATGCCGCTACCTGTCGGGTCGGCGGGGGGGGGGCTGGTCCAAAAGTGCTCCACGCGAAAAGGCCGAAGTTGGCTGCAGCCATCAGTGCGACCGGAAAAAAGAAGGTTCTCCAGCTAAGGCCCGTGGGCAGCAAGAGGCTCATCAGCAAAGGACCGCCGATAGCTCCCAGGCAGTAGCCGGCCTGGGATAGGTTGAGGGCAGTACGCACTCGGTCTGGAAACAGCCGATTCAGCAGCGCCGAGCACATTGGCTCGATGATTCCGCCGCCCATCCCCATCAGCACCGCGCCTCCCACCACCGCCGCCAGCCCGCTTCCCATACCGAACATCAGTCCACCGCCAGTAGTGAATGCACACCCTGCCATTAGTACCATTCGGGCGCTGTAGCGATCCGTAAACGTGCCACCAAGCAGCGAAGCTACGAAGAAGCACGCGAAGTAGATGGAAGAGACCGATGCCAGGATCTCTGGCCTTATCCCAAACTCTGCCCCCATCTTGACGAGCGCAGCAAAAAGCAAGTTAACGGAGGCTGCAAAGGAAGCCAACGAGAGCATCGCTGCGATGGTGAGCCGACTGCGAGTGATCAATGAAACGTCTCCTGTCAGGGCGAGCCAGGTACCTAGTCAGCGTGCCGCGCGTTGAGGATACATCACGCCGCATCGCGCCTCGCCGTCCTGGAAGCAACTGATACGCCAGACTGTGCGTAGCTCTTCAGCCAATCCGCCAGCTCGCGTGCCTTCTCGGGCGTGTCGGCCTCGGCAAAGATGCGAAGGACGGGCTCGGTGCCGGAGAAGCGCAGCAGCGCCCAGTTGTCGTGCTCGAAATAGACCTTGGTGCCGTCGTGTTCAGTCACCTTGACCACAGGGTACGGTGCGTCCCCACCTGCGATCATGGCCTTGACCCGTTGCGGGACGACGATGCGCATGTCCGCGGTGGCGGGCAGGTTGTCTTCGACCGAATACAGCCGGCCCGTGATGCCGAAGACGACCTCCTGCAGCTCGGAGACGTGCTTGCCCGTCACCGCCAGCATCTCGACGATCAGCGCGGCGGCGAAGATGCCGTCTTTTCCCAGGATGTGGCCGCGGATGGTCAGGCCGCCACTCGACTCACCCCCCAACAGTGCGTTATTCTGCACCATGCCCGCCGCGATCCATTTGAAGCCGACCGGCGTCTCGATGCACTTCTCACCCAACGAGGCCGCCAACCGGTCTAGCAGGTGGGTGGTCGCCAGGTTGCGCACCACGCCTCCACGCTGCTCCTTCACCTCGTGCAGATACCAGTAGAGCAGCAGCAACAGGTTGTTGATGTGGATGTAATTCCCGCGCTCGTCGATCAGCGCGATGCGGTCGGCGTCGCCGTCCGTGGCCAGGCCCAGGTCGAAGTGCTCCTCGCGCACGTAAGTCCGCAGCATGCGCAGCGCCTCCAGGTCGGGCGCAGGCGAGCGGCCGCCGAAAAGCGGATTGTGCCGCTCGTGGATGAAGGTCACCCGGCAGCGTGCCTCGTTCAGGATGATGCCCAGCGTCAAGTGTCCCACGCCGTACATCGGGTCCACGATCACCTTCAGCCCAGCCTTGCGGATGGCGTCGAGATCAATGAACGACTCCACCCGGTCCACGTACTGGTTGACGAAGTCGCGGCGCTCGACGATGCCGGCTTCCAGTGCGACGTCCAGCGGGATTTTTACCACGTCATCCAGCGCCAGGCTGTTCGTCTCGTCCTCGATCCGGTTCGTCTCCTCGGTCAACAGCAGCGAACCGTCGCCGTGGAACACCTTGAGGCCGTTCCACTCCGGCGGGTTGTGGCTGGCCGTGAACGCCAGGCCGAACGCCGCGTTAACGACCTCGGTAGCGTAGTTGATCAGCGGCGTAGGCGCAACTTCCTTCAGCAGGATGCTATGGATGTTGTTGCCAGCAAAAACCTCCGCCGCGGCGTCCGCAGCCTGGTCGGACAGAAAGCGGCGGTCGTACCCGATCAGCACGCCGCGCCGCTCTAGCCCGCGGCGGGTGACGTCGTTCGCCAGCGCCTGACACAGACGGCGGACGTTGTGCAGCGTGAACCCCTCGCCGATCACCGCGCGCCAGCCGCCGGTTCCGAACTGGACGATGTTGCGCTCCTCCTGCCGCCGCGGTCGGAAGAGTCGTTTTTGCAGGACAAATTCGGCCCGCTCCAGGTCCTCGCGCGTGTTGATGCCCTGGATCTCGTCCTGGTCGTAGATCTGGTAGCTTTCGACGTTCAGGCCGTAGTGGATCAGCCGGTGTACCGAGTCGGTCAGGCGGTATTCGCCGTCTAGGGGCGACGGCGGCAGCGTCTCCAGCACTGGCCAGATCTGCCGCGCGGAGACGACATACGCGCCCACATTGAGCTCCCGGATCTCCTTCACCCGCGCTGAAGCCTGCGCCTCCTCGATGATGTCCATGATGCGGCCGTCGCTGTCGCGGATCACGCGGCCATACGGGTAGGGCCGGTCGGCAACCGCGGTGAGGAGGGTCAGGTTCGCCTCGCGCAGCCGGTGGCGATTGATCAGCCCGCGGATCGACACCGGCGAGAAGAGCGGTGTATCGCCGTAGAGGATCAGCAGGTCGCCGTCGAAGTCTTGGAGCAGCGGTTGGAGCTGGCGCACGGCGTCGCCGGTGCCGCGTGCCGCCTCCTGGACGACGTACTGGTAGCCCGGTCCCAGGTGTGCCTGGATGGCATCCCGGCGGTAGCCGACGACCACGTAGGTGTCGGCAGGCGCGACCGGCACGCCGTGCGCCGCGTTGGCCGTGACGTAGTCGATGATTTTCCGGCCGCCCAGGTCTTGCAGCAGCACGGGCAGCCCGTCCTCGGTGATCGACTTGGCGCCGGCGGCCAGGATGACGGCTTTGAGGCTCTTGGGATTAGCGATCTGCATGATCTCGGGTCGCCGGTCTCGCAGCAGTTGTGCGGTGTCGTTCATCTTCTGGCCTCCACGTCCCAATAGATAGGATTCTACCTCAATTGAGGTTAAACACAAAGACGCACGAATCGCCTTCGTGCGTCTTTAGGCTGCTTATCCCATTGGGGAGGACGACCCGCGCAGCGTCGCTGAGCTGATCGCTGCGGCTCGGCCACCCGCCGAAGAGACATCGCCGAGGCCGGACTGGTAGAGCCATCTGGAGCGAGGTGATCGAGAGGGGATAAGTTCGAATCCCCTTGGGGGCATGAACTTATCTCTTGTACCTGGGTTGGTAGCAGCTACACAGGTGGCTCATGCAGATCCCGGAGCCCCTCCAGGTCCCCAGCCCGTGACGCTCTCGGAATCGTCAATTCACACGCTTGCACTGTTGTGGTATAATAGGAACGTCGCTCTGTCATGTATAGACTCGTGAGGGTGAGATGCAAAGCGCCTCCCGCCTGGCATCCATCGACTGCTTCCGCGGCTTCGCCGTGATGATGCTGGTAATGAGCAGCCATCTTTTCACGGTGGACACTCTGCCCGCCTGGTTCCGGCACGCGCCGGACGGCCACCTCACCTTCCCCGACCTCGGCGCTCCCTGGTTTATCTTTGCCATCAGTCTCACCTTTGGGAGATCCTTCAGGCCAGAACTTTGGCGAGCGCTCGCCGCGCCGTAATTCACGGGGATAGAAGCAGATGAGGAATAAATCGGAGCGAGGTCATGCGTGATCTCGCGAGCGAACTTCGACAAGCTTGAGGAACTCGTGCGTTACCTTCGAAGCGAGGGCATCCGGGACATCACGTTTCTGCGGTTGAAGCCGAAGGGGCGTGCCGTGAAGGAATATGACGCCACCAAGCTGACTTATGTGCGCCTGGCATTCTGATATGGATGGCTCTGGGCGCTTGGCTGTTGGGCCATCCGAAGAGAGGTGCTGAATGAAAACCTGGGCAAAAGTCCTCATCGGTGTCGCAACCGCGCTCGTCGTCCTGCTCATCGTCGCGTACCTCGGTATGGGGTACGTCATTTACGACAAGCTCAGCAACGTCAAAGGCTCGTGCGACGAACACCTGGCCAACCGGCCGGATAACTTCGCGCTGCACCCGACTTGGCCGGCCGGCTTCGACGTCACGCCGTACTTCATGTCCTCGTACGAGGCGGTGAAGTTCCCCAGCCGCCAGGCGGGCATCGAGGTCGCCGGCTGGTGGATCCCGGCCGATCCGGCCGCGCCGGCCGTCATCCTGGTGGATGGACTGGGCGGCTGCAAGAACTCCATCGCGGTACTGACCCCTGCAGGGATGCTGTGGCGCAACGGCTTCAACGTCCTGCTGATCGACCTGCGCGACACCGGCGACTCTACCTTCCAGGACGGCCGCTCGACCATCGGCAACGAGGAGTATCGCGACGTGCTCGGCGCCTGGGATTGGCTGGTGAAGGAGAAGGGCTTCGCTTCAGGCAAGATCGGTCTCTTCGCCAACTCCCTGGGCGGCGCGAACGCCAACTACGCATTCAGCGAGGAGCCGCGCGTGGCCGCGCTATTCCTGCAATCCACCTTCGGCAACCTTCAACAGGTCCTCGCCGCCGAGCTGACGCGTGCCGGGTACCCGACCTTCCTGGCGCCCGGCGCGCTGGTCTCGGGCAGCATCGTCACCGGCGTCAACTTGTTCGGCCACAACCCGCTGGACGCTATCCGCAAGGACGCCGGCCGTCCCGTGTACATCGTGCACACCCGCGCCGACACGCGGATCGCCATCAACCAGAGCGAGCAGTTGGCCGCAGCCGCCAAGGCGGCCGGGGTGAACGTGACCACCTGGTTCCCGGAGAACGGCGAGCACGTCCAGACGCCGGCCGCCTATCCGCAGGAGTTCGAGCAGCGGCTGGTCGGCTTCTTCAGGGGGGCGCTGGGCCGGTGATGCCTGCGCGATGAACCCATGTCCCTGCAGTTACTTCGGCGACCCGGAGCACGAGTGCACCTGCTCCAGCGGGCTGATCAGCCGCTACCAGAAGCGGCTCTCCGGGCCGCTGCTCGATCGCATTGACATTACATACGGTGTAGTTTCCCGCCACGTCGAAGCGCCGCGTGTGCCGTTCCAAAAGCTCAGCGAGAGTGCCGCGGGGAGCCGTCGGCGGCGATCCGGGCACGTGTCGAGGCGGCGCGGGTGCGGCAGTCGGCGCGGTTCGCCAACGTGAAGGATGGGTAAGGCGCCGGCCTGACCACCAACGCGGACATGGGGCCCACCCAGGAGCGCGACTACTGCCAGGTAGACGAGACGGCCCGGCAACTCCTCGGCACGGCCGCACTTGCGCTGGCACGCAAGTGCCAGTGTGCGGCAGATGCAGTTCAGCGCCCGCGCCCGCCTTCGGTGACCGTATCCTCAAGCTCACCTACATCATCGCCGACCTGGTCGAATCGGAGCGGGTTCAGACCGCGCACGTGGCCGAGGCGATCCAGTACCGGCCGAGAAGACAAGAGTAAGTGACACCGTCGGTCAGCTCAGGTCGCGCACGGCGGGAGAGGCATCGGGTTTCTACCCGTGTTTCCCCACAGTCGGTATGTTGTCGCCAGGCGGGCCGCCATCAGTCAAATCTGGACCGAGAATGAGCGAAACTGCCGAAAAATAAGGCGCGATTGCCCTGAGTCCCGGTATTGACTTTCTTTTGGATGCGTGCAATAATATCTCCGGTAACGTTACCGGTATTGATACCGGATCTCTCTGACTTTCTGCGATGGGTCCCATGCAACAGAAAAAAAAGGCCGTGACAATACAGAATGTTGCGAAGACCTCCGGTGTATCGGTTTCCACCGTTTCTCGTGTTTTGAACGCGAAGGGCGATGTTGCGCTCGATACACAGAACAAAATACAGGATGTTATTGAGCAGTTGGGTTACACATCCAACCTGGCTGCGAGAAGCATGCGCAGTCGCAAGATGAACCTGATTGGGCTAATCATGCCGGATATTGGGCATCCCTTCGCCATAGAGGTAATGAAGGGTGTCAACCGGGCGATTGCTGAATCCGAGTATGATTTGCTTGTTTACACCACCGGGGATGTGCGCAAGTTTGAAACCGCCTCGCATGAGCAAAAATACGTCTCCTTGCTGAATAATTCCATCACAGATGGTGTCATTCTCGTCGCCCCCGCGGCTGCAGAATTCGCCTCGGATGCGCCTATTGTGTCAATTGACCCGGCGGTAGTTAATCCCTCTTACCCATCAATTCATGCGACCAATTACCAGGGCGCTATGGATGCCATGCGGTATTTATTGGGCCTGGGGCACAGGCGCATCGGTTTCATTTCCGGACGCCCTGAATTGGAAAGTTCAATCCGGCGTATGAAGGGTTATCACGATGCGCTTGAGCAGGCCGGGCTGAGTGTTGATGATTCCCTCATCGCTGCTGGGGATTACACGACTGAAACGGCAGTTATCTGCACCCGTAGTCTGCTGGCACTGGAGAATCCCCCGACGGCGATATTTGCAGCCAACGACCAGTCTGCCATCGGCGTACTTCAGGTCGCAAATGAAATGGGATTGAAAATTCCGGATGATCTGTCGGTTGTTGGTTTTGATAATATCCCCGAAGCTGCGCATCTCAATCTGACCACTGTGGACCAGTTCATAGCTGAAATGGCCTACACCGCGACAAACAAGCTTCTCTCTTTGATCAATGGCGATGAGTTGGATGAGCAGATCACCAAGATGCAGACGCAACTTGTAATTCGCGGCTCATGTCGTCATCTTGTAAATGCTGCCTAGATATCGAACCCTTCTCTCGGGGCTTTTGCCCAGCGGAATCACCACCTGATTGATTCGTGCACTCGTGCAAAAGGAGGCCACTGCAACAACATTCCAACATCTACCTGCAATCGGATCCGAAAATCTAGCTACTATCACAAGGAGAGGAAAAAGATGACCCGCAAGATCTTCACCCTATTGAGCCTCGTGCTCGTTGCCGCCTTTGTGCTCGGCGCATGCACCGTCCCGGCAACACAAGCACCCCAAGCTCCTGCAGCCCCTGCTGCGACAGCGGCCCCTAAGGCCCCTGCTGCGACAGTTGCCCCTGTTGCCGCGAAAGTCAAGATCGCCTGGTGGCACATCACAACTGCGGACGACCAAAAGGCGGTCTGGCAAAAGCTGGCTGACGAGTACATGGCCGCCCACCCCAACGTGACCATCGAGATCACGGTGTTGGAGAACGAGGCCTTCAAGACCAAGATGACCACCATCATGCAGTCCGGCCAGCCCCCGGACATCTTCCAGAGCTGGGGCGGCGGCACGATGAACGAATACGCCAAAGCCGGGCTACTGAAGGACATCACCGCGAACCTTGATGCAGATAGCGGCGCTTGGCGCAACACCTTCTCACCCGGCGCCCTGGGTGTGTACGCTTACCAGGGTAAGAACTACGGCGTGCCGTGGGACATGGGCATGGTCGGCTTCTGGTACAACAAGGCTATGTTCAGCAAGGCCGGCATTGCCAATCCTCCCAAGACCTGGACCGAGCTGCTTGACGATGTGAAGAAGCTCCAGGCCGCCGGCATCACCCCCATCGCCCTCGGCGAGGGGGACAAATGGCCTGGCGCCTTCTGGTGGGAATACCTGTCCGTCCGCGTCGGTGGCCAGGCTGCCTTCGATGCCGCCCAAAGCCGCAAGGGCGCATTCAGCGATAAGGCATTCGCGGATGCCGGCAAGAAGCTCCAGGAGTTGATCGCCCTCAAGCCTTTCCAGGATGGCTTCCTGGGCGCCACCTGGGGCGATGAGGCTACCGCGATGGGCAACAGCAAGGCGGCGATGGACCTGATGGGGCAATGGGCCCCCGGCGCCTTCAAGGACAACAGCGTTGACAAGAAGGGCATCGGCGATAACCTGGGGTGGTTCCCCTTCCCGGCTGTGGAGGGTGGCGCCGGCGCTGCGGCCGACGCCCTGGGTGGCGGCAATGGCTTCGCCCTGGGCAAGAACGCCCCGGCAGAAGCGGTTGACTTCGCCAAGTATCTGACTCGCGCAGAATCTCAGGTTCAGTGTGCCAAGGTCGGTTTCTGCGTCCCGGTTGTGAAGGGCGGTGAAGCTGGCCTGACCGACCCCATGCTCAAGATGGTCCAGACGGGTGCGGCTGCTGCGAAGTATTATCAGTTGTACTACGACCAGTACCTGCCTCCAGCGATGGGTTCTGTCGTGAACGACAGCGTCCAGGGGATTTTCGCTGGCACGCTGACGCCTGAGAAGGCTGCCCAGGCGCTCGAAGACTCGGCCAAGAAGGAAATGAAGTAGATCGCGCCAGCGGTGCGGGGGTTGGGCCATACCCAACTCCCGCACTTACGGTCAATCGAGAGGAATCGCCTTATGCAAACGACTTTAGCCGGCCATGGCGCTTTGAGCGCGCCGCAACAGGCTGGCTTCCGGCGCCGCACCCAAGACAGCCTGACCATCATCCTGTTCTTGTTGCCTGCTACCGTGCTCTTCCTCACCTTCGTGATCTATCCGATCCTGCAATCTATCTACTATAGCCTGTTCAACTGGAAGGGCTTGGGCGCGGCGACTGATTTCATCGGACTGGGCAATTATCTGAACATCGTGAGCGACCGGATCTTCCTGAAAGCCGTGGGGAACGGGTTCTTGATCGTGGGGCTCTCTCTCGTTCTTCAGTTGCCGATGGCTCTGGCGCTGGCGCTCATGGTGGGGCGTGACCTGCCCGGCCGCGCTTTTTTCCGCGTGATCTTCTTCCTGCCTTACGTCTTCTCTGAGGTCATCACGGCCATCATGTGGCTGGGCCTCTTCAATCCTGATCCGGATCGGGGCTTTATCAATGCGCTCTTGGTCCTCATTCCGGGCGTCAAGTCCGTAGCCTGGTTGGGCAACACCACGACGGTCCTGGCATCCGTCTTCGTCGTGCTGACCTGGAAGTACTTCGGGCTCTACATGCTGCTGTTCATGGCAGGTCTGCAAAATATCCCGGCGGAAATCGAGGAAGCCGCAAGCATTGACGGCGCGAATGGGCGTCAGCTGCTGACCCGCATCATTTTTCCCCTGCTTGCGGGCACCACCCGCACGTGCGTGTACCTCTCCGTCGTGGGGTCGCTGCAGCAATTCGTCCTGGTCTGGGTTATGACCAAAGGGGGTCCGGTCAATGCCAGCGAAGTCATGGCGACTTATATGTATCGCTTCGGATTTGTGCGTTTCTGGTTTGGCTACGGGTGTGGCGTGGCGATCGTCATGTTCCTGATCTGTCTGATCTTTTCGCTGATCTACCAGCACGTGGCGCGCCAACCGGATTACCTGGGCGGCATGTAGAAAGGAGGGCTCATGGCGGCAACCCGTTCCTATCGAAGCAGCAAGCGGCGCAAGAACCTGTCGAGGTTCTGGCAGTACGTCATCCTCTCCCTGGTCGTCGTGGTCATCCTTGTGCCCATCGTGATCCTGATTTTCGGCGGGCTGAAGACGCGCGGTGAGATGTATTCGCGGCCTTACACCATCCCAAATCCGCCGCACTGGGAGAACTACGTCAAGATCCTGAACCAACCATCATTCTGGATCATGCTCCGCAACAGCCTCGTGGTCATGCTGCTGGTTACAGGTGGCGTGGTGTTCATTTGTAGCCTGGCCGCCTTTGTGTTCGCCCGGACGAATTTTCGGGGCAAGAGCCTGGCTTTCAACTTCCTCACCGTGGGTATCATGTTCCCCATTAACGTTGCCATTCTGCCCGTTTATCTCGTGCTGCGCCAACTGGGATGGCTTAACCATCTATGGGGCGTCATCGTGGTGCAAGCTGCATTTCAACTCTCAGGCAATATCCTGATCCTGCGCGGGTTCTTTGCGAGCGTTCCGCTTGAGCTGCAGGATGCGGCATATATAGACGGCTGTGACGCATTCGGCTTCTTTTGGCGCATCCTGCTCCCGTTGGTGCGCCCGGCGCTGGCCGCAGTCGCAGCATTGACGATGGTGGTCAGTTGGAACGACTTGCTCGTGCCCCTGGTGGTGGTAGACAAGAATTCGCTGTGGACTCTACCCCTGGGCACGATGCAGTTCCAGGGGCAATACGGCCAGGATTTGGCGCTGGTGGCGGCTTTCGTGACCTTGTCCGCCGTGCCTGCGGTCATCTTTTACCTGTTGGCCGAGCGACAGATCGTAGCCGGTTTGACTGCCGGTGCGCTTAAGGGATAGGGCATACCCATGAAGCGCAGCGTCACGCTTTTCCTCCTGCTCGTGCTCGTCCTATCTCCTTTGCTGTCAAGTTGCATCTCCACTCAAGGTGTTCCGTCTGACCGCAACCGGGAAGAGCCAGTCGCGCCTACGGTCACTTCCAGTCCGCCGACTGCTACGATGATCCCAGTGGGCGCTTTCACTTCGGGGCGCTACCGTAACCTGTTCAAAGAGCTGCTGAACGAGAGCGATGCCGAAATCCAGGCCAAGCTCGACGCTGCGTGGCAACAGCTATTCTACGGCAATGACGACACTCAGCGCGTCTACTATCCCGTCGGCGCGGACATGGCCTATATCGAAGACATCGGCAACGGTGACGTGCGAACCGAAGGCATGTCTTATGGCATGATGATCGCCGTCCAGTTGGCTAAGCAGGCGGAGTTCAATCGTTTGTGGAAATGGGCCAAGACGTACATGTATCAATCTGATGGCCCTTATCAGGGATACTTTGCCTGGCATTGTTCGACGGAAGGGCGAAAGCTGAGTTCCAATCCTGCCGCGGATGGCGAAGAGTGGTTTGTCATGGCGTTGTTGTTCGCTTCCGTTCGCTGGGGCAACGGTGAAGGCATCTTTGATTATCAGGTTCAGGCGCAGCAAATCCTTGACACTATGTTGCACAAGGAAGAGCAAAAGACAGACCTGGCTACCAATATGTTCAATGCACAAGCCAAACAAGTGGTGTTTGTGCCCCAAATAGGACGTAATTCGAGTTTCACCGACCCATCCTATCATCTTCCCGCGTACTATGAGCTATGGGCGCGTTCGGCCAAACAGGACAGTCAATTCTGGGCTGAGGCCGCGCAGACCAGCCGTGAGTACTTCAAGAAAGCCGCGAATCCGCAAACCGGTCTGATGCCTGATTATGCAAACTTTGACGGCACGCCTTACGGTAACGACGACCACAAGGATTTCCGTTTCGATGCCTGGCGCACCCTCTCCAATGTTGCTGTGGATTACGCCTGGTTTGCGGCTGATCCGTGGCAGGTGGAACAATCCGATCGAGTCCTGGGTTTTCTCGCCTCTCAAGGCCGCGACTCATACGCGAATCAGTATTCCCTTGCCGGTCGAGCGCTCTCAGCCGACCATTCAACGGGTCTGGTCTCGATGGCTGCTGTCGCCGCACTTGCCGCAAGCCCTGAAAAAGGCAAACCTTTTGTCCAGGCACTCTGGGACGCGCAAATCCCATCCGGCAAGTGGCGTTACTATGACGGAATGTTATACCTGTTGGGCTTGTTGCACGACAGCGGAAATTTCCGCATCTACAAGCCTGGCAGTTTGCCAAAGTAATACATACCATCGCCGTACTGACAGGTGTTGGGGTGCTTATGGATCATCTCGATCTTGCGATTCGCAAAAACAGGACAGCACATGCAACGGTCACGCTTTCTCATAGTGGATTGCCGGTTGCTAACCCGATTAGCACTGTCAGACTTTGTGCTGAACAAAGGCGCTCATTGTCCGACACTGCGCGAATTTCCTGGCATTCGAGTGGATAAAGTGATTGCTTTCACCTGATATTTGTCACGTGCTGAATACCCTTGTCTATGGAGCGTAACATGTCTGATTACATTCCCAAATCCGAACAAAAATTCGTGACATCATCTACCCATTCACAAGTCGAAAACATTCTCGCCCAAATGACCCTGGACGAAAAACTCGCCCAACTGGGTTCGTATTGGATATATGATTTGCAGACCAAAGGTGAGCTTGATGCGCAAAAGATCGGCGACAAGCTCAAGAATGGGATCGGGCAGATCACGCGCGTTGCCGGCGCATCAACGCTTGACCCTGTCAGCGCTGCCAAAGTCGCCAATCACCTGCAAAAATTCCTTGTCGAGAGTACCCGTCTCGGCATCCCGGCCATTCTGCATGAAGAATGCTGCTGCGGCGCGATGGTGTTGGGCGGCACGATGTATCCGCAAATGCTCGGGCTTGCAAGCACCTTCCAGCCGGAACTGGCCGAATCCATGACCAAAGCCATCGGCAAGCAGTTGCGCGCCATTGGCGCACAGCAGGCCCTGGCCCCGATGTTGGATGTTTCACGCGATCCACGTTGGGGGCGCGTGGAGGAGAGTTTCGGTGAAGACCCCACCCTGGTCAGCCATTTTAGCGTGGCCTATATCAAAGGCCTCCAGGGTGGAAATCTCAAAGACGGCGTCATGGCCACCGGCAAGCATTTCGTCGGGCACAGCCTCAGCCAGGGTGGGTTGAACTGCGGCCCGGTTCATATGGGCATGCGCGAAGTTTATGACATCTATCTCGCCCCGTTCCAGGCTGCCATCCGCGATGCCGGGCTGGCCTCGATCATGAATTCCTATCCCGAACTGGATGGGGAGGTGGTGGCCGCTTCACGCCGTATCCTGACTGGCCTGCTGCGCGATAAGCTGGGCTTCGATGGCCTGGTCGTTTCAGATTACGCTGCAGTCATCATGATCCACACCTATCATGGCGCTGCAAAGGATCTCCGGACCGCAGGCAAACTGGCTCTCGAAGCCGGGATAGATGTCGAACTGCCGACCGTAGTCTGTTACGGCGACCCACTCAAAGCCGCGCTCGAAGCCGGTGACTTGAATCTTGAGACGATTGATCTCTCGGTGGGCCGCCACCTGCAGAAGAAATTCGAGCTTGGGTTGTTTGAGAACCCTTATGTCGCTGAGGGGCGTGTGCTCGAAGTCTTTGAAACCCACGAAAATCGCGATCTAGCCCGCGAGATTGCCCGTCGAAGCATGGTCTTGCTCAAAAACGATGGGGTTTTGCCGTTCAAGAAGACGATTGGGACTCTCGCAGTCATCGGGCCGAATGCTCACAATGGGCGGAATCAGCTTGGGGATTATTCCTACACTGCCATGCTGGAATGGGTGCGTTTCACTGCACCGGAAGGTGCATCTTTCTCCGATGTGGATCCGGCCGCGTTCGCCCGTCATGATGTACGCATCGTCACAGTGCTGGAAGGCATTAATGCCGCTGTTTCGCGCAAAACAGAAGTGCTATATGCCCAGGGTTGTGATGTGCTGGGCGGCGACACCTCCGGGTTTGCAGCCGCCGTTGAAATTGCCCAAAAAGCCGATGCCGTTCTGCTCGTCCTGGGCGACCGCTCGGGGCTGATGCCGTTTTGCTCGACCGGTGAAACCCGCGACAGTGCTGACCTGCGCCTGCCCGGCGTGCAGGAGGAACTTGCCAGGGCGGTTATCGCCACCGGCAAACCGGCTATTGTCGTGTTGGTCAATGGCCGCCCATTTGCGCTGCCCTGGCTGGCGGAAAACGCGAATGCCATTCTCGAAGCCTGGCTGCCCGGTGAGGAGGGCGGCAATGCCGTGGCCGACATCCTGTTTGGCGACGCTAACCCAGGCGGGAAACTGCCCATCAGCTTCCCACGCTCTGTTGGACAGGTGCCGATTTTCTACAACTACAAGCCCTCGGGCATGCGCTCCAACTGGTACGTGGACTACGTCAATGAAAAGGTGACGCCGCTCTATCCGTTTGGGCACGGTTTGAGCTATACTACGTTTGAGTATGGCGCCCTGGCGATCAGTCGGAAGCAAGCAACGAGTGGTGAGAGCGTGGGAATCTCGTTTAAGGTCGCCAACACCGGGGGAGTCGCGGGCGACGAAGTTGTCCAGCTCTACATCCGTGACGAATTTGCCAGCCTGCCCCGGCCAGTCAAGGAGCTAAAGGGTTATACACGCCTGACGCTCCAACCCGGCGAAAACAAAATAGTGACCTTCCAGCTACCTGTGGACCAATTGGCATTTTATGACGCTGACCTGAACCTGGTGCTCGAACCTGGCCGGATTTTCGTGATGGTCGGCAGTTCCAGTGACGACATTCGCCTGCGCGGCGAGTTTGAGATTACCGGTGCAGGGAAAATACCGGTCGAAGAGCGGGTGTTTGTTTGCCCCGTAACTGTTCGATGATTTGTCAAGCGGGCGCTGGAAGTGGCGGCGGCCGGTGGAGATAACGTCATAATGAGCGGGCCGCCCGGCTCCGGCAGGACGCTGCTGGTGCGCTCGCCGTCCTCGATCCTGCCGCGCCCACTTGCAGCGCCAGGTGCAGCGCCCGCGCCCGCCTTCGGCGACCGCATCCTCAAGCTCTCACGCACCATCGCGGATCTGGCTGGCTTGGAGCTCATTCAGACCGTCCACATCGCGGAGTCGATCCGCCTTCGGCCGGCCTCGAAGACAAGAATAAACAGGAGCATACGTCAATGATTGCAACAATGGAGGAGTTGGATCGGGCAAAACAGTGGTTGAGCGACAAGCTGACCTCCCTGCGTACCGATGCGCTGCCGTTTTCGTTCGACCTTGCCGGTCGTCCATTCTCGGAGAGCGCAAGCTCGTGGCATCTGGAGTGCGCCAGCCGGGAGGTTGATACGCGGCGCACCGAGCACGAGATCAAATGCCGCGACCCCCAGAGCGGGGTACAGGTGCGCTGCGTTGCAACCGAATACAAAGGCCACGCGGCCGTGGAGTGGGTGCTCTACCTCAGCAATGAAGGTACAGACGACACACCCGTCATATCCGATCTTCAGGCGTTAGATATGACCCTGCTCCCGCCCGGCAAGGATTGCACCCTGCACTATGCCAAGGGCGCCCTTTGCACCGTGGATGACTTCGCGCCCGTGACGCGGCCGATCAACCCGAAGGCGACGATTCGGCTGACTCCGGGAGGTGGGCGCTCGTCGAGCGAGGTGCTGCCTTTCTTCAACCTGGAGACTGGCGATGAGGGGATGATCCTGGCTATCGGCTGGACGGGTGAATGGACCTTGGGCGTCACTCGGGATGAAAGCGGCCAGGTACGCCTCCAGGCCGGCCTCGAACAGACCCATTTCCGCCTGCATCCGGGCGAGCGTGTGCGCTCGCCGCGCATCTTGCTGTTGTTCTGGAGTGGCGAGCGCCTGCGGAGCCAAAACCTGCTGCGCCGTTTTCTGCTGGACCACCATCGGCCCACCGTCGCTGGAGAACCGCTCCGTGTCCCCTTCTTCGTCGGCAACTGGGGTGGTTCTACCGCACAGGTCCATGAGGACGTGATCCGGGCCGTGGTAGAGCACGACCTGCCCGTCGAATACTTGTGGATTGACGCCGAGTGGTTCGGCGACGGAATCTGGTGGAAAAACCCGGGCGACTGGCGAATCAAGTCCGATCTCTACCCGCAGGGTATGAAGCCGTTGAGTGACATGCTGCACCGGGCAGGCCGCAAGTTTCTGCTCTGGTTCGAGCCAGAGCGCGTCTCGCCCGGAACCCCCTGGTATGACGAGCACGCCGATTGGCTGCTGTCAGTCCACCCAGACCAGGCGCAGTCTTACTGGGGCAGCAGCCGCGCGGATCGTGTTGATCCGGCCTGGGCCTTGCGCGAGAGCCGGCAAAACCAGTTCGTAGACGGTGACAGACTCTTCGACCTGGGCAACCCGGCGGCACGCGACTTCCTGACCGACTTCATCTCGGAGCGGATCGCCGAGTACGGCATAGACTGCTATCGTCATGACGCGAATATCGCGCCCCTGGAGTTCTGGCGCGCGGCAGATGCGCCGGAGCGCCAGGGCATCACCGAGATGCACTGGATCGAGGGCCTGTATGCCTTCTGGGACGAGCTTCTGGCTAGACACCCAGGGTTGATCATTGACAACTGCGCCAGTGGGGGGCGGCGCATTGATCTGGAGATGATCGGCCGCAGCACGCCCTTCTGGCGCACCGATTACCCCAAGGACCCGATCGCCAAGCAGTGTCACACCTACGGGCTACTCTCATGGGTGCCATTGAATGCCACCGGCAGCCTGCGTATCTTCGAAGCCGACGACTACGCCGTCTACAGCACGCTCTGCGGCGGCATGGTGTTCGAGATGACTGGCTCCCCCATGGCCGGTCTCCCTCAGCCTCTGATCTCAGAGGATTTCCCCTTCGATGAGGTGAAGCGGAAGCTTCGCCGCTGCCTCGAGATCCGCGACTTTTACGAGGGCGACTACTATCCGCTGACGGAGTACAGCCAGGCCAAGGATGCCTGGATGGCCTACCAGCTCGATCGGCCCGAATCCGGCGACGGCCTGGTCGTGGTGTTGAAGCGCCCGCTCAGTGGATTCACCGAGGCGCACCTGGCTCTGCACGGCCTGCAGACGGCTGCCCGCTATGAGATCACGAACATGGACACCGCAGACCGCCAGATCGTACCCGGCAGTTCTTTGATGTCGGCGGGATTGCGGGTGCGCCTTGAACCCCGGCCCGCCTGTGCCCTGCTGCGCTACCGCCGCCTGGACGTCTGACCTGGCTGATGCCAGGGTGAACCGCCCATCAGCCGGCCGCTCTTTCGGAGTTTTGATTCCGAGCCACGTATGAGGCCCAGAGGATCAGCACGCCATAAAGCTTGTACGATTGCAGCAGGCGCGCAGGCCCCTGCTGGAGCCATGGCACCATGACGAAGTATTCGTTGCCGATGGCGACTAGCAGGTAACTGGCGAGAAGCAACAGGCTGGCCGGCCAGGTGCGGCCGACCGACCGGACCTGCAAACTCAACAGCACGGCGAAGGGCAAGATGAGCAGGGTCTGGTAGTGGATCCAGGCGATGGGCCACATGAGCACAATGACCGGTACCAGGGCCGCATAGCCGTACGCGAAGCGGTCGCTCTCGGGTCGGACGCGGCCGCGAAAGGCCCACAAAGTTACGCCCAGGGTCACTGCGTCGAGTACGTACAGCGCGAGCGAGGTCCAGCCTGGAAAAGGCAGGATCGCGTCCCACGTGGCGGACGTCGCGGGGATAATCAGCCGCGCCAGGAACCCGTCAAAGGACTGATTCTCCGGATAGGGCACGGCCCCGGTCTGCACGGTCAAGATGTCGGTGACGTAGCGCCACAGGGTGCCCCATCCGACCACAATGCCGGATAGCACGATCAGGGCCAGAAAAGCCAGGGTGAAACCGGCCAGCGCGCGCCAGCAGCGACGCCAGAGCAGATAAAGCACAAGCAGCCCCGGATACAGCTTCAGCATGGTAGCGAAAGCCAGGCACACACCGGCCCACGGCTCGCCGGCTTCCCTACGCATCAGGAGCAGCGCCCCGACCAGCGCAGCCAGAATGAGGGCGTCCATCTGCCCGCGCGCCAGGCTCTCCCAGGCGGGCTGGAAGTTCAGAAAGCCGATGATGAGTAAGAAAGCGTAGACCGAGAGGAGCTTCGACGGGCGGCGAGACGGGGCCGGCATGACACTCTCGCGAAGTAGGTCACTCCGGAAGCGCCAGATCAAACCGGCCAGGATCAGGCCGAGCAGCGCCAGGCTGAGCAGATACCATGCCGCGGCGGCCGTCCGGGCCGGGTAGGTTGTGATAGGCGCCAACAGCATGGCGAAGAGCGGTGGGTACTTGTACACCGGCCCCATCGGTTCTTGCCGTGCCGCCTCCCAGTTGTACAGAGGTTGGCCCAGGCGCAGACCTTTGGCCGCATCGTAGTAGATGGTGAAATCGCCCTGCGGGAGACCAGTGCGGAAGAAGTCCAACCCTCGCGCGCCGAAGCGGTAGAGCGACCAGAGCGTCACCGCCAGCGCGATCCACTCCCACCAGGCTGCCTGACGCGCGCGCGGGCCGGCCAGCGCCAGGGCCACCAGCCCGACCAATAACCACGGCCCGTAATAGCCGCAGGCCAGCGGATCGAAGAACAACGCGACGCCGAGGCCCAGGGCCAACCCCGCCCCGACGAACAGTGCGGAATGCAGGGACAAGCCGAGCCGGCGAATGGCAAGGTAGCAAAGGGCCACCGCCAACAAGACACCAGCCAGCAAACCCGGCGGAGGAACGACGATGCCCCGGCCGGCGGGCTCGAGCCGCAGCCAGTCCACCATGATGCCCAGGTCGCGCGTGTCAGGCAGCGCCGTGAAGGTGGGAGTCGAGAGGCTCAGTTGCAGGTTGCCCAGCGGGCCGACCGCGCTCGCCGGCACGGCGAACGCGTATTCCTGCATGTCGCCGCCCATCGTGACCTGGGCCAGCGGTTCGCCGTTGCCCGACAGCGTGAGTTGCACGGGGCCAGACGGACGCAGGCCGCTGGCACGCAGACGCAGCCGCCAGGGCCGCTGCCCGAGGCCATTGAAAGTCACGGTTGCCTGCGGACCGCTCCAGCGGACGGTGCTCCCGTATTGCTCCTCGGCGAAGTAGAAGCCTTGAGTGTAGCGAGCGTCCTGCCCGCTGCCGATATCAATGGCAATCGCATGGGGCAGTTGGAGGACGCAGACAACCACGAGCAAGGCCAGCGCCATCAGGCCGGCGAAGAAGAGGCTGGCGTCAGCCTGGACGTCCGGCCGCACTCTCAACGCGCGAGCCGATAATGTCATGAAGAGGTGTCCTTCGACAGTGTCGAGCTCGATTATCGGCTGTCTATCTGAGAAGGACCTGTGAATTGGCTGAGTAATTACTGAGAAGAGGCTGAGAGAACCCGATTTCACCTCCCATGCACCGACTTTCCCTTTCAGGGCTGCACCGCCTCGACCACCTCCCGGATGGCCTCGATCACCAGCTCGGGCTGATCCACCTGAATGTAATGCCCGCTTTTCTCTGCAACCACCTGCCTCCCCTTGGGCGAGAGCGCGGCCAGCTCGGCCGGAAGCCCGCGTATCAGCGCCTTGAGCTGTTCCACATCGCTGGCCGAGATGCCGCTGCCTGCCGAAATCGGCAACTGACCCGCCGAGATCGAGTGACCGACCAGCACGTAGGGCGGTTCCACGCCCGCATCTGCGACCAACAGGGCCGCCAGCTCGTCCGTGATGTCCGCGACCGTGCGTGGGTTCGGGCTTTTCTCGCTCCAGCCCAGTCCCGCACGGTCATAGGCGCAGACGCGGGCGAATTTAGCCACCTCAGGCTGCACCGCGGCCCAGGTCAGGCTAGATTCCCCGTTGCCGGCCTCCATCACGACGGTTGGACCGCCGGGCTGGCTTTCGCCCTGGCAGTTGATGTGCAACCGATAGCCACCTACATCCACCATCTGACCGGGCGGCGGGTATGCGGCCGTCAGCCTGGCTTTGACTCTTGAGCCGAGCACCCAGGTCAGCCCGACCAGAAGAATCAAAAACAGGACGACGCTCCCCGCGATGATGCCTTTCATTGTCAGATCCTCCTTCTTCGATTACGACTCAATCTCCACACAGCGCACCGACGTAAGCGCCAACCCCAGGTCCCGCAGCTTGGACATCAGACCGTACAGGGCGGCCTGATCCAGGATGGGCCCGGCCAGCACCGTCTCATCCTGCGCCGTGTGGGTGATGGCCAGGCCGTCGAGCCACTCCGACCAGCGCTCGTCAATGCGTCCTTTGACCCTGATTTCAACCTGCTGCATGGTTTGCCTCGGCCTGCTCGGCCTGGATCTGCGATTCAGGCCGAGCGATAGTGCAGATGCTTACCGGAATCGGGTGATGCGCCGGTAGATGTCCCGGAAGATCGAGAAGATGATCGAGCCAGCAATCGCAATGCCCAGCGCATAGCCCAGGAAGGTGATCAAGGGGGTCAGCAGGGCCACGTTGACGGTCCACACGGCCCAGGCGAACACGCCCCAGAAAGCTCCGATGACCAGGGCGGCCACGACCGTACCCCAGCCCCACGCCACCGCCTTGCCCCCGACCCGCAGCGGCACCATCTTATCAACTTGGCCGGGCACGGGAAGATAGATTCGCATCGTCTTGCCAAGCAGGTGGGTAGGGGGGAAGGCCCGCAGCCCGATGGCGTGCAGACCGACGAGAATCAGGAAGGGCGCGAAGCTGAGCGGAAAGCTGAGCCACGCCGCAGGGATCGCCTGGGTCGGGACGGTCTTCCAGGCGAACGAGAGATAGAGCGCGACGGCGAAGACGGCGACGGGGATGGCCAGGCTGGCCGTCTCCAAGATTTGCATCCACTTGTGAAAGCTCTGCTTCGATGCCGGCTGCTGCGCCACGTACTCGGCCAACTGCGACCGAAGGTCCTGCTTCGGTTCGGCCTGTGATCCTACCTCGGGAAGGCTCACTGTGCTTTTCATGACTGACCTCCTACCTGGTTTCTTGAGAGTGTTGTCCGTGTTCTTCCACGGTTCTGACGCCATCATACTCATCAACCGGGTAGAGTGTCATCTATCTGGGGATAGAACGGGGGTTTATCTGGGGTGGTAACGCCGGCACGGGAGCAGATCATCGCGGGGAGATGACCTGCTGACCGCCGCAAGCGTCACGGGGGAGCGAAAGGTCGCTGGATGCGCGTGGCAGGCGGCCGCGGTTAGCTCCTGACGTGACCGCAATAGAGGCAGCGCTCCTTGTGGACACACACGACGCCGCCGCACTCCGGGCACCTCCAGCGCTCCCTCTCCGAAGCGACGAAGCGCTCAAGCCCAAGCTCACGAATACTCGCGAGGTTCTCCAGCATGCTCATCCCGTACTTGGTCCGGTAGCGTTTATCCAACTGCCGCAGCCGCGCACAAGGGAACCTGCGGCACTCGAAACAGAACGCATCCGCGCTCGCTTTGATCTCGTCGCAGTTCCTGATGCGACACGTCATACAGGATCTTGGCATGCCGGCGTCGTCGCCGTTGCAGCCGCTACACCGGTTCTTCTCTCTGAGATGGCCCCTGCAGAGGCCGCAGTTCATCCCGCAGGCCGCGATCATCTTTGCATCGAGCGACTCTGGAAAAATCATCTAAGCTCCACCTTCAAACAAAATGCTTGCGCGTCACCATGCCCGGCGATATTGGAACGGCACCACGGCCTCTTGTCCTAGCTCGCGCGCGGCACGCAGCGGCCAGTAGGGATCGCGCAGCGATTGGCGCGCGATCAAGACGGCATCGGCCTGGCCCTCGTGGATGATTTCTTCGGCGTGGCGCGCCGTGGTAATCAGACCGACCGCGCCGGTCGCGATCCCTGCTTCCCGGCGGATGCGGGCTGCGAAGGGCACCTGATAACCAGGCTGCAGCGGTATCTGCTGCTCCAGCGCCAGGCCGCCCGACGAGCAATCGATAAGGTCCACGCCCTCAGCCTTGAGGCGGTGCGCCAGCGTCACGCTCTGCTCGATATCCCATGACGGTCCGGGCATCCAATCGGTGGCGCTGATGCGGACGAACAGGGGCAGCTGCTCGGGCCAAACTGCGCGCACCGCGCGCGTGACTTCCAGCACCAGGCGCGCGCGGTTCTCGAAGCTGCCGCCGTAAGCGTCGGTGCGCCGGTTGCTGACGGGCGAGAGAAATTCGTGCAGCAGGTAGCCATGCGCTGCGTGAATCTCGACCGCCCGGAAACCCGCGGCCGCAGCCCGCTGCGCCGCTTCCCGGAAGCCGCGAATGACGGCGTCCAGATCCGCCGCGATCATCTCGCGCGGCATGACCGATTGCTCCGAGAACGCCAGCGCGCTCGGCGCAATGGCCGCCGCGTCGTCTGCCTTGCGCCCGGCATGAGCCAGTTGAATGGCGGGGATCGCGCCGTTGTCCCTGATGACGCGCGCGATGCGGCCCAAGGCATCGGCCTGGATGTCGTTCCACAACCCCAAGTCCTGCGGGCTGATCCGGCCGCGCGGCTCGACCGCGGTCGCCTCGACGATGATCAGGCCTGCGCCGCCGACGGCTCGACTGCCCAGGTGCACGAAGTGCCAGTCAGTCGCCACCCCATCTTCTTTGACGACCGAGTACTGGCACATCGGGGAAATCCACAGCCGGTTGCGGGCCGTGACCGAGCGGAGTTGCAGCGGGGTGAAGAGGTGAACGTTATTCGTCATCTGTCATTCCTTTGGTCTGTGAGTGTTCATGGCTGTGCGATTCGTGCGTATTGCGTACTACGTATTGCGTGGCGCGTGGTATGTGCGCGGCATCATTCGTTGATTCGCTGATTCGCTGATTCGCTATCCTATCCCGTCGCCCTCCACCACCTTGATCTCCGCCTCCGTCAACCCATACAGCTCGTAGACCAGCGCGTCCGCCTTTGGCGCGCCGATCCGTCATCTCGATCCGACGGCTCCGTCCGCCTTCAAATCGCGCACCAACCGCTCAAACGCCTGCCGATACGCATCATGCTCCTTCCACGCCGAGAAATCAGGGGTAAAGTACTCCCGCACCTCGACCGCCATATCCTTCCCGATATCCGCATCGAACGCCTCCCAATCACGGACGGCGCTGAACGGCGCCAGGCTGATGGGAAACAACTTTCGGCGTCCCGCCTTGACCTCTTCCCGCCGCGCGCGGCGAATCTCGGTCTTGACCCACTCGCTCCCCATGCTGTTCTCGGAGAGCACGAGCAGCAGCTTATCGTGGTAACGAATCGCCTCGTCAATCTGTTCATGCAGCTTGTGCCCGCCCTTGATATCCTCCGGCGCGAACCAGCACCGCACCCCCTTGGCCTGCAGGTCAGCATGCAGCCGCTCCGCAAACTCCTGGTCCTTGCTGGAATAACTGATGAAACAAGAATAATACTCGATCGCCCGCCCCACCAGCGACCCCATATACGTGATGAACTCATCCGGCACGCCCGCCCCGCGCAGAAAAACCTCCGGGATCCGGCCCCGAGAGCGATAAACGGTATCAATCCCGATCGTCGAAGGGCTGAGGTGCACCACCGACTCAAGCCCCTTCACATCGCTCAAATCCACATCGCTGAACTCCGTCCTCCCGACGTTGGCCCCGCTGAAGTCCGCCCCGCTGAGGTCCGCCATGTTGAGGTTCGCCACCGAGAGGTCCGCCTGCCTGAGGTCCGCCGCGCTGAGGTCTGCCCTGCTAAGGTCCGCCACGCTGAGGTCTGCCTGCCTGAGGTCCGCCCCGTTGAGGTGCGCCTGCCTGAGGTCTGCCCTGCTGAGGACTGCCCTGCTGAGATCCGCCCCGCTGAGGTCCGCCTGCCTGAGATCCGCCCCCCTGAGGCTCGCCTCGCTGAGGTTCGCCCCCCTGAGGCTCGCCTCGCTGAGGGCCGCCTCGCTGAGTTTCGCCTCGCTGAGGTCCGCCTCGCTGAGGTCCGCCCCCCTGAGATACGCCCACCTGAGGTCCGCCCGCCAGAGGAACGCCCCCCTGAGGTCCGCCCCCCTGAGGTCCGCCCGCCAGAGGAACGCTTGGCTGAGGTTCGCCCCGCCGAGGTTTGCCTCGTTGAGGGCCGCCTCGCTGAGTTTCGCCTCGCTGAGTTTCGCCTCGCTGAGGTCCACCCCGGTGAGTTTCGCCTCGCTAAGGTCCGCCCCGCTGAGGTTCACCCACTTGAAGTCCGCGTTGCGGAGGTTTGCCCTCGTGAGGTCCGGCCCCCTGAGGTCCGCCCCGCTGAGATCAGGCCGAACGTCCCGATGTTCCCCTCTCCACCGATTCCACACGTCTACACCCTCTCGCAGCATGCGAAGCTGTTCTTCATCCGCCATAAGCGCCCCCCTTGTCAGGCGTCAGGGATCAGGCGTCAGGAGCCTTGTCCCCTGTTCCCTTTCTCCCTCAGCCCACAGCCCGCCTGCCCACTCACGCATCATCTCATCATCCAGGGAGTACACCCCACCGATCCTGGTACTTCGCCCCTGTGCTCCAATGTATACCGGAGCCCCTCCCTGTCCAAACCTGGCCCTTGGCAAGCGCACTCTGTCGTACAAGGTTCATCTCAGTTGCCATTTCGGCACCGCTCAGGAGGAAGTACTCGGGCGGGTTGCCGGGCTTCGGCACGTAGACCAGGATGTAGTAGTCTGGATGATCGTCTCGTTCAGTCACGAGCCACCAGTTGTGAGTCTTTAGCCCCTTCACATCCACGCTGAACTTCTCGCCCGTCTGGCTTTCGACAAGCAAGTCAGCACGTTGGGCGTTGCCCAGCGTCAAAGCCACCAGGTAGCCACGACGGGTCAGTTCTGCCGCAGCGAAGAACTGTGCCGCCCATTGAGTTTGATAACTACGTCGTTGTCCTGCCATCTGTTTAACCTCCCGGATCACGGTTAGTCCAAGTCATAACTTGGCCGATCTTCGAACAGTGCAAGCTGCTGCGCGGGGCCTTCGGGCAGCTCGCTCAGTCTACGCTGACTCCGCCCCCTCCACCACCGCGATCTCCTCCGGCGTCAATTCATACAGCTCATACACCAGCAGATCAATCTGCCGATCGGTCATCTCGATCCGCCGCTGGAGCGCGGCCTTCTCGTGCGGGACCCCCTCCGCGGCCAGCCGGCTGTGCAGATCGAGCATCTGCGTGACCAGCGCGACCATCCGGTCGTGCCGCGTGACGTCGGCAGGGTCGGTGAAGTTGATGGTACGGATGGGGAGTTGCTCGATGAATTGGGTCCAGAAACGTACAAATCCGCCTCGCAAAGTCGTGCCGATCTTCAAAAGATGCCTAAAAAGTAACGGGCTGTTGAGCAGCCCGAGGATGTAAATTGGCGATTCCTGCCGCCCACTCTTGTTTATGATGCCGTAACCTGTCTTGTAGAAATTCCCCTCTGCATCGTACGCGAAGGAAGCTCGGTTGTTGTAGTCGGGCACTACGAGCTTCGGGAGTTGAAACAAGGTCATGCTTTTCGGGTATCCAAAGGCATACCAGTTTGGCCCTTTGAACTTGCTCTTCTCTCTTGCTTCCAACTGAGAGCGATGGGTCTTGAGGTAGACATACGCGAGAGGAAAGCGAGAGGCTAACTCTCGCTCTGGAATCAACTCAGCCTTGCTATCGTCAATAGCGTATGGGCAGACAACCGCCGCTGTAGCCAGCAGCGGTTCGTATCGGCGAATCTGCTTGCCTCTAAGGAACGGCTTGGTGATTGCAGCTTCGACTTTCACTTCCTGTCCATTCACCGCGCATGTCCCGAGGATAAGTGCGCCTTCTGACCGTACGTTATCGAGCACAAAGACATCGTCAGCGCTCGTCTGTGTGCCGACAAAAATGTGCGCCACATCCCCCAACTTCACCGGCATCGCTCGCAACCGCTCAAACAAATCGCTCCCGCGCCCCACTACGAAGTTCCACTCGCTCGGCCCCGCGCTCGCGGCCGGGATCGTCCCCTCCACCTGCACCGCGCCCGTGCGCCACGCGGGGAGGTCGTGGGCGCGCACGAACTGGAACTCCTTGCGGCCGCTCCGCTCCAGGAACAGCAGGCAGGTGTAGGTGGTCGCGCCCTCGAACACCTGCTGGTCGCCGAAATGCACCACTTTGCTCAGGTGTTGGCCTTCCGATACCAGCTTCCGCAGCGGCTCACCGTACTGGGCGTTGAAGAATTTGTGCGGCAGGATGAAGCCGAGTTTGCCATGCTCGTTCAGGAGCTGCAGCCCCTTCTCCACGAACACAACGTAGATATCGTAGTTGCCCTTGCCGGCCGCGCGGTACACGCGTTTGTAGTGCTCCACCTCCAGCGGCGCCCACTCCTGCAGTGCCTGGATGCGGATATACGGCGGATTCCCGATCACCGCATCGAAACCCCCTCCCCGGCCCTCCCCCGCTGCGGCATGGGCGGGAGGGGATAAGCCCTCCCCCGTCGCAACGGGGGAGGGTTGGGTGGGGGTAAACACCTCCGGGAACTCTGTCTTCCAGTCGAACGCGTTCACCCGGCCCACGGTCTCCTCGTCCGGCAGATCGAGCTTGCCATCGTAAAACTCCGGCCCGATCAGCGAGTTGCCGCACTTGATGTTGCGCCCCAGGTCGGGCAGTACCCGCTCGGGCAGGAACGACATCTGCGCCGCCACCCCCTCGCCCTCCAACACCTTCAGCAGCAGCGAGAGCTTGGTCACCTCCACGGCCTGCGGATCAATGTCCACGCCGTAGAGGTTGTTCATCAGGATGCGCTTGCGCTCCTCGATGCTCAGCCGCAGCACGGTGCCGCTCGCCCGTTCCAGCGGAGGCCGCTTGCCCCGCAGCCAACGGTCGGGGTCCTTGAGATATTCCGTCAGGTGCCAGTCCAGCAGGAATTGGTACGCGCCCAGCAGGAACGACCCGGACCCGCACGCGATGTCCGCGATCCGTAGGGGCGACCGGCCGGTCGCGCCCACCTGTGCGGGCGTCTTGCCTTCCAACAGCGGCCCGACGGTCTGCCGCACGATGGTGTCCACGATGTAGGTGGGGGTGTAGTAGACGCCGCCCGCCTTCCTGACCTCCGGCTTCTCCTCGATCTTGACCTGCCGGCCGGGGGTGAGGCGGATCACCTTGCCCAGGAACCGCTCGTAGACGTGGCCCAGGATGTCGAGGGGCAGCACGGAGAACTCGTAGGGGCTTTGCGGATAGTACAGGTGCTCGATGATGTCCTTGAGCGCTTTGTCGTCAATGTCCAGGCTCGGAGTGAGGGTGTCGGGCGCCTCCGCGCGGTCACGCTCAACCTCGAAGTGGAACAGCCCGGAGTTGTAGCGGAGATCGGCGCGGCGGAAGAGCTCCTGCAGGCGCTCGTAGGTGCGGCCGCCGTTGAGCAGCGCACGCAACTGTTCGAACGTCTCCAGGCCGCGCGCCTCGCAGATGCGCAGAAAGACGATGCGGTCAATGATCTGCTGGACGGCCCAGTTGATGTCGCGGCCGCGCAACGCCGGGTTGCGCAGGACGAGGTTGCGCGCCAGCAGCTCGCGCCAGCGCTCGATCTCGGCCAGGAACTCGTCGTCCACCTCCGCGGTGCCGCGCTTGCCCGCCTTCGCCTCCGCGTACTTGTCCAGCGCGCCCTGCCACACCGCGGCCTTGGCGAACACGCCGGCGATCTCGTCCCAGCGCGTCACGTACTCCCGGTAGTTCAGCAGAAGGATGCGCCCGGCGGATGCCTTGTCCGTGGCCGCGGGTTTGGAGCGGCAGTCGTAGACCGAAAACTGCTCGAAATCGGTGAGGATGGAGAGGGGCAGCTTGGCGCTCCACGCGTAGCGGCGGAGCTGGTATGCGGGATCAATGTCGTGCTGGATGTCCACCGCGGGCTTCTTGGCCTCAACGAAGAACTTGCGCTCCTTGCCGATGCGGAAGGAGTAGTCCGGGGCTTTGGTCGCGCCGGCCACCTTCACCTTGTCTTCGTGGACGACCTCCTTGTATTGCTCCGCGAAGCCCTGGGCGTTGTTGACGTCCCAGCCGAGCGCGGCAAAAAAGGGGTCAATGAACTGGTGGCGGGCTGCGACCTCGGTGAACACGGAGTCGCGATATTGGTCGTAGTTGCGCTCGAAAAGCTCGACGAGCTGGATGATTTCGGCAGGAGCGGGCATCGGCGCCTCATGGTGTAGGTGGTTTACTTGGTTTGGCGATTTGCGGTGTCGTGCTGGCAAAGGGATTGTAGCACAGCCGGGCGTGGGGGGGCAATCGCCTGGTTTCTGTTGTGCCGACTGGATTCAGATCAACTCAAGCTCCCTGGCGCGCGCAATCGCCCGCGGGCGGCCATCTGCGCCGAGCTTGCCGAGGATGTTGTGGACGTGCGTCTTCACCGTGCCCACACTGACGAAGAGCTTACCGGCGATCTCGGCATTCGACAGCCCCTCGGCCACCAGCCGCAGCACCTCCAGCTCCCGCTCGCTGAGCGGCTCGACCAGGGGTTGCGGGGAGGCCGGTCTGCCGTGGCCCGACCCAGGGGGAGAGGCGAGGCCGCCGAGCAGGTCATCCACGAAGGCAGGGGCCGCATGGCGCACGCCGGGCAGGAGCACGAGCACGGCCTGGCCTTCATCCAGGAAGGCGCGACGGTAGCCTTCGGGGGCCGCCAGATGCACGGCCTCCCCCAGGCACGCCAGGGCTTGCATTCTCTGCCCGAGCGCCTGCTGCGCGCGTGCTTGCAGGATGCGAGCGGTGATGAGGATGCGTGTCAGCCCGCCCCGGCGCGCATGGCCTTCGATGTCGGCGAGCAGCGCCTCCGCCTCAGCCGGCCGATCCTGCGCCAGGAGCACGCGCGCGTAGGTGAAGTGCTCGGCCTCTCGCGGGTAGATTGGCGCCCGGACCGGCGGCAGGCTGGCATTCTCCACCCAACGCGCGGCCGCGTCCACGTTCCCCAGTGCCAACTGAAAATCGGCCTCATACGCGGCCGCAAGCGCAGCGGTCAGCGGGAGGTTGAGCGCCGCGGTTGCCTGCCGCACGCCGGCCGCGGTCGCCAGGGCGGCCTCCGTTTCGCCTGTCAGGTGCTGAATCCGCGCCAGCGTGAACGCGGCCTGTATCGCGCCCGACGTCGGGCCGAGCTGCTTACTAAGCTCCAGGCCCCGAACCAGGTGTCTTCGCGCGTGCGTCAGATCATTTAGATCATAGTGGATCAGTCCCAGCGCGAAATGTGCGTATCCGGCCAGCGGGAGCGGGTTGCCCCGAGCATCTACGGCCAGGTCGAGCGCCTGCTGCCCGAGTGCGACCGCCTCCTGCGCCCTGCCTTGAAGGTGTTCCAGCTCAGCCAAACCGCTCAAGGCGCTGACCGCGCTGATGGGATGGCCCCCCTCCTGCCCCAGGCGGGCCAACTCGCGTAAGGTCCGCGTCGCGGCGGGGATGTCGCCCATGATCACCTGCGCTGAGGCCAGGTTGGACAACGCCGCGCCCCGCAGGCCGTGCGGGTCGCCCGCCTCCAACAGGGCCAGGGTGCGCTGCGCCAGCGCGATGACCTGGGGGATGTCGGACTTGATCTGAGCAACATACGTTTGCAGGCAGGCGACCAGCGCCTGGCTGGACGGCGGCGCGTCCGGCCGGAGGAGGCCCGCGGCCAGATCAGCCCAGGCCCCGACCTCGGCAAACCGTCCCAACGGCAGCAGCGCCCACCCCTTGAGGGCTGCCAGTTCGGCGCTGCCAGCCAGGCGCGCCCCCGGCAGCGCATCGAGCCAACGGTTCAGGGTGGCAAACTGGCCGTTGTTGATGGCCTGCGCGGCCGCCGCTTCCATCAGGCGCTCCGCCCCATCCCAATCCTCCGCAGCCAGGAGGTGATCCAACGCTTCATCCAGGAGGCCGTTGCGCTCGAACCAGCGAGCGGCCCGCCGGTGCAGCGCGGCCTGCTGCGCATCCAGCGCCTCCCGCTGGGTGCGCAACAGGTCGCGAAAGAGGCGATGGTAGCGGTACCACTGCCGCGCCTCGTCGAGGCGTACGATGAAGAGATTGGCCTGGTCCAGCGCATGCAAGACGTCGCGGCTGTCCTCGCGCTCGGCGACGGCGTTGCAAAGAGAGGCGGTGAGGCGATCGAGGATGGAGGTCTTGAGCAGGAAATCCTGCACCTCCGGGGTCTGCCGCTGAAAAACCTCCTCCACCAAGTAGTCCAGGATATAGCGGTGGCTGCCCGCAAATTCAGCCACGAACTGCGGCACGTCGTCGCTTTGCTGCATGGAGAGGGCGGCCAGTTGCAGGCCGGCGATCCAACCTTCGGTGCGCCCCTGGAGCGTGGCGACGTCGGCGGGCGACAGGTCAAGCTGCATCACCTGCCGCAGGAAGTCGGCCGTTTCCTCCTCGGTGAACTTCAGATCGTTCTGCCGGATATCGCTGATCTGCCCCCGCGCGCGCAGGCGGGCAAGCGGCAGGGGTGGGTCCTCGCGGGTGGTGATGACCAGGTGCATCTGCGGCGGCCCATGCTCCAGGAAGAAGGCCAGGAGCTGGTGAATAGGCGGCGCCTGGATCAAGTGGTAGTCGTCGAGAACGAGGACAAAGGGCGCGGGCGTGGCGGCGATGTCGTTGATCAGGCTTGTGAGGAACGCCTCCGGCGGAGGCGGCTGAGGCATCTGCAGCAGCGCCAGGGCGGCCTGGCCGATGCTGGGATCAATCTGCTGCAGAGCCGCCAGGAGATAGGCGGTGAAACGGGCCGGGTCGTTGTCCCCTTCATCGAGGGAGAGCCAGGCAAACGGTCGGCCGGCGCCGGACAACCAGGCACTCGCCAGCGTGGTTTTGCCGTAGCCGGCCGGCGCGGAGATGAGGGTGAGCTGGCGCGCTGCAGCCAGTCCCGCGTGCAGTCGTTCAGCCAGGCGCGGGCGTGGCACCAGTTCCCTCCGAACCGGTGGGATGAAAAGCTTGGTGGTCAGCAAGGGCGTAGTCATCGCTCACCTTCCTGAGCTCGATTGCGACTCGACCCATTATACCACAATCGGTGCGCGGACGGCGTCACGGCCAGACTAGCCATGTGGCTAAGGCGCGAATACGCCAGGTGTCCGATGCGCCTGGGGCTGTTTGTTGGTACAGGTAGATACCCTCGATATTGCAGTGATGGCCGATCGCGGGCATAATAAGGCCCTCATGAACACCCGCACACGCATCACCCTCTCACTCGCGGCCATCGTCCTGATCATCGCGGTCAGGGTCGTCGCCATCTACTGGCGACCCGACGGCGCGGCGACGCACGCCGCGCCATCGCTCGTGGCCGCGGCCCCTGCGGGCACGGCCAACGTGAGCCTGATCCCCGCGACCGCCAGCGCCACGGCCGGCGAAGCGCTCACTCTGACCGTCCAGGTGCAGGGCGCGGAAAGCCTGGGCGGCTGGGAGCTGCGGCTTGCGTTCGATCCGGTCTACGTCGAACTGGAGGCGGTGACGCCCGGCGCCTTTCTGGCTTCGCCCCCGCGTACGACAGGCGCGCTTGGCCCATCGAGCGCCGGCGATGCCGGACATTGGATGATGGGGGGTTACTCCTACGGGAGTGAGGCGGGGGTCACCGGGGACGGCGCGCTGGCCTATCTCCGGCTGCGCCCGCTGGCCGAAGGGCAGGTCAGCCTGACCTTGGACCAGCTTCAACTGGCGGCCGTCCAGGGCACACAGGTCGAGGTGCAGCCGTCCACCGCACAGACGGGACAACTCACCATCACGGCCCCGCGCCTGGTCTCCGGCAACCGGCAAGGCAGCGACGTCGTGCTCACCTGGCAGCACGACAGCCAGTACACGGGCTATGAGGTCTGGCAGCACACCGCGCCCTATTTCGCGGCCGGCGCGCCCGCGACCCTCATCGCCACCGGCCTGCCGCCCGCGCCCAACTGCACGCAAAACGGCGCGACCATCACCTGCGCCGATCCGGGCGTCATCGGCGGCGGCCAGGGCAGCCATTTCTACGTGATCCGCGGCATCCGGCCGAGCGGAACGCGGGTAAGTTTCAACCGGCTGGGGCAGTTCGATTTCGCGGCCCAGCCGGGGCAGTAGATTCTTACTCCATAGACGCCTCCTGACCTTCGGCGATCACTGGATCGCCATTGTCGCGCACATTGCGTTTTGGAAGCGTTTCCTCCCGTCGTTTCTATCTGGCCCCCACTTGTCGTGACGCAAGACTTGTCGCCGCTGCCCTCAACGAAATGCTTTTGAAACGCTGATTGTGCTATACTCATGTCATGATTGTTACGAGCACGCAAAAGAGTTGACTCGCCAGACATCGTGTGGTATAAATAGCAGACAAACAAATCACAACCGTCAGTCATCGCGCTGCCGGTGTGAGAACGTCAGTGCCGGGAGGGGACAAATGTGACTCCCAATTTGTGCATTCAGCTCCTGGGAGAGTTCGGTCTGGTTTGCAACGGAAGTCGCGTGACTGCCGTTACCACTGCACGCGCGCAGTCGCTACTGGCTTACTTGCTCCTCCACCGCGCGGCGCCCCAATCTCGCCGGCACCTCGCCTTTACCCTGTGGCCCGATTCCTCCGAGGGCCAGGCCCGCACCAATCTCCGCAACTTGCTGCACTCGCTGCGCCAGTCGTTGCCCCAGGCCGATGACTACCTGCGCGCCGATTTCGCGACCCTCCAATGGCGTCCGGATGCGCCGTTCCGCCTGGACGTCGCCGAGTTCGAGCAGGCCTGCGCTGCGGGCGTGCTGCAGGCAGCGGTTGATCTTTACAGGGGCGACTTGTTGCCAGCTTGCTACGACGACTGGATTCAGCCGGAGCGCGCGCGTCTGCAGGGCATGTTCATCGCGGCAGCGGAGCAGTTGGTGCGCCAATTGGAAGAACGCCGTGACTACGGCGCCGCGTTGGCGGTCATCCAACACCTGCTGCGCCACGATCCCCTGCGCGAGGAAACCCACCGCGCCTTGATTCGCCTCCATGCCCTGAATGGCGACCGCGCGGCTGCGTTGCGCGCCTACCACGCCTGCGTTACCGTCTTGCAGCGCGAGCTTGAGGTGGCGCCGGATCGGGCCACCCGCCAGCTTTACGAGCGGCTGATGAGGACTGAGCCTGCTGGCGGGGAAACTGCGGCTGCTCCGCTGCCGTTGGCAGCCGCATTGCCCCTGGTGGGGCGTGACCCCGAGTGGGCACGCCTGCTCGCGGCGTGGCACGCGGCTGCTGGCGGCAAGCCCCATCTGCTGCTGTTGTCCGGCGAGGCGGGCATCGGCAAGACGCGCCTGGCCGAAGAGTTGCTGGCCTGGACCGGCCGCCAGGGCTTGACTGCGGCGGCCGCCCGCTGCTATGCCGCCGAGGGCGCGTTGGCCTATGCGCCGGTCGTTGCCTGGCTGAGTTCATCCCCGCTGCGCAAACGGCTGGCGACGCTCGACGCCGTCTGGTTGACCGAGGTGGCGCGTCTGTTGCCCGAACTGCTGACCGAGCAGCCCAGGCTCCCGCGTCCGGGACCACTCAAGGAAAGTTGGCAGCGCCAGCGGTTGTTCGAGGCCCTGGCGCGCGCCGTGCTTGGATCAGGGGAGCCGCTGCTGCTCGTGGTGGACGACCTGCAGTGGTGCGACCAAGACACATTGGAGTGGCTGCGCTATCTGCTGCGTTTCGACCCCAAGGCGCGACTATTGGTCGTCGGCACGGTGCGCGCGGAGGATCTCGGCGCCGATCAGCCGCTGGCTGCCCTGGTTTCGACGTTACGCCGGGATGGACTGGTGGCCGAACTGGCGCTCGACCCGCTGAACGCTGAGGAGACCGCGGCGCTGGCTGCCTGCACGGCTGCGCAACCCCTGACCCCCCAACAGCAGGTCCGTCTGCACCAGGAAACGGAGGGCAACCCGTTATTCGTCGTGGAGATGGTGCGCGCCGGGTTAGACTTGGGCGATGTGAAACCAGCGACGCCGGAGGGGCAGACTGCTGGGCAGTCGCCGCTGGCGCACCTGCGCGCACTCCCGCCCAAGGTTCACGCCGTCCTGCACGCCCGGTTGGCTCAATTGTCGCCGGACGCGCGGGCATTGGCCGGCCTGGCCGCGACCATCGGCCGTGACTTTACCTTTCCCGTGCTGGCGGGGGCGAGCGATCAAGCCGAAGCCGCGTTGGTACGGAGCCTGGATGAGTTGTGGCAGCGGCGGATCATCCGGGAGCAAGGCACAGATGCCTATGACTTCACGCACGACAAACTGCGGGAGGTCGCTTATACCAGCCTCAGCGCGGCGCGACGGCGTTTGCTGCATGGCCGCGTGGCCCAAGCGCTCGAAGCAACGTGCCAATGCGGAAAGGACGCCGTTTGTGGCCAGGTGGCGACACATTACGAGTCGGCCGGGCGTTTCGCGCAAGCCATCCCGCACTACCAACGCGCGGCCGAGTTTGCCCAACGGTTTTACGCCAACCCCGACGCGATCCGCTACACCCGCCGCGCGTTGGTGCTGCTGGAAGGACCAGCCGGTCCCGCGCCCGCGTTGGCCGCCGAGCTGCACGAGCGCCTGGGCGATGTCCTGCATTTCACTGGGCAGTACGATGAAGCCAGGGCGGCCTATGGGCGGGCAGGGGCGCCAGTTACTGGGGCTGATCCGATCTTGCAGGCCCGCCTGCGCCGAAAAATCGGCAACACCTGGCGTGAGCAGTACCACTACGAAGCAGCGTTGCAGGCGTATGCGGAAGCAGAGCGCATTCTGGGTGGGCCTGCGGCGCTGGATTCCGCAGAGTTTCCCATGCTGGGCGCGGCGCCATGGCCGATGAAAACAGCGGAGGCGGCTCCCATGCCGCCGGAGCGTCGGGCATGGGAGCCCGACCCGCTATTCTCAGGACAGGGCGCCCCGTCTGTTGCCCAAGCCCGCGTGCAGGCGGCGAACGCGACCGAGCATCCACCCGCGTGGTGGCAGGAGTGGATCCAGGTCTTGTTTGACACGAACATGCTGTATTACTGGCAGAGGCAAGTGCCGCAGGCCGATGAATTACGGCGCACACTGCAGCCGATGGTTGAGCAGCACGGCACACCGGCCCAGCGGGCCGCGTTTCTCCAACACATGTTCAGAATCGAGTTTGTGCGCAATCGCTGTGTGGCGACGGATGAAATGGTCACGTGGGCCACGGCAGCCCTGGCTGCCCTGGGGGAATCGGGGGATAGCGCGGGCATTGCCGGGGCGCAGTTTCAAGTCGGCTTCGCCGTGTTGTGGCATAGCGATCCGCACAGCGCGCGGGAACCGTTGCAGCGTGCGCTGCGCCTGGCCGAAGAGACCGGCGACATCGCCTTGCAAACCCGCTGCCTCACCTACCTGACCATTGCCTACCGGCAGTGCGGGCAGGTGGCGGAGACGGCCAAACTCGCCGCGCAAGCCCTTGTCGCAGCCACAACCGTACACATGCCCGAATACGTGGGGGCAGCCCAGGCGAACCAGGCGTGGCTGGCGTGGTTAAGCGGCGATACGGGGACTACAGAAGCGCACGGTCGCGCCGCGCTGGCGTCGTGGCATCAACTTGACCCCGGCCATGCCAGTATGCCGTTCCAGTGGCTCGCGTTGTGGCCCTTGATCGCGGCGGCGCTGCACGAGAAACAACTCTCCCTCGCTGTCGAGTATGCGCGCAACCTGCTCGACCCCAGCCAGCAGCAGTTGCCCGATGCCTTGACAGCCAGCCTCGAACAGGCCGTGCAGGCGTGGACCGAAGACGCGCCCGAATCGGCGCACAGCCTGCTCGATCAGTCCTTGACCCTGGCGCAACAGATGCATTACCTCTGATATTGCCACCCTACCCGATCAACGCCCCTCATCTCCTCTGAAATCCCGCAAATTCCTGCTCAGCAAACGCTCCAGCAAACGCTTTGGAAACGCTACGCATAGTACACTACATATAGTTCACTAATAAATCTCAAGGAGGGAATAAACATGAAACGTTTCATCTTGATTCTGACGGTCGTTCTGTTGCTGGCAACCATGGCCGCCCCCGCGGCGCTCGCGGCTGCAAGCACGACTACGGCGGGTAGCAAACTAGCGCTCCTCTGGCCGGCGCTCCCCGGGGTGTGCCCGCAGCGAATGTGCCCTGATGGCTCTGGCAGCAGTTGCTATTGCGGCGGCAAGTTGCCCCCGCCTGTCCTCTCCTGATGGTCGGGAGTGTGGCGCGTAACCATCCAGGACGGTAAATGCCGGGAGCCGTGGGCTCCCGGCATTTGCTTGTCAGTCAGCAGTGTCTGCCCGATGCCTTGGCAGCTAGCCTCGAACAGGTCGTGCAGGCGTGGGACGAAGGCGCGCCCGAATCGGCGCACGGCCTGCTCGACCAGGCGTTAGCCCTGGCGCAATAGATGCACTACCTCTAATCCGTGTTGCGCCCCACGTATTTCCTCTGAATTGCCCTCAAATTCCTGCCCAGCCAACGCTCCAGCAAACGCTTTGGAAACGCCGCGTATAGTACACTGCATGTAATTCAGTTGTACCAGCCGGGGTGATCGCATTCGCGCGACGCCCCACATCATGTGCCAGCTCAAGAGGGAGGGTTTTATGTCAGCCAGTGAAAACAAAACGTTCGTTCGTCGCTATCTGGACGCGATCAACGGCAAAGAGAAGCCGGCCGCGGTGGTCGATCAGTTCATCTCCGAGGCCGACGCGGTATTGAAGCAGCACATTGCGGGTTACGAAGCTGCTTTCCCGCGCTACGAAATGATCATAGAAGACGTGATCGCGGAAGCAGACAAGGTGGTGGTGCGTTTCACCTTCCGCGCCGCCTATGGCGGCGGGTTCATGGACATCCCAGCCACGGGCCAGCAGGTCGCCATGCCGGGCATCATCATCTACCGGATCGCGGACGGCAAGATCGTGGAACACTGGATGCAAGTGGACTCGGCCGCGCTGATGCAGCAGTTAGGCGCTCAGTCGTAAGTGGCGCTTTGCCAGACCTGACAGGTCTAGTAGACCTGTCAGGTCTAGCGACCGGTGACCGCCTGCGCCGACCCCGATCAGGCCGCCGCTGCGCGGGTGGCAGCCATCGGCGGAGTGACGGCCGTGTATGCGTCGGTGGAGGAGCTGCTCCAGCACGCCGAGGTGGACGCCGTCCTCGTCGCCACCTCGCATGACGCCCTATATGAATGCACCCTCGCCGCCATTCAGGCCGACCAGCACATGCTGGCACCGGCAGCATCGGCATCGACCCCCTGTCGTCAGGCTGGGGAGCCAGTCCCGAGATGGACGGCGGGCTGATGCTCTACGGCGGGCCTCACTTGGTGGACCAACTTCTCTGGCACCTGGGCGACGATCCGGTCGAGGTGTCTACTCTACGGCGAGCGGGAACAGATTGCTTTGATGAAGCGAGAAAGCGCCATTCGTGTCCGCTTGCAGTGAGACGCGGAGGAACGTATTTCGGTCCTGAGTCGAACGCGTCAGCGCCGATGGCGACTCCTTCGGGAACCGTCACGCCTCCGGCCGATACGGCGCTTCCTCGTCTATGTTCCCCACAAAATCGGGCAGCCCTCCGTGTCCCAACTGCTGGCGGATGGACATGATCTCGCCGATGTGATACCAGTAATGGTAGATGACGCGCAGCAGCAGGGAACCGAGCGTGGTGGTTGTCCAGCCGCGGATCGTGATCGCCTCTTGGAGCTTGGCGGTGGTCATTTCATCCAGAAACGCATCCGTCGCCCCTGTAACCGTGCGCCAGGCCGCGGTCATCTCATCCAGCGGCGGCGTCGAGGCGGGGCGACCATAGCCGACCAGCGCGTTGAGTTGCGGAATCGGCGTCTGCCCCTGCGCCAGGGTCAGCCAGTAGCGCTGCTCCTGCCAGGCCAGGTGACCGACGATCCAACTGATGCAGTTCATGGGCAACAGCCGCCGCCGCGCATCTTCATCGGTGACGCCATCGAGCGCCCGCAGCCATTCGCTGCGGACAAAGCGGAGTTGAACGACCAGCGGGTGAAGAGAATTCATGGGCTTAGTATATCCGCAGTACCGCAAAACTCGCTTATGTCACCCCTTCGCTACACTCAGGGCCTGCCCTGGGCGCAGTCGAAGGGGTCTCGTCTCGGCAAGGAGAACTTGTTCCTTCATTGCATTCAGGACAGGCTCTGAGCGCAGCGAACGGATTCTTCGCTGGTGTCACGCCGTAGCAAAAGTTCAGGGACGAACCCGCTCAGAATGACAGGCAACTGGTAGCGAGTTTTGCGCTATTGCGTATATCCACAGGCAGTCAAACGTGCAAAGCCGCGAGCCAGGCACGAGAACCCCTCTTCGTTCACGAGCATCAGCCCAACCCGAGGGCCAGTGATAGGCGTGCCCCCGCAGCGCAGATGGCAGAGCGGAAATCTTCCCGTCTGGTGCGATGATGCCTGGAACTGCGGTGTCGCGCATATTGTATTTGCCACGGGTTTGTGATAGAATGTCTCTTGCTGATGCGGGAAACTATACCGTCAATCTGCCGCCGGGGAGCACATTCGTGGCTGTCGTGAAATTGACTAGTACACCTGACTCAGGGAACATCATAACCCTGGAGTTGTGTGTCTATCGCCAGCAACGGACGGCGCGGCGTTGACGATGCTCGATCTGGCCGGCTGGCGGGTGCGCCTGGCGTGTCGGCCAGCCGAATTTGCGGCCGAAACAGCCACGCACTACGCCCCGTTTGCCGCTGCCGGGGACGCATCACCCCATCTCACGATCGAGGTGACGCTGGTCGGGAACGCGGCGGCTTCCGCGCCCGAGGCGGCGCAACCCGCGTGGAATGGGACAGTCTGGCTACTTGACGCGTCCGGTTTTTCTGGTAGAATTGACCTCGCGCAGGCACGCGCCGCGTTGACCCTGGACAGCGCGACGCCGCAGGTTCACCTGGAGTATTTCCTGCGAGTGCTGTTGGCGCTCCTGGCGCAGCACGAGGACGGTCTCTTGATTCATGCGGCCGGGCTGCTGATGCCGGCGACGGGCCAGGTTTACCTCTTCATCGGATGCAGCGGCAGCGGCAAGTCTACGGTTGTGCGGCTGTCGTCGGGAAAGGGCATCGCGCTCAACGACGACCTGATACTCGTCCGGCCCGAAGGCGGCGACTGGATGGCCTATGGCACGCCGTTCTGGAACGCCGAGACAGGCGACCGTGCGGGGCAGACGGCCCGTGGCCTGGTCGCCGGCGTCTACGTGTTGATCCAGGATGGGGCAGTCTACCTGGAGCCGTGCTCGCCAGCCCTGGCGACCGCCGAGTTGGCGATCAATTGCCCGGTGGCGAACGGCGATCCGACCCTGGCGTCGAATCTGTTGGCTCGTTGCCGGACGTTGGCCGAAACCGTACCAGTGCGCCGGTTGCACTTTCGGAAAGACCCCGACTTCTGGCAATTTCTACAGCCCGTCGCGGCGGAAGTGGGCGACGAGCATGCAACACGCAACACGCAACACGCAACACGCAACACGCAACACGCAACACGCAACACGCAACACGCAACACGGAGTCATAACGCGTGCAACTCAATGATGTCCCGGCGCACGCCCCAGGAGTTGTGAGCCGGTTGATTGACGGCGAGGCCGTGATCGTGCACCCCCGGCAGGGAGTCGTGCGGGTGCTCAACGGCGTCGGCTCGCGGCTCTGGGAGTTGGCAGACGGCCGGCGCAGCGCGGCCGAGTTGGCGGAAGCCATCACCCGTGAGTACGAGGTGGACGGCGCCCGCGCCTCGGCCGAGACGTTGGCCTTTCTTACCGACCTGGCCGAACGCGACCTCGTGGTCGTGTCGGGTCGCCAAACCGAATAGTCGCCTGGCAAGGTTAACTTGACCGGTCGCAGCCCATTGCAATCCCGCATTCATCATCCAGGCAGGAGGCATTCCATGGAGAATATCGTCGAACAGAAGCAGGAACGCAAACCATACGAGACACCCGCCGTGGTATTCGAGTCCGCGCTTGAGGTACGAGCTGGGACGCCGATCCCCGGCTTTTTGAGTGATCTGACGGATCCGGCAGGCCTGCAGAAGCAGAGGTAACCGGCCGCGCCTTCAGTGCCAGGCTCAACGAGTCCCCTTGCCTTTCTGCAAGACGACGTGCGCGTTATCGCCGGCCGTGCTTGCGCTGTCGGCGGACTTGTAGCGGTTGGGCTTTGACGGCAGCGGGGAGCACGTGCGTTTTCGGTGGTCCCCACGAGTTGCATGGTGCTTGTTACAAAATGAGTGAACTGAAACGGGCTGGCGTGGGTGGCGCGCCGGCCCGTTTGCTGTCCTGTTGCGGCACGACTGGCGTGACAAGAAACATAGCGCGGCCTCCTGCCTCAACCGAACCCATCACCACAAAGGCACAAAAACACGAAAGTGGCAAAACACAAACCCGCTCCTCAAGCGAGCAAATCCGCCCCAAGCGGTAAGGATGCCGGGCTGAGACAGAACGGCCTCCGGGCGTTCCAGCGCAATGATTTCACCACAGCCATCAAGGACTGGAGCCGGCTCAGCCTCAAGGCTGAGCCGGCCGCCGGGCCAGCCCTGGCCGAGGCGCACTTTCGCCGCGCGTTGAACACGGCTGACGCGGCGCAACGCAGCGCTGACCTGACGCGGGCGACCGAGCTGGCCCCCGCGGATGGCCGCTTCTGGTATCACCTGGGGCTGGCCCATCACCGCGCCGGCCGGTTGGATGCCGCGATCGCGGCCTACGGTCGCGCGGCCGAGCACGGTTTTGCGCGCCGGCATCTGATCTTTGCCCGCGGACTGGCCGAGATCGAGCGTGATCCGCGGTTGGACGCCGCGACCCTCAACGCGGTCACCCGCGGTGACACGGCCGCGCTGCTGCCCATCGTGGCGCTGTTGCGCGGTGATCCGCAAGCCGTGCTGGCTCCTGCCGCGGCCAACTGGTTCGAGCGCCTCAAGGGCCAGATTCGCGGAGATGCCATGACCGCACTGTGGCGCGGGCTGGCCCTCGTGGCGACCGGTCAGGCGACCGAGGCGGCGACGATGCTGGGCACGCGCACTAACTCGACGTTGCCGGGCGAGGCCGAGGCGGTGCGCATCTTCTACCGCGGGTTGGCCCTGGCCGCGGCAGGCGACCGGCCTGCCGCGCTGGTCGAATGGGCCGCGCTGCCCGAACGCGCCACGTCCACGCGCCTCCAGGTCGTTATCGCCGCCGCCTACCAGGGGCAGGTGCGCGACGCGCTGGTCGCCGGCCGTTGGGCCGACGTGGTGAAGGTGACAGACGCGATCTTCGACCTGGCCGGCTCCTCCGCCGGCCAGCCGGAGCTGACCGCCGCGGCCGTGATGGCTCGGCATCGGCTGGCGAGCGAGGCCGTCGGCCGCGGGGCTTGGGCCGAAGCGATCCTCTATTGGCAGCAGATGGCCGCCCTGTTGGAATCCACGCCGTCCCCCGGCCCGCGCGGCCCGATTTTGCACAACCTGGCGATTGCCTACGAAACGACGGAGCAGTGGGGGTCAGCCGCCGAGATGTGGGTGATCACCCTGAACACCCTGCCCCGACGCCAGACGAAGACGAAAAAAACGGCCGACGCGCCGATCGGTCGCATTGGCGACCTATCGGTGGCCGAAAAGCGCGCCTGGCTGCGCCGCCGCGCGCTGGAATGCTATCGCAAGGCCGGTCAGCTCGACCAGGCCATCACCCAGTACCGTGCGGCGATCAAGGCGGCCCCCGACGACCTGGATCTGCGCCTGGAGCTGGCGAACGCCTTGGTCGCCAACGACCAGGTCATCGCCGGCCGCAATGAGCTACGGCGCATCATGGAGCGCGACCCGAATCATCAGGAGGCGCGCGTTAAGCTGGCCGAGCTGCACCAGATGCGCGGCGAAGTCTGGGAGGCCGAGCGGCTGCTGCACGAGGTTGTGGCCGCCGACCCCGACAACGCATCGGCGCGTCGCGGCCTGGTGGAGCTTTTGCGGCAGCGCGGCCACGGGCAATTCAATGCTGGCTACCACGCCGGCGCGCGGGATGCCTACGCCGCCGCGCTCAAACTGGCTCCCGACGATGCAGACCTGCTGGCGTCCATCGGCTTCGCCGAGTTGCTGTCGAACGACGAAGCCGCCGCCCGCGCCCACTTCGAGGAGGCCCTGGCCAAAGGCACACCCGCCGCCTATCTGCAGGTGATGAATCGGTGGGCCTCCTATGGCCGACCGGACGAGTTCCGCGCCATTCTGGTTCGGGCCGAGACGGCCGGAGTCGTTTCGCCGCATTTCTACGTGGATGCAATCGGCTACTGCTTCCGCACGGCGCGTCGCCCGGACCTCGATCCGTTCGGCGTGGCGACCAGAAAAGGCCCCAGGGTCGCTGACCCCTGGGAAGAACTGGGCAAAACACTGATGCAAAAGGTCGAGGCGACCGGCGGCGACCGTGCCGATGTATGCCAGCACATGGTTGCCGAGTTCGGGCCACTGCGGCCCGAACTCGCGTTGCCCTATGCTGAAAAACTGGTTGCCCTGTCGCCCAACGACCCGATGGCATTGCTAACGTTGGCGATGATCCAGGGGCTGAGCAATCGGCGGCGCGAGGCCAAAGAGACGCTGCGCAAGGCCGGCCAACTCGCCCGCAAACTCGGCGACCCTCAACTCATCAGCCAGATCGAAACCTTCCGCCGCGCTCTGGATGACCCGATGTTCGGGATGATGTCACAGATATTGCCCATGTTGGGCAATGCCGGCTTCGAGGATCTATTCTGATGAAACCTCCCGAAGAACCGAAACCGCCGTTTGTGGGCGATCCGTATGCCGTGCTGGCGGTCTCGCCCGACGCCAGCGACGCCGAGGTGAAACAAGCGTACTTCGCCCAGGTGCGCGCCCACCCGCCGGAGAGCGATCCGCAGGCGTTCAAGCGCATCCGCGCCGCCTACGAGCAATTGCGCAGCCCCGAAAAGCGATTGGATGCCGACATGCTGCGCCTGCAACCCTGGCCCGAACCGCCCCTGCCGGCCGGCTTGAGCGCCGAGCCGGTGCTGGATTTGTCCGTCGCCGCCGAAGACGTGGTGCGCGCCGCCCGCGCGCTCACCGAGATGACGCGGCGCGACTTCCGAGAGGATTATCGCGAGATCAAATGGTAGAAAGCATTCAACCCATCTCCGCCCGCGACTGGCGTTTGCGCCTGATCCGCTGGCTGGGACTGACCCCCGTGCCGGCCGACGTGGCCGGCGCAGTAGCTGCCCTGCGAGCGACCGTAGACGCCTTGACCCAGGCGCAGACCGCCAACCAGGCGACAATCGCGGCCCTGCGCGAGACGCTCGACCGCCTGGAGCGGCAGATCGGCCGGTCGGGCAAGGAACAGTTCAAGGCCAACGCCCTGGCCGAAGTGCAGCAGCAGACCGTCAAGACGCTGCTGGAACAATTGCGCGAGGCCGAAGGCTACCGCGAGCGCGAGCTGGCATCCCTGCGCGAGCGCCTGACCGCCGCGCGCCGCGACAGCCGGATGGAGATCATCGGTCGCCTGTTGCCCGTGGCCGATGGGCTGGGCGAGGCAGTGGCGGCGGGAGAGCGAATCAGCGAGCTGGCGAATCAACGAATCGGCGAATCGGCGAATCAGCGAATCGGCGAATCGGCAAGTCAGCAAGTCAGCGAATCGGCAAATCAGCGAATCGGCAAATCAACGCATGGGCGACTGGGGCGCGCGTGGGCGCGGCTGTGGCGCAGGGTTGGCTCGGAAGCTAGAGGCGAGCCTTCAGGCGGGATGAAACCGGCTGAAGCCTCCAGTCCGGAAGCCGATGACAGATCGCGACCCGGTGAGTTGGCTGCCTGGCTGGAGGGGCTGAAATTCGTACAGGATCGCCTGCTCGATCTTCTGGCTGCCGAAGGCGTGCGTCCCATCGAAGCCGAGGGCGACACCTTCGACCCATACCTGTATGTCGTCGTCGAGACCGTCGTTGCCACCGATCGCGTCCCCGCCGGCACGATCGTCCGTGAAATTCGTCGCGGCTACCTGGCCGGCGAGACGGTGCTGCGGTATGCTGAGGTAGTGGTGGCAAGGTAGGGAAAACGCAACACGCAACACGCAACACGCAACACGCAACACGCAACAGGAGCACCTATGATCCCCATCATCGGTATTGACCTCGGCACCACGTTCTCGGCAGTCGGCTACGTACGCAAGGGCGCGCCGAATATCTTGCCCAACGGGGCCGAGCGGATCGTGCCGTCGGTCGTCGGCTTCACGCCGGCCGGCAGCCTGATCGTCGGCAGCCCGGCCCGCAACCAATACGTGCTTTACCCCGAAAACACCGTGCGCTCGATCAAGCGCAAGATGGGCACCGACGAAACCGTCACCCTGAACGATCGTGCATACACGCCGACGGAGATTTCGGCCATCATCCTGCGCGAGATGAAGCGCATCGCCGAGGCCAACCTGGGGACCGAAGTCAGCCGCGCGGTCATCACCGTGCCGGCCTACTTCTCCGACGCGGCGCGGCAGGCCACCCAGGAGGCGGGCGAGATCGCCGGCTTCACGGTCGAGCGGATCATCAACGAGCCGACCGCGGCCGCGCTGGCCTACGGGCTGGATCGCGGTGACGAACGGCAGATGGTCGCGGTCTACGACCTGGGCGGCGGCACCTTCGACGTCTCGATCATCGAGCTGAACCAGGGGGTCATCGAGGTGCGGGCCTCGCACGGCGACACCCACCTGGGCGGCGACGACTTCGACGAGCTACTGATGAACTGGCTGGCCGACAAATTTCAGGAGGAGCACGATCTCGACCCGCGGACGGATCGCAAGGCGCTGGCTCGCCTCACCCGCGCGGCCGAACAGGCCAAGATCGCGCTCTCGACGCAGCCTTTCATCCGCGTGCGAGAAGAATACTTACTGGAGAAGGGGCGCCGATCGCTGCACCTGGACGTCGAGGTCTCCCGCCGCGAGTTCGAGGAGCTAATCGAGGATCTGCTGGCCGGTACGCTCACCGCCTTCGATCAGGCGCTCGAAGACGCCGAACTGACCGCAAAGGATCTGGACAAGGTGATCTTCGTCGGCGGCTCCACGCGCATCCCGCTGGTCTGGGAGATGGTTGCCAATCACACCGGCCTGGAGCCGATGGTGGAGATCAACCCCGACGAGGCGGTGGCGCTCGGCGCAGGCGTGCAGGCAGCCATCATCGCAGGCGAGCCGTTGGACGCGATCCTGGTGGACGTGACGCCGCATTCCATCGGCATCGAGGTCGCCGAGTGGTTCCTGGGCCGCCCGGTGGACGACCGCTACAGCATCATCCTCCACCGCAACACGACGCTGCCCACCACGCGCGCCCAGGTCTTCTGGGCCATGACGCCGCAACAGACGTCCGCGGAGATCAAGGTCTACCAGGGCGAGTGGCCCATCGCCTCGCAAAACACACTGCTGGGCGAGTTCCTGTTCGAGAACATGAAACCTGAGAAGCCCGGTACGCCGGCGTGCGTCACCGTCGAGTTCGACCTGGACGTAAACGGCATCCTCAAGGTCTCGACCCTGGATCGCGGCAGCAAGCAGGTGAAGCAGAGCGTGCTCAAGGCCGCGCACACCCGGCTCAGCCCCAGCGCCAAGGAGGCGTCGGCCCGCCACCTGGAGGCCATCTGGGACGAGGCCGCCGAGGGTGAAGGCGCGGTGATCGAGCACGATCCGCTCCTGGATCGCGCCAACCGCCTGCTGGACAGCAGCGCCGCGGACCTGGCCGTTCTAGCCGACCTGGTCCAGCGCCTCCAGGTCGCCAGGCGCGCCGGCGACACGGCAAAGGCCGAAAAGCTGAGCGACGAGTTGGTGGATTTGCTGTACGATTTGGAAGGGGCGGAAGAGGCGTGATGCGTGAAACGTGATGCGTGAGCAGCGATAGGTACGTTTCACGTTTCACCTCTCACGTTTCACGAACCCCTATGTCCCTCACCGCCGACATTCTAGCCCACGCCCATAGCCTCGGCTTCGACCGGGTCGGCATCCTCCCGGTCGAGCCTCCGGCCCACGCGGCCGCGTTCGCCGGTTGGCTGGCGGCCGGTTACCAGGGCGAGATGGCCTACCTGGCCGCCCGCGCGGCCGAACGCGCCGATCCGGCCCTGCTGGCTCCCGGCGTACGGAGCATGATCGTGCTCGCCGCCAATTATGACGGGGACGCCCTCCTGTCCCCCGACCTCGGGGGAAGTCAGATTCCCCCCAGGATTGGGGGGGCAGGGGGGGCGGCTCGCCTCGCCCGCTACGCCCGGGCCGCGGACTACCACGACGTTCTCAAGCGTCGCCTGTACGACCTGGACGCCTTCATTCGGGCGCGCACCGGCCGCACGACGTTGGGCAAAGTTTGCGTGGACACCGCGCCGCTGCTCGAACGCGACTTCGCGGCGCAGGCCGGTCTCGGCTTCATCGGTCGCAACACGTGCCTGATTGCGCCAGGGTTGGGGTCGTGGACGACGTTGGCCGCGCTGTTGGTGACGGAGGACTTGGACGAAGGACAAACGACGGATGGCGAACGCGCCTTCGTCCCTGGTCGTTCGTCGTTCGTCGGCTGTGGCAACTGCACCCGTTGCCTCGACGCCTGCCCCACCCACGCCTTCGTCGCGCCCTACCTCCTCGACGCTCGCCGCTGCATCGCCTACCTGACCATCGAGCTGCGCAACCCGATCCCGCGCGACCTGCGCCCCCTGATGGGTGACTGGGTCTTCGGCTGCGACGTGTGCCAGGAGGTGTGCCCGTATAACCGCGCCGCTAGTCATTCTGAGCGCAGCGAAGAATCTCCCTCACATCTTGCCGGTCATTCTGAGCGCAGCGAAGAATCTCCCTCACATCTTGCCGGTCATTCTGAGCGCAGCGAAGAATCTCTCATGCAACTTGCCGGAGATTCTTCGTCGCAAACCCCGCTCCTCAGAATGACGGATGAGAGTGGACTGGATTTGGCGAATCTGCTGACCCTCGACGACGCCGGCTTCCGCGCCCGCTTCCGCGGCACGCCGGTGGTGCGGGCCAAACGCCGCGGCCTGGTGCGCAACGCGTGCGTCGCCGCCGGCAATTCCGGCGATCCGACCCTCGTGCCCCTCCTGACCACGCTGCTTACGGATCCCGAGCCGCTGGTGCGCGGTCACGCAGCATGGGCCTTGGGGCGGATCGGCGGGACGGAGGCGATGGCCGCGCTCCGGGACGCGCTGGATCGGGAGGATGATGCGTGGGCGCGCGAGGAGATTGCGCTGGCCGCGGATGCCTGACGCGAACGAAACCCGAAGGGTCTGGCGCCATTTTCACCGCCGGTGCGTGATCGTCGCTGCATCATAGAATTGCTGGTGAACAGTTACCCGTCCTTGCGTCGTTTGTCTGCCGGATGTATACTGGTGGCAAAGATCAGTCGGGCTTACAGGAGGCAAGGCAATGGATGTGGGTACCCTTCAACTTAGAGAACTCTACGTCAAGCATATCAAGCCGCTCCCTCTGGTTGAACGGCTGCGTTTGGTGGAGCTTATCGCCAGAGAAACGGTTCTGGCAGAGGAGTGTGTGACTGCTCCACAATACGATATCATGCAGTTACACGGCCTTGGCGCCGAGATCTGGGCGGGGATTGACGCTCAAGAATACGTTGATGCGCTACGTAACGAATGGGATCATCGGCCATGAAGCGCTTGAGCACAGAACTACGAGGCGTCACCAAACTCGGCTTGGACACGTCTCCGATCATCTATTTTGTTGAGGCGAACCCGGTGTATGATGCGCTGGTAACAGAAGTCTTCAAGCGGGTCAGGGACAACAAGCTCACCGGCGTTACCTCGGTAATCACATTGACGGAAGTCCTTGTTCAGCCACTGCGGCGTGGGGCACACGCCCTCCAAGAAGAGTATCGCAAGCTATTGTTGCAGAGCGCCAACTTCGATGTGCGGCCGATTGATGTCGCTGTCGCCAAGCGTGCGGCGGATTTGCGCGCTCGCTACAATCTTCGCACCCCTGACGCGCTGCAAATCGCCGTCGCGCGCTCTGCCGGCTGTCAGGCCATCCTCTGCAATGATGGCCAGATGGAGCGCGTCACGGAGTTGCGCGTACTGGTGTTGGACCAACTCACTTTGTAAACGAAGATGAAAAAACGCATCCTCGTCGTAGACGACGAATCCCGCATGCGCCGTTTTGTGCGGATGAACCTCGATCTGGAGGGCTACGACGTCCTGGAGGCCGAGAACGGACTGGCCGCGCTGCAACGGGTACGCGACGACCTGCCCGACCTGGTCATCCTTGACGTCGCCATGCCCGACCTGGACGGGTTCGAGACGCTGGCGCGCCTCCGTGAGTTCTCGGCTGTGCCGGTCATCATGCTGACGGTCAAAGGGGATGAGGAAGATCGCATCCGCGGCCTCGACCTGGGCGCGGATGATTACATGGCAAAACCGTTCAGCCCGCGCGAGCTTTCGAGCCGGATTCGCGCGGTGTTGCGCCGCGTAGAGCCGGGCAAGCCCCAAAACGCCGAACCGTTGGTCATAGACGAGGACTTGACGATTGATTTTCCGCGGCGAGAAGTGATCGTCCGCAGCAAACGCATCAAGCTGCGCCCCACCGAGTATCGCCTGCTGCTCCACCTGGTCGAAAACGCCGGCTGGATCGTCCAGGGCGAGACGCTACTCGCGAAGGTCTGGGGGCCGGAATACCGCGACGACAACCAACTCCTGCGCCTCTACGTCAACTACCTGCGTAAAAAAATCGAACCCGACCCGGCGAACCCGAAGTACATCTTCACGGAACGCGGGGTCGGGTATCGGTTTGTCAACTATAAGCCGGATACGGTGACGCGGTGAGGGGGTGAAGGGGTGGCTGATGTTCACCTTGTCACCCAGTAACCTTGTCACCCAGTCACCCTAATCTCCACGTTCAGCCGTCCCACCGCCGCATCCCCTTGCACCTGGCTGATTCCAAACGCATACTTCGCCCCTACCGGCGCGTCCGCGGGTAAGGTTACGGTCAGGCGGCCGCGCTGCGGTGCGCCGGCCAGCAGCATGACGCCCCCGGTCAGCGCGCCCAGGACGGCCGCGTCCACCAGACTCCGCTCGCCCGCGACTGCGGCCGCGTCGGCCGCGGGGGGCAGGGCAACCGAGCCGAGAACGATAGGCGACAGCGTGACGGCCGCGGGCAGGTCGCCGCGCTCCACCGCCAGGCGCGTCGGCTCCGGGCCGCCGGCCAGATCGAACGCCACCTCGGCCGTGGCGCCCGGCGCCAGGTCGAGGAGCCATCCCCGGCGCTCGCCGACATTGTTGGCGACGGTCGGATCGAGTGCACCGGCCAAGGGATCGCCGGAGCTGTCCAACCGCGCCTGAAAGGCGTAGCGACCTCCATCAGGCGGCGTCCAGGTGATCGGCCCGAGGATCGTCTCACCGGGCGCCACCCAGTCGGTGCGCAGCCGGCCGATTCGCACCCAATCGGCCGGCTGGATGGTCGGAGTCAACGGCGCGGCGTAGAGGCTCAGGCGCAGGTCGTAGGCGTAGGCCGGGCCGCGGTTATGGCCGCGCACGTAGAACGCGTTTGCCTGGCCCGGCAAGGGCGCCTGATGCTCCGTCCCGCCGTCGTCCGTCTGCCGCAGCCACACATCGGGGCTGTTCCACGTCGGCGCGGCGAGCGGCCGCATCCCTGTGTCAGCGGCGCTATCCCGGACGTACACATCGCTGCCGGTTACGCGCTCGGCGCTGAAGACCGCGGAGGCATGGCGGGTAATGTAGGCATACGGGATGACGCCGTAGCCCTCGCGCCAGACGCCGTCATACGACCACGGCTGCCAGGAGTTGCGCACCAGGAAGTAGCCGCCGCCGGGCGCGGTCGCGTCATCCTGGTAGCCCACCAGCGTCATCGCGTGGCCGCCATCCTCACGCTCGCCGCCCACCGGCAGCGTGATCTTGCCCCACCGCCGCGTGGCCGATGAGTCGTACCAGCTATCGAAGACCGGAATGGAAAAGGCCACGGCCCGGCCTTCGCTCAGACAGGTCTTGACGCCGGTAATGTCGGCCCGGTTGAACTCCTGCGTGCGCAGCGTACGGAACGCCGGATCGCCGTCGGCTGCGGCCGCGGGCGCCGGCCCCTCACCTTCGTTGCCTGCCTGCTCGTAGCTGGCGTAGGGCCAGACCTGCTCCAGCGGCGCGCCCATCTGATTCAGGCAGCGCATCCCCACCGCGACGTAAGTGCCCGAGACGGTCGGGATGCCATCGTGCCCCTTGCACCACCAGTAGACGAACTGCTCCGAGAGGTTGAAATGCGTCGGTCCGCCGGCCGTGATCTCCAACTGCTCACGCACCGCGGTGACCGCATGAGCCACACACGTCCCCCGGCCGCCCTGGTCGCGTATCGGCGGCAGTTGGTCGAGCAGGCTGACGCTCGACCGCACTACACGGCGCGCAGATGGCGGCGCGTAGCGCGGCAACAGCAGACGCTGGGCCAGTACCTCGGGCGGCTCGTCTAACAGCGCGCCCTTGCGGTAGTCGGCCTGGCTGGCTTCCAGGCTAAGCTGGGCGCTGCGGATGTCGCGCGTGGCCGGGAGCACCGCCTGCGCGGCCTGGGCGATGCGATCCAGCCCGGCGCCATCCACGCCGAGCGCACGCATCAACGGGTTGCGCACCTCGTCGGGTGTGTCACACAACGCCACAAGCTCCTGCGCGGTGACGATCCACGCGTCGCTCAGGGTCTGAATCTGGACGGCGGTCAGGCCGGGCACGCTTGCCAGCGGCACACCGTTGGGGATGAGGTCGGGCGGGGTCATGGGAGCACCTCCAAGCCAGAAGTCAGGAGGCAGGAGACAGGAATCAGGAATTAGGAGGCAGGAGGCAGTTCTGACCCCTGACTCCTGACCCCTGACCCCTAAATCAGTCCTACCTGCTTTCCCACCGCTGCAAAAATCTCCAGCACCCGGTCGAGCTGATCCTTCGTGTGCGTCGCCATGTAGGAGGTGCGCAGCAGCTCGTGGCCGGGTTGGACGCCGGGGGAGAGCACGGGGTTGACGAAGACGCCGGCATCGAAGAGCAGCCGCCAGGTCATGATCGTCCGGTTCAGGTCGCCGATGATGATCGGGACGATCGGCGTGACCGAGGTGCCGGTGTCGAAGCCGAGCGCGTGGAAGCCCTTGCGCATGTATTCGCCATTGTCGTTGACCTGCTGGATGCGCTCCGGCTCCTCGCGCATCACCTGGAGCGCGGCCAGGGCGGCCGCGGCATTGGACGGCGGGATGCTGGCGCTGAAGATCAACGAGCGCGCGTGGTGTTTGATGTAGTGGATCACCGGCTCGTCGCCCGCGACGAAGCCGCCCAGCGAGGCGAACGACTTGCTGAAGGTGGACATGATGAGATCCACCTGGTCGGTGATGCCGAAGTGGGCCGCGGTGCCGCGTCCGCCGCCGAGCACACCCATCGCGTGCGCGTCATCCACCATCAGCCGTGCACCGTACTTCTTGCACAGCGGCACGATTTCAGGCAACGGCGCGATATCGCCCTCCATGCTGAAAAGGCCATCCACCACCACCAGCTTGGCCTTGTCCGCGGGCAGCTTCGCCAGGGCGCGCTCCAGCTCGGCCATGTCGTTGTGGCCGAACCGCTTGGTCTCACCGAAGCTCAGCTTGGCGCCGTCAACGATGCTGGCGTGATCTTCCTTGTCCATGATCACGAAATCGCCGCGACCGATGAGCGAGCTGATCGTGCCCAGGTTGACCTGCATGCCGGTGGAGAAAACCAGCGCAGCTTCCTTGCCCACCCAGTCGGCCAACTCGTGTTCCAGTTGCTCGTGCATCTCCAGCGTGCCGTTGAGGAAACGCGAGCCGGTGCAACTGGTGCCGTAGTGGGTGATCGCATCTATGGCCGCCTGGCGCACCTTCGGGTGCGTGGTCAGCCCCAGGTAGTTGTTCGACCCGCACATGATCAGCCGGTGGCCGCGAAAGACCGCCTCGGTGCCTTCGTTCTCCGTCAGGGCGATGAAGTAAGGGTAAATACCGGCCGCGATGGCTTCTTTGGCTTCGGTAAAGCCGTAACATTTTTCGAAAAGATCCATGAGGTGAGTTTCTCCTTTGCAGAGTGTGTATTCCATGGTGCGTGTTCCGTGGTGCGTGCGTGGACATGACACGCAATACGCAACACGCAACACGCACTATTTTAGATAACCGTGCTCCAGGTACCACCGATACGCCCGCTCGGCCGCAGGGCGGAAGGGCAGCAGGGGATAGCCCAGTTCAGCCACGGCTTTGCTGGAATCGCAATAGACGTTGTACGCGCCCAAGCGGAGCTGCTCGCCGCTGACCACCGGCGGTCGCGGGTTGATGCGGTTGAACGCGTCCACCATGCTCGCCAGCGGGCCAAGCGCCCAGCCGGGGATCGTCAGTCGCGGGGCCGGCCGGCCGGCGATGTCGCAGATGGTCGCGGCGATCTGCCGGTGCGTCAGGTTCTCGCCGCCCAGGATGTATCGCTCGCCTACGCGGCCCCGCTCGGCTGCGGCCAGGTGCCCGGCCACGATCGCATCCACGTCTGCCATGCACAGGCCGCCGGGGGTCACGACCGGCACGGGGCGCTTGGCAAATTCCACGACCATGCTGCTGGAGATGAGATAGTGATCGCCCGGACCGATCACCGCCGCGGGGTTGACCATCACGGCCGGCAGGCCTCGCTCGACGGCCTTCAGCACCTCCAACTCGGCCAGGTGCTTACTGTCGCCATAGGCCCAACTCGCGCTGAACGCGTCGAAGGCCATCCCTTCGTCAACAAGAACCCCATCGCGGCGCACCCCGATCGCCGCGACGGACGAGGTGTGGACGACGCGCGGGATGCCGGCCGCCAGACATGCCGCCATGACCACTCGCGTGCCGTCTACGTTGACCCGGTACACCTGCGCCCGTTGCGCCCGCCAGTAGGACGAGAGCGCGGCGACATGGAAGACCAGGTCACAGCCTGCGACCGCCCGCGCCACGGCTTCCGGCTCCAGAATGTCGCCGATGACGTGCTCGACCTCCAACCCCGCCAGCGCGATCAGGCTGGAGTTGGGCCGGCGCAGCACGCGCACCCGATCCCCGCGGCGCACGAGCGCCGCGACAATTTGTGAGCCGACAAAACCGGAGCCGCCGGTGACGAGTACTTTCATTGCAGGACGACCTCTTGACACACGACGAAGGACGAAAGACGATGGCTGCGGCAACGATCGGTCATTGGTCGTTCGTCCTTCGTCCGCTCAAAGCGCCTTCTCATAAATCCGATACGTCTTATACTTGCTGGCGCCCAACCGTTCGAGGATGCGGTTCATCATGTCGTTGGATTCCAGAATCCACGAGCCTTCCAGCCGTTTGTAGCCGTGCTTAAGCGCCTCCTGGGCCGTCCGCAGATAGAAGAGGGAATCAATGCCGCGACCGCGGTATTGCTCCACCATGCCCATGATGATCAGGCGCACCTGGTTCACCTTGCGGCGATGCCAGAGGAACTTGAGCAACCCGAACGGCCACTGATGCCCACCGCCCGACCACCTAAGGGCCTGGTGCAGATCGGGCAAGCCGATGGAGATGCCGGCCGGCGTGCCGTCGGCGGTCTCGGCGACGAAAAGCAGGTTGGGATCGATCACCGCCTTCATGCCGTTCACCAAGTGATCCATCTCGTGCTCGGTCATCGGCACGAAGCCCCAGTTGCGCTCCCACGCGCTGTTGTAAACCTGCTTGAGGACCGCGATCTCGTGATCCAGGTGGCGCATGTCAACCTTGCGGACGCGGATACCTTCGCGTTCCGCGGCCTTCTCGGCCACACGAAAGAGCTTTTCAGGCGCGTTCTTCAGGCTCTCGGCAATGTCGAAGATCCAAGCGAAAAGATCCATCGCCTTGGTGTAACCGCAGCCTTCGATCAACGCCGGGTAGTAGCGCGGGTTATAGGTCATCATCACCATCGGCGGCTCGTCGAACCCCTCGATCAACGTCCCCACTTCATCGTTGGTCGAGAAGTTGAACGGCCCGCGGATCACGGTCATCCCCTGCCCGCGCACCCAATCCTCGGCTGCCTTGAACAACGCATCGGCCACAGCGGGGTCGTTGATGGCCTCGAAGAAGCCGAAGCCGCCGGACTGTTCGTTGTGGAAGGTGTTGTGGTTGTCGTTCACCACCGCGCCGATCGTGCCGACCAGCTCGCCATCGCGCCGGGCCAGGAAAAGCTGGAACCGGGCGTGTTCGTAGAAAGGATTTTTCTTGGGGTCGAAGAAGTCGCGGCGCTCTTCGATCAGGGGAGGAACCCAGTTGGGATCGCCGCGATAGAGTTGGAAGGGGAATTTGACGTACTCCAGGACGCCCTTCTTGTCCGTCACCGGCTCGATGCGGATGTTCGCGCTCATGGATTAGGCCTTCTTTCTATGGGGGAGGGATGGCCCGTAGTGCGCGGGCGATCAGAAAATCAATGAATGCCCCGAACGAGAAAGTATTCTAACACACCGAAGATGCCCTGGCAAACGCAGAAAACACTAACTGCCATCTGCCATCTGCCATCCGCCATTTGCCATCTGCCATCCGCCATTTGCCATCTGCTATCCGCCATTTGCCATCTGCCATCTGCCATCCGCCATCCGCCATCTGCTATCCGCCATCTGCTATCCGCTATTCGCTATCGGTTGCCCCGTGCACCTCGCGCAGCAGCGCCGTCGCCAACGCCTTGGTATCCAGCGCGTATTCGTGCTCCAGCACCGGCCCAACGCAGCTTGGACAGCCGCGCTCGCAGGGACAGGCGGTCACCAGGTCGTAGGCCGCGGCCAGCAGATCGGGCATGGAGCCGTACATCTGCTCGGCATAGCCCACGCCCCCCGGCATCCTTTCGTAGAGCGTGATGGTCGGCCGCCCGGAGCCTGGGGCTTTCGGCTCGACCACCACGCCCAGATCGGCCGGGTCGCACATCAAGGTGAGCGGCGCCACGGCCGCCAGCAGCGCGGCCACGCCTCCCAGCCCGGTCCCTATGCGCACACTCGCCTCGGCGCGGCGATGACACGCCTGGCAAAGCGTCACCAGGTTCTCCAGCCGGTTCGCCGCCTGCCAGGCCTCCTGCGGGCCGAGGCCAGGGCGCAAGCTGGGGGCGGCTACGAAGGCGCGGAAGGGGACGCGATGGTGGACGTCGTGTTGCCGCTGACTATCCGGCTCGGCCGCGCCGCAGTTTTGACACCGGCAGCCGTCACGGGCGCGCGCCGCGTTGCGTTGCGCCGGCCAATTCGGGCCGTAGTCATTCGGGTCCGAGAACCATTCGCCCGCCGCCTTCAGCCGCTCGATCAGCGCCTCCGAAAACGTCAGCCAGCACGCTTGCGTATCGAGCGCCTGCTCCGGCAGATCAATCGTCCCGAAGCCGAGCATTTCGTTGGTGGAGCGGCGGAGGATGCGGTAGCCGGTGGCCTGGCTGATGACGCGGACGTCACCCCAGGAGACCTGGAAGCTGGATACTGGAATCTGGATACTGGAAACTGGAAGCTGGGGGGGATCAGCAGTCGGCGGTCGGCGGTCGTTTGTCATTCGTCGTTCGTCATCCGTCATCCCCCGCACCGCCAGCACCTCCACCGTCTCCCCGATGCTCGGCCGCGTGTAAAAATCCACTTCGACCGGCCGGACGTGGGCAATACCGGCGTCCCAGTCCAGGCGCTCGACCAGGTAGGTGACGCCCTCGTGGAGGTAGACCGCGCCCTGGTAGAGCAGGAGCGGGACGGAGAAACGATCCAGCTCACCGATGACCTGCGGTGCGCCCCGCGCGTCAGTCGTCTGGATCACCACCCGGTCGGGCGAGCCGGTGCGCAGGCCGATGGCGGCCGACGGGTTGCCATCGCCGGCCCAGTAGTAGCGGTCGCCGGCACGGTAGAGTTGGCCCGCGGCGACGAGATCGTCGAGCAACCTATCCCCCCCGGCCCCCCTTCCCTGCGAGGGAAGGGAGGAGGAACTCCCCCCGCTCTCCCCTGCCGGGGGAAAGCAGGGGGGCGGGGGGGTGAGAGAGGTTCCCACCTCCATCGGCAACTCCGCAGCCGCGCACGCCAGGTGGCCGGCCAGGATGATTTCGTTGTCGGGGTTGAGTCGCGCGTGCTCGGGGCTGCGCGCCAGCACGTAGTCGGGGTGGGCGACAATATATTGGTCGAGCGCGCTGGTCGTCGCGACCATCACGGCCACCGAAACGCCCTGGCGCCGCCCTGCGCGGCCCATCTGCTGCCGGGTGCTGGCGACTGTGCCCGGGTAGCCCGCCAACACCGCCGCACCCAGCGCACCGATGTCAATGCCCAGTTCCAGCGCGTTCGTCGCCACCACCCCGCGCACCGCCCCTTCCCGCAGCCCGCGTTCGATGTCGCGGCGTTCGGACGGCAAGTAGCCCCCCCGGTAACCGCGGATGGATTGCAGATTGCAGATTGCAGATTGCAGATTGGAGGTTGGAGATTGGAGATTGGAGATTGCGGAGCCATCCTCTGCGCTCTGCAATTTGCTGTTTTCGTTTTTCGTTTTTCGTTTTTCGTTTTGCGCTTCCCCTGAGTTCCCCTGAGTTCCTTCAGTTCCCTTCGCCCCGACAACTTCCCGCAAATGCGTGAGAACCAACTCTGTCGTCAGCCGCGCGCGGGCAAAGACGATCGTCTGGACGTCATGCGCCAGGAAATGTGCGGCCAGGTCGGCGGCTTCCAGGCTACTGCTCCGACGGATGCCCAGGGCGGGGTCGAGCAACGGCGGGTTGTAGAAGATGATCTCCCGCTCGCCCTGCGGTGCGGCGTTGCGATCTTCGCCGATCACCGTTACCGGCGCCTCGACCAACTGCTCGGCCAGGTGGACCGGGTTAGCGATGGTCGCCGAGGCCAATATGAACTGCGGCTCGCTCCCGTAGAACCGGCAGATGCGACGCAGCCGGCGCAAAACGTTTGCCACGTGCGACCCGAACACCCCGCGGTAGACGTGCATTTCGTCAATCACCACCACGCGCAGGTTGGAGAAGAACGCCGCCCAGCGCGGATGCTGCGGCAGGATACCGGCGTGGAGCATGTCGGGGTTGGAGAGGATGATGCGGGCCGCGTCGCGAATCTTGGCGCGCTGGGCCGAGGGGGTGTCGCCATCGTAAGTGGCAGCAGGGCAGCGGATAACCTCGGATAAGCGGATGGACTGTAGATCGTGCGAATCTATCCGCTTATCCGTTCCTATCCGTTGCCTTATCTCCCCCCCCACCAACCCATTCAGCTCCGCCAATTGATCCTGCGCTAACGCCTTCGTCGGAAACAGATAGAGGCCGCGGGCGTGGGGATCGGCCAGGAGGCAATGGAGCACGGGTAGATTGTAGCAGAGCGTCTTGCCGCTGGCCGCGGGGGTGACGACGGCCACGTGCGCACCGGCCAATGCGGCCGCGACCGCCTCAGCCTGGTGGGTGTAGAGCTGGCCGATGCCGCGCTCTGCCAACGCGGCGACCAGCCGGCCGTCCAGCGCGGACGGGAACGCCGCGTACTGGGCCGGCTGGGCCGGTATGCGGCGCCACGCGACCACGTTGCGCATGAAATGAAGATCGAGCCGCAAGGCCTGGAGCGCGCTTTCGACGGACATGGGGGGAATTATAAGCGCGTCACGAGATTTCTGAAAGATACAAGATGTGCCAGACTTGGTCAGTGTGTCTGCCTTGTGATATGATTGTTATGCCGTGTTCCAGGCGCTCCCGGATGGAATCGCCGATCTGAGCCAGTTGCAGGGGTTTTAGCGCGGCAACTTCCGATTGTCGCGTTCTGCGCAATGCAATCTAGTGGACGTATGCTGGAGTAGCATCTGGGATATCTCAGGTGCTACTTTCATTCATTCGGAGATCGCCCCATGGCTCTGCTGCGTTACCTGGTCACGTTGATGCTCATTCTCGTTGTGTTGTTTGCAGGCAATATCTGTGGAAACGCGCACACCGCGGGCGCCGGCGTTGATCGCTCGACCTCTCCAAGCGCCTACGCGATTCGGTGACCTGACGGTTCTTCACAGCCGTGCGTCCATCTCGTTCTTGGGAGTTAATCTATGCGTCGCTGGCATCTCCTTGGTTTGCTTCTATTGGGCATCGGGCTGGTGCTCGGCATCACCATTCCGACTCGGGCGCGATCGGGCGATCCCACAGGGGGGCTTCTCGCGCTGCGCAGTCAACCCTATCGGCTGCAGGGCGATAATAGCGTGCTGTGGGACTATCTCTACCACAACGCGCCCGGCTATGATCCTCAGCAGGAGTTCGTCCCCAACGACAGCTACACCTTCCGCAGCGTGGATGTCTCCGGCAACGTCTATCCCGACACCGCAGTGGACATTTACATCCTGGTGGATTGGCAAGACTTGACCACCGCGAATGTGCGCTATTGGGATGGCAGCGAGCATTGGGTTGCCATGTCTTGGGTCAAGAACATCACCGCGTCATTCCACAATCAGGCTTCACGCACGTACGACCTGTGGAAGGGCACGATTCCTGCTGCAGCGGCCGGCGCCACCGTCTGGTATCGAATCCAGGTCAACGATGGCAGCGCCACAGCCTACCTTAAGGCAAACAACGGCCAGTACACGAATCCGCTCGGCCAGCGCGTCCACAGCAACGCCGACAGCGGCGACGACTACTCTTACACAGTCGTTGCCCGTCCCGCCTCGACGCCGACGTTCACCAGCACGGCCACGGCGACGATGACTTCAACATCGGAACCGACCTCAACCGCGACGCCGACCGCAACTTCGACCGCAGAGCCGACCGAGACGCCCTCGCCGACCAGCACCGCGACTGCAACACCTGAACCGACCTCAACCGCGACGCCGACCGCAACTTCGACCGCGGAGCCGACCGCGACGCCCTCGCCGACCAGCACCGCGACTGCAACACCTGAACCGACCTAAACCGCGACGCCGACCGAGACTGCGGAGCCGACCGAGACGCCCACGCCGACCAGCACCGCGACTGCAACACCTGAACCGACCTCAACCGCGACGCCGACCCCGACCGCGACGGCAACGGCGACGCCGTGGGTAGGTGGGATGTGGCCGGTGGGTGGGTCGGAGACGAGTGTTACCCAGGGCGATGCGTTCACGGTCTACGTGCAGGTCTGGGTTTCGGGCGTGACCGAGGGGGCGGGGCAGGGCGCGGGGGTGAGCTGCTCTCTGTATTGGGGCCGGGTGACGGCCTGGGACGGCGGCTGGAGCGACGTCACGACCACGGCGATGAGCGACAATGCTGAGTTCAGCGGCGAGAACAACGATGAGTACATGGCGACGATCACGCCGGGGGCGGGACAGTACGAGTTCACGGCCTACTGCACCCACGACGGGACGGACTACTGGCAGGAGGCCGGCAACGGCAAGCTGATCGTCGCTGCGCCGACTGCAACCCCGACCGCGACCGCAACCCCCACTGAGACCGCCACGGCGACCGCGACACCTGAACCGACGGCCACCTCCTCGGTTTGCAGCGGCGCGACGGCCGGCGACGGCAACATCGCCTACACCCATATTTATCATCTGGACACGGACCTGACCTATCGCACGCCGACCGGCGACATCCCGGCTGACGGCTCGGCCATCTTGCGCCTGCGGACCTGCCACGACGACGTGCAAAGCGTCGAAGTGCTCGTCTGGAAGACCGGCGATCCGCTCGGCTCCCCGTCCTTCACTTACGCCGCGACCGCGACCCAGGACGGCGCTTACGACCTCTGGGAAGCGACCGTGCCCGGCCCCGGCTACGTGGTCAACCAGTGGTACCAGTTCCGCGTGACCGACGCGGCGGCGGTCGGCCAGTATCACCCGACCGGCACGAGCAACACCGGCGCCGGCGTCTGGTACGCCGGCGCGCTGGCGAACCCGTCGTGGAAGCTTGGCACCACCGCGTCCACCGGCCCCACCGTCACGCCGACCGCGACCGCCCCGGTCTCTTGCACGGGCGCGGCGGCCGGCGACAGCAGCATCCGCCCGACAGGGGTTTACCACCTGGACACTGACCCGACCTGGCGTACCCCCACCGGCGACATCCTGCCCACCGGCTCGGCCGCGCTGCGGTTACGCACCTGCCAGGGCGACGTGCAGGGGGTGAACATACTGGTATGGACCACCGGCGCGGGCGCCGTCCCGTCGTTCGTCTACACCGCGACCGTGGCCAGCAGCGACCCGACCGGCCCCTTCGACATCTGGGAGGCGACCATTCCTGGCCCCGGCTACAACATTGACCAATGGTACCAGTTCCGCCTGACCGACGGCACGGTCATCGGCCACTATCATCCGGTCAGCGGCAACACCGGGCCGGGCGTCTACGTCGCCAGCGCCAGCCCGGTGGATCCCTCGTGGAAACTGGGCACGACCGCCGCGCCGCCGGTGGACTACGTCGTCCCGAGCTGGATGAAAGACGCGGTCATCTACCAGATCTTCCCCGACCGCTTCCGTGACGGCGACCTGGCGAACAACGCCGCAGGCGCGACGGTCTACGGCCCCAACACGTGCAGCGGCTACTCCGGCGCGGGCGCGCCCGCGTGCGTCACGTCGCTGCACAGCAGTTGGAACGACCTGCCGGTGATGCCGGGCTACGGCATTGACTTCTTCGGCGGCGACTTCCAGGGCATCATTGACAAGATCAACGCGGGCTACTTCAACGACCTGGGGGTGAACGTCCTCTACCTGAACCCGGTCTTCGCGGCGGCGTCGAACCACGGCTACGACACCAACAACTATTACCAGATCAACCCGCGCTACGGCGACCTGGCGAAGTTCGACGCGCTGATCACGGCCGCGAACAGCAAAGGGCTGCGCGTGATCCTGGACGGCGTATTCAACCACGCCGGCATGGACAGCGTCTATATTGACAAGACAAAGACGTTGGGCGGCGCGTGCGCGTCGGCCAGCAGCCCGCTTCGCGCCTGGTTCACATCGGGGAGCAGTGGATCGGCCTTCGCCTGCGACGGCGGCTGGGGCTGGAAGGGCTGGTACAACTACGAAACGATCCCAGAGCTTGTGGATGAGAACGCCGACGTGCGCGACTTCTTCTACCGCGGGGGCAGCAGCCAGAGCGCCGGCAGTATCCCCGTGACGCAGTACTGGCTGAACCGCGGGATCGCGGGCTGGCGCTTCGACGTGGCCCAGGACATCACGCACGACTGGTGGCAGAACATGCGACCCTACCTCAAGGGTGAGAATACCAGCGGCACGGTGTACGGCGACAGTGAAGTCCTGATGCTCGGCGAGGTCACGGGCGGCTGCTATTCATACCAGGACTTCGTCAACCAGGACGAGCTTGACTCGGCCATGAACTACTGTTTCCGCGACTGGACGCGCGACTACGCCAACGGCGGCAAGCCGAGCAGCTTCGACGCCTCGTTCCAATACCAGCGGTCGAAGCTGGCGCTGTCGCCGTGGTACGCCATGATGAACCTGGTGAGCAGCCACGACTCTCCGCGCATCCTCAGTCTGGTCAACGGCGACACGGCGCGGGTCAAGCTGGCCGTACTCCTCCAGATGACGCTGCCCGGCGCGCCGTCGGTCTACTACGGCGATGAGGTGGGCCTGCCCGGCAGCGGCGACCCCGACAACCGGCGCACCTATCCTTGGGCCGACAAGGGCGGCAGCCCCGACACTGACCTGTACGACCACTTCAAGAAGGTCATCGGCATCCGGAATCAACATGCGGCCCTGCGCGGAGGCGACGTCCAGACGCTGCTGATTGATGACGCCAGCTACCTCTACAGCTACATCCGCTGGGACGCGGCGGAGAAGATCGTCGTGGCGCTCAACAACGGCGGCGCCGGCGCCACGGCTGCCATCCCGGTCTCCGCGCACCTGGCCGACGGCACCGTGCTGACCGACCTGCTGAACGGCGGGACAGTGACCGTCAGCGGCGGCCAGATCACGCTGCCGGTGGCTGCGCAGTGGGGCGGCATCCTGTGGACTGCTGCCGGCCCGGTTTCCACTTCGACGCCGACCCCAACAGCGACCGCCTCACCTACAGCGACCGCCACGCCTACGGCAACGCCGACTGCCACGGCTACCGAAGTAGGCGCCAACACAGCCACCCCGACTGCGACCGCTACCCAGACCGCGACGGCCACGGCCATCGCGACGGCGACCGCCACGGCCATCGTCACCCCGACGCCGACGGCTACTTCAACCGCAACCGCAACGGCCACCACGCCTGCGTCATCCTTGTGGGTGGGGAACCTGTTACCGACCAGCGGCTCCGCCAGCACGATTACTGCGGGTGGCACGTTCGATGTGTACGTCCAGGTATGGAAGAGCGGCGTCACGGAGGCCCAGGGGCAGGGTGCGGGTATCACCTGTAGCCTGTACTGGGGCCAGGTTTCCAGTTGGGGCGGCGGCTGGAGCAACGTCACGGACACGCCGATGACCTACAATGGCGATATCGGCAACAACGACGAGTACAAGGCGACCATCTCGCCCGCGGCCGGCCTGTACGAGTTCACCGCTTTCTGCACCGAAGCCGCTAATGGCGCGGTCAAGTGGAACGACAACTCTTCCGGCAACGGTAAGCTGACAGTCAGCCCGGGCGCGACGTCGTGCAGCGGCGCGTCGGTCGGCGACAACAACGTCTACTGGGCCGGGCTGTTCCACGATTCCTTCTCTGTCACCTACCGCAGCCCTATCGGGCCTGTTACCACCGGCCAGGGGACGGTGACGCTGCGCTTCCGCACCTGCGCGGACGACGTGGGCAGCGCCAGCATCCGCGTGTGGGACGACCGCCTCAACACCGAGACGATCTCGGCGCTGACCGCGGATGGTACGGCCGTCGAAGCGGGTGTGGGCGCTGTGGCCTATTGGAAGATTGACCTGGCGATCCCCGCCAGCCCGGCGATCCTCTACTACGTCTTCCGGGCGACCGATGGGACGGCGACCGCCTACTATCGTGACGATGATCCGAAGTTCTACGGCGGCGGCTATGGGACAGCCGAGGGGGATCAGAACACCGCGTACGGCAGCTCATACCAGCTCACCATCTATGACCCGGCCTTCAGCGTGCCGGCATGGATGCAGCGCGGCATCGTCTACCAGCTCTTCCCCGACCGCTTCCGCGATGGCGACACCGGTAACGATCCGGTCACCGAGCGCTTTTTCTACAACGAGGCAGGCGGCGCGATTGTGCGCTCGAATGCCACGACTTGGAACACCACCGTCTGCGACCCGCGCCAGACCGGCACCGCATGTACCGGCAAGTACAGCAGCAACTTCTACGGCGGCGACCTGGCAGGCATTACCGAGAAGATCAACGCCGGCTACTTCAGCAGCCTGGGCGTGACGGTGCTCTATCTCAACCCGATCTTCCGCTCACCTTCCAACCACAAGTACGACACAGCCGACTACTTGACGATTGACCCGGACTTCGGCACGTTAGCCGATTTCCAGGCGCTGGCGGCCGCGGCGCATGCCCACGGCATCGTGGTCATGCTCGACGGCGTCTTCAACCACGTTTCATCCGACAGCAAGTACTTCGACCGCTACGGCCGTGATACGACGGTCGGCGCATGTGAAGCGACCGCCTCGGCCTATCGTAACTGGTTCTATTTCTCCGACCTGTTTACGATCTCGAATCCTGGCTCGGATGATGGCGTGGCGGTGTTGTGCGCCGACAATCCGCCGGGGCGCACCTACGAGGCCTGGTACGGCTACTCGTCGCTGCCCAAGCTCCAGGCCAACACCTCGGCCGTGCGGAGCCTCATCTGGAGCAACGGCCTGAACTCGGTCGGGCCATACTGGACGCAGCAGGGCGCGTCGGGCTGGCGCTTCGACGTCGGCGGCGACGTGGACTGCGGCTTGACGTGCGACCCCGCCAACAACTACTGGGAAGGTTTCCGATCGGCCGTGCGTGACGCGGGCGTCACGGGCAAGACCGACGTGCTGATGCTCGGCGAGGAGTGGGGCGATGCCTCGGGCTGGCTGTTGGGCAACGAGTGGGACAGCGTGATGAACTACCGCTTCCGCTCGGCGGTCTTGAGTTGGCTCTTCACCGGCTGTTCGGGCAACGGCTGCACCGGGGGAACGGTTTTCGAGGATAACGACAGCAACGCCGGCAGTTCGAGCGGCGCCATCAGCTATGTCAGCCCGTCGCAGTTCAACGCGCGCCTGCGCTCGATCCAGGAAGACTATCCCCCGATGGCGTGGAAGGCGATGATGAACCTGGAAGGTTCCCACGACACCAACCGGGTGCGCTTCCTGCTGAAGAAAGTCAACAACGACGACGACACGGCCGCCGTGCAGCGGATGAAGGAGTGGTGGCTTTTTGCCTTCACGTATGCCGGCGCGCCGACCCTCTACTATGGCGACGAGATCGGCTTGAGCCAGGATGGCGTCTTTGGCAGCAGCAAATATGAGGACGATCCCTACAACCGGGCGCCCTTCCCCTGGGACGACACGCCGGGCAGCTTCACGGCCGATACGGCCAACCTGCAAGCGTTTGCCCGCCAGATGGCAAGCATCCGCCAGAGCTACCGTGCGCTGCAGGATGGCGATGTGCAGCACGGCATGATTATCTCCGACACCGAGAAGGTCTATGGGTTCGGCCGGACGAACGGCAGCCAGACGGCGTTGATCGCCCTCCGGCGCTCCGATGGCGCACCGATCACCGTCACGTTCAGCGGCCTCAACGCCACGCCCTACAACCTGCCCGATGGCACGGTCATGGTCGAGGTAATCAACGGCGGCGTCTACACGGTGACAGGCGGCGCGGTCAACGTGCCGGTGAACTCGAACTGGGGCGTCGTGCTGCTGGAGCAAGCCAAGATCGAGACGCCCCAAGCGCCCACGGTAGCGATCGCCCGCGCAGGGACCGGCGGCGCAGACGTCCAGCTCACCTGGGCGACAGTCTTCACCGACACGGCGACCGGCCCGGAGGTAGTCACAGGCTACCAGGTGCACCGGAGCACCAGCCCGTACTTCACGCCCGATGCGACTACGCTCCAACAGACGCTCACACCCCCTGCGTTCGGTGGAGCGACCTTCACGTGGACCGACGCCGGCAAGGTCGGCGACCCGGTCACGAATTACTACTACAAAGTGCTGGCCGTGAACGCGGCTGGCGGTCGGTCGGCCGTGGCTGCGGCGCACGTCGGCGAGTTCGACTTCGCGTTGACACCGGGCCAACCTTAAGGAATCGGGCGCGGTCGCGCAATTTCCAAAGAGGGCCATTGCGACTATTGACAACGCGGCGGATGAGGTAGTATAATTGCCTTACCGTAGTCTGCTGAATCGCACGATGGTGGCCCGTGGCGGCCGCAAGGAGGAATCCACCCATGAAACGCTTGCTTTCCACCGCATTTGCTGTTGTTCTGCTTCTGGGGTTGGCCGCGTTGGCTGTCCTCGCCCGGCCGAATGAGGCAGTCCAGACGACTTCCGCACGGGCCGATTCGGGGGTCACCGTCAATGCGCCACCATCACCGCTGGGCAAGCTGCCGGCTTCTGCCAAGGCCGGCGGCCCGAAGTACAACACGATCGCTTTGGCGATTGACAATGGAAAGGCTTTCGCATCAGAGCTGGTGAACGACATCAACGCGACCACTGGCTCGACGGCGCTCCAGGCGCTGAAGTGGGACGCTACCACCGGGTTTGCCATTTATGATCCTAACGATCTCTTCAGCGTAGATTTCCCACTCGCTGTCGGTGACCCTGTGTTCCTCCTGATGCAGGGCGCATCAGCGACCGTCTACTCGCTGGTCGGCAACGTTCCGGCCGCGGGCAGCGTACACTTCAATCTCACCGGTGCGACGCCTGCCTGCAAGTACAACTTCATTTCCGTCCCTCTGGACAAGGGTCCCATCAATGGCATCGGTGGCATCACGCTAGCCTCGGAATTGGCCACTAATATCGGCGATGTCAGCCAGGTCTTGGCGTGGGATCCCAATACCGGCTTTGCTATCTATGACCCTAACGATCTGTTTAGCGTGGATTTTTCGGTGCAGATCGGGTATCCTTACTACGTGTGCATGACGGCCAGCAAGACGTGGCCCGCGCCCTGATCGCCGGTGTTACTCTGACCCTGGCATTTTATCCATCGTGACTTGCATCAAGGAGGAAACATGAAACTAAGAAGCCTGCTGGTTGCGGCACTTGTGGTTTTTGGCCTGGGCCTGATCCCGGCGGCTGGCGCTGCACCTGCTGCCGTCAATGCCACGCTCGTTGCAGATGACATCTCGTACATCCTCGGTGGGACACCGCTCAACCAGGAAACGGCGCTGGCTGTGGGAGGCAGTGGCGACCCAGGTGGGGATGTCACTAAATGCATTTCACAATACGAAACTTTCCTGAAGTTCGACCTGAGTACAATGCCAAGTGGCGAGGCAATCACTGGAGCTACCCTCACGTTCAGAAGCCTCGGACCGTATGCCGGCAGCCTTAACTTAACGATGCGCTTGTATGGCTCGACTGTGACCGACTGGAGTGAAGGCGCGGGCCAGATCCCCTGGGCCAGCAGGCCAATCACTGGGGCGGTTGATTTCCAGACCACCGTGGCCGTGCTGACCCCGTCTGGTTCGGACTTCGCCTTCAACAGCACTCCCCAGCTTGTGGCTTTCCTCAATCAGCAATTGACCGTTCCCGGTAAGCTCGTGACCCTGTGGATTACGCCGACAACGTGCAACTACCAGTATTCCCGGCAGTATATGGCGTCCAAGGAGACCACCGGAGCCAACGCGGTGCCTGCACAGTTAGCTCTCACGACAACGCCCGCTACCTCCACCGTCTCCGGCGACATCTCAGTGGTCTGCAAGAACGGGGTCATGCAGTATGCCGCTGGTACTGTGGATATAGGGATTTCTAGTTCTGATGGTAGCTATGCCCCCCCAACGTTTATGGGCGTTGTTCTTGGGAGTTTTGGCTCGTTCTCGGTTCCAATTCCGACCGACAAGTGCACTACCAGTGGCGTCTGTTCAATGACACTTGCCAATGTGGCGAACCTGACCAACTTGGCTCCGGGCGTGCTCTGTCCGGCAAACGGCGACCTGTTCGTCTATCCGCCGGGCGCTGGCTGGACCTACATGAACCAACCGGCTAAACCGTTCCAGAACGTCGTTCTTGCCGCAGCCGGCGTCGGTCCAATGAATGCGATCGTGGGTACCTTCGAAGTGGTTCCCGGCGCGAACCCCAACGCGGTGACCCTGTCCACCTTTCGTGCCGCTAATCCTGCGGTGAACTGGCCGTTGATTGCCGCGGCGCTGCTGCTCGTCGCCGCGCTGGCCGGATTCGGCATCTATCGCCGGCGCTTGAGCCAGGTGCGGGCGCGCTAGAGGCGGCGTGCTTTCACGGTGCAACCAGCATCCGGTTGCGCCGATACCTTCGCTTTGACGTTTGTGCACAGACCCGAGGGGCTGCGAGGCCTTTCGGGTCTGTTTGTTTGCCGAGCTTTTGCCCCGGGTCAATCTGGCATCGAGAGACGACATGACAATCCGACGCCGCATCCTCCGCGCAATCTTGCTCGCCCTCGTGGCGCTCCCGCTCCTCCTGGCCGGTCTGCCCGGCGCCGCACAGGGGCTTCCGCTGTCCCCACCGATGGGGGGCGACTTCCACAAGGTTATGGCAGATAGTCGCGACACGACTGCCGCCGCGCTGGCGCAAACGGGCGCGACCCGCATCGCGGATTACGGCGCGTTCGCGCTGTGGCGCGTCCCGTCCGGTGAAATCGCGGCCGCCTTGACCCTGCCCGGCATCACCACCTACGACCGCGGGGACACGATCTGGCTGCGCGGCCGGACGATTGACACGGCCGCGGCGCAGTGCAGCGGAGCCGATCCCGCGGCCGATCTGCCGGCCGGCCTGCGCCAGACCCGCACGGTCGGGGCGCAGCTCTGGCTGGTTCAGTTCGCCGGGCCGGTGCAGGACGCCTGGCTGGATGAATTGCGGGGGCTGGATCTGGCGGTCGTCGCGTACATGCCGGAGAACGCATACGTCGTCTGGGGCGATGGCGCCGGCCTGGATAAGCTCGACGCGCTGGCGGCCGAGGGTCGTGCCGTCCAATGGGCCGGGGCCTACCATCCCGGCTATCGCCTGGCGCCGGAATTGCGGTCGTTAGATTTTCGAGGTTTCCCAAACCTCGAAGGTCTCTCGGCGGTAGACGTGACGGTGCAGTTCTACAACACCCCTGGCCTCGACCGGTCGCTGGCGGCCTTGCAGACACTCGGCGGCCGGGTCTACAAGGGGCCGGAGACCGTCCTCGATCTGACCGACCTCTCGCTGCAACTCCCCGCGGCCCGGCTCAAGGAGGTCGCGGCCTGGCCCGACGTGTTCAACGTGGAGCCGTGGGCGACCCCGGCCAAGCTCGACGAGGTCCAGGGTCAAATCCTGGCCGGCAACCTGATTAAGTCGGGCAGCAACTTTGTGCCGAGCGGTCCCGGCTACCTGGCCTGGCTGGCATCCAAAGGCTTCCCCACCACGCCCGCCAGTTACCCGGTGGTAGACATCGTGGACGACGGCATTGACCAGGGCAACGCGAGCAACGTGCTGCACCCCGACTTCCACGAGTTGGGCGTCCTCGCCAACCCCGACCGCATCGTCTACATCGGCAATTGCACGGCCGACGCCACCGGCAACGGCGTGGCCGGCCACGGCAACCTCAACGCGGGCATCGTCGGCGCATACAACAACCTGTCCGGTTGGCCTTACGCGGACGGTAACGGTTATCACATCGGGCTGGGGATCTCGCCCTACGGCCGGATCGCGGGGACGAAGATCTTCAAGAACGCCGGCAGCTACGATATCTCGGTCTGCGGTTATAGCGACGCAGGCGTGGTGGCTGCTAGCTTCAACGCGGGCGCGACCTTCACCTCCAACAGTTGGGGCGATTCGTTCGCAGCCGGCGCGTACGACGCGTCGGCACAAGCCTACGATACCCTGACCCGCGACGCCTCGGCCGCGACGCCAGGCAACCAGGAGATGCTCCACATCTTCGCGGCCGGCAACGATGGCTCCGGCGCCAACACGGTCGGCTCGCCCGGCACGGCCAAGAATGTGATGACTGTAGCTGCGACCGAAAACGTGCGCGATCAGGGCGTGGCCGACGGCTGCAACCTGAGCAGCGCTAACAACGCCGACGACATCGCCTCCTTCTCGTCCCGCGGCCCCACGGACGACAGCCGCGTCAAGCCCGACATCGCCGCGCCGGGGACGCACGTGCAAGGACCTGCCTCACAAGACCCCGGCTACGACGGCTCGGACGTCTGCGGCGGTAGCCCGAACCCGCCCAACAAATACTACCCATCCGGCCAGACTCTCTACACCTGGTCTTCCGGAACCAGCCACTCCACCCCAGCCGTGGCGGGCGCGGCGTCGCTGACCTACGAATACTACGGCCGCATCCTGGCCCCCGGTCACACGCCCAGTCCGGCCATGCTGAAGGCGCTGCTGATCAACAGCGCGCGCTATCTGACCGGGGTCAGCGCCAACGATACGCTGCCGAGCAATAACCAGGGCTGGGGCGACGCCAACCTGGGTACGCTGACCGATGGGACGAGCCGCTACCTGGTGGATCAAAGCGTCATCTTCGGCGCCAGCGGGCAGGCGCATACGCTTACAGCTTCGGTGACGGATGGGGGCAAACCGGTGCGCGTCACTCTGGCCTGGACAGATGCGCCGGGGAGTACGACGGGCAACGCCTACGTCAACGACCTGGATCTAGAGGTGACGGCCGGGGGACAGACCTACAAAGGAAACGTCTTCAGCGGCGCTAATTCGATCGCGGGCGGCGCGGCCGATCCGCGCAACAACGTCGAAAACGTCTTCCTGCCAGCCGGCGGCAGCGGCAGCCTGATGGTGCGGGTGATCGCTCGCAACATCGCCGGCGACGGTGTGCCGGGCAACGCCGATCTCACCGATCAGGACTTCGCGCTGGTTCTCTACAACGCCAACTACCTTCCGCAGCCGATTCTTCAGGCGGCCGGCATCCGCACGGCGCAGGGCGCTGGCAACGGGGATGGCGTGGTGGATCCGGGCGAGACCTTCACTGTGGACGCCGGCCTGTCGAACGTGGGCCTGGCTCCGGCGACCGGCATCATCGGCACACTGAGCGTGACCGGAGGGGATGCAACGCTCGCCGACGATGCCGCGGCTTACTCGGATGCCGGCATTGGCGCCACCGTGACCAACACCGTGCCCTACACCTTCACCGTGGGGCTGGCCCAGGCGTGCGGCGCGCCGATCACCTTCCGTCAGGTCGTGACCTACAACACCAGCCTGACCCTGACGCAAAATTTCTCGGTCGCTACCGGCGCAACTCAGATCGGCGCGACGCAGAATTATACTTACACCGGCGCTCCGGTCTCCATTCCTGACCACAACACCGCCGGCGCGTCAGCCAGCATCGCGATCAGCGCCACCGGCGCCGTCGCGGACGTGAACGCTCGCGTAACCATCAACCACACCTGGGACGGCGACCTGAGTCTCTATCTGATTTCGCCGGCCGGAACAACGGTCTCGTTGGCGCTTCGCCGCGGGGGTAGCGGCGACAACTTCACCGGCACGGTTTTCGATGACGAAGCGGCGCAGGCGATCTCGGCCGGCAGCGCGCCGTTTGCCGGCCAGTTCCGGCCCGAAACCCCGCTCTCAGCCCTCGACGGCCAGCCGATCAGCGGCACGTGGACGCTGAAGGCGGTGGACGCGGCCAGCTATGATACCGGCTCCATCCGCGCCGTCGCGCTGGAGATCCAGTCGCTCACGTATCGGTGTACACCCTATGCTCCGGCACCGGTTGCGCCGGTCGTGAGCATCGCGCAAACCGGCGGCGATGTCGTGCTCCGTTGGCTGCACGCGCCGGCCAACGCCACCTACGAGGTCTGGCAGAGCGCCGCGCCCTACTTCACCCCTGGCGGCGTCGGCGCCACCGTGATCGCCCACGGCGCCGCCCCCGAATGCACGAATGCCGACGGCGCGATCACCTGCACCGACGCCGGGGCGATCGGCGCAGATTACGCCTACGTCGTCCGGGCAGCCAACGCCCTGGGCGCCTGGGCCGATTCGAACCGGGTGGGTAAGTTCGAGTTTGACATTATACCTGGTGACTAATCGCGCTCGGTCGGACTCGAGCCTTTAGGCGGTCTGGTGATCGGCGGCAGCAACCGGCTGAAGCCTCGACTCCGGAGCCGCCGGGCGATTTTCAGAGCAGACTAGCCACCGCGGCCGGATCGGTCCACAGCAGGCTGCGTATCTGTACGGCCACCGCGCCCGCATCCAGGCAGCGTCGCACGTCTTCGGGCCGGGTGATGCCGCCAGACGCTACCAGCGGCACACCTAAATCCAGGGCGACCACCGCCTGCAACGCCCGCAAGGTGAAGGGGAATGCGACCGGCCCAGCCACCGGCGCCTCGATGGTCGCGCCATCGGGCGTGGGATAAGCCGCCAGGGGTGACGCGCCGATCACCAGCGCATCCGCGCCGGCCTTGACGCAGACGGGAGCTAACCCCTCGGCCTGGGCATCGGGCAGCTTCACCAGCAGCGGCAGGGTACACGCCCGCCGCACGGTCGAAACCCAGACCGCCACATCGCCGAGCCGCGCGCTTGCCGGTAGATGAAGCTCTAGTGCGGCGACCGCCGTCTCTTCCTCGAAATGCGCGGCCAGCCGATCCCAATCCTCCGGCGTGCTGCTCGCCAGCGCGGCGATCATCGGTGTCCCCAGCCGATCCCAGGCGGCCGCGTGTTCCTGGACGATGCGGCGGTAGCCGGGATTGTGGTCGCCGGTCGCCAGCAGGAAGCCGCCCGGAATCTCGGCCAGCCGCGGCGGTGCTTGCCCTCGCTGCGGCCGCAGGGTGATCGGCGGCGTGACGAGCGCGCCGAAAGGCGCGGATGCCACGCCCGGTGGCCACACGTCGCCATACCCGACCGCGCCGCTGCCCGCGATCAGGGGCGATGCCAGCGCCAGGCCGACCTTGTTGTGGGGAGCGAGTTCGATGGACATAGGTAGGAATCAGCGAATCAGCGAATCAGCGAATCAGCGAATCAACGAATCAGCGAATCAACGAATCAGCGAATCAGCGAATCAGCGAATCTCGATTTCGCCCATTCGCCATTCGCCATCACCCCGCGACATCCGCCAAATCAAGCACCGGCCCGCGCTGACACACGCGGCGCCGGCCGCCGGCCACATCGGCGACGCACGCCTGGCACGCGCCCACGCCGCAGAGGAATGTGGCGGGGTAGAGCGCCTGGCCGAAGCCGCGCGACAGCCCGAAGCGGGCCGCCTTCACCGCCTCGGCCAGTCGCCCGTAGAACGCCAGTGATCCGGCCGCAAATACCACGTCTGCCCAGGGTAACAACTCGGCCAAATCCACCAGTAGCCGTCGTGCTCCCCCAGTTCCCTCAGTTCCCTTAATTCCCTCCGTCCCCCGCGTTCCAAACGTCCGATACTCCACGTTCGCCGGCAGCCGCTGAGCCGGAATCAGATCCCGCGTGGTCCGGTCCTCCATCGCCAGCGTGATCGCCAGACCGAGCGCGTCGGCCTGGGCCACGGCGGGCAGCAGCGTCCACGTCGCGTCGCCTTCGCCCACGCAAAGCAGGTTACGAACGCCCGCCGGCAGCCGGTAGCCCGCGCCAACCGGCCCCAGGCAATCTATCTGTGTCCCCACCGGCGCGGCGCGCAGCCAGGCGTGACCCCAGTCGCCGCCGGGCGGCACGCGGAGCGTCCAGGTCTCCGCGTCAATGGCGATGGGGTAGAACGTCCGGCGCAGGTACGGCTCCAGCCCCCAGCCGGCCCTCACCAGCACCGCCTGACCCGGCTCCAACGCGCGCACCAACTCCGGCGCGGCCAGGCGGATCTCCTGGGCGGGGCCGGCTGTGCGGCGTTCGATCAGTTCGGCGGCGGTCTGGAGCATAGTTATCCGGTTGCAGCCGCCCTGCCCTCGACGATTGCGATTTCCTCTTCCGTCAAGCCATACAGCACGTACACCACCCGGTCAATCAGCCGGTCGGTGACGGCCAGCCGGTGTTTGATCGGCAACAGCACGGCGAGGCTGGCGGCATATTCGGCGCGCAACCGGTCTTGGAAAGCCCGGCGGCTGGGGTCTATGGTCAGCTTGCGCTGGTTGTTCTTGAGCAGGTCGAGCAGATCGTCGAATTCCAGACACGGTTCGTCCCGCTGGTAGTCGCCCAGGTAGTTTTGCAGCCGCGTCCTGCCGGTGAACGCGGCCAGCCGCGCGCCGGACTCGCGGCCCAGCCAGCCCAGGAAGCTCTTCATCTCGGCCTGGCGTTGCTCGTTCAGCGCGATCATCTGCTCGGCCAGGTGCGCCAGCAAATCGTGGATCACGTCGCTGCGTTCGGGTTGCACGGCCAGTTGGGCGGCGAAGAAAGTCAACATGGGGCCGGGCGCGTTGGACTCGACCGCGGTCGCCGCCAACCGTCTGGCTTCGTCGGCCAGGGCGGCGCGAGTCTCGACGGGGGTGGTGAATGAGATGCGGCGAATGGGAAGTGCGGTCAGGGCGCCGGCGGTGATTTTGGTGAAAGTGCCACGCTGCTGTATATAGAACCAGTTCAAGAATCGGCTGTTCAGTAAAGCAAGGATGTAGTGCATGCGGAGTAACGTATCCGGCAACAGCTTGATCGTCGTTAGATTGTCGTTGGTGATAGCCTCATCCATGATTGCCGTCGCCACAAGGCGCCGCTCCAGACTAGGGTTTCTGATCCCCTGGACGATAATCCGAGGCTCTGTGAACAGCGCAAAATCGCGCGGCTCAGCAAGATGCCTGCCGTATCTGATCCATTCGCCATGCCACAGAAGATGGTATCGTTGTGCACCACCTCCGAGATAAAAGGGATAGTAGTCGTCACCCAATCGCGCGGACGCATTGAATGGTTTCGCGCTCTTCACTTCGTTAGTCTGTGGCGGTATCCCCTTTCCTTCCTGATAGGGTTTGCAACCCAGGCTGATCGTACACAATGAACCCAACGGGATTTGCCGCCCTGTGCCTTCTTGCCGAGAAAGTACGTCCGGGCTTCTGCCGAGCCTGATCCGGCAGTCCGCGTCAATAGCAAGCCCCGATTGCGGCTTGACAGATTCCCGATCCGGTGTCTTCAGTGTCTGGAGTCTTTCGGTGTGATCAAATATAGTGATGCGGGTCAGGAAGCCGGTCGGTGGGGGCGAGTTCAGACTAACATAGATCATCGGGTCAACCGTCGCGTCTCGGAAGACCTCTTGCGGTAAATCAACCAGCGATTCAAGGGTCGTTTGAAACAAGAAAAATCGGCGCAGCTCACGGGCATACTGGATGTTCAGCCAGCTATCTGGAACGATGAAGGCATTCCGTCCGTTTCGTGCGAGCAGAGTCGTCGCCCGCTCGATAAAGGCGATGTAGGATTCGTATTGGTATTCGACTAGTCGAAATGAACGCAGCCATGCTTTGTCGAGTGCGTCGAAATCTGCTCCGTACGGTGGGTTCCCGATCACGGCCTCGAACCCGGCATCTTCCATCAGCCGGCCGTGCCCATCGAAGAATACCTCTGGAAACTCCAATTCCCAGTGGAAAAAATGCCGGTCATCGGCGATACCACGCCCTTGCTCGATGATTGCCTTGTACTGCGGCATCTCGAAGCCGCCGTGCAGCACGTAACGCGCCAGCCCGCCCCAGATCGTGTCGTCCAGCGCCAGGTCGAAATGCCGCGCGGTCCAGATGTCGGCCAGCAGGCGGGCCTTCTCGGTGACGGCGCGCACCGATTCGCGGTAGACCTGCTCCGCCCGGTGTACGTCGGCCAGCGTTTCGCTGCCCAACTCCTCGATGAGGGTCATCATGCCGCTGGCGGTGTGCATGGCGCCGGCGAACGCGCTGTCGTCCAGCATGGTGAGCTGCCCGGCCTCGCGGGCAGCTTCTTCCTTCCTGGCGACTTGCCTGACCTTATAAGCCGCGCGGCGCTCCTGCACGCGTTGCTCGACCTGATTGGTGCCCAATGGCAGGTCGGCCACGCGCGCACCGATCAAGCTGTTGCCGCAGCGCAGGTGGTGATCCAGGAAGCTGAGCGGCTTGTCCTTGCTCACAGTCGCCAGCCACAGGCCTAGCTTTGCCAGCTCCACGGCCAGCGGGTTCAGATCCACGCCATAGATGCATGATTGGGCCACGCGGCGACGCCAGTAGGCCAACTCACCTTCGCCGTCGCTGCCGCTGATCGTCGTCAGCCCCAACCCAACCAGGTGGCGGGCCACGAAGTCGGTGGCTGCTACCAGGAAATGCCCCGACCCCATGGCCGGATCGAGGACGTTGACGCCGAGAACCGCCTTGACCAGTCCCGCCTCGTCGGTGATCTGGCCGCCTCGCTGGCGGAACGTCGCCGTTCTCGCCTCCAGGATCGGGCCGACGGCCTGCTCGACGATGTACTGAACGATGTAGTCGGGCGTGTAGTAGGAGCCGGTGGCCTTGCGCTCCCCCTTGTCGGTGACGAGATAGAGTTGGCCGATTTGGATGTCGGGCGGTCGTTGACCCCCACCCCGGCCCTCCCCCTGCGAGGGGGAGGGAGACGCGGGCGCGTAGGTCTCCTTGCCATTCTGCCGGACGATCATCAGCGGCTCGGCGGCGTGGCGCACCTGGTACTCCAGCAACCCTTCGTAAATGCTGCCCAGATGGCGGATTTCCAGGTCGCGATAGTCCACGAACTCGCGATGGCCCGTGGCCGGGTCAACGGCGCGCGCCAGCAGGTCAATCGCCTGGCGCAGGTACAGATCGCCCACGCGGTAGCGCTCGATGAAGGAGTGATTCTCAGGCCGGAACAGTCCGCCGTTATAGGCGGGGACGCCCAGCACAACGTCGCCGGTGTTGATAACCCGCCACAGCTCATACAACTCCTGCCAGATACCTGACATGCTGGCCGCGGCGGGCAGGCCCCGATCCAGGTCGCGGGCGATGCGCTGCTTCAAGGCGTGCAGGCTGTAGCCTTCGGCATACAGGCGATTCTCGCGCACAGGCAGCAGTTCGCGCGCTTCGGCGTAGAGCATGAAGAGCAGCCGGTAGAGCACGATCAGGCTGTTGTCGTGGATGGCCCGCAGCGTCTCCGCCGTCGGCGTCAGGCCGTTGTATGGAAAATCCAGGAAGCCTTGCGCCAGGCAGCGCAGCGCGTCGTAGATCTGCTCCTTCAAATTCGCGCTGACACCCTGTTCGTAGGCCCGGCTCTCCGCGAGCACCCGATCGAGCCAGGCAGGCGTCTGGGCGTCGCCGAGGAACGCCTCGCGGCGGAAGAAGAGCCAGAAGTACTTGAACGCTTCGGCATCGTGCTGGGCGATCAACGCGGGCAGGTCCACCTCGTAATAGACGTCCAGCTTCTTCGACGTGTCTTTGTGGCAGAGCCGCCAGAGCCGGCCGTTGGTCAGGATGCCCCACGCCAGACCGCTGTGGCGGATGTAGGTGTCAATCTGGAGGCTGGGATTTTCGTGGAGGGTCTTGGCTTCGCACGGCGCGGCGCGATCGAGCGAACGCTCCCAGGCCTTCGCGTCGCCCACGGCCAACGCGTCCCGAAAGTCGCTCTCGGTCAGCACGTCACCTTTCGCGGCCAGCCGCGTCGGTTCGTCGGAATAGAAGACGTAATCGGGCACTTTGGTGCCGAGCGGCGTTTTCATGCCAACCTGGACGTTGAACCGGTGGCCGAGCGCGCTCAAGACGGGGCGAATCCAGTCGGCCTCAGTCTGCGCTTCGTTGTCACCCTGCGGCTTGAACCGCCGCCAAAGCTGCGTGACCGCGGCGAATACCTGGCCGACGTCGGCTTCCTGCCACTCGCGCTGATCGCCTACCCGCCGATCCAGGTAGTAATCGGCGAAAAGGTAGTGATTGCGATGGGTGAAGATAGATGGCTGTTCGGCTTGTGGTATCATGTCCATCCTATCAATGCAACCAGGCCGGATTCTCCCGGCGGCGTGGCGTCATTCAGGCGCGCCAGGCCGAAGAAGACTGCAGCAGAGCGAGGCCCCAATAGGCGCTCAGCGCCGGCCGAACCCCAGCTCGCGTACGTAGCTCTCCAGCTTGCGCCACGTTGCCTTGTACGAGGTCAGGGCGGTCTTGGCATCAGTGACCTTTCGCTGAAATTCCGCCAGGTACGCAGGCCCGCCCAGGAAGACCGTCGGCGAGAAGACCGTGGAGTAGTTGTAGTCGCAGATGAACTTGCCGATCAGCCGGCAGTTGCTGTCGTGCTTGCGAAGCGATTGCTCGGAAAGGCCACTTAGCGCCAGGTCGTCCAGAAAGTAGATCAGAAAAGTCCCCATCTCGCGCGCAAATTGAGGCGCGGCCCGATCGTAGTTCCAATCGCCGATGAAGGCCTGCAAATCATCTTCGTCAATCGCAAGGCTCTCCATCTTACCCTGGTAGGCCGCCAGCTCAGGAACGTCCACCGGGAAGCGCAGGGTGATCTGCTCGCCGGCATGGACGTTCGACAGGGGATATGACGCCTGGCTGGGGCGCGCCATGCCGAGGTTCGCCTGCAACCGCTCGGTGACGAACGCAGGGATGGTGCGCAACGCGGCGGCCAGCAGCGCGATCTCGGCCGCGGCCGGCACGCCGACCTTCTGGGGTGGTGTGACCTTCATTAACAGCGGATAGGCCCGCGCATTCGCCACAGGCCAGCCATACTGCTCGATCGCGTCCAGGTCATCGAATCCCATCACCATCGGCTCATCGAAGGTCAGGCTGACCGTGCTCATCTTTTTGAAGACCTGCTCCGGCTCCAGCCCGGTGTACTGGATACGCAGGTCTTCGAGCGTCGGGTAGAGCGCCAGGCCGAATTCCTGGCCGCCGAAGCCCATGATCACGATGTAGCGCGGCGGGCCATCGGCGCCGTAGTGTACTTCGAGCGGCTGCACGTTATCCAGCCAGCGCCAGGGGGCCAGGTGATAGAATTCGACGGCCGCCGAGAAAAGCTCCTCCAGCAGGGGCACGGTGACGCCGGGTACGCTCAACAGGCCCGGCAGTGGCTCGCGGCGGTTCATATGCGCGTCCATCTCGCGCAGGGCGGCGTCGGTTGCCGGTAGCTTCGCCTGGTAATCGCAGCGAACGCCGATCGCTGCCAGCGACTCGGTGATGGCCTGGGCCAGTCCGGCATTGTCCAGGATGATGCGCGCCGGCCGGCAACGCTTACCGGAGCCGAAAGTCGGCTTGAGCATCGCGTCCGCCAGGATGGCAAGCGTGCGCTCGGCCGTCAAACGATCGTCCTCCATCTGCGCACACCGGATGAGGTTTGTGCTGGTGTCCACAGCCAGGACAATGTACGGGCGATAAGCGGGTTTGTTCTTGGGCGTGATCCAGACACGCGCGCGGCGCGCGGTGACGTGCCAGGTCGTGTGGATCTGGGACAAACCAGCCGCTTTGTCCAACGAGTTTGGTGCCATCGAAGGTCTCCTTCGGCGATAGGAATCGGCGACACGCGTCACCACCGGGGTCTATTATAAGCCCGCGTGCCCGCTTACGCCAATGTGCCCTGACCGCAGAATCGTGGTATGATTGCGTTGGCGGACGAATAACGAGCGACCGACGACAAATGGTGGGTTGCTCAATTGGACCCTGGCTCCGGCTTTTTCGTGTCCAGTTTTTGCCGTCCACGATGCCTCCCCTGCCCATTGTCAAGCTATACCTTACAGAAGGGGTCAGCTTACCTATTAGTAAAGTCACACTTGACACCTTTTGAGTCCTGGAGTACAATCCGCCTGCATAAACGAACTCGACTCTATGGCAAGAATGTCAGCACTCCGGTGCGGCGAGCGAAAAGCACCGCCCACGTAGAGGCAGAAGGACGGCCCGGCACGATGGCGATCCTGATCAAGCAAGCGAGCTACGTAGTGCGCTCGGCAGACCGTGTCGAGCGTGATACGGACATCCTGATCGAAGGTCCGCGCATCACCGCCGTGGGGCAGATTCTACCGGCCGGTATGGACGTCCTGCAAGTGATTGATGGCCGAGGCCGGGCCGTGATTCCTGGCTTCGTGAATGCCCACACCCACCTCTATCAAAATTTCCTCAAGGGCCTGAGCGACGACATTGGGCTGGTCGCTTGGTGTAATGCCACCCTCTACCCTCTGGCCTACGCTATCCACCAGGCGCATTGGGGACACGATGACGAATCGTGCGGCTATCATTGGGCCACCCTCAGCGCGCTGGAGATGATCCGCGGCGGAGTGACCTGCTGCGTTGACATGAACATGAACATGGACTCGGTGTTCCGCGGCTGGCAGGAGAGCGGCATCCGGGGCGTCGGCGCGATAGCGCTTTCCGATCGCTGGCTGCCGGCGCCCTTATGCCGCGATCAGGAGGCCAGCCGGCAGGACGCGTTGCGATTGGCCCGCAACTGGCACGCCGCGCACCCGCGCATCGAGACCGTGCTCGCGCCCTCGACGCCGTTCCTTTGCAGCAAGGAGTTGTTGCTCTGGGCGCGCAACCGGGCGGAGGAGATCGGGATTGGCCTGCAGATCCACCTAGCCGAGACGCGTTACGAGGTTGAGCAGGTCTACCAGGAGACGGGGCAAACACCTGTGGCCTACGCCCACGGCTTGGGGTTGCTGAAGTCCGGGACGACCGCTGTCCACTGCGTCCATGTGACCGACGCCGAGATTGATCTGCTGGCGGAGAGCGGCGCGACCGTCGTGCACTGCCCGAAGAGCAACCTGAAACTGGGCAGCGGCATCGCGCCGGTGGCGAAGATGCTGCGTCGCGGGGTGCCGATGGCGTTGGCAGCCGATGGCGCGGCTTCCAACGATCTGCTCGACATGTTCGAGGAAACGCGCATGGCCGCGTTGTTGCACAAAGGCGTGGGCGAGGACTCGACCGCGATCACGGGGCGGCAGGCATTTCGGATGGCGACCGAAGGCGGCGCGCGGGCGGCCGGAATTGATGCTGGCACGCTCGATCCCGGCAAGCTGGCCGACCTGACAATCGTCAACCTCGATCAGCCCCACCTGGTGCCGCTCCATGACATCGTCAATGCGCTGGTCTACTGCGCACGGGCCAGCGATGTGGAGACGACGATCATTGATGGCCAGCTCGTCATGGATCGCGGTGAGATCCTCACCCTGGACGAGGAAAAGGTTCGCCACGAAGCAGCCCACTTCGGGGCCGAGATGTTCCGGCAAGGCGTCGAGATGTGGCGCGGGCTTACGCGAGGATAATCTGATCGGGAATACCATGCGCGTCCTCCTGATGAGCACACCAGAGTTCGGCATACCGACGCTGCACGCATTGATAGAGCATCAATACGGCGTGGTGGGCGTGGTCTGCCAGCCGGACAAACCCGCAGGCCGCGGGCTGCGCGTCACCGCGCCGCCCATGAAACGGGAGGCGCTCGGTCGGGGCGTTCCCGTCTTCCAGCCTGCAAGCCTGGGCACGGCGGAAGTCCGCCACGAATTGGGTGCCACCCGGCTCGATCTGATCCTCGTCGCCGCCTACGGCAAGTTCATCCCCGACGCGATCATTGACCTGGCGCCCCTGGGCGCGCTCAACCTCCATCCTTCGCTGCTGCCCCGTTGGCGGGGGGCTTGCCCGGTGCCGGCGGCCATTTCGGCCGGCGATCACGAGACGGGCGTCACGGTACACTTCGTGGTCAACGAGATGGACGCCGGCGCGGTCCTCTCGCAAGCCACCATGCCGATCACCGGGCACGACCGGACTCCCGATGTGATGGCCCGCCTGGCTGTTCTCGGCGCGGATCTTTACCTGGCAACGATCGAGGGGTGGTTGGCGGCCCGGATCGTGCCCCAGACCCAAGATCACACGCAGGCCGTGTGGTGCGACAGGATGACGAAGGCACACGGACGACTGGACTGGACGCAGCCGGCGGATGTCCTGGCGCGTCGAGTGCGGGCATTGGATCCCTGGCCGGGAACCTTCACACCGTGGCGCGGCGCGATACTGCGTATCCGCGACGCGGAGCCGTGGAGCGCCTGGCAGGGCGACCTGCCGCCGGGACAGGTATTCTGCACCGCCGATGACATCGCGGTGGCGACCGGGCAAGGGGCACTCATTTTGCGCACGGTGCAGGCCCCGGGCAAGCGCGCCCTGCCGGTCGCCCAATTTGCCAGCGGCAGACGCGAATTTGTGACCGCGGTGCTCGGACAGTAAACAAGGAGACCTTATCGGAGATGGCGGTCATTCTGAGCGGGTCTACCCCAAACCTCTCGTTACGGCGTGAAACCAGCGAAGAATCCATTCGCTGCGCTCAGGACAGGTTCTCCTTCCCGTGTGCTTGAGACCCTTCGCTGGTGTGATATCGCAGCGGAATTCACGGGACTGACCCGCTCAGGGCGACACCGCTTCCTGTTTCCGATAAAGTGACAAGGAGGAGATACCTTGCAGGAAAAAACACTCGATTCGCAGAATCGTGTAAGTGAACTCATAGCGCGGTTGGCCGCGATCTGCGGCCCCGACTACGTCAGCGACAAGCTGGTGGACCGCATCTGCCACACACGTGACTGCGGCCCCACGCCCGGCGGGGTGCCCGCGGTCATCGTCCGACCGCGCACCACCGAGCAGGTGAGCGCGATCGTGCGCGTCGCGAATGATCTCAAGACCCCCATCTTCATCTGGGGGCGTTCATCCACGTTCATCGGCCACGGGATTCGCGAGGGCTGCATCCTGATGGGCCTCGACTTGATGAACGCGGTCGAGAAGATGGATTTCGACAGCCAGGTCGTCACGGTGCAGACCGGCGCGATCTGGCACGCGGTGGACGTCGAGCTTGCCAAGCGCGGGTGGGAACTGGCGGTGCCAGGCTCCGGCGGCATGTTCGTCTGCACGGTGGGCGGCTCGGTGGCCTATAACTCGGTGCCGCACGGCCTGGCCGAATACGGCATGACGGGCGACAATGTGGTGGCCCTGGAGGTCGTCCTGCCCAACGGCGAGGTGATCTACACCGGGTCGGCGGCAAACCGTGCGGCCGGAGGGCTTGCGTTCGAGCGCAACGCCAACGGGCCGGACCTGGCGGGGCTGTTCATCGGTTCCTGTGGCGTCTTCGGCATCATCACCCGGGTGACCTATCGCATTCGCCAGAAGCCGGAGGTAGAACGCTTTGCGTTCTACGGCTTCGACAGACTGGACGCTGCGGTGGACGCCGCGCAGGCCCTCCAGCGCCGGCGGATCCCGACGCATCTGGTGCAGGTCTACGCCGGCCAGAAACCACTCGGCGTCGAGGGCGAGGCGTTCCTCCACATCGTCATCCGAGACGGGGTGGCGGCGGCCAACGAGCGGCTGGCCGCGGCGCACAGCATTTGCAGCGCGTTCAACGGCCTGCGGCTGGACGAGAAGGCGACCGAGCAGTACTGGGTGCATCACATGTACTCCTGGCTGCGCAACACGCCGCCCGAAGTCTACTACAGTGACCGGCCCTACACCTGCCCCGAGGCGACAGCGTTTATCCCCACGCAGTGCGTCAAAGATGCGATGCGCTATCTGAAGAACTACGAGGTCGAGCACGCCGACGAGTTCGCGGCCTACGGCATCCGCATCAAGGCATATGACGTCTACTACAGCCGCAACGCGGCCTTCATCTGGATTGATACGCTCTTCCCGGAGCTTGACCAGGCGGCGTGGCAATACGGGATCAAGATGCGCGCGGACTACTCCGAGTACCTGTGGGGGCACTACGGCTCGCCCGGCGGCATCCTGGCGCCCCTAGCCGAACACATCATGCCGAAGCTGGGCGGCGGCTACGAATTGATGAAAGTATTGAAGAAGACGATGGATCCCAATGGCATCCTCAATCCGGGGATTTTGGGGCTGAACAACGACCTCTCCCCCAGCCCCTCCCCTACGAAGGGAGGGGGGCAGACTCCCTCTTCCCTCGCAGGGAAGGGGGCCGGGGGGGTAGGTCGGGAGGCGCACCATGAGCAGTGAACCGCGGGCGATTGACGCTGTCAAAGACATCATCTACCAGTGCAACCGCTGCGCGCACTGCTTCGATCTGAGCTGGCTGGGCCAATCATCGCGCGAGAAGTGCCCGGCGTATCGGTGGGGCAAGTTCGAGTCATACACCGGCCGCGGCCGCTTCTTCCTGGCCCGCGCACTGGTGGATGGCCTGACCGATTACGATGCCGAGTTGGCCCAGCGCGTCTTCGCCTGCACGGAATGTCGCGGCTGCGCCGAGCACTGCTTCAAGTACCTCTCGACGACCGACATCTACGCGGCGATGAAGGAAGATCTGGCCCGCCTGAACCTCCTGCCCCCAGCCCTGGCCGCAGGTCTTTCCGACGAGGGCGGCCTGGGCGAATATCATAACGTCTACCAGGGCGCGCAAGAGGAGCGGCTGGCTTGGCTGCCCGATTTCTCGCACGTGGACCGGGAAGCCGAAGTCCTCTTCTTCGTCGGCTGCACCTCGGCTTATGCGCGGCAGAACATGGCGTTGGACACCTACAACCTGCTGGTGCAGGCGGGGATCAACTTCACGGTGATGAGCGATGAATGGTGCTGCGGTCATCCCTACCTGGCCGGCGGCATGCCCGATAAAGCTGTCACCTTCATGGAGCACACTCTCGCCGCGGCCGAGAAGCTGGGCGTCAAGCAGGTTGTCTATAATTGCCCCGGCTGCCAGCGCGCGTTCCGCGATGACTACGGCAAGCTCACAGGCCGGCCTGCGCCCGTCGAATCGCTGCACGTGGTCGAGCTGCTGGCCGACCGGCTGGACCGCGGCGAGCTGACGATGGATCGTTATCGGCCCAAAGCGGCGGTGACCTATCACGACCCGTGCGTGCTCGGCCGCTGGATGGGTATCTACGAAGCGCCGCGGCGGCTGCTCAAGGCGATCCCCGGCATCTCGCTGGTCGAGATGCCGCGCAACCGGCGAGACGGCTACTGCTGCGGCGCGGGCGGCATGATCCGCTACGACTTCGGCGACATGGCGAACCTGGCCGGCGCCGACCGCGTAGCCGAAGCGACCGGCACAGGGGCGGAAATCCTGCTCTCGGCCTGCCCCGCCTGCGTGATGCAGCTCCAGCAATCGCGGCAGAAGGCAAAAGCGCGGCTGAAAGTCATGGACATCACCGAATTGGTGGCGCAGCAGATGCGGCCGCTGCGAGCGTAGTACGGCAATGCCAGATAACAGGACTTGCGCAGTCGCCCAGAGACCGGTGGTTGGAAACCCACCGGCTAAACCTGAGAAGGCCCCGCAGGGCCTACGGCAAGTGGCTGAGGCCACTTTTCAGCTTCAGACAGGCGGTTTTCAACCCCTGGGACTCTCCTGCCAAAAAAGGTTATGAGACCATGAAACGAACGATCTTCTATTCTCAGGAGCTACAGGCCGGGGCGAAGATGCGCCAGGCCCAGGGTTGGGAGATGCCGGATCATTTCGGTGATCCCCGCGCCGAGCACCTGGCCGTGCGAAACAGCGCCGGGGTGTTCGACTGGGCTTCCACGGGCGAAATCGAGATCCAGGGCCGCGACGCGTTGGCGCTCATTCAGAAGGTAAGCGTGAACGACGCGAGCCGCATGACCATCGGCCGCGTGCTCTACACGACGCTGTGCCGGCCCGATGGCGCCATCTTTTCCGATGTGACGATCTATCGGTTGGGCGATGAGTTGTATTGGTGCATGACGGCCTGGGGCAGCAATCAGGCAAACGGCCGCCCCGAGTTCGAATGGCTGCTGGAGCAGGCGCGCGGCCTGGATGTGTATGTCACGGACGTCTCGTCGGGGGTGGCGCTCCTCGCGGTGCAAGGTCCTCGGGCGCGCGACATCGTGATCCAGCTCTGCCCGGCTGACCTGGACGCGCTGCGCTACATGGAGTGCATCGAGACCACTCTGGTCGGAGCGCCGCGAGCACTGATCTCCCGCACCGGCTACACCGGCGAGCTGGGGTACGAATTGATCGTCCCGACAGAGCACGGGTATGACCTCTGGGATGCCCTGGCGACGGCGGGGCGGCCCGTCGGGATGCGCCATGCCGGGTTGGAGACGGCGTTCAGCCTGCGTATGGAAAAGGGCTACATCGCCCGCTTCGATTTCATGGACGGCGTGACGCCGTTCGAGGCGGGGTTGGGCTGGACGGTGAAGCTCGACAAGGGCAACTTCATCGGCCGCGCGGCGCTGGCGAAGCAGCAGGAAGAAGGTGTGCGGCGCAAGCTGGTCTCCGTGGCGATGGACGATGACACCCTCCCCGCAGGTGGATGCCCGATCTTGCAGGGCGGTGAAATCGTGGGTAAGATTACCAGCAGCGCCCACGGTTACTCCGTCGGCTGCCCGATGGCGCTGGCGTTGATCTCGGCAGACCTGGCTTGGCCCGGTCTGCCTGTGGAAGTGGAGGTCGAAGGCCACTGCCACGCGGCGCGCATCGTCTGCCGGCCGTTTTATGACCCGGAAGGGAAACGGCTGAGGCCAGAGGGTTAACCTCAACTGAAGCATCTGAAAGGAGAGTGACTGCCACTCATTGCTTTATCGGTCAGTGTCTTCAACGTGGAACGTTACATCGGTTTCTTCCTGAGGAGGAGGCATTTCCATGAAATCCCCGCGCTTCATTTCTACCCTGCTGATCGTCGTGCTGCTCGTCAGCTTCGTGCTCTCGGGCTGCGCGCAACCCACGCCGACGCCGCTGCCTGCGCCGACCGCCGCGCCGAAGCCAACCCAGGCTCCGGCCGCGGCCGCGCCGACGCAAGCCCCCGTGCCCACCAAAGCGCCGGAATCCACCAAGGCCCCGGAGCCAACCAAAGCTCCCGAGCCGACCAAGGCCCCCGAACCGACTAAAGCTCCGGTCGCGACCGTCGCGCCGACGGCCGTGCCGACGTTGCCGCCGGTCGTGCCGGGCAAGAATGAGCTCGTCTATGGTCTGACGCTGGTGGTGTCGGGCGTTGACCCGCACATCCATTCGTCATCTGAACTGGGGATTCCGCTCAACAGCGTGTACGATACGCTGGTCTACCAGGGTGCGGACTACAAGTACGTCCCCGGTCTGGCCGAGTCGTGGACCATTTCCGACGATGCCAAGACCTACACCTTCAAGCTGCGCAAGGGCGTGAAGTTCCACGACGGCACCCCGTTCAACGCGCAGGCGGTGAAGGACAACTTCGACCGGATCGTGGATCCCGCCGTGAAGTCGCAAAAGGCCATCGGGCTGATGGGGACCATGTTCTCCGAGAAAGACTATGTGCCCAAGCAGCAGATCGTGTTGGTGAAGAACCCGGACTACAACTGGGGGCCGTCGCTCTACAAGCACACTGGGGCGGCCTACCTCGACAAGATCACCTTCCGGTTCTACCCGGACGCAGCCACCCGCGCCGCGGCGCTGGAATCGGGCGGCGTGGACGCGATCGGTGAACTGCCTCCGGTTGACGCCGAGCGCCTGAAAAAGGACGCGAAGTACCAGGTGATCCTGGCGCGCACCGACGGCTTGCCGCTGGTGGTGTTCATCAACAGCAAGAACGCGCCGACCGATGATCTGAAGGTGCGCCAGGCGTTGCTCTACGCCACCGACCGCAAGGCGATCGTCAAGACGATCTTCCGCGACCTGTCGCCCGTAGCATACGGGCCGTGGGCCGGCCTCGGGTTCAACAAGGACCTGGAGGCGCTCTATCCCTACGATCTGAAGAAGGCCCAGCAACTGCTCGAAGAAGCCGGCTGGAAGCTCGGCGCCGATGGCATCCGGGCCAAGGACGGCAAAAAACTGGTGCTGGAGACCTACCTACAGACCTGGGGCTTCCTCTCGGAAACAGGCCAGATGCTGCAGGCACAGCTCAAGATGGCGGGCGTTGATCTGAAGACCCAGACGGTCTCCTTTCCCGCGGCGCTCCAAGCGGCGGCCGACGGCAAGCACCACCTGGCGCCCATGAGCCTCAGCGCCACCGATCCTTCCTTCCTGAGCGCGATCCTGGGATCCAAGGGCAACTACAACTGGTCCAAGCTGAACGATCCTGAGATGGACAAGATGCTCGACGAGGCGGCCCAGACCAAGGATGACGCCAAGCGCATGGAGTTGTACAATAAGATCCAGCGCGCGGCGATGGATCAGGCTCTGGTGATCCCGATCCGCGAGTACTGGAACAACAACGGTGCCAGCGCCAAGGTCAAGGGCCTCGCGTTTGACGTACACGGCTGGTGGCCCTACTTCTACGACGTCAAGGTCGAGCGCTAACCGGCAGCACACCGCCGGTGGTTGAAATCACCGGCTCAGCTTTGAGCATTTGTCATTCTGAGCGGGTCTACCCCTGACCTTTCGCAACGGCGAGCATCCAGCGAAGAATCTCACCTCGCAACGAGACCCTTCGCTGGATGCTCACCGCAATGCACTGCACGGGACCGACCCGCTCAGGGTGACACTCAGGTAGACTTTTCGCTTGCGACACAGCAAGCATACGTGGAACATGAGGCAATACATCGGTCGCCGGTTGTTGATCAGCATCCCTCTCTTCCTGGGCCTGACGGCGATCGTCTTCGGCATGTTGCATCTGCTGCCGGGCGATCCGGTCCAGGTGATTCTTTCGACGTCGGGCGCCACGCCAGCCGCCATCGCCACGCTGCGCGCGCAGCTCGGTCTGGACCTGCCGCTGCACATCCAGTATCTGCACTATCTGAACGGCCTGCTGCACGGTGACATGGGATCGTCACTCTTCACCTACCGGCCGGTGGCTGAGATCATCCAGCAAAACGTCGGCGCGACCATGGAGTTAGCCCTTTCGGCCATGCTCCTGTCCCTTCTGGTTGGGATTCCGCTGGGCATTGTGGCTGCCGTGAACCGCGACTCCTGGCTGGATCAGATCGCGATGACCGTAGCGGTCATGGGCGTCTCGATGCCTGGCTTTTGGCTGGGCCTGCTGCTGATCTTTCTCTTCAGCCTGGTCTTGCGGGTGCTGCCCAGCGGGGGATATGGCACGCTGAAGCACCTCATCCTGCCAGCGTTCGTCCTGGGGCTGAACGGTGTCGCAGTCATCGCCCGCCTGACGCGTTCCAGCATGTTGGAGGTATTGCGGCAGGAGTACATCGTCACCGCGCGCGCCAAGGGCGTCAGTGAGCTTTACATCCTGGTGCGGCATGGGCTCAAAAATAGCCTGATTCCCGTGGTCACAGTGGCCGGTCTGCAGTTCGGGTTCCTATTGGGCGGCACCGTGGTCACAGAGACCGTCTTTGCGCGTCCCGGGCTGGGGCGCATGGCCGTAGAAGCCATCCTCTACAAGGACATCCCGGTCGTGCAAGGCGTCGTATTGTTCGTGGCCGTGATCTACATGCTGGTCAACCTGCTGGTGGACGTGTGTTACGCGTTCATTGACCCAAGGATTCGCTATGGGTAAGCCTGTCGCCAGCCCGGCCGCGCTGGCCTGGCAACGCCTGACCACCAAGCGGGCGGCGATGGTCGCGCTCGTCGTGCTCGTCGCGCTGGTCACCCTGGCGGCGTTCGCTCCCCTCGTTGCGCCCTACGATCCCCTGGCGATGGGCACCGGCCCCGGCTTGAACGCGCCGGAACGCACCCACCTTTTCGGCACCGACCTCTTTGGCCGCGACGTCCTGAGCCGCGTCATCTACGGGGGGCGCATCTCGCTGGCGGTCGCGTTTGCCGCGGTGCTCTTTTCCAGCTTGATCGGCGTCACGTTGGGCCTGGTGGCGGGCTACTACGGCAAAGGGCTGGACATGGTGGTCATGCGCGCGATGGATCTGCTGCTGGCGTTTCCTGGCATCTTCCTGGCCCTGGCCATCGTCGCGCTGCTCGGCCCCGGCCTGAACAACGCGGTGCTGGCGGTCGGCATCTCGGCGATCCCCACCTACACGCGGACGGTGCGCGGCTGCGTGCTCTCGGCCAAGGAGAACCTCTACGTGGATGCTGCGCGGGCCGTCGGCGTGCCCGATGGCCGCATCATGCTGCGCCACGTCCTGCCCAACGTTTTCGCCCCAGTCATCATCCTGATGACCCTGGGCGTAGCGTGGGCCATCCTGAACATCTGCGCGCTCAGCTTCCTGGGCCTGGGCAGCCAGCCGCCCACGCCGGAATGGGGCACGATGCTCTTCGAGAGTCGCGGCTTTCTGCGCGAGGCGTGGTGGGCGACCACCTTCCCCGGCCTGGCGATCATGGTCACGGTGATGTCGGTCAATCGCCTGGGCGACGGGCTGCGCGATGCGCTGGATCCCAGGCTCAAAATCTGATTGACGATTGACCGACGACCACCGACGGACGACCGCGGTCGGCGGTCGTCCGTCGGTGGTCGTCGGTCATCCGTCGTTCGTCGTCCGTCACCGTTCGTACAAATGGAGCAACCACATGCAAATCGGCGGTTACAACTTCCCCGAAGAACTTTACTACGACGACCACCACCAATACGCGCGCGTCGAGGGGGAGATCGTCACAATCGGGCTGAGTCACTATGCCCAAGCCGCAGCCAAAGAGATCAACTACGTGGGGCTGCCGCGCGGCGGCCGCAAGGTCGAGCAGGGTAAGCCCATCGGCTCGGTCGAGTCCGGCAAGTGGGTGGGCCGGCTCTACGCACCGGCGAGCGGCGAGGTGATCGCGGCCAACCCGGCCCTGGAGGATGACCCCACGCTGATCAACCAGGACCCCTACGGCGAGGGGTGGATGGTCAAGCTGCGCGCGGCCGATCTGAGTCAGCTTGCGGCGCTGCGCCGCTGCACCGATCCGAGTTTTGCCGAGTGGTTCCTGGCGGAAGTGCAAAAGAACAAGTAGGGGCACGGTCTTGCGCCTGCTCGCCGGGGCGACCGCAAGGGTGCGCCCCTACAGATTGAGAAGATACTCGCTCAGGATTCGCACGCAGCGATAGAGGCTGAATCGTTACAATGTCGGAACTGTCATCACCTTCAGTTGATCCCGCTCTCGCAGAGCTGCTCGGCGACCGCTACACCGAGAGCGCCTTCGAGCGATCTTTCTACCGCCGCGATCTGGCCTCGGTCCCGCCGACCCTGGCCGCCCTGGTCGGCGACACGCTCCCGTCGGCGGTGGCGCGCCCCCGTACCGCCGAGGAGGTTTCGACCATCATCGGCTACGCGCGCCAGCATAAGCTCCCCGTGACCCCCCGCGCCGCCGCCACGACGGCTTACTGGAACGCCGTGCCGATGCGCGGCGGGCTGGTGCTCGATCTCAACGGGCTGCGTGGGCTGGTGAGCCTGGACGAAGCCGCGCTGACGGCCACGATGCTCCCAGGCACGCGCTGGCAGGAGCTTGACCGGGCGCTGGCGCGCCGCGGCTACGCGCTCCTTTCCTATCCCACCAGCGCGCCGTCGGCCACGGTGGGCGGCTGGATCAGCATGGAGGGCCACGGTATCGGCAGTCTGAAGCACGACGGCGTGGCCGAGCAGGTGACGGGGCTAGAGGTGGTGTTGGCGGATGGCAGCATTGTGTACGTGCCAGGCACCTCGGAGGTGCCTGGCACGTTAACGGCGTCTCGCTTCGCCGGTGCGGAGGGCACGCTGGGCATCATCACGCGCGTGGAGCTACGAATCCGTCGCCAGCCCGCGGCAACGGGCCATCACCTGCTCATCTTCCCCGACATGGCCGCGCTGCAAGCTGCGGCTGCGGCGCTGGCCGCGGCGACGCCCAGGCCGTTTTACGCGCACTTCGCAGCTCCGACCTACGGCCGCTTTATGCGCCGGGCCGGCTTCGAGCCGGTCGCGGATGGCCCGCTCCTGGCGCTCACCTACGATGGCGAGCCGGACGAGGTGGCGGCGGGGGCAGAAGCCGTGCGAAGAGAAGCAGTGCGCTGCCGCGGTGAGGCGCTGTCGTCTCAAGCCGCAGCGCGCGAATGGGACGAGCGCTTTCTCGCGCTCCGCCTGAAGCGCGCCGGGCCAAGCGTGCTGGGCGCGGAGTCGTGGTTGCCGCTGGCAGGGATCGCCGGCTATGAGGCCGGCGTCTCGGCCCTGGCCGCGCAGCAGGGACTATTGATGGCGACCTACGGCACGGTGGTCACGCCCGGCCTGGCGACCGTGATGTCGCTCTATCCTTGCGACGAATCGCGGCTGATTTCGTATGTATTGGCCCTGAGCCTGACCAAGAAGCTCTACGATGTCGCATTCCGCCACGGCGGCCGCCCCTACGGTACCGGCGTCTGGAATACCCCCTATCTTTCCCGAACTTTCTCCCGTGCCGAGTTGGCCGAACGGCGCAGCCACAAGGCGCACATGGACCCATCGCACATCCTGAATCCCGGCAAAGCGTATCAGCCGCCTCCGGTGCTCTGGTCGCCGACCTTCAAGTTGGGGATGGAGCTGCTGGCTGGCGTGCGGCGTGCCGCGCAGGGGGCGTTATGACCGCCCCATACACCGGCCTGCACCAGGAAACGCTCGTTTGCGCGCATTGCGGCTACTGCCAGGCCGTCTGCCCGGTCTATGACGCGTTGGGCTGGGAGTCGTCTGGCCCGCGCGGGCGCATGACAATCGCACACGGATTGGCCCACGACAAGCCCGTCGAAGCAGAGGCCGCGCGGCGGATTTACGAATGCACGCTCTGCGGCGCCTGCCGCGAGGTCTGCTCGACGCGCATTGACACCGTGGCGACCTGGCTGGAGACCCGGAAGCGCCTGGCCGCGGGCGGCGCATTGGATGGCCTGCCCCTCAGCCGGCTGCGCGACAATCTGGCCGCGACGCACAACGTCACCGGCGACGCGCCCGAAAACCGGCTGTTGTGGCAGGAGAACCTCGAGTCGTCCGGCCCGGCGCTGAACCATCGTGCGGGCGCGGCGATCGTCTACTTCGTCGGCTGCGTGACGGGGCTGTATCCCCAGGGCCACCCCATCGCCCAGGCCACGACGGAAGTGCTCACGCGGGCCGGCGCCGACTTCACGACCCTGGGCGGCGAGGAGTGGTGTTGCGGCTTCCCCTACCTGGGCCTGGGCCTGCCCGCTGAGGCGGTCAAGACCGCGGCGCACAACGTCGAGTCTGTACGCGCGCTCGGCGCGGCGACGGTTGTCACCACCTGCCCGTCGTGTTATCACATGTGGCGGCATACCTACCCAGAATTGCTCGGCGGGGAATTTGGGCTGGAGGTGCTACACGCCAGCGAGCTGCTCGTCCGGCTTCTGGCGAGCGGCGCGCTTGAGCTGGCGCCGCTCGATGAGCGTGTGACCTATCACGACCCGTGCGACCTGGGGCGCAACAGCGGGATCTACGATGCGCCGCGCCAACTGCTGCGGGCCATCCCCGGTGTCGAGCTGGTGGAAATGGCCGACAACCGGGAGAACGCGCTCTGCTGTGGCGGGGGCGGCAATCTGGAGGCGGTGAACCCCGAACTTGCCGCGGCCATCGCTTCTCGGCGCCTGGCCCAGGCGTTGGAGACCGGCGCGCGGACCCTGATCACCCCATGCCAGCAGTGCAAGCGCACCCTGGCAAACGCGGCCCGCCGCGAAAAGGTCCGCCTGAAGGTGCTCGATCTGAACGAGTACCTGTGGCGTGCGGTTGGCGCATGAGCCGATCGGTTTGGGAGAGCAAGAATGTCTGGTATTGACGACTTGAAGGCACGCGTCTGCGCGGCCGTGGATGCGTGGGCGGAGCGTCTCTGGGACACCAGCCTGACAATTCATCAGGCCCCGGAGTTGGGCTACGCAGAGTATCGCACCGCCGAACGTCTCTGCGCGCTGCTCGTAGAGGGCGGGTTGCCGGTCGAGCGGGGCATCGCGGAGATGCCCACGGCGTTTCGAGCCACCGTGGCCGGCCAGGTTGAGCGTCCCTGTGTCGCGATCCTGGCCGAGATGGACGCGCTGCCAGGTCTGGGCCACGCGTGCGGTCATAACCTGATCGGCACGGCAGCAGTTGGCGCGGGATTGGGCCTGGCTACGGTCGCCGCCGATCTGCCCGGCAGCGCCGTCGTGCTCGGCTGCCCGGCCGAGGAATCAGCCGTGGACGACTCAGGCGGCAAAATCCGGCTGTTGCGCGCCGGCGCCTTCGCCGCGGTGGATGCGGCGATCATGGTACACCCCGGCACGCTCGATCTTGTTTCCATGTCCACCTCGCTGGCGGCGTGTGGGCTGGAGTTCGAGTTCATCGGCCAAGCCGCGCACGCGGCGCTTGCACCTGACCAGGGCATCAACGCGCTGGACGGCGTCTTGCACACCTTCAGCGGGATCAATGCACTGCGCCAACACCTGCCGCCGAGTGCCCGCGTCCACGGCATCATCACCCACGGCGGGACATCTCCCAACATTGTCCCCGACCGGGCGGTGTGCCGATTCCGCGTCCGGGCCAACGGTCACGTCGAATTAAGCGCCGTGGCTGAAAAGGTGACAAACTGTGCCCGTGCGGGCGCACTGGCAAGCGGCGCCAGGCTGGTTGTCCGGGAGACGACGCCGGTCTATGCCGAGATGCGCCCCAACGCGGCGGTCGCCGAGGCCCTATTCCGCAACCTGGCCGCAGTGGGACGCCCGGTCTGCACGTCATCCCCGGATGAACGCAGGGGGTCCACCGACTTCGGCAACGTGAGCCAGGTGATCCCCGCAGCCTGCGCCAGCGTCGCCATCGCCGATGATACGGTTGCCATCCACAGCCCGGCGTTCGCCGCTGCGGCTGCGGCTGAGCCGGCCCGGCGCATGTTGGTGGACTCGGCCAAGGCCCTGGCAATGACAGCTATTGATCTCTTGCTGGGCAGCCCTAAAACACCGCGGGCGTGAAGACCGAGATCCAGACGACATCTTCGGTCTTCGACGCGCATTCCAAAGCGCTGAGCTGGATACCTTCGAAATAAATACTATCTCCGGGGCCAAGCACGTACTCCTCCGTCTGCAGGCGCACCAGCAAGGCGCCCGAAAGCACGTAAATCCACTCCTCAGTCGGCTCCCGCAGATGGCGGACGACGTTGCCACTGCCTGGCTTCACCCGCCCACAGATCACTTCCATCTTGCGGCTCAAGTCCGGCGTCAGAAGCTCGTATTCGACCACGGAATCGGGTGAGCTGAACTTGGGACGCCGACCAGCCCGTACGACCGGGATATGTTGCGGTGGAGACTGCGCCTCGGCAGCGGCAAGGAAATAGAGGAGGGAAGTGTCCAACGCGGCCGCGATGCGCCGCAGGGAGCTGATGGACGTGTTGGCCTGCCCGCGTTCGACCTGGCTCAAGAAAGCGGCGCTCAGTTCCGTCCTACCCGCCAACTCTCGCAGGCTGATTCCGAGCAACTGGCGGCATTCCTTGATGCGCTGGCCGACCTCGATGTCTTCATTCATCATGCTACCCTCCATTCATTGATGAAACGATACTTGATTGACACAACTCCGTGGATGCTATGGCGAGTCAGATAAAGATATGGGCTTCTCGATCTGGAATAGAGGCTTCAGCCGGTTTCGTGGTCAACCAGAGCAACCGGCTAAAGCCTCAAGTCCAGAAGATTATCTGAACATCTATGGCGAGAGCACCCGGAGCCGGCCGTCACGCTTAGCGCCGCCCTCCGGCAGCACCCCGCCGTGGGCAGTGATGGCGTCAACCAGCAGATCGCGCACGCAGACTTGGGTGTATTCTTGCGGCAACTGCTGCAGGTCGAATACCGGCTGGGAGCCGTTGCGCCGAGCGTACTCCTCCCACGCCGCGGCCGGCCCCCGCAGGAAGCTGCTGCAGGCGACCAGGAAGGTGCGATTCAGCGAGTCCTTGATCGGCCGGCTGTTCACGCGGATTTCCACGGCCCGAGCCTGGCCTGGCGCCGGGCCAAACTCGACGGCGTAGTGGATTTGCCCGCTGAAATGCAGAAACCCGCGTTCTGTGTGGGGCTGATCGGGCCGATCCATGCGCTGGGCGTTGTCTTGCAGAAGCTCATCGAGTTGTTGGCCCGACAGACGATAGAGACAGAGCGTGTCCGCAAAGGGCATGAGGTCGAACCAGTCGCCAAACGAAATATCCGCCCCCACTCGCAGACCGCAGCCCACGTTGGAGGCATCTACCAGCGCGAAATCCACCGGATAGCCATGCGCCCGGGCCTGGGTAACCAGGGCATCGGCGATGAAATTGGCGAGCGCGGATTCGCCCGCGGCGAACGCGTTGCACACCGCATCGACGCTCAGGTCTTCGTCGTCGGCCGCCCGCCCGATGATGCGTTCCCGGTAGGGTCGCACCTGTTCCAGCAACGGCCGCACGTGCTCGCGCTCGAAGGCCTCGTCCACCGGCAGATCAATCGTCGCCCTGAGCCTGGCGTACGTCACGGCCGCGATCTGCTGCACGGTGATGTCCACTTCTCCGACGAACTGCCCGAACTTGCCGGCCTGCACGATAGGAACCCCGTTGACGATGTTATCGGCGCTCAGGCCGGTCTCGTTGAGCGCGTTATGCGTGTGTCCCCCCACAATCAGGTGCACGGCCCCCGGCGGGAGGCTGCGGGCCAACTCCACATCGCCTGCGCAGCGCACGACTGCGCTGCGCACGTTCAGGCTGTAGCCCAGATGGCTGAGGATGATGAGGACGTCGCACAGGGGCCGGAGAGCCGGAATGAGGTTGTGGACCGCTGCCACCGGGTCGGTGATGCGTCGCAGGCTGTGCGGCTCGGGACGAATCTGCGCGGGGGTGGTTAGGCCGATGAAGCCGACTCGCACCCCCTTGACGACAACGAGCGCGGCCGGGCAGCAGCAGGCCGCGAGCGCAGGGTCGCCGGTCAGGTTGGCGGCCAGGATGGGGAATCTGGTCTCCTGCCGGATCGCGTGCGCCAGCAGCAGAGCGCCCCGGTCGAGATCATGGTTGCCGAGTCCCCCGAGGTCAACGCCCATTTCGGAGTAGAGGCGATAGCCGGCGTGGACCTGGTAGGTCTCAGGATCGCGTCCCAGCAGTTCGTCGAAGATGGCGCCCCCGCTGTCATCGCCGGCCGAGACCGCCAGCACGGCCACCTGCGGATCATCCGCATAGCGGGCGCGGGTTGCGCGCAACCAGGCGGCCAGGCGCGAAAAAATCGGCACGTGGCCTTGTCCTATAAATGGGCCGCGGATGAACGCGGGTAAACGCGGATAAAGAAAAAAATCCGCGTCCATCCGTGTTGATCCGCGACTCGTTTTCACCCGCAGGGGCCGTGGCGCCGCGTCCGGCATGGACATCTGGGCGGTGAAGCCGGCGATATGGCCGTGCAGGTCGTTGAAATGCAGCAGCTTGATCCGCACGGGACGGGCCAACGGGAGCCGGCTGGGCGGAAGTTGCACCCCCTCCGCGGGGATGATCTCCGTAATCGGTGCGGCGGTCGCATCCCCGCAGAACAGATAGACTGCCGCGTCCCCCGCGCCGTTGGGGTTGGGGCTGCCTTGAACCAAGCGCAGGGTACCCGTTGTCACCTTGTCACCGTTTCACCTAGTCACCTTGTCACGCGATCCGGTCAAACATCTCAGGGCGAATCGGGTAGAGGGCTGGCTCACCGGCGAAAAATCGGCGCAGCTCCTCCACGGCCAACTCGCTCATGCGGCCGCAGTTCTCGATACACCCGGCGATGTGCGGCATCACCACCACATTGTCCAGCCGGCGCAGCGGGCTATCCGCGGCCGGCGGCTCCGGATCGGTCACATCGAGAAAAGCGAAGAACCGTCCCTTGATCAGCTCGGCTATGAGCGCGGATTCGTCAATCAGCGATCCGCGCGCGGTGTTGATCAGCAGCGTGTTGTCCTTCATCAGCGTCAGCCCCGCGGCATCGAGCATGTGGTGGGTTTCGGGTCTGGCCGGCGCGTGCAGCGAGACGATGTCTGACCGCTGCAAAAGCTCTTCGAGCTCCACCTTCTGTGCGCCCAACGCCGTGGCCTCGTCCGGCGAGATGAAAGGATCATACAGGAGAACCTGAACGGCGAAGGCCTGGAGGAGCTTGATGACGTGCCGGCCGACGTTGCTGGCCCCGATGATGCCCACCTCTTTTCCGAATAGCTCGCGGGCGGGCCACCATGGCGTCTCGCGCCAGCCGCCCTCGCGCACGTGCTGCGCCAGCGGCCAGACTCGTTTCATTCCCACGATCATCAGACCCAACGTGGTTTCGGCCACATCCACCGCCAACGCCAAGCCAGCGCTGGTCACGTGCACGCCGCGCGCCCAGAGGGCATCGGACACGAAGCGTTTGACGCTGCTGCCCATGTGCGCCATGGCTCGTAGCCGCGGTGCCGCGGCCAGCACGTCAGTATCGAGCGCGGCGACGTCCCAACTGGTGATGCACGCGTCGGCCGGCGGCAGCAGGGCGAGCAGGCTGGCCTTGTCGGCCGGCTCCGGCCCGTCATGGTGGATGACGTCGGCGAACGCGTCGAGCGCATGCCAGGCCGCGGGACTGAACATGCGTGGGTAGTGGTTCTTGCCGATGGTGATGGCGACAACGGGTCGGATCATCGGCGGACGACCGAAACAGGATGCACAGTGTTTATCTGCCCTCTCAGCCCTCCCAGCTCCGGCTCATATTTCGCCAGCAGGGTCGGGTCGGGCCAGATGCGCAGGTTGGAGTCCAGCAACAAGGCGGCGGCGCGTGCGGCGCCGTCGAGCAGCGTGATCGCCATCTCCAGATCATCCTGGGCAAGCTGAATCAGCGGCCGGAAGTCCTGGAGGAGCCACGCCGCTTCCGCGGACAGGCGCCCCATCTCGACCGGCATCTGACACAGCCGGTCTTGCCCCTTAAATTCCTTGCCGGCGGCGCGCAGCGCGGCGAAGGCGGTGATCGCGGTGGCGTCCTCGTCGGTCAGGGCCTGCAACTGATCGCGGATGTCCGCCAGCCTTCCGGCGACGCGTCCTGCTTCGGCGCCAGCCAGGTGCGGGGCGTTGATGCGCACGCAGGCCTCGCCCAGGCTGCACGCCAGCGCGGCCGAGGCCGCAATCGTGGCGCCGGCCATGGCGTGCTGCTGGCTGGCGACGTGGGCCGTGAATTGGCGAATGGAGTTATCGGTCAGCATGATTGCCCTCAGTCTCAGCCTAAGCCTTAACCTTTGATCGCCCCCTCGACCATCGCGCGGAAGAAGCTCTGCCGCGCGACCAGGAAAACCAGGACCATGGGCAGTGCGATGATGATACAGGCGGCCGCGATGACTTGGGCGTTGATGAGGTTCTGGCCCAGGAAGTCATACATGCCGAACATGGCCGGTTTGAGGGAGTTCTTGGTGATCAGCAGGTAGCCGGCGATGAACTCGTTCCATACGCCCACGAAGGCCAGCAGGAAGATCGCCGTCATGCCGGGCGTGGCCAGCGGCATGATGATGCGCGCCAGTCCGCCGATTACGCTGCAGCCGTCAATCAATGCCGCCTCCTCCAGTTCGCGCGGGATGGCGTCGAAGAAGCCCTTGGCGATCCAGATGCTCATCGGCAGATAGAAACCGGTGTAGACGAGGATGATGAAGACCCGGTCGTTATAGATGGGGATCGGCAGATTGCGGAGCGAGGCGCCCATCTGGTAGAGCGCCAGCAGGTTCGTGAGCAGCGGCACCCCGGTGATCGCAAGGATGGCGATCATCATCGCGTCGTGCCCGGGAAAGCGATAGCGCGAGAACCCGTAGCCGGCCAGGCCGGCCAGGAGCATCACGATCAGCGCGGTGCTGACGGCATAGAGCACCGTGTTGGGCAGGTAGGTGCTGAGCATCCGGCCCATAAGCGCAAACCCCAGCAACGCGTCTGGGGACGGCATGGGCAGGGCCACGCGCTCGTAGCCCTCGATGGACCACCGGCACGCGGTCAGATCGAACTTCGAGGTGGGTGTGTCGCACGGGAAGATGACCGGCGGCTTGCGCGTCACATCTTCTTCACGCTTGAACGAGATCAGCACCGTGGTCGCGATGGGCAGCAGCGCCACGAGGGTGATGATGATCAATGCGATATTGGTCAGCAGTCCCTCGCGCACCTTGCGGGAGAGCAGAGACGTCCTTGCGGACGTAGGGGGCCGCGATCCTAAAGGCTCGCGCATCTCAGGCGCTCCTTTGCTGCACACGGGTGATGCGCAGCGTGCCCGCAATCAAAGTCAGGTTGACCACCGCCAGGATCAGCGCCAGCGCGGCGGCCCTCCCGAAGTCCAGCGATACCCAGCCAATGGAGTAAAGTAGATAGCTGAGCACCGTGGTAGAGGAACCCGGCCCGCCGCCGGTCAGGCTGAAGACCATGCCGACCCCGTTGATGCCGCCGAGCGTGAGGTTGAAGAGCGTCACCACCATGGTGGGCAAGATCAATGGGATCGTAATGTGGCGGATCGTCTGCCAGCCACTGGCGCCATCAATACGGCTGCTTTCGATCACCTCGTTCGACACTGTCTGCAACGCGGCCAAGAGCAGGAGCGTGGTGAAGGGCAGCGCGCGCCAGCTCGCGGCGAGGATTAGGTAGACCATGGCCGGAGAGGGCGGGAAGGGGAAGCTGCCGATCCACGGCCTGGGCGCATCCGCGGTCAAAACCGACAACCCGGTCGGCGGGAAGAACGCCGGGTTTTGCAGGACGCCGGAGAGAAGCCCGTAGTCGGGCAAGACCAGCAGCCGGAAGACCACCCCCGCGATGAGGTCGGCAAGGATCCACGGGATGAAGAGCAACGTGATGTAGACGCCCGACAAGCGCGATTTGCGATTGAGCAGCAGAGCGATGACAAAGGCCATGGTGAGCGTCAGGCCGGCATAGCCCACCAGGAAAATCACCGTATGGCCCACACTCTCCCCCAGCGCTGTCGAATCCAACAAGATCTGGAAGTTCCGAAGGCCCACAAACTCCCAGCCGGCCCGCTGGCGTTCCTGCACACTCAGGACAACCGTGTAAAGCGCAGGGTAAACCTGGATGGCAAGCAGCACGAGGGTCGCCGGCATGATCAGCCAGAACGGCAAAAGGTTGACCCGGCGCCGTGGTTTGGTCTTCTTTGGGCCAGAGTTCCCCGCACGGGGAGCCGTAGCTGATTGCTCCATGGGTAAGTCAATCTCCATTCCCGGAACGCATAGCGCAGAGCACGCTTGGAGTCCGGGCCGAATAGCTGCACACAGCGTACTATTGAGGCGACAAACCAGGAGAGGCGAAACAGCGCCAACACTTGTGCCAGAGCAGTGTCATTGCGAGGAGCAGACCCTAAAGGTCTCGCAGACCTTTAGGGTCTCCACATATCATCAGCCGACGGCCATCACTTGACCGTCTTGTTGAACTCGTCCTGCGCCTTCTGCAGCTCGGCGGCGATGTCGGCCTTGGGATCGGTCTTGATCAGCTTGTAGACCGCGCTCATGATCGCCGTCTCAGCGGCTTGAGTGCTGACGACCGAGGTCCAGATGACCTTGCAGTCGCTGGCGGTCGCCACGGCAACCGCCTGCTTGTAGAACGGGGTCTGGAACTTCGGAAGGGCCGAGATGGACTTGAGCACCGGGAGGCCGCCACCCGGTCCGACCACGTATGCCGGATTCTGCTCCGCCGACAGCGTCCAGTTGATGAAGTCCTTGGCGCCATCGGCGTTCTTGGCGCCCACAGGAATGGCGAGGGCC
>JAPLHB010000043.1 GCA_026389845.1 Chloroflexota bacterium
TGCTCATAGGGCGACCTCCAACCATGCAGGAATGAGCGTATCAGCCGCACAGCGCGCAGCCCGTACGCGATCCTTGTTATACCAGAAATCCCGCATTTTGTTAAGGTGCTACATCAGCCAAGCTGAACTCTAAACTAGAGTGCTATACTAGCGCGTCAGTTTGACTCGTATTGTAGCTGTGATCAGGAGAACCGCGTGTGATTCAACGCAAGACCCAACTGGCTGACTATTGGCAGAACTTCACCTTAGCCTCGGCCGACATCGAATTCCTTCATACCCTGCTGCTGGACGCCGAACAGCCGATGACTCAGCGCGAGTTGGCGCTGGCGGTGATCGGCGAACGCTGCCGCCACGAAGAGAACCAACTGCGCGCTGAGCTAGGCCGCGGCACGGTGTATCAGCCCAAGAAACATTTTCAGGTTGGCGAGAACGTGCTCTTCCCGGCGTTCGAGTTCCGCCTGGGCGAGGTGGTCGAAGTGCGCCCCGGCCAGAACCCGGAATACGGCCAGTTCGAGGTCATCACGGTGGACTTCGGCCCCGACCGCCGGCAGCGCAGCTTCGCGGCCGGTTTGGCCGCGCCGCACAAGCTCAACGTGGAGATGATGGCCGATCTGCTGGCGACCGGCGATCTGGCCTCGCCCGAGAAACTGCTGGCGACCGTGGCCAGCCCCGTGCCCGCAACCATCGCCCGCCAACTCGCCGATCAGCCGGCCTTCGCATCCTTCGAGAACCGCTGGCTGCTGCGCGATCTGCTGGCCGACGTGCACGTGGGGCATCTGAACATCGCCGAGGCGTTGATTGACGTGCGCGGCGCGCCCGTGGAAACCACAGCGCTGCTCAAGGAACTCGATCTGCCCGCCGAGATCAAGCGCGACGTGCTGGCCTTCTCGGTGCAAAGCGCCCTGGCCGCCGACGGCCGCTTCGACCAGGTGGGGCCGGGCGAGTCTCGGCGCTGGTATTTGCGCCGCCTGGAGCCGCCCGAGGCACTGGAGATCCCGCTGCCGCTGCGCCACACGGCCAGCCCCTACGACAAAGAGGCTTTGCCTGTCGAGTTGCGCCAGATGGAATGGGAGTTGGACGATGAGTGGAGCGACGATGTCAAGGCCGAGCCATCCGGCCCGCGGGCCAATATCCCCACGACAACGCTGCTGCTCACTTACCCGCACCTGGCTTCGGGCACGTTGCCGCTCAACAAGCACAGCCGGCCGTTCTTTCCGCGCGGCTACAGCGAGCGCACTGCCCTGACGTTGATTGACGGCCGCTGGGGTCAGCGTTTCAACGCCTGGGTTGTCCATGCCGGGCGCTACGTGGCCGGGCTGCGATCCTGGTTCGAGCAGCACAAGCTGCCGGCCGGCGCGCTCATCACCCTGGAGCGCCGCGACAACTCCGGCGACATCGTCGTGGACTTTCGGCCCAAGCGGATGCGCCGCGAGTGGACGCGCCGCGCCCTGGTCCCAGATCCCAGCCGGCTGGACATCGAACTGCGCAAGGCGGAAATCTCGTGCGAATACGACGAGCACATCATCATCGGCGCGGATAAGCCGGAGGATCTGTTGAGGTTGCGCGGTCTGCCGGCCTTTGCCGAAGCATCGCTTGGAGACCTGGTGTATCAGCTCTTCACCGATCTGGCCGGCTTGAGCGGCGTCGGCAACGTCCACGCCAAGACGATCTACAGCGCGGTCAACCTGGTGCGTCGCTGTCCGCCCGGTCCCATCTTCGCGGTGCTGGCGACAGACCCGCGCCTGCAAAGCATCGGCGACGGCTCTTACCGGCTGGCGGCGTAATTAAGGATATATCCATGTGGAAACGACCATCCCTGGACACCAAGTTCCATATTGACTACGACTGGTGGAAGACCAACGGTAAGGACATTCGGGTGGCCGTGCGCGGGCAGTTGTGCCTCGATTGCCAGACCCGTTTCCCCGATCATCGCAACAGCGAATCGGTGGACTGGGTGGACCCCGACACGGCCGAGGTGATCCGTACCGACGCGCTGCTGCAGACCTTGCGCAACGATTGCGCATCCAAGCCCGGCTTTATCGGCAAGAACAACTCGATCGTCACCAACATCTTCCGCGTTTTCCTGTTGAACGCTAATCTGCCGTTGACCCCGGACGAGCTGCACGGCCAGATGCCGTGGGTCGGCACCGACGCCATCCTGCGCACCCTGGCGAGCGGCGCGGTTTTCATGGGGCTGCGGCCGGATTACGAAGCGAATTAAGGCGCGAACTACAAACGCCTGGCGCTTTCAGAAGCGCCAGGCGTTTTTTTGCCGTGAATCAACCGCCTCATCCACCGTCGCGTCCCGCCTGTGCGCGAGAGGCGCGCAGCGTGCGTTCGATCTCAGCAATCTGATCCGCCTGGCTCACGACCAACTCGGCGATGAAGCCGATTAAGAAGAGCAACAGCCCGGCAATCGCCAGCCCGCCGGCGCCCCAGAACAACGGACGCACCTGGGTCTGGGCGCTGAACCACAGCCCCAACAGCCCGGCATAAGTCAGTCCACTGACGAGCAAGCAGATCAGCCCCAGGCCGCCGAAAAAGCGCATGGGCGCTCGACTGAAGGTGAGCAAGAACCAGACGACCACCACGTCGAGCAGCGAGATTGGGATGCGGCTGAAGCCGAACTTAGAACGCCCGGCGCGGCGACGGTGCCAGGGGGTCGCCACTTCACCGATGCGATAGCCCTGGTGCGCGGCGATGTGCAGGAGGAACCGATGCCAGTCGGAGCGCAGCGGCGGCAGCGTTTCGATCACCTCGCGACGGAAGCCCTTGATCCAGTTCATGTCGTGTGCAGTCACGCCAAAGAGCCAGCGAGAGACGGAGTTGTAGATGCCCGACGCGAAGACCTTGCCTTCTTTGCGCCCCTGCCGCCAACCGGCCACCACGTCGTAGCCTTCGTCCAGTTTGCCCAGTAGAAGGGGTATATCGGTCTCGGGGTCCGATTCCAGGTCGGCCGGCAGAAAGAGGATGAAATCCCCGCGCACGGCTGCAAAGCCGGTGCGCAGCGCGGCCGTCAACCCCAGGTTGCGCCGATGGTGCAACACGCGGAGAAAGGGATAGGTCGCGCACAGCCCTTCCGCGATGGCGCCGGTGTCATCCGTGGAGCCATCGTTGATCAACACTAGCTCGCCTGCGCCGTCGGTCAGGCCGAGCGCGGTGAAGGCCCGACCCACGCGCGCTGCCAGCTCTGGCACGTTTTCGGCCTCGTTGCGCGCGGGGACCAGCACAGAGACGCGGGGATTGCCGATTGCAGATGGCGGATTGCAGATTGCAGATTGCGTCATTCGCTCATTCGCTGATTTGCTGATTTGCTGATTTGCTGATTTGCTGATTTGCTGATTTGCTGATTCGTCACGTCGCCCAGATTTCGCTGATCAGTCGGCGGAGTTGGACGATTTCGTCCTGCAGGTGCGCGATCTCGGCGAGCGCCTGGGGTGAGACGGCCAACAGATCGCGCGCGCGCTGCTGCTCCAGCTCGACCAGGCGGCTACGCCGGGCATTGAGCCGCGCGATCAGCAGGCTGGCCTCCTGGGCCTGGTGTACCGCCAGGGCCGTCTGCATCGCGGTCTCTGACGTGGCCGCGGCCGGCGTCGCGCCCAGGGCGCTGCGTTCGGTCGCCAGCCAGTTCGCCAGGAACTGGTTGCCGATGGCCCATTGGCCGTAGACCCGGCGCAGGTGCCCCAGGCTTTCCAGGTTGCGCAGGCGCTGGTGGAGCTGCTCGGGATGCTCGTCCACCGTCGCCTGCAACGTCTTTTCTTCCACAACCGCGGCGTCGTACACCGCCCACACCACCCGCCGATCGGCTTCGGTAAGTGCGCTGAAGTCGTTGGCAAAGAAGCCGCGCAGCCCCGGCTCCACCTGCAGGTCGTCATCGCCGATGGCGCGCAGCCACCCGCCCGCCTGGAACAGCCGCGCACAGAGCAACTGGATGAGATACGGGTGGTTGTTGGTGGCTTCGCAGATTGTGTCCGCGACCTCAGGTTCGGCCTGCACCGGCGTTTCGGCCTGCGCCTGGCCGATCAGGGCGCGGGCATCCTGTGGGGTCAGGCCGCCGAGGGTCTGCGAGACGTCGAAGCCTACCAGGAACGGCGAGGTAGACCAGTCGCGGCAGACATCGTGGAGTTGGTAGATTGCGCGCGTAGCCGTCATCACGACCCGCAAACCGGGCGCGACGGTCAACTGGCGGTGGAGGCGTTGGGCCGCCTCTGGCTCCTCCTGCGCGATCCGCACGAGCGCCTCGACCTCGTCGCAGAGCAGCAGCAGCTCCCGGCCGGAACGCAGAGCCGCCCGGCGCAGGGTAGATAGCGCCGCCAGGACGTCGTTTTCGGGCAACGTCGCGGGCGTAACCTCCAGGGCCTCGAACCGCTCCCCGGCATCGCGCACGGCGTCGGCCAGGTATTGGCCGAGGCGCTCGACCGTATCACCGCCCTGCATATCCCAATAGAGCGGAACCAGCGCGTCCTCGCCGGCGGCCAGCAGCTCCAACTGCCGCAGCAGCGACGTCTTGCCGATGCGCCGGTTGCCGACCACCAGGCAGGCGCGGCCCTCCCCATGCAGCAAATGGTCAATCAGGTCATGACGACCATAGTGCTTGCGGCTCGTTACATAACCGCCGGTCATGTAGGGATTGCGCACAGCCACCTCTTTATGGAGCGCGTCACGTCGCGCCCGCCTTTTCGATCGCTCGATGGGCCGCCTGCGCATCCGCCAGCGTGATGTGCGTCCGGCCGCCGGCCAGCATCTGGTTTACCGCCTCCAGGCCATATTGCTGCAACCGGAACGGCCGACCTTCAGCCTGGTCTATCGTGAACGCCAGGGCGTCGGGGGCCCAGGTATAAGTTCCCTTCACCGGCTCCGTCAATAGCTCACGCGCATTCGCGGGCGTGAAAGGCTCCAACTCGACGTCGTTGAAGAGATTATACCACGGACTCTCCAGCCGATCCCAGGCCTTGCTGATGTGTACGCCGGCGACAACCGCGCCCAGATTTTCCGCCAGGGAGCTCATGAAGACGCGTCGTAACTGCTGCTGGATCAGGTTGTCGTAGTGGCTGACCACGTCCATCTCGTCCAACAGCAGGATGACGCGCACGTTGCGCGGGGCCACGACGGTTTTCAGCGCATCCAGGAGCAACCGGAGATCACTCGTGAAATAGCGGTCGTTGTATTCAGCCACCGGCTTGTCGCTGAAACGCAACTCCGGCGGGGCTTCCACCAAGTACGCGGCCAGCACGGCCCAGATGCCGTCCATCAGATGGTGGAAGAAGTGCTCCTGCGGCGTGCCTTCCAGGTCAATCAAGACCGGCACGAAGACCCATTCGGGATCGTCGGCCTGACGCAGCCGCTGGGTCAGTTGATATAGCAGGCTGGTCTTGCCCATCCGGCGTTCGCCGTGGATCATGACGCTGTTCTGGTGCAATGCACTGAAGATCTTGTTCAACAACTCATCGCGCGCGAAGAACATCTCGGCCTGGCGCACCGGCTCGCCACAAATGTACGGATTGAATTGTCGCGAGAGCGCCTCGCGACCTCGTGCGGTCATCTCGGCCTCCCGCCGCCGTTCGCGAGCGCGCGCCCGCAAGGCGATTCCGCCCGCGCCGCCCAGCCCGCCCAACGCCACCAATCCCAGGAGCACGATCGCCAGAAAATCGCCGGTAGCCATCCGCCGGCCCCCTGGCAGCGTGACCATCGGCTTCGGCGGCGGCACGGCCAGTGTGATCTCGGCCGGCGCCGAGTAGTTGAAATCGGCGTCTCGCACCTGCACCCGCAGGACGTAGCTGCCGGGTGTCAGCGTCAGATCATCGAAGGACACGAACGGCTCAGTGAGGACGCGTTCCGCCGCGTCCACCCCCTCCAGTTGCACCAGAAAGAGCAGGTGATCGAAGCGCGTGCCCAGGTCACCGGCGTCCAGGCGAATGGCCTGGAGCTGGCCGTCGGACAGCGTGATCGCCCCATTGCGCAACGCCTGCAAGTTGACCGACTCCACCTTCACCCACGGCGTCGTTCGCTCGGGCTGATAGCGCACCAACCCGCCCTCAGTCCCGATCCAAATGACCCCGGCGGCGTCAGACGCCACCGCTAGAACCTTCGAGTTAGGCAGCACGTCACCCGCGTAGGACTGCCAGGTGCGGCCGTCGAAACGGCTCAGCCCGGCGTAGGTGCCGATCCATAAACTCTCGGCGCCGTAACTCAACGTGAGGACTTTGGGGCTGGGCAATTCGGCATCCAGCCGCTGCCAACTCCCGTCGGCGTAGCGCCACAGTCCATCGTTGCCCGTGCCCACCCACAGGCTGCCGGCGGGGCCATCCTCAATTCCGTTGACGACGATGCCCTTGAGAGGACTGCCGCCTGCGGTCAGCGCCGTCTCCCAGGTTGCCTGGCCCTGTACGGCGCCCGGCAGTAGCCGCTTGACGCCGTCATCGGGCAGGCCGAACCACAGCGCGCCGTCGCGGCCGCGGTGGACGGCGTTCACCCGCTTACCGGCCAATTCCGGCGCCGGCTGGAAGCCGCCGGTTTCGTCCCACCGGACGGCTCCCCCCCCGGCTGCCAGCCAAAGGGGACCGTCGGCATCTTGCGCGAAGGAGTAGACCGGCAGGTCCACGCCGATCGCGGCCCGGCCGAAGAAACGCCACTTGCCGTCCGCAGCCAGGTAGCCGACGTCGTTGCCGGTGCCGACCCAAATCCATCCGCGACTGTCTTCGAAGAGCGACACGATGCGCCGGTCGGGCAGGCCCTCGCGCTCCGTGAGACGCTGCCACTCCCGGCCGTCCCACACCGCCAGGCCCCCCTGCTCAGTACCGACCCAGGTCTTTCCCCGGCTGTCGGTCAGGATGGCGTTGATACGCTGACCCGCCAGACCGTCGTCCTCGACGGTCTGCCAGATGTGTCCGGCGTAGCGGCTGATGCCTGCGATGGTCCCTAGCCATAGTGCGCCGTCGGGGGTGAACGCCATCGCGCGCACGTAGTCGTTCACCAGGCCGTTCTGTCGCGCCCGCAACTGAGTCAGCGTCGGGTTGTCGGCGCGGGGGGCTGCGCTGTAGAACAGGCCCTGGTCGGTGCCGGCCCACAGGCCGCCCTTCTCATCCTGTAACAGGGCGAAGACGGCGGGACCGCTGTCGGTCGTCAGGAGCGGGAACTGCTGCCAGATGCCGGCCTCGTAAAAAAACAGCCCATTCTGCGTGCCCGCCCAAACCCGGCCGTCTTTTTCGGCCCACAACGTAAAGATTTCCGCGGCCGCCGGCCAGGTGCCGTCTAACGCTTGCCATGCGCCGTTGCGATTACGCTCCCAAACGCCGGTCGTGCTCGTCGCGACCAGAATGGCCCCATCGGTTCCGGCCGTCATGGCGAGGACAGTCGCGTCGGCCAGAGGCGAGTTCCGCACCTGGCGCTCGCCGTCCAGATAGATCAACCCCTGGGCCGTGCCTACCCAGATGCCCGGCTCGCCGTTGCCGTCGGGAGACACGGTCGCGGGCAGGAGCGCGCGCACGTCGTTGCTCGGCAACCCATTCTCCATGTTCCACTTCTGGCAGCATTTCCCATCTGGCGAGCGCCGTCCCAGACCGGCCGTCTTGGTGGCAAACCAGACCGCGCCATCTGTGGTTTCGGTGATCGCCCGTACCCGATCGGCCGGCAGGCCCTCGGCTTCGCCCAAGCCCTGCCAGTAGTGGCCGTCGTAGAAGCCGACCCCGGTGTCAGCGCCGAACCAGAGCACACCGTCCGGTGCGGCAAACACGGCCGACACGTTGCCCGAACGCAGTCCCTCGCGCACGGTGAACGTCTGCCAAAGGTCGCCTGGCCCCCCCTGCGCCGAGGCCGCCGCCGGCGACAAGGCCAAGATCAGCCCGATGATGAGGAAGCCTCCCAGGCGTCTGCGTTGTCGGACCCGAAAAGGAGGATCGCGGTGGAAACTTGCTTGCTGTGTCATAACCTTGTCGCTATCTATCCTGGTAGATAATGCTTATGGCCCGATTCTCCGGGCTTCCATGACCATCATCCTATTGCTATCATGAACGTAATGTGCTATGTTATACTTGGTGTTCAAACTACTGTAGCGGGACATGGATTTTATTAGACAGGCCGAACAGACCTGAGAGGCGGGCAGCAATGAATTTGAAAACATGCTTCTCACTCGTGACCGTACTGGCGGTTGCCGTGCTGGTCGCGCTGCCGGTCGCTCCTGTCTACGCTGCTGGCGGCACGTATACCGTTCGGCCTGGGGAAACCCTCTCTGGAATCGCCAGTCGCTATGGCGTCAGCGTGGAGGCGTTGCGGGCGGCGAACAACCTGGGCAACGCAAACCAGATCACGGCCGGCATGGTGCTGGTCATCCCCAGCGCAACGCAAGCCACCGCCGGAGGCTCCAGCCAACCCGGTTCCGCTTACAGCCCGGGCGGCTCGTATCAGTCCGGCTCCGTGGCTGGCTCCAGTCGTTCCGGCTCGTACGGCGGCGGGTGCAGCAGCCCCTACATCGTCCAGTCCGGCGATTCGCTCTCGACTATCGCCGCCCGGTGTGGGGTGTCCACCGGGGCCTTGGCCGCCGCGAACGGCCTCGGTTCGACCAGTAAAGTCTTCGTGGGACAACGTCTGATCTTCCCCAGTTCGACGGGTGGAGGGGGCTATAGCTCTCCCAACGCTCGTGCAACTCCCGAACCATCGTCCGGTCGCGCGGCATGCACCAATCCTTACGTCGTCCGCTCCGGCGATACCTTGGGCTCGGTCGCGGCCCGCTGCGGCGTCAGCGCCGAGAACCTGCGCCGATGGAACAACCTCTGGTCCAATACGGTCTGGCCCGGCCTGCGGCTGATTACGCAAGGCCCCTTCGCCGCGCCGGCAACGAGCACCCGTGTGCCGGCCGCCGGATCTGTGCCCCTCTACCCGGCTTCGCCGACGCCGCGGATGGAACCGACGATCGCGCCCTGGTGACGACCAGTTAACCATACATAATCATAGCACAACTGTACCCAAAACGCAACTTGGTTATTTGACAATCACTGCTCCGAGAAGCGCGGCCGCCACTTGCGGCCCGCTGACCGGCCAGCCCACGCTGACCTGGGCGGGCCGGCTGCCGTTCCACGCTTCGGCCGCCGCGCCTGGCGCCGCCCCGACCTTACCCACGAACGCGTGCCCCCAGCGGAAATGTCCGCGCAAGTCGAACGAGACGCCGAGCGACTGCAGAGCTTGCACGGCCTCTCCGCCCAGGTTCATAGACGCCTCGTCGCGCGCCACCCCGGCCACGATCGCGTCCACCGGTAGGTCGCGCACCCACGTCGCCAGCCTCGCTCCGGCCCCGGCATCCCCGTGGGTATCGAAAGCCGCGGTGGCAAGCAGTTTCCCATCACCCGGTGCGAATGCCGCCAGATTGTAGCCCCGCTGATTAGGAGAAACGTCCACGCCGTTCACGTAGACGTGGGCGAAGTCGCCGGTCTCCTGGCCCGCGCTGCGCGCCAGGATGGAGACGGGGCTGGTCGCGCCGGTCTGGCCGATCGGCCACGGTCCGCCGCCCAATTGCGGGACCTGGGTCAACGTCGAGAAATGCAGTCGCACGTCACTGAGGGACGACCGCGTCTCGTCCGCGGGGATGTCGAAGGCCAGCCAGATAGCCTCCTCCGGCAACGGCTGCGAAGCCAGCGTGCGGCCGTCGGCCACCAGCATCACGGTCTGCCCCGGCGCGAGCGCGCGAGCGTGCAGTCGCAGTTGGCTCGTCCCCTGGCCGAGCGGCAGTAGCAGCCGCGCTTCGCGGCGTTGAGCGTAGACCTCGGGTAGATAGTGGGTATCAGGTATTGGGACGTTTATCCCTGGAGGACTCCATCCCTCGGCCAGAGCCATGCGCCCTGCGTCCGTGCCCACGGCGAACGCTTGTGGCATCGGCAGATCGGATGCCACACGGTAGAGCGCCAGGCTGCCCTCTTCGCCCACCAGTGTCACCGGCAGCAGCGCGCGCAGAGTCGTCTCGGTCTCGGCCGGCAGCTTGTCGCGGTGCACCATCACGTACCGAATATCGAGAAACGCCGCCCATTTCCGCGCGGCCGCCTGCTCCGTCTCTGTGACCGGCGCCGCCGCCAACGCCGCGCGGAGCGCTCCATGCTGGGGCAGGTCGGCGGCGTTGGTGAGCGCGATCAGCCGCGCCAGGGTCGGGTCTTCGCTGAAATACTGGAACTTGAACTCTGGGTTGCGCGAGGTGTTGCCGCCGAGCAGCCGCTTACCGTGCGCGGTCTGATACCAGAGTTGCTGCATGATGAGGATATCCTGCTTGCCCACCACCCGCGCGCCGTTCCGCCAGCCCAACGGCAATTCCAGCACCGCAAAATCCCCCGCCTCGGCCGCAACTTTCTCATACAGCTTCGGCACGCTCAGGGCAAAAAGCGGCAAGGGGATGGAGAGATGCTCGAAGATGAGGAGGGCGGCAAGTAGACAGGTAGACAAGCAGACAAGGGGAAGCGTGGTGCGTGGTGCGTGTTCCGTTCCGGGAGGCACAATACGCAATATGCAATACGCAATACGCAACACGCCGCCCGCCACCAACGGCGCCATGCTCATCAACAGCATCACGCTGTAGCGGCTGGGGTAGCGGTTGCCCTTGAAGAACGGCAGTTGGGCTACCAGCGCGAAGGGGAGTGGGATGCCGGTGTCGTGCCCGGCGATGCGCAGGGTGGGGCCGAGGGTGAGCAGGAAGAAGAGCGCGGCGGACGCGGCCCAGAACCAGGTCGCCTTCGACCGCCGGCCGCGCCACAGCCCGATAAGCGCCAGGGCTGTCGCGATGTAGCCCAGGTAGACCTGTTGCCCCTTGTCCACCGGGAAGGAATTGTCGCCCCACGGCGCCGCCCCATTGGCCCAGCTACGGATCACACCGCCCAAGATAGGGTGCAATTGCGTGGGCACAAGGTACCCGGCGAGATCGGCCGAGAAGACATCGGCAAAGCCCCCGCCGGAGGTAAAGAAATCCCCCTCCGCGGCCAGGTCGGGCAGCATGTTGGCGAGGATGGGGGAGATACCGGCGGCGAAGAGCAGCGCGATGAGGGCGAGACGAAGGAGGAAGGGCGCAAATCGCAAATCGCAAATCGCAAATCGCAAGCCCCCCGCTCTCCGTCTCCTGCCCCCTGCCTCCTGCCCCCTGCCCCCTGATCCCTGATCCCTGACCCCCGATCCCTGACCCCTGATCGCCAGGCTCCAACCGGCGGCGAGAGCCGCAAAGATCAGCAAAAACGACGCGTAGGTCAGCTCGGCGTAGGCCTGGAGGGTCAGAAAGAGCGCGGCGAGGCCGGCGTCGCGCCAGCGGCCTTCCGGCCGAGCTGCCCGGAGGATGTAGAGCGCGGCGAACGGCGCCCACTGCGAGCTGGCGATGTTCCCCTGCCCCAACGCCGCGTAGAACAGCTTGGCCGACGCGAACGCATAGAGCACGCCGCCGAGGAAGGCCGACAGGGTGACAAGGTGATGGGGTGACAAGGTGATACCCTGCCCCGTACGCACATCCTTGTCTACTTGTTTACCCGTTGCCTTGTCTACCCCGTCCAGAAATTCGCGGCACAGCAGATACCCCCCCACCCCACTCAGCACGAACGACGAGAGGAGCAGCAGGTTGTAGGCGGGGATGATGCCGAAGACGGCCTGCAAAGGGACACTGAGCGCCCCGTTGAGGATCGTCAGGGTGTAGAATGCCAGATTGATGCCGACCGGCCAGAACTGCCAGTTGCATGCGAACGGGTTCTGCGGCTGATCCACCAGCGCGTGCTTGACCCACCAGAGGTTCCAGGCAAGCGAAGGATCGTCAATGCCGTCGCCGGGGACGTGGGTGGCGAAATGGGTCGCCAGGGGCCAGGTGAGAAGAAGGCTGAGGAGGACATAAGCAAGCAAGGGACCGATGATGAACGACGAACGACGAAACGCGCTACCATCAGGGAAGATGCGACGGAGTTTAGAGGCGTTTACGGACATGGATCAGACCAAGAAGCGGTTCGGATTAGGATAGAGGCTCTTCCTCATCAGCATGAAGCCGATTCTATCACACCCTTATCCGAATCGGCAAGCTACCTCGATCATTCGTCATTGCGAGCGGTTTATCTGCGAAGCAACCTCAATCATAAGGAGTTTGTCATTTGGCCCTCCTTGCGATAGAATGATATGGAAACGTATTGCGTAGTGCGTGGTGCGTGTTTGAGCTCCCGAAACATCCGACACGCAACACGCAACACGCAACACGCAACACGCAACACGCAACACGGAGCACACCATGGGCCGCTACCAGGATACCCTGGACTATATCTTTACTTACGTCAACTACACAAAACAGCCGCGCTTCACCTACAACGCGATGACGCTCAACCTGCGCCGGATGGAGGAGTTGCTCGACCGGCTGGGCAACCCGCAGAATGCGTTCCGGTGCGTGCACATCGCCGGGACCAAGGGCAAAGGCTCTACCTCGGCCATGGTCGAATCGGTGCTGCGGACAGCCGGCTACCGCACGGGGCTGTACACCTCGCCGCACTTGCACACCTTTCGTGAGCGCATCCGCGTGGCCGGCGCGCTGATGTCCAAATGCGATCTGGTGGATCTGGTCGAATGCAGCCGTCCCGCCTTCGAGGCGACGCCCGGCATCAACGCCTTCGAGGTGATGACCGCGCTGGCCTTCCTCTATTTCGCGCAGCAGGGTGTGGCGTGGGCCGTGCTGGAGGTGGGGCTGGGCGGCCGGTTCGACGCCACCAACGTTGTACATCCAGCGATCTGCGCGATCACCTCGTTAAGCTACGACCACGTGGAGCTGCTCGGCCACACCCTATCGCTGATCGCCTGGGAGAAGGCCGGCATCATCAAGGCCGGCGTGCCGGTCGTCAGCGCGCCGCAGGAAGCCGAGGCGCTGGGCGTGATCCAGCGCGTGTGTGCGGACACGGGCGCCCGGCTGGTGACAATCGGGCACGATTGGACGGTCGAGGGGAATGGCGCGGAACTGGCGGGCCAGACGCTCACCATCCGCCGCGCCGCCGATGGCCTGACGCTGGCAAACCTGAAGATCTCTCTGCTGGGACGACACCAATGGGTAAACGCGACCACGGCCGTGGCGATGCTGACCGAACTTCACGCCCAGGGGGTAGTCATTTCCGAGGACGCGCTGCGCCGGGGGCTGGCGACTGCCCGCTGGCCCGGCCGCTTCGAGGTTTTGCAGCGCCGCCCCGTAATCGTGGTGGACAGCGCGCACAACGCCGACTCGGCGCAGAAGCTACGCGCGGCATTGGGGGGATGGTTCCCGCGGCCGCCGCGCAAACGGCTGGCACTGATCTTCGGCGCGTCCAACGACAAGGACATCACTGGCATGCTCGAGGCATTTCTCGCGCCAGATCCGGCCAGCGGCTACCGGCCCGTGGATAAGGTAATCGTCACGCAGAGCGGCCATCCGCGCTCGGCCGCCCCGGCGGGGCTGGCCGACATGGTGCGCCATCTGAGCACGACGGTGAATATCAGCGTGCAGGATACCGTGGACAACGCCCTGACCGAAGTCCTCGCCTGGGCCAACGAGGACGATCTGATCTGCGTCACCGGCTCGATCTTCGTCGTCGCCCAAGCCCGCCGCGCCTGGGCTATCCGTCACCCGGATGCCTTCCCGGCCGACGACTGGGTCTTCCGGGACGAAACCGCCGGCGTACCTGTGCCAGATGATGAAAACGAAAAATGAGGTATTAGGTATTGGGTATTGCGGCATCCTGAAAGAATACCCAATACCTAATTTCCAATCTGCAATCCGCAATCTGCAATTTCCGGAGGCCCTTTGAGCCCCTTATCCAACCGAACTTTCCCGCGCGTCGAGCCGGGCGTATCCCTGATGAGCCTGTTGGCGCGCGGCAGCCGGCCGCGCAAGTCAGAGCCGCGGCGCCACCATCACCGGCTCGAGATCGAAAGCCTGGAAGGCAACGAATACCCCGTGCTGGCGATGCCCGATACGGTCGTGTTCCCAAACCTGGTGACGCCGCTCTTCATCAGCCGCGACCGCTCCTTGCGCGCAGTCGAAGCCGCCGAGGCCGTGGAAGGCCCGCTGCTGGTCGTCGCGCAGCGCAATGCTGAAGCCGCCGACCCCGACCTGACCGACCTTTACACCATCGGCACCGCGGTCGAGGTCGGCCGCGTCCTGCGGATGCCCGACGGCAGCACAACGGTCCTGGTGCAAGGGATCGAGCGCGTACGCATCGTGGACGTCGTTGAGACTGAGCCATACCTGCGCGTGCTCGGCGTGCCGCTCTACGAGGATGAGCGCCACGACATGGCGAGCGAGGCGCTCATGCGCGCCGTACTGGCGCTCTTCGAGAAGCTGGTGGACCTGGATGCCAACGTGCCCGAAGATGCGTACGTGGCGGCCATGAACGAAAAAGACCCGGGCGGCCTGGCCGATCTGCTGGCCCACGTCCTCAACCTGGAGCTTGAGAAACGCCAGGAACTACTGGAAACGCTGGATGCAAACACGCGCCTGCAAAAGCTCAGCATCATGTTGGGGCAGGAGTTGGACGTGCTGGAGCTAGAGAGCCGCATCCAGACCCAGGTGCAGCAGGAGATGGACAAATCGCAGCGCGAGTATTACTTGCGCGAGCAGTTACGCGCCATCCAGACCGAGCTGGGCGAGGACGACGACACCAAACGTGAGGTCAAAGAACTGCGCGAAAAGCTGGCCGCTGCGGGTATGCCGGACGAGGTGAAGGCGAGGGCCGAGAAAGAAATCACCCGGCTGGGGACCATGTCATCCATGTCGCCCGATGCGACCATCGTCCAAACCTATCTGGAAGTGCTGTTGGAGCTGCCCTGGAAGCACGCCACCGAGGACAACCTGGACCTCGGCCGCGCCGAACAGATCCTCGAACGGAATCACTACGGCCTGCCGAAGGTCAAAGAGCGCGTCCTGGAGCACATCGCGGTGCGCAAGCTGGCCCAGGAGAAGATGAAAAGTCCCATCCTCTGCTTTGTGGGGCCGCCCGGCACCGGCAAGACCAGCCTGGGCAAGTCCATCGCTGAGGCATTGGGCCGCAAGTTCGTCCGCCTGAGCCTGGGCGGCGTCCACGACGAGGCGGAAATCCGCGGCCACCGGCGCACCTACATCGGCTCGCTGCCCGGTCGTATCATCCAGACGATGCGCAACGCCGGCGCGATCAACCCGCTCTTCATGCTCGACGAGGTGGACAAGCTGGGCCTGGACTTCCGCGGCGACCCGGCCGCGGCACTGCTGGAGGTACTCGACCCGGAGCAAAACCACGCGTTCAGCGACCACTACCTGGAAGTGCCCTACGATCTCAGCAAGGTGCTCTTCATCACCACGGCCAACATCCTGGACCCGATCCCGCCAGCCCTGCGCGACCGCATGGAAGTGATCGAGTTTCCCGGCTACATCGAGGAAGAGAAGCTGGCGATCGCGCGGCAGTTCCTCATCCCGCGCCAGCTCGAGGCGCACGGCTTGAAGCCTGAGACAGTCCAGTTCGGCGACGCCTCGCTGCGGGCCATGATCCGCGAATACACCTTCGAGGCGGGCGTGCGCAACTTCGAGCGGGCCATCGCCAACGTCTGCCGCAAGATCGCCCGCAGGGTGGCCGAAGGCAAGGCCGCGCCGGGCCGGATCACGCCCGCCACGGTGAGCAAGTTCCTGGGGCCGCCGCAGTATAGCGAATGGCTGGCGAACGAAGTGGACGACATCGGCGTCGCCAACGGCCTGGCCTGGACCGAGGCTGGCGGCGACGTGATGCAGGTGGAGGTCGCGCTCGTGGTCGGCAAGGGCAGCCTGACCCTCACCGGGCAGCTCGGCGAGGTGATGCAGGAATCGGCGCAGGCCGCGCTCACCTACGCCCGCGCCCACGCCGACGACTTCGGCCTGGGCGAGCTGGACTTCGACAAGATTGACCTGCACATCCACGTTCCCGAGGGCGGCATCCCGAAGGACGGTCCCAGCGCGGGCGTCACCATGGCCGCGGCGCTGATCTCGGCGCTGACCGAGCAGCCGCTGCGGCACGACGTCGCCATGACGGGCGAGATCACCCTGCGCGGCCGGGTGCTGCCCATCGGCGGCTTAAAGGAAAAGCTGATGGCCGCCCATCGGATGCGGCTCAAGACGGTCTTCATCCCGAAGCGCAACGAGAAGGACCTGGCCGACGTGCCGCGCAACGTTCAGCGCGACCTGGAGCTGATACGGGTGGATCACGTGGACGAGATCCTGGCCCGCGCACTGGTGCAGGATGAGGCGCCCACAGCCAGGCCGAAGCGCAATCTCGCCAAGCGGCAGGTTGAAGCGGAGACCAATCAGGCGGAGACTGCTGCGCCGGCAGCCGCGTAAACCCGTCCAAATAGGAGCGTCGCGGAATGTCTACCAAGATCATCCTTATCATCGTGCCGCTCATCTGGGTCGTCGTGTTGATCTGGACGATCTATAACCGCCCCCTCGGCAATGTGATCACCGAGTTGCCGCGCGACGGCCTTTTGCTTCTTGTCACGTTCCTTTTGGTAGTGGTGTTTGCCGTCTACGTGGCCGGCGTTGACTTGGATCTAACGCGCGTAGGCCTGGCTAAGACGAGCACCCAAGACCGCTTCATCAATTTTCTTGATATCTCACCCGACGTCGGAACCATCCGCAACGTCTTCCGTCTGGATGCCGACAACGACAAGTCCAAGGAGTGGATCGTATTCATCAAGCATGAAGCGAAGGCCTATAGCGCGGCCGTGTACGACGTGGAACAATGCCGCTTTCCGAGGATCGTCACCTATCCTTTGAGTCCCGTAGACAACGACTACGTTGCGGAGGAGATGTACGACTCTTACACCAATCCCTGGTCTGGCCCCATCATGTCCGACCTCGACGGTGCGCTCTCCCAGCCGGCGCTGGTCATCCACAGCCGCGACGGCCAGACTCTAAACATCTTCCAGTGGGTAGACCAGGCCGGTCGGACGTGCGAAGCGGCCGAATCGGATGCGCGCAAGTATCAGGTCATCGGCACCTTCCGCGGCAGCGGCGGCGTGACCCTGAACGGCAAACGCGTGGTGGTCAAGGATCGCAATGGCTTCGAGCGCAGCCAGCTCGCCCTCGAGCGCACGTACGAGCCAGAGGCAGGCACCTTCTTACAGCTTGATGGATCCTTGCGACCGCCCGTCGAAGCAAAAGTCACTTTTCAATTCGATCAGGCCAAAGATCTTCGCAGCACCTTCTACCCAGAGAAGGCCGTCCTGGCATTCTACCTGGCGCTGTTTCAGAAGGATGGGGCGAAGTCCGATGCCGGGACTAACTGGCAATCCCAGGATTACTTGAGCAAGGACAAGCTGACCCTTGAAAACCAGGCAAGCGACGCACCCTACGCCCTTGCTTCATCTACCTTCGGTCTGGCAGGAGAACGCTCTGCGATGAAAGAGGCGCGTGTTGTCGGCATCAGTTATGCTCCGGACGTTTCAGCCGAAAGGGCGCATCTACCCAGGGAGGTGACGGTGGAAGCCGTTGCCATCAATCACGACGGTCAGATCATCGGTCCCTTGCGCTATATTACCTGGAAAGTCATTGCAGAGCCACGGCCCGATGCCGCGCCGTGCGGTTGTGAGTGGAAGTTGGATGAGATGGTGCGGGTCGAGTAGCGTTGGGCAGCTCACAAGAATGACTGTAGATGCCCGATGGATGACAGTAGCCAGGTGCCAAACGGATTGCAGACGCGTGCGAGGATCAGTCGGCTTCTCCGAAAGAAACACTTGCCCAATCTGCTGGCACTTGCAGCGGCCGTTTTTGTCACAATCGCTGTCCTGATTCTCCCGACCGGCAGAATCAAATGAGGGTTTGAATGCATGATGTGGTCGTTGTCGGCGCTGGACCAGCAGGGAGTGTAGCAGCGGCTGTCCTGGCAAGAGAGGGCCTGCAGGTATTACTGCTGGACAAAGCGCAGTTTCCTCGGGACAAACCGTGCGGTGATGGCGTAGGGTCGAATAGCCTTAGGCTTCTGGCCGAATTGGGCCTCAGCCTTGAATCGAAAGTACAGGGGATCACCTGTTGCAGTGGAATAAGGGCATTCTCTTCGAAAGGTGATGTTTTCGAGGGACATTTTCCCCAGCTAAATGGTTCCCATCGCCACGGCTATATTGTTCCGAGGAGGGAGTTCGATCATGTTCTAAGGGAGTTTGCGCTTCAGCAAGGGGCCAGGTTCGAGTGTCTGCGAGTCACAGGACCGATTGTAGAGGATGGAACAGTTCACGGTGTTCTGAGCACTCAAGACGGCAGAATCGTGACACATCAGGCAAGAATAACCATAGCAGCGGATGGCGCCAACTCCGTCATGGCCGAATTTCTACACCCGAAGAAGTTGCCTCCTCGCTACTATGGCATAGCAATGCGAGCGTATTTCGACGGGGTGCATGATCTCGATCAATACGTTGAGCTCTATTTTGACCAGACAGCGCTTCCGGGGTACGGTTGGCTTTTTCCGATCGGCAACGGTATGGCGAACGTAGGCATCGGTCTGCGACTCGATGTCGCGCGCCGGAACAGAAGCCACCTCCTGCAGGCATTCGACGAGTTTGTCAACGACCCGCGGTTGGTAGGGAGGCTCTCACATGCCACGCTGATGGGCAGAGCAAACGGCTGGCTATTGCCCTTTGCCTCGCAGAGACGGCCCAGGGCGTGCGCTGGCATGATGCTGGTGGGGGATGCGGGTGCATTTGTCAGTCCTCTGACCGGGAGTGGCATTTACAATGCAATGGAGACCGGCCGGATCGCAGCGCAAATAGCGGCAAAAGCAATCCAGGCGAATGACTGTTCCCTCAATGAGTTGCGCAAGTATGAGGTCAAATGGCAGGAAGTGCTTGGCAAGAGGTTCCGGACCGAGGCGACGCTGCAGATGTTGCTCGGTTGGCCTGGCATTCTGGATTTACTCATCCGGCAGATGAAGCGTAGCGAGAAGCTAGCAAGCTTCGTGCTGGATGTACTCTAGCAAAGGACCACGGTGCGTCTTGCATTTTGGGGTCATCGGGGTTATCCTGGGAGTGCTGGCACAGGTAGGAGATCTGGTCGAGTCCGCATTCAAGCGCTGCGCCGGGGTGAAGGACGCGGGCAAGCTGTTGCCCCTGCAGGGCGGTATTCTTGATAGAATAGATGGTCTGCTGTTCACAGCATCAACGCCGTACTACTACGCTCGCCTGGTCATGCTGCGTTAGCGAGAGACGATATCATGTCATATGCTCCTTTCATTCGCATCACCCGTCCGGCCAATTGCTTGGGCGTGGGAATTCTAGCCCTGGCATCCTGCATCGTGGCCGGCGCCGGGACAGGCATGTGGAGTTCCATCATCCTGGCAGTCTCTGGATGTGCCATCATGGTGGCCGGCGGAAACACCCTGAATGACGCATTCGACCTGCAAGTAGATAAAATCGTCCACAAGGAACGTGTCTTGCCAAAAGGGGAGATGACCACGAGCGCGGCCAGAGTTTATGCTCTGGCGCTGATGATTGGCTCGCCAGTTCTCTTTCTCTTCGTCAACCGCCTGGCGTTCCTGAGCGCTGCTGCATCGGCACTGCTGCTGTTCTTCTACTCATGGAAGTTGAAGAACGCCAGTGGCATACTCGGCAATCTTGCGACTGCCCTGCTGACCAGCAACAGCGTGCTAATCGGCGGGCTAGTGATGGGCAACGTCGCTGCTGTCATCCCGCTCGTGTTCTGCGTGTTTTTCGCTACCTTGTCTCGCGAAATCGTCAAGGATATCGAGGACTTACCCGGGGACAGTGTGGCGCGGATACGAACTCTGCCTATGCTTGTTGGACACCAGAGGGCCGGTCAGATAGCCGCGCTCCTTGCATGTCTATGCGTCTTGACAGCTTATCTCCCCTATTATTACGTTATGTATGGCAGATTCTACCTGGTCGCGGTGACGGTAGTCAACGCAGGCATGCTGTTCGCGGCTGGCCGCCTGGTATTGAAGGGCAGCGAAGGGATTCGCATGACTCAAAAATTCATGAAAGCGGAGATGTTCCTCTACGTCCTGCTGTTTCTGTCGGCCGCGGTGCTCCGCGTGACTCGTGGCGTGTGATCGGCATGAATGTCTGTCCATATCCTGATTGTCTGACAGAAGTTAGGTAAAGAAGCGCACCTTGAACGATAGCCCTGGCTCGAAGGCCTTGCGGATTGAAGCGACGGCCGGTTCTGGATCGGGTTCGCTGTTCAGATCGAGCCAGGTAGGTAGCTTGAGGCGCTGCGCCAAGCACTGCCGCAGGAAGTGCCAACCGATGCGCAGATAACTCAGCCCTCGCAGCCAATGGCCATCCACGGTGCGCCGTAGTTCCAGGGCCACCGCCTCGCCCCCCCACGCGGTTAAGATCAGGATCGCGATGGCCAGCACCAGCGCCAAGCGGCTGAGGGCGGCGGCATCATCGAGTTCACTGGTTTCGAGTTGGAAGTTGGCGCTCTTCTCGTCCAAAAACAGTTCTTCCGTATCGAAACGCAGGCCGTACTCATCAAAGGTGGTGAGATTCGTCGGTTCATCACTGACCACATACCACGGATCATTGGGACTGGTGCTGGGACAGGCCAGCGCCAGATGGACGGGCCCGAACTGGCGCTTCGTGAGCAGCACCTTGTGATAGAAATGGGCCTGGCCGACGGCCGGACATAAGCGGCGCAGGTAGGTCCCATGCCCATGCCGGTAGACCCAGGTCCGGCCCTTGAGGCGCACGCGAAAGTGCCAGCCGAGCGCACCGACGGCGCGCAACAAGCGCAGGTTGGCGAAGCCGCGATCCCCCAGAAAGACCACGTTGGCCCCGACGGGCAGCAAGTGGGCGGCCTGTTGCAGCAGGGGTTCATACACGGCAAAGGCTACACTGGCGCTCTGGCTCCGCAGGACGTGCCAGATCAGGGGTATGGCCCGCCCCCGATAGATCACGGACAGGTAGACGACCGTGAAGCGCCCCCACAGCGTCGTGGTATCCAGGGCCAGGTACAGTTTGGCCCCGCCCCAGCGCCGCAGCGCCTCGCGAATCAGGGGCGCATAGAGCCGCGCCGTATGCACCCGGACATTGGCCAGCCAACGATAGAGCCGGCGCTCCCGACTGGCTTGCTGCTCGCCCGGGCTCACGATGTGACTGGCCCAGCCCGGAATGTGGACCTTGCCGGTCAGCAACAAGCCCACCAGACACCACGTTAGGGTCTTGACCTGGCCCAGATGCGGTCGGGCATCACCCAGGGTCTGACACAGCAGCTCCATGAGCGTGCCATAGAGAACCCAACTGTCGCCCATCGTGCGGCACCTCCCGTGCCTGGAATCACCCGGTATCTTACCGCAAATCCGGCGACAATTCAATCCTTACTTTTGTCAGACAACCAGGTCCATATCTGAAAACATGATCTTGTGAGGCAACTGGAACAACGATGCCGAGCCACAACTGCTATAACTATTGGAGCCTGGGCTGCTGAAATAACTACACAGGCGAATCAGACCCTCGGGAGTACACGTCATGGCTAATGAGCTGCAACAGGTGATCGAGTATGGTACCAAGCAGGTCAATGGCTTCCTGCGGACAAGCTCAGAACATCTGATCTGAAGAAGTTAGGTCCTGAGCAATATGTCCCCATAGCGAGTTATGAAGCACAGGTGACAAGGTTCATAATCAGATAAGACGGACCGCAATCAAAGGAAAGAGGTTACTATGCCACGCCAACGCATCATAAGAGTCTGTATTGATCGGTGGTTGCCCGGAGAGGAGCCATTTAGCCCATCAGTGGGTGTTGGCTTCGACAAGGGCGCATTACAGGTACAGGAGAAGTGGGAACCCGCTCAGACGCTGAAAGTGCGCTTCCTTGGGGGTGCTCCCGATGTCTGCGTCAAAATCATGGCGCACGCGCAAGAATGGTCTGGGTACGCCAATCTGAAGTTCGATTTTGGCAATCATCTGGACGCCGAGATTCGCATCAGCTTTGAACCTGGCGGCTCCTGGTCGTATATCGGGAAAGACGCACTCGGCGTCGCGTCGGACTCACCCACCATGAATCTAGGTTGGCTAGGTCCTTGGACGTCGGACGACGAAATCCACCGCGTCGTGTTACACGAGTTTGGTCATGCCATTGGCATGATTCATGAACACCAGAACCCTGACGCGAAGATCAAGTGGAACAAAGAAGCTGTCTATAAGTACTACGAAGGATATCCGAATTACTGGTCCCGTGCCGAAGTAGATCATAATCTATTCAAAGTCTACAGCGCCAATCCTGCGATCACGCAGTTCACAGCCTTCGATAAGAACTCGATCATGGTCTATCCAATACCCAAAGAGCATACACTGGACGGCTTTTCAGTCGGCTGGAACAGCACGCTATCCTCCACAGATAAGGCTTTTATCGCGGAATGGTATCCGTTCTAAAGCGCAGAAAAGAGACAGATGACGTCTTCTACCTTTGATCATGGTTATGCACTGCTAATCGGCGTGGGCAACTGTAAGGTCAAGGAATACTCGTTGTCGGTTGCCGCAAACGATATGCGCGCTTTGCAGCAATTGCTCGTTATGCCGGATTTCTGTGCCTATCCCCAAGGACAGGTTCAAGTGTTGTGCGACGAGAACGCAACACGAAAGGGAATTCTCGATAAACTGGCGTGGCTCAAACAATGCGCTGAACAAGATGCGGATGCCACTTGTATCGTGTTCTATTCCGGTCATGGTAAGTACGACTCCACCAGCGGTGCATTCTGGCTGGTTCCGCATGACTATTACCCGAACCAGCCCGAGACGCGTCTGAAAGCAGATGACTTCCAAGTAGCCATTTCGGCGATTGCTGCCAAGCGGTTGCTCGTTTTTATTGACAGTTGTCACGCTGCGGGAATAGCGGCTCCCAAAGATGGTGCTTTCGTCGATGCGCCTCCTGACAATAGCCCGCCACCTGGTGCGTTTCTGACAAGCCTCGCACAGGGCGAGGGGCGTGTCGTCTTTGCCTCGTCGGGTGAGAGAGAAAAGTCGTATTATCCTCGTGACGGGACGTTGAGCATTTACACGAAGCACCTGCTCTTAGCTTTGCAGGGTGCTGGCAATATATCGGGCGACCCAGAAGTCCGGGTTGGGCACTTGATGAGTTATTTGGGCACGGCAGTCGAAAAGGATGCGATCAAGGAATGGAGGGAATCGCAGAAGCCCCGCTTCAAGTTCGACACGCAAGATTTCCCGATTGCCGTACTGCGAGGAGGCAGAGGCCTGCCCCCAGGAGGCTGGACTGACGTAGTTTCTGAAGCGCAGAATGCCATCCGCACGATTGCGTTTTACTTGCCACCCACGATTGCGGCTAACTTCCAGGGCCCGATCTACAACTATGGGACGATGCAGCTGTTCTTCGGGAATGCAGGCGCGTATAGAACCGGGCCGCTGCTTCCGACGATTCCTGACCGCCGGCGCGAGGTGCTCATTGAAACTGCCGGGAAAATTAAGCTTGATTATGCTTCCTGGCGCGCGCTCTATCATAATTGCCGCCCCGGCGATCCCAATCTGCTGACTGAGTTGACCCTCTCGAAGATAATCCACGATTTGTGTAGCCTGCCATTTTGCCGGAGCATCCCGCCAATCTTCGAATTTGCAGAGCGGCTGGCGGTAGAGGTCAAGAAGATGGGCGATCAGGCCACGTATGATGAGCTGCGCGGTTGGGTTGAGGAGACGGCTGAATTGCTCGAGCTGCCCGTGACGCATCTCGAAATCGCGAACGTCAGCGAAGTGGATTCCGCCTGCGTGCAGATCGACGTCACGCCCGACACCTCCAATCATAATCATCCGCCCAGTCAATGGCTTTATCTGGTAGAGGTCACGGAGTGGCCCGGCAGGAAGAACGAGCCCAAAAAGCTGCATACCGATGAACCCGAACTGCGGGAAGGCCCCTGGAGACTCGATCAGGTTCCTGCTCTGCTCGACCATGTCTTCGACCGCTCTGCCATTCCCGCCAGTGCGATCCTGGAATTCATAGTCCCGCGGGAATTGCTTGTGGCCGACCTCGACCGGTGGAAGTACCAGGGCAAAAACCAAATCACCTACGGCATCCAATATCCTGTCGTAGTGCGCTTGCGTGACCGACTCGCGATGCCCGACAATGCCGATAGGCAGATGGTGTTTTCCTGGTGGCGAAAAAAGTGGGATGAATTTCATGATCACATCCGTCATTGTGACTGCAACGCGCTGCATTGGCTCACCCCCAAAGAGGCAGACGAACTCGATGACGTCTGGATCGACTGGCAGGACGCTGAAGAACTGACCTGTTTGGGAGTGGCTGCGCTGCCTGCTGACAAAGATGCGCTCTTTACCGCAGTGTGCGATGCGGGCATTCCCATAGCCGTATTGTCACGGCGACCGAGCGAGCCACTGCTCATCACTGCGCTAATGGGAGGCAGCTCATTGGCAGAGCTCTACGAAGTCGTGCATCAAGCTCGCCGTGCTAACCGCAAAGATGAGTCGCACATTTCCAACCATCTCACGCTGTTGTGGGACGATCCAAAGAGAATACCGCTCAAATACCGCCGCGAAGGAGTCTTCCGATGAGTAAATGGCATATCTTCACGGGCTGCGGCACGCCACACGATGACGTCGTCCGACTGCTCGAGCCGGCAAAACTCGCGCCTGCATGGCGCCGCTTCGGTGATCCGCGCCAGGTAGAAGGTGACCTGATCGATGACAAGGAACTTCAAAAGCGTTTCTCAACTTTCAAGTTTCAAGCGAGTGAAAAGGAGAGGCAGGTCGTCAATGCCGCCATCTATCTGCGCCGTCCGCTCTTGGTGACGGGCAGACCTGGCACCGGCAAGACCACGCTCGCCTATGCGATTGCCCACGAACTGCGTCTCGGTCCGGTGCTTACCTGGTCTATCACCTCGCGCGCGATCTTGCAGGATGCGCTTTACCGCTATGATGCCATTGCCCGGCTGCACGAGGTCAACCGTCGCCAACAGCGTGGAATCGAGGATGACCCTAATATAGGCGATTTTATCCGGCTGGGACCCGTCGGCACGGCCTTGCTGCCGCGCAAGCATCCCCGTGTGCTTTTGATCGACGAGATCGACAAGAGCGACATTGATCTGCCTAATGATCTACTCCACGTTTTTGAGGAAGGGCGCTACGATATCCCTGAGCTGACGCGCCTTGCCAAGGAACGGACCAGCGTGAAAGTTTTTCCTTATGATAGCGATAACCCCGTTACGATCACTGAGGGACGCGTGGCCTGCGCGGCCTTTCCAATCGTGATCCTTACCAACAATGGCGAGCGCGAGTTCCCGGCTCCGTTTGTGCGGCGGTGTATCCGCCTCAATATTCCCGATCACGATGAGGAGAAGCTGAACCAGATAGTGGATTCCTACTTCCCTGGCTTCGAACACCCGAACACCGAGGAGCGGAGAACGTTGGTCAAGGAATTCTTCGAGCGCCGCAAGCAGGGGGACCTCGCTACCGATCAATTACTCAACGCCATTTACCTTACCCAGTTTGGCGTTAACCTGGGCAGCGAGGAAAAGGATAAAGGGATACTCGCTGAGACGGTCTGGCAGTATCTTTCCGGTGGGGTTGTGTGAACACTGCCCTGCGTGCCCTTCTGCGTCACCTGGGTCTTGACCCGACTGCGGAGGAGATTGCCGATCTCCTTTGGTTAGCCGCGCAGTATGACGCGCCTGGTGAGGTTGGGCCCGGCCTGGGCGATGCGCGACTCCCTAATGAGAGGTCCAAACCACAAATCAAGGTTGAGTCCCAGGGCAAGAGTCGCGCATCGTCGGGTCAGACCACCGAAGCTGGTTCTACCACCGCCGACCTTTACCCGAAACTGGTGACAGATATGCTAGGGGGCAGCGCTGCTCGACCGTTTCGCAGCCCGGCCGCATATGCCTTGCCAGCCGCGCTCGAACTCGGCCGCAGCCTGCGTCCACTGAAACGCCGCACAGCATCTCGCACCCGATTCGCACTCGACGAAACCGCCACCGCGCACCACATCGCCGACACGGGCGACTGGATGGCGGTGCTGCTTCCGGCACCCGAACGCTGGCTTGCCGTCACGGTGGTGGTCGATGAATCCTCGTCTATGGTGATCTGGCAGCAGATGATCGGCGAGTTGCTGCAACTGCTTGAACGGCAAGGGGCCTTTCGCAGCATACAAGTGTGGGGCTTTCGCGCCGCTGACAGTGACAGCGCACTACATCTTTACAGCGGCTACGGACTATCCGCACGCCGCGATATGCCCCACCGCCCCGCCGAATTGATCGACCCGCTGGGCAGGCGGCTGATCATGGTGGTGAGCGATTGTGTGGCGCCGATCTGGCACAATGGTGTGATGGCGGGCGCGCTTGCACAATGGGGAACACAGGGGCTTGTGACACTTGTACAGACTCTTCCGGAACGGCTATGGTCGCGTACGGGACTGCGTACCCTTTATTGGCTCTTTGTGCGTGCGGCGGCCGCCGGTACACCCAACTCAGCATTAGAGATCCGCTGGAAAGAGAATCGCCCGCGGCCGCCGCGCGAAAACGCGTTACAAAATCACCACTCACGCGAAAAGCTGGCCGGCTGGCATCCGGCTGGCAGCGTTCCTGTGCCGGTCGTAACGCTGGAGGCAATCCCACTGAGCTATTGGTCGCGCAGTCTGGCGGGCGCCAGCGGCGTGTGGATTCCCGGGGTACTCGCGGCGCCCGGCGAGCCTTCGACCCCTCCACTCCCACCACCCGCGCAGGATGTAGACGAATTGTTGTGTGTCTTTGACGGCTCCGCTTCGCTGACCGCGAGGCGACTGGCGACGTATCTCTCTGCCGTGCCTCTTACATTGCCGATCATGCGCCTGGTACAACAGGCGATGCTGCCCGAATCACGCCAAGTCCACCTGGCCGAGGTCTTTCTCAGCGGACTCATCCGGCATCCACCCATTGACGATAGCGAGCCGGCAAATCGGATCCTATACGATTTTGTCTCCGATGAGGTACGTGAGCGGCTGCAGGACAACCTGCGCGATTACGAATTGGGCGACGTGCTGCAGGCAGTCTCTGCGTACATTAGTGAGAGAGCTAGCCAGCCGCTCGATTTCGCGGCCTTGCTTGCCGATCCCACTGCCAAAGGAAGCTTGAGACTCGGCGAAGAACACGAACCTTTTGCACGCATCGCCGCCAACGCGTTGCGTCGGTTTGGCGGCCAATATGCGGATATCGCCGCTCGACTTGATTCCAGCATTGGAAGGGAAGAGGAAAAGGTCATCACTCCGATCCCGGTTGAGGCTTGGGCTAACGAGCCCCTCCGTGAGGAGTCGCTTCAGACGGCGAGTATACTGTCGTGGCTTCATCTTTCCGATTTGCATTTTCGGGCCGAAGACGCTCTCAACCGCAAGGTGGTCCTGGACGCCTTATGGCAGGATATCAAAGACCGAATGAAGGATGGCCTGAGGCCCGATTTCATCGCGTTCACCGGGGATGTCGCCTGGCAGGGGCAAGAGGAAGAGTACCGGCTGGCGGAGGAGTATTTCTTCAAGCCCCTTCTGGCCACAACCGGTCTTACGCCCAACGAGTTGTTTATCGTGCCCGGCAATCATGATGTTGACTGGAATATCTCGGCAATGCTATCGGTGAATGTCGTCGCTCAACTACAGACGCGAGATGCCGTCAACGATTTCCTGGCCTCCGACAGGAAACGGGAAACAGTTTTCATGTCCACGGCAGCGTATGCTGCGTTCATCCGTCGTGTCTTCGCCGGCTATTGGGAACCGGATGACCCGGCCGACTGGTACACACGAACCTTTCAGAAGAACGGCAAGACCGTCGCTCTGTTGGGATTGAACTCGGCATGGCTCAGTGGACATTTCAAAGAAGCAGATCAGGTCAACGACTATGGGCGCCTCCTGGTCGGTGAGCTACAGGTAGCTCAAGCCGTAGATGCTGCCAAGACCGCCGATATCAAGATCGCCCTGTTGCACCATCCATTTGAATGGTGCCAGGAATTCGATCGGAGCGACGTCGAGAGCCGGCTGCGAGAGGCGTGTCACTTCATCCTGCGCGGCCATCGGCATCGGGCCGGGTTCATCCAGGAAGTCACGTTCGATGGTGAATGCGTCATCATCCCGGCCGGGGCAGCCTACGACCGACGCTCGCATCCTGATCGCAAGTACCCTGATCGCGAGTACCCCAACGGTTATGCTTTCGTCCAGCTCGATCTACGCACGGGTCGGGGTATAATGCACCTGAGACGCTACGGCGATAGCCTCCGCCGTTGGGTCAAGGACGTCGAGGCTACGGGCGAAACACGGGACGGACGTTGGGACTTCACCCTACCAAAGGCACTAGGTACGGCTTTTATTCCCCCGACTGCGATTTCCACCACATCTGGAACCCCTGCCCCAGACCGCCGGACTCTAAGAGAGCTAGAGAAGGCACTCGGCCGGTTGGCGGATGCCATCGCACCATGGGAAGAAGAGAGCCAGGAAGCGTTTTACGATGGCCGTTCGCTGACGATTCCAGAGTACACAGCTTTTTCACACGCTTGGGATGCAAGCCAGAAACCATACCGGGAAGCACAGGCCCTCATCCAGAGGAATAACGACGTCAGGGACCAGTATGATGAGCTGTTCCGAAAGTTGTCGCAGACGCATGACGCTCTCCGCATGGCAAGACAGGACGTCGCACTCAAGCCAATTCCAGAGAAAATGCATGATTTCACCGACGCGCTGGCGGTTTTGCAAACTAAGATCTCTGCAGATCTCGACTGGTTGCTGTCCTGAAAAAGGTTCATGGAAAGGAATAAGGCAATGACAGACTGTACTTGGGAACAGGCAGTCTCCCAGTTAGGGGGTGGCATTGGTGTCTATAGCACGTTTATGGCAAAAGGCCTGAACGAGCTATCCCTGTTTATCAGGGAAGCAAAAGAGAGTGCGGGATCGCGAAGACTGCTACGGACTCTTGAGGTCAAGCTTGGTCAACTGGATAAAACCTTTTCCGCATGCGAGCGTCTGGCACAGGAGGCTGTGATGGCAGATCGCATTTTGGAGGATAAGGAGTTGCGAGCAATAAGAGGGCAGTGGCCGGAAGTGAGATCACCGTACTACTATGTGGGCACGCTGGTTCAGCGGATCATAGTACAGTCAGGCAGTGGCGGGATTACGGAATTGCCCGGGCTGTTCGAGAAGTTGACAGAGACTTATAAAACCCTTGACTACGATGTCGGAAATGGATCAATGGCACTGATACCAAAAGACACTCCTCGTTTCAGGACAGCGCTCCAAATATTGACTAGTCGGGTCTCCGCTGAGCTAGATCGTACGATTGATGAAGGACTGGCCTAGATTGGGGAGGTGAAGCAATGGAAAGTATCTCGGCAATGCTGGAAAGCCTTGAGACTATGGATCGACAGCTTTTTGGCAAGCAAATGGAGCTGACAGAGAAAGAAGAACGCGGTACAATTCGACCAGAGGAAGTCGAGACGCTGACCAACGACGCCCGCAAGCTGATCGGCCAGTGTATAGACGCGGGTGCGCGGACTCCCTTTGTCGAGGATAGGCAGCGCTTGTTGGCTATAATTAGGCACTGGGGCAATTTTGTGTTTGAAAGGACAAGAGAATTCACCCCTGCATCTCCTAAGTCTTCTGATATCGGTTTGACCTGGGTCGGCATGACTTGGGAGAAGCTTCGGGATGCATGTCGGGCACAGGCCAAGGCATTTTGCGATGGCAAGATAGATGCAGGTGTCTTCGATCCAGATCGGTCGGTCGCCAGGAAGGAAGTGCAACAGAATATCCTGCAATTCCTGGAAAGCAATTCCGCCGCCATGGTTCTAACTGGCGCGGCAGGCGTCGGCAAAACCTTCCTGATCTGCCAGATGGCCTATCAAAGCCTATCCGATGAAACTCAGTTCGTCCTGGCTTACGACTCATTGGACTTACCCAACCTCTTGCGCCAACTTCAGCCTGGACCAAGTGATACTCTGGGCGATGCCCTTGGCCGTATTATCGCCCGTGACTTGGGGTATCCCGACTTTTCGGCGTTGGAACGAGAACTCAACTATCTCGCTCACGTCATTGAGAACAAAAACGCCCATCTACTCGTGTGCTTCGATGGCCTTGATACCTTCAGACTCGATAACCGGCCGCCTGACCACCTGATGGTTGCAATCAACGCGCTCGTGGAGCGGTTTGCAAGAGAGCAAGATGAACTGTGTCGGATCAAATTCATCATCACCTGCCTTGACTCCACGTGGGATTTGCTGATAGACGAGCGCCAGCTTGCAGTACACCATTACTATCATAGCCAGGCGGGCCGCCTCACCTGGCCCGTCCAGGAATTCACCGAGGAGGAGTTCAAAGAGGCTTATCAGAAGTATGCCAACAGACCGGCCGATGGGAAGACCTTCCAGGAGACCAAGGGTGTCAGCCAGAAACACCCCTATCTGTTACGCATTGCCGCAGAGCTTCTAGCCAAAGGGGAGGCGGTGACGAGAGAAATGGTGTTCAACATCTTTTATGAAAGGCGCGTGCGGCGTGGCTCCATGACCGAACAAATCCGCAAAGAACGCTTCCTCGCCGGATTAGTCAAAGGCGGCTACACGGAGGATAAGGGCGTACCTGCCCTTGACGTCGATATCGACGATCCTGCTTATGATACGCTCAACCTGGATGGCATCATAACGCAAGAGCTGACTCGCAATCCACTAACGCGCATTAGCGAATATGTCCTGAAACTCAGACCCAGAGGCCTGGCGGAATACCTCCGAGAACGGTTCAGTTTGAGCAACAAAGGCCAGCCAAACCAGGCAGAGGGAACCGTATAGAGGCGGTCAGATCCGCCTTTCCGGGGCGGGACTCTGTTCCAAATACATCGGGACACAGGTCGAGCAGGAAACGATCAGGAGACCCTATCGAATGAAGGGCTCCTTTTTGTTTCTGAGACATTGACGGCAACCGCTTGCCAAACGATCATGCATCATGTATGATAAGCGATGTGGAGGTGGCACATGGCCGTCCTGACCCGCTTTCGATTTACCGACGAAGAGATGCTGGACTTCTTCGATGAACAGTTGCCGTCACTGTTGGAACAGCGACCGGAACTGGAGACGCGCATCTACCATGCTCTCATGAAGACATTTGCCACGAAACCGGAGGTGGCGGCGATACTGGCTGAGCTACGTGAACACCGCAGCGAGTTCCATGAGTTCAAGGTACGGGAGGCCAGCTTCACCGTCATCGAGCCAGAGGAAGATGCTCTGGTGGGCGACGTTTGACGCATGATCCTTCAACGTCCCCGCTGGACATCCGCCGACATTTCTGCCTTTTTTTCCGCCGGCCCCGGTGAGCGCGTCGCCTTCGCCCCGGCCGCGATCAGCCCGGCAAAACTGGCCGAAACCCTGACCGCGCTCGCCAACGCCCACGGCGGCGACGTGCTCCTCGGCGTCACGCCGGCCGGCAAAGTCGCCGGCGTGACGAGCGCCGACGAGGCCCGCACTGCGGTTCAGGCCGCCGGGCTGCTCTCCACCCCGCCGCTGATCCTGCCCCTGCCGCAGATCGTCGAGCTGGACGGCAAGCCGATCTGCCTGGTGGAAGTGCCGCCGGGTCTGCCGCACGTCTACAGCCTGGCCGGTCGCTACCTCACCCGCACCGGTCGGGAGAACCGCCTGCTGACCACGAGCGAACTGAGCGGGCTGCTGCTGGCGCGGAGCGAGGCCGGCTTCGAGTCACGCCCGGCCCCCGGCGCCAGCCTGGCCGATCTCGACCCGGCCGCGGTGCAAAGCTACCTGGACGCGCTCGCCGCGCCGGCTGGCGAGAGCTGGCAACGACTCCTCCTGGCCCGCGGCTGCCTCACCGAAGCCGCGGATGGCCTGCTGCCGACCTACGCGGGCATGTTGCTCTTCGGTCGCCAGCCGCAGCGCTTCGTGCCGAGCGCCGAGATCATCCTGGTGCGCTACGCCGGCCCGCAGATGGGCGACGAGTTCGCGCGACACGACGCCCGCGGCGCCCTGCCCGATCAAATCCGCCAGGCGGAAGCGTTCGTCAACACCCACATGCGCCGGGGAATGCGCATCAAGGGGTTCACGCGGGAAGAAACTGCCGAATACCCGATCTCCGTGATCCGCGAGGCCATCGTCAACGCGGTGGCGCACCGCGACTATGCCATCCGCGGGGAGGGCATCCGGCTGCTGATGTTCAGCGACCACATGGAGGTCTACAGCCCCGGCCGCCTGCCCGGCCACGTGACCCTGGAAAACCTGTTGAGCGAACGTTTCTCCCGCAACGAGGCGATTGTCCAAGCCCTTTCGGATCTCGGCTTCGTGGAGCGCCTGGGCTACGGCATTGACCGGATGGTCGCGGCCATGGGTGAGGCGGGACTGCCTGCGCCGGTCTTCGAAGAAACCGTCGCCGGCTTCAAGGTGACGTTACACGGCCGCGGCGACGAACTGGTCAGCGCCGATCCCGCCGCGCGTTGGGGCAATCGTCGCCTCACTCCCCGCCAGGAGCGCGCCCTGGCCCACCTGACCGAGCACGGCAGCATCACCAACCGCGAGTTTCGCGACCTCTTCCCCGACCTGAGCGACGAAACGATCCGCCGCGAGCTGGCGGATTTGGTGGATCAGGGGTTGATTATGAAGGTGGGGGAACGGAAAGCGACGTATTATATTCTGAAGTGATGGCGTGCTACGTGCTACGTGCTACGTGCTACGTGCTACGTGCTGCGTGCTGCGTGCTGCGTGCTGCGTGCTGCGTGCTACGTGCTGCGTGTTGCGTGCTACGTGCTGCGTGTTGCGTGCTTGCCCGAAATCGGTCTTTGCATTTCAGCAAGATACGCGCTAGAATGGCGCCGATGTCATCGAGCGATTGGAGGGTGGAACATGTATACGATCCAAATCGAGATTCCTGGTCACTTGGCCGAACGATTGGCGCCCTACCAAACGCGGTTGCCGGAGTTACTGGAACTGGGTCTCCTGGAATGGGAGTCACAGGCGCAGTCAGCGCCCCTGACGGAACAGGATGCCTTGCTACAAGTTCTGGCTGAATCGGGCAAAGTTGAGCTACCGAAGCCCTACAATGCCAGCCGGCCCCTCACTACCCGACATAGCGCCGTAGTATAGGGCCTTGTGCCCGCCGACAACGCTGCTATGCCCGTCAGGACGCCCACAAGGGGCTATGCTACGTGTGTCGGGTAATGAGAGCCGGCCCTACAAACGCCGCACCCCGGTTCCGATCACCGGCAAACCTGTCAGCGAGTTGGTCATCGAGCAGCGAGGGGCAACTTGATCCGATCAGCGCGAGGTGAAGGTCTCATCACTGACAACCCCAACTTGCACCTATAGCCGAGGCGCTATGAACAACGCCTTCCAAGACTACTACCCCGATCACCTGAGCCATTGCTACGGCTGCGGCCGGCTGAACGAGCAGGGCTTACAGATCAAAAGCTACTGGGACGGCGACGAGACGGTCTGCACATTTCAGCCCAGACGCTATCACACGGCCATCCCCGGCTACGTCTACGGTGGGCTGATCGCGTCGCTGATGGACTGCCACGCCACCGGCACGGCCGCCGCGGCCGCCTATCGGGCTGCGGGCCGGCCGATGGATACCGAGCCAGCGTTCCGCTTCCTGACGGCCTCGCTCCACGTGGACTATCTGCGGCCGACCCCGATTGATGCGCTGTTGGAGTTACGGGGCCAGGTGAAGGAAATCAAGGGGCGCAAGGTTATCGTGACGGTGACGCTCTCGGCCCACGGCGAGGTGTGCGCCCGCGGCGAAGTTGTGGCCGTGCAGGTACCCGAGGAGTTCATGCAAAAATTGGCAGTACCGCAAAACTCGCTTTTGTCACCCCTTCGTTGCACTCAGGGCAGGCTCTGAGCGGGTTGGTCCCGGGAGGTCCGGCACGGCGAGATTCCAGCGAAGGGTCTCGTTGCGACACCGGATTCTTCGCTGGACGCTCGCCGTCGCGAGATGCCCATCGTCTGGACGCTGCTTCACGCCCGACCGCAGCCATGGGCCGATCTGCTGGCGCACTTCAAGGCTGCCCTGGCGAAGAATCCGCCTGACCTGGCCGACTTCGAGTTCCCCGGCATGGCGCCTACAGTCCACGCCACCTGCCCACCCATGGCATCTTCGTCATCGAAAAGTGGGTGGCGGGCAAAGCGCCAGTCCAGGTGATCTGGGAGCAGATGGACGCCGGCCACCTGCAGATCGAGTCGCGCATCCCACAGGGGCCGGAACTGTTTGAGCCGGCCGTGGTGACAGGGTGACACGGTGACAGGGTGACGCAACTCTTGACCGCATTGGATTTACGCAGAACCGTAAAAACTCGCTTTTGTCACCCTGAGCGAGTCAGCCCCGTGAGGTGCGTTGCCGCGTGAATTCAGCGAAGGGTCTCGTCGCGGCAGGGAGATTCTTCGCTGGCGTCACGCCGTAACGAGAGTTCAGGGACAGACCCGCTCAGAATGACAGGCAACGGGTAGCGAGTTTTGCACTATTGCGGATTTACATCGCTGCGACCGTGTATCATAAACAAAGCCCCCGGCTTCTCGAAGAAGCTGGGGGCTTACTGCGCACATATCACGCCGAATGCATCAGATGAAGATGATCTGCGCGCCCTCGGTCATATCCATGAAATCGCCGGCCGTGACGATGTCAATCACGCCGTCCACGAAGTCTTCCTTCTTCAACTCGAACATATCCACCGACATCTTGCAGGCGTAGAGCTTGGCGCCACCGTCAACGAGCATAAGGCGGTCATGCCGGGCAGGATGCCCATGATGTTCGGGATGCCCAGATTGCCGGTGTTCACGCCCATCATGCTCATCTTCATGCTGGTGTTGCCGACCGGCGCGATCTCCAGGTGGTCCTGGCGCAGTTTCCGGATCAAATCCATGCCCCAGAAGGTGAAGAAGATCGTGACATCAATGCCGTTGCCCAGAGCGGCCCAGCCCATCACCAGGGCCGGGTAAGCCATGTCCAGGTCGCCCTTTGAGCAGATAAATGCGATTTTGCGAGTTTCGTCAGCCATGAGAGTTCTCCTTTCTTGCTTCCTCAAACACACCCTTCCGGTTTACCCAGCCCCGCGATGCGGGCGACCTTTTTGGCCGGGCCCTTGGGGAACAGCGCGAACATGTCCTTGGTCGAAACACCGGCCGCTGTCGAGATGCGGCGAAGTGTCGGCGCCTTGCCACTGTCGGCCGCGTCCTGCCGACAGAAATCAATCACCTTCCAATGCGCCGGGGTCAGCTCGGCGATGCCTTCTTCCGCGGCGATCGCCACAGCGATCTCCTTGTTCCATTCGCTCGGATTCGTCATGAACCCTTCGTCGTTGACCTGGACGGTCTTGCCTGCGATGATTCGAGTAGCCATGTTTTTATTGCCTTCCTGATGGTTTGTTGTTTTTGTGTTACGTGATGCGTGATGCGTGTTGCGTGATGCGTGTTGCGTGTTGCGTGTTGCGTGTTGCGTGTTGCGTAGTCCGTTGCGCGTTTCCGCGTCCCCATCTCCCCGTGTCACCCTGTCACCCCGTCACCGTGTCACTTTGTCACCCCGTCACCCCGATTGCGCTCCGACGACGTGCAGCACGCGCATGGTCTGCGCCAGGCCGCGGCGGACTGCGGGATCGTTCATCTGTCGCAGCAAGCCCAGCAGTGAAGTGTCCACCGGCTTCTCCATCTCTTTCTCCGCGACCAGCAGCGTGTTGTGGACGAAGGTCATGATCTCGGGCTGGGTCATGGATTTGACGACGTTCAAGATTAGCACGACGTTATCGCCCAACCGCTGGACGTCGTCCTCGGTGAACGAGGTAACGATGTTGTCGGCGATCTTCATGCCGCCCTTAGCGAAAGCGAAGTAACCCTTGCGCTCCGCCTCAGCCATGATGTCCACGGCCTTGCCGAACGCCGAGTCGGTCAATGGCCCCACCGTCTGCAAGAGGTCCATCAAGCTTTCGAGTTGATCCAGCATCATCTCGAAATTGCGGCCGTTCCGCAGCAGTCGCTTGAGCAGCCGGAGCAGGTCGCCCAGGTCAACGTACTCCTGGACTTCCTCCAACTGCTCGGTCGCCAGCCGAAAGCCGTCGTTGACGATGGGCGTCAGGTCGTGCATCAACTCGGCGCGCTCCTGACGGCCGCGCTCTGCGGCCTGCGCCTGTTCGGTGAGGTACTGGACTTGGGCTGTCAGAAGATCGAGCTTCTGATTCAGCGCCACAATGTCCTGATCCATGCGTCCCTCCCTATTTCGCCCACTTGCCAGCCATGCTCATCCGCGCGGGCAACGGCAGCTCTTGCCCCTTGAGCAGGATATTCCAGTACATCCAACGGAACATCACCTTGCCCCAGTGATTCATCTCGGATTCTTGCAGCAGCTTGAACGGGCCAACGCCGGGCAGCGGATAGCGGCCGGGCAACGGCTCCACGTCGTAGTTGAAATCAATCAACAGACCCTTGCCGAAGCCGGACTCGATGAAGCAGTTGGCGTGGCCGTCGAAGGTGGGCAGCATCTCCAGCCCATCCGCGTAACGCAGGAAATTCTCGGCGAAGCAGTCCACCGCGAAATGCGCCACCGAACCGGCCTTGGACGTGGGCACGGCCGCCGCGTCGCCCAGCACGAAGACGTTCGGGTACTGGGGCGAGAGGAAGGTGTGCTTGTCCACCGGGATGAAGTTCAGCTCATCGCCCATGCCCGAGCGAGCGATGACCTCGTCGCCCATGTTGACCGGCACGCTCACCAGCAGGTCGTATTCCACCTCGGATTCGTCGTAGTGGACCAACTTCTTGGCATCGGGGTCCACATGTTCCACCAGGAAGTCAGGGATGACCTTGATGCCCTTCTGCTCCAAGATGGACCCCAGGTACTTAGAGGCGATGGGCTTGGTGAACGCGCCGGACAGCGGCGTGGCGTAGATCAGTTCGACCTTGTCCCGCATACCCTGCTCGTTGAAGTACCAGTCGGCCAGCATCAGGAACTCCAGCGGCGCGACCGGGCACTTGATCGGGTTTTCCACCACGTTGACCACCATCCGGCCGCCCTGCCAGGTGCGCAGGTGCCTGGCAAGATCGAGCGCGCCCTCGATGGTGTAGAAGTCATGGATGGAGTGATGCCACTCGTGCTCGGCCAGGCCGGGGGTCTGATCCGGGCGGATACGGGCGCCGGTGGCGATGACCAGGAAGTCATAGTTCAGATAACGCCCGTCCTTCTCGATCTTCACCCGGTTGTGCTCTGGCTCGATCAACTCGATCGGCGACATGATCAACTCGACGCCGGCGGGGATGAAGTCGCGCTTCGGCTTTACCACATCGTTCTTGCTGTACATCCCGAACGGGATAAACAGAAAGCCCGGCTGGTAGTAGTGCGTCTCATGCTGATCTACGATGGTGATCTGCCATTCGTCGTTATCGAGCAGCCGGCGGAGCCGGTTGGCGACCATCGTGCCGGCCGTGCCGGCGCCGAGAACCAAGAGTTTCTTCATACGTGACGTTCTCCTTACTTGAAATGACGCATCAAGTTTCCAGTTTCTACAGCGCCGTGAGCGACGCGATCGCCTGCAGTCGTCCGCACAACTCGTTGCGTTCCTCAGCGATGTGCGAGAAGATGTCCGCGACCCGTTGGACGGAACGCAACGCCTTCTCCTGGGCGGCCCGATCGAGCCGATAGACGGCATCCGCATTGGCCGCAACATCGGCTGCGTTGAGATCGAACGTCTCGGCCAGGCAAGCCATCTGTTCCGCGCTGGGCGGCCACACTTCCGGCGCGATCCCCCCGATCACGGCCATCCCCTTCAGTTCGCTCCCCACGCGGATCAGCCCTCGCGCACACAGCAGCCCCATCTCGCTCGGATAGAACTTCGGCCCCATAGCGGGATCGGCAGCCAACTGTTGCCAACCGCGGATGCACTGGCTCACCGCGTTGGGGTCCTGGGTGAGCGCGGTGTAGAAGCCGCACGGATTGCTGATCTTCGTCACCGGCTGGCCCTGCATGTCGGTGACGACCATCATAACGCCCAGGATGTCGGCGAAGGCATCTTGAATGAATTGGCTGCACGTGATCGGGAGCAGGTCGCGGAGGGTCGAACTGGCGCCGGCGCGGGCAGCGCCGTTGACGTGGTGTGGGGAAATCGCCGGCTGTTCAGTTGAGCCGGACGCCGGCGCGGACATCACCGTCTGGGTCTGCAACCACCGCTCGATCTCGGGCCGCGGGAACCGCCACTGCTTGCCCACGCGAATCGCGGGCAGCCGGCCGCTCTCCACCATGCGGTAGATCGTCGTGCGATCTATCTGGAGGAGGTCTTGCACCTGGTTGGTGGTGAGTAAGTCGGCCATATCGCTTTGTTCTCCGTACCGCAATCTCGTGAATATCATAACGTAGTTCGCGACATTTGTCAAGCCGAGGGATCATCAAATGCAATATACATTCAAGCATAAGGTCATTTATGGTGCGTGTGATGCGACAGTTCGACGTCTGGTACATCTGGAGTCCAGGCTTCGGCCGGAGATTGCCCGCCTGAAGGCGCTACATCAATCGTATCTGCTCGTACCCGTATCCTTTTTTGCATCTTATCGTTAAGTGAGGTATCCTATGCAAGTGTGGTACAAGTTTTGTACCACGAGCGAACGACAGGGATTCTGCCGCTCCCCCCGCATTTTCACAGGAGGTGGACAATGGCAACAGCAAGTCGTACGCGTTTCTCCCCCACTTCGGCCGTGCTTACGGCCCTGGGTCTGTTCGTGCTCGCGCTGGCGTTGCTGGTCGCGAGTCCGACATCGGCCGCGGCGGCCCCGATCAGCAGCCCGTCGGCAACCGTCCTCGCCCAGCAGCAGGGGCCGATCGTCATTCCCCTGGGTACGACGTCGGTCAAGTTGGATGGCCGGTGCGATCCGAGCGCCGAGTACGGCGACGCCGCGAGTTACCCGTACACCGACGCGTTCGGTGTGACGGGCCATGTGTACCTGAAACACGATGGCACGAACCTCTACGTCTGCATGGTCGGCGCGGCCGGTAGCTTCGGGCAACGTTTTGCCCGCGTCTACCTGGACACTGACGATGGTCGCGAGACCTACGCCGAGGCTGATGATTATGCGCTGCAAGCCGACTTCGCCAGCGGCGGCCGTTCCAGTTACAAAGGCACCGGCGTCGCCAACGGCTACACGCCGATCTCACTGCCCGGCTGGTCCGCGGCCACTGCCACCGGCAACGCCGACATCGCCGAGTATGCGATTCCCTTGAATCTGATCGGCAGCCTGTGCGGCCGGCCGTTCGGGCTGGCGGTCTACCACCACTGGGTCCAGAGCGTCGGTAACGACTACGGCTGGCCCAGCAATCAGTTCTCCGACCAGCCGAAGACGTGGCAGGAAGTGACGCTCGGCAACGCGCCGTGCGCGGGCAAGATCGCCTACGTCTATTACGGCAACACCGCCGACGCGACCAGTTTCCGCAATCTGCTCACGTCGCGCGGCTACGCCGTGACCCTGGTGCCGCTGGCCGCGGTGCTGACCACCGACTTCAGCCTCTTCGACCTGATCCTGATCGCCAACGACTCCGGCAGCCTGGACGCGTGGGGGACGTCGGGCCTGACCGCGGCCCAGGTCGCCCAGATTACCGCGCCGAACAAATCGATCATCGGCCTCGGCGAAGGAGGCTACGCGTTCTTCGGGAGACTCAGCCTGTTCATCGGCTGGCCGCAAGGTTGGCATGGGCCGGATGACCGGGTGATCCGCGCGGCGGGCGCGCCGGCCAGCTACTACAACGTACCCACCGCGATGCCGCCCGACCCGATCCAGGTCTACGGGCAGCCGGTCAACGAAGTGGGCATCTACCTGAGCGCGCCTCCGGCCGACGTGACGCCCATCGGTCTGGAGCCGGCCACGCCCGACCACGCCTCGCTCATCATGCAGGGGTGTCGCCACCTGTGGGGCTTCTCCGGCAACCCGGACGTGATGACGGCGACGGGCAGAGAGTTGTTCGTCAATGCCGTCTACTATTTCATGTTCTTCCAGTGCGCGCCCCTTCCCACACCGCCGCCGGAAAGCTGCATCCGCCTGGTCAAGCAGGCCGCGCCGCCCGATGGCACGGCGGTGCAACCGGGCGCTACGATCCAGTACACCCTGACCTACTTCATCAGCCAGGACACGCGCTGCCAGAATACGCGCGCAAAGCTGGTGGATAGCATCCCGGCAGACACGACCTACGTGCCCGGCAGCGCCAGCGATGGCATCAGTCCCGGCGCGGATGGCGCGCTGACGTGGGACGTCAGCTTCGGCAGTGGCACGAAAACCTTCAAGGTTCGCGTCTCCGACGCGGCTTGCCGAGATCAGCGGCGGATCGTTAACCAGGCCACGCTCCTCATGACCGGCCACACGCCGTTCGTCAGCAACGTGGTCTCGCATCCGGTCAACTGCCCGCCGATCGGGTTCCCGAACGACCAGCCGTCCTACGCCGAGGAGGAGGTGCAGATCGCCCCCTACCCGCTGATCACCGGCACGCCGAGCCACATCAGCGTCAAGCTGCGCAACAACACAGCCGTCGCGCAGACCGTCACCGTGCTGTTCCAGACCAGCCCGAACCGCTTCGGCATCGGCCTGGACTTCAACACCTTCGACTCGACCGTCGTGACGATTCCAGCCAACGGCAACGTCATCGCACACAGCAGCTTCACGCCGGTCTCCTCGGGCCACTACTGCGTCCAGATCGTGGTGCTGATCCCCGGCTACGCGCCGGTTATCACCCAGCGCAACCTGGACGTCGTCGAGGACCTGCGGCCGGGCGTGACCGATACGCTCGTCTTCAAGGTGCGCAACAACGGCTCGACCACCGCGAACATCAATCTGGTGGTGGTGAACACCTGCCCCGGCTGGACAGCGGTCGTTGCGCCCGCCACCCTGATCAACATGCTGCCGGGCGAGGTACGCAACGCGCAGCTCCTGGTGACGCCGCCGAATCCGGTCGTCCTGGGTTCCGGCTGCCACATTGACGTGCAGGGCTGGATCGGCGACCAGATGATCGGCGGCATCCGCAAGCTCGACGTGCCGCCGGTACACTTGCCGGTGGATGTCCAGCCGCCCTGGGCCGAGCCGGAGATCAGCGTGAACCCCGACCCGCCGGTGGTGGGGCAGCCCGCGCAAATCTGCGTCCAGCTCCAAAGCCCGCTGACGGTTGCCAAGACGGTCACGGTGGACTTCGCGGTGGCCGACTTCGGCGCGGGCATCCCGTTCACCACGGTCGCGACCCAGACCTTCGTCTTGCCACCGTTGAGCAACGCCACGTACTGCGTCCCCTGGACGCCGGCGCCCGGCGGGACGACCCATCGCTGCATCCTGGTGACACTCAAACAACCGAACTACCCCGATCAGCGCAGCCAGCACAACGTGAACCTGGTGCGCACCCCGCGCGGCATCCTGAGCCAGGTGGATGTGCTGATCCGCATCGGCAACCCCGATGGCGTGGCGCACGCCCTGGAGTTGCGACCGGTGATCTTCGGGATTGATCCGTACTGGCAACTGCACATCTGGCGCGATCTGGGCGATCCCCCGCCCGACATGCTGGGGCCGGGCGAGATCGTCGCCCTGCACCTGGGGTTCATGCCGATGGGGGCCGCGGTCGCGGGTGGGGCACCCGCCGCGCCACCCGCCGATTACACCTTCGGCGACGAGAGCCGGGTGGAGCTGGGCGTCTACCTGGACGGCCAGCCGATCGGCGGCGTCAGCGTGGAGGTGCATCCGCCGGAGCGCACGTTCTTGCCGGTGATGTTGAAGAGGTAAACCTCACCCCCCGCCCTCCTCTCCTGGCGACGAAACGACTGTCGCCAGGAGAGAGGGGAGCAGCAATTCCAAGAGTGATTACCCACAGGATGTCACCCTGAGCGGGTCAGCCCCGTGAGGTTCGTTGCAGCGAGAATCCAGCGAAGGGTCTCGTCGCGGCAATGAGAACTTGTCCTGAGCGCAGCGAACGGATTCTTCGCTGGATGCGCGCCGTCGCGCGAAGTTAGGGGCCAACCCGCTCAGAATGACAGACGCCTAAAAGCGCACTTTGCGACCGTGCCGAGTATAGCTCCGGCTTATCCGGGTTAGGAATCTTATGGAACACCCCTCCTTCAAGGTCTATCGCTATCGTTGGGTCATCCTGGCGGCCTTCATGTTGGCCGTGGCCTTCAACCAACTCCTCTGGATCACCTTTGCGCCGATCACCGGCAGCGCGGCCAGCTATTACGGCGTTTCCGATCTGAGCATCGGCCTGTTGTCCATGAGCTTCATGATCGCCTACCTGTTCGTGTCGCTTCCGGCCTCGTGGGCGATTGACACGTTGGGCTTTCGCACGGCCGTGGGGATCGGCGCGGGATTCACCGGCGTCTTCGGGCTGCTGCGGGGTCTGGCCGCGGCAAACTATACGCTCGTGCTCATCGCGCAGATCGGCATCGCCATCGGCCAGCCCTTCATCCTCAATGCGGTGACCAAGGTCGCCGCACGCTGGTTCCCCGCGGCCGAACGCGCCACGGCCGCGGGCCTCGGCTCGCTGGCGGTTTACCTGGGCATCCTCGCGGGCATGGCCCTGACGCCGTTCTTGACCTTACAGACCGGCATGTCCGGCATGTTGCTGATCTATGGCATCGGCGCGCTGATCGCGGGGGTGGCCTTCCTGGCCGTTGCCCGCGAACACCCGCCGACGCCGCCGTGTCTGCCGGGGCAAGAGGAGCGCGTGCTGATGTTGGAGGGACTGAAGCAAGCCCTACGCAAGAAGGACTTTCTGCTCCTGATGTTGATTTTCTTTATCGGGCTGGGGGTTTTCAACAGTGTGACGACCTGGATCGAGGACATCGTGCGCCCGCGCGGGTTCTCGATCACGCAGGCGGGGATCGCGGGGGGACTGATGATCGCGGGCGGCGTCCTCGGCGCGCTGGTGTTGCCGGCGCTTTCCGATCGCACCCGCCGCAGGGTTCCCTTCATCATGCTCGCCCTGGCCGGAGCCATTCCAGGGCTGCTCGGCGTCACCTTTGCCACCAGCGCCGGCCTGCTGATGGTGTCGGCGCTCCTCCTCGGCTTTTTCCTGCTCAGCTCCGGGCCAATCGGGTTTCAGTACGGCGCGGAAATCGCCCGGCCGACGCCCGAAGGCACCTCCACCGGCCTGCTGTTGCTGATGGGGCAGATTTCAGGCATCGTGTTCATCTTCGGGATGGACAGCTTCAAGGACGCGGCGACCGGCTCGATGACGCCATCCCTGGTCATTTTGATCGTGCTCGTGCTCGTGAGTCTGTTGGTGGCGACGCGGCTGCGCGAATCGAAGCTGCTGACGTAACCCAATCACTCGGCATTGATCTCGACCTCTGCGCTCATGCCCCAGCGCAGGCCCGGCGGCTGATTATCCAGCTCGACGACCACGGTGTAGACCACGTCGCCAGCCACCACGCTGGCCTGGGGCGCAAGCCGCGCCACGCGTCCTGGGATTTGCGCGCCCAATGCTTCCACGAAAACGGTGGCCGGGCGTCCCAGCGCGACACGGGCGACATCCCGCTCGCTCAGGTCGGTGGTCTCCACCCACAGATGGCCCAGGTCGGCCAGGGTTAGCGCTGCCTGGCCGGGCAACGCCATCTCGCCCGGATTCACCTTCAGCGCGGCGACCGTGCCGGCAAAGGGGGCACGCAACTCGGTGTTCGCCAGGTCTGCTCGCGAGTGCTGGAGTACGGCTTCGGCCGCGGCGACGTCGGCTGCGGCTGCGGCGATGGTCTCGGTCCGCGCCCCGGCCTTCAGCAGATCATACTGGGCCTGGCCGCGGCGTACCTCGGCCTCGGCTGCCGCAACATCGGCGGGCCGGGCGGCTGCTTGCACCTTGGCCAGCCCGGCGACTGCCTGATCCACACCGGCCTGGCCGCGGGCCAGATCGGCGGCGGTGGGGCCTTGGGTCGCCTGCCGGTAACGCGCCTGGGCCGCGGCAACGGCATTGGTGGCCTGTTCAAGCTGCAGCGCCTGCGGATAGCGGCCGGCGTCGGTGTTGCCCTTGATCTGATCGTAGGCGGCCTGGGCCTGGCGCAAGGCGGCCTGGGCATTAGCCAGGTCGGCCGCGGCCGCGGCCACCACGTTGGCGTCGGGGCCTGCCTGCACTTTTTTCATCTCGGCGCGTGCCGCGGCCAACGTTGCTTCGGCGGCAGCGATCTCCTCGGGCCGCGCGGCCTCCTTCACCCGGGCCAGTTGCGCCTGGGCTGCATCCACCGCGGCCTGCGCCGCGGCCAACTCCTCTGGCCGGGGGCCGGCCTTCAATTCAGCCAGGTACGCTTGCGCCCGCGCCAGGGTTGCCTGGGTCTGCGCCACTGCGGCTTCGGCGGCGGCCTTTTCCAGCGAGACCAGCACCGCGCCCGCCTGCACGAGATCTCCCTCTTTGACGGCCACGGTCTGCACCCGGCCGGCGGCGGGGAAGCTCAACTCCGCCCGCTGTGTGGGCGCGATCTTGGCCGATGCGCTGACCGCGCCGCTGCGGGGCTGATGGACTGCGGTCGGCGCAGGCGTAACCGCGGGCCTGGGCGTTGGGGAGACCTGTCCTCCGCAGCCCGCTAACAGGAATAGCAAGATGAAGGAAAGGGCAAGCCCAAGGAACCTACCCCCCTGCCCCCCTCCCTGCCAGGGAAGGGGGAGGCGCGTCCCCCTCTCCTGTGAGGAGAGGGGGGAGGGGGTGAGGTCAGCATGGAAGACCGTCATAGTCTCATCCTCACTGGTTTGCGCCGTTGTCAACGATCTGCCCATCGCGCAGCTTGACCACCCGCCGGGCAAACGCCACCACGCGCGGGTCGTGAGTGGCGAAGATGAACGCCGTCCCCGTCTCCCGGTTGAGGCGCTGCATGATCTCCATGGCCTGCTGGCCGTTGGCGGTATCCAGGTTGGCCGTCGGCTCGTCGGCCAGTACCATTACGGGCCGGGGGGCCAGGGCGCGCGCTATGGCCACCCGCTGCTGCTCGCCGCCGCTCATCTGGTCGGGGCGGTGCTGGGCGCGGTCAGCCAGACCGACGGCGTTCAGCAGACCCATCACCCGCTCGCGGCGCTCCGTGGCGTTGACGCTGTTCAACAGCAGCGGCAGCTCCACGTTCTCGTAGGCGTTGAGCACCGGAACCAGCGCGAAAAACTGGAAGATGAAGCCGATTTTCGAGCGACGCAGGTCGGCGCGCTGGTTGGCGTTGAAGCGCGTCACATCCTGGCCGTTGATCTTCACCGCGCCGCTGTCGGGCCGATCCAGGCAGCCCATCAATTGCAGCAGCGTCGTTTTGCCCGAGCCGGACGGCCCCACCAGGGCGGTGAACTCGCCGTCCTCGATGCTCAAACTGACGCCAGCGAGCGCGCGGGTTTCCACCTCGCCGATGTGATAGGTCTTGATGACGTTTTCGAGTTGGATGATTGCCATTGAGTTGCTCCTTGGATGGGCAGGAGTCAGGTGGCAGGAGTCCGGCGTCAGGAGTCCGGAATCAGGCGTCAGGAGTCAGCCGCAAATGACTGGCTGCTCTGCTTCTGGCTTTCTGTTCCCTGTTCCCTGCCCCCTGATTCCTGATTCCTGATCCCTGTTCCCTATAACGCTCGCAGCGCCTCGGCCGGCTCGCGATGGGCGGCCATCCTGGCGGGATAGAGGGCCGCCAACAGGATCACCACCAGCGTCTCCGCCGCCAATTGGGCGAACATCGGGATGTCAAAGCGCCCGTACATGACGCTGCCCAAGGCGATCCCCTGGGCCGCCGCGCCCATATCGCCGATGGGGATCCCGACTTTGGTCAGGTACGCGACCCCGACCGAGCCGATCACGATCCCCACGAAGATGCCCGCCAGCCCCAGGCTCGCGGCCTCCAGGAGGAACATCAACGTGATCGTCCGCCCGCGCATGCCCAGGGCGGCTAGGATGCCCATCTCGCGGATGCGCTCGAAGACCGCCATCAACAGCGTGTTGACGATGATCACGGCGACCACCAGGATCACGATGATGTCCAGGATCGCGTAGAAGCTCATAGTGGTCTGCACCGTCTGCGTCACCACGGCGTTCAGCTCGCGCCAGGTGAGGACGGTCCTCCCTGGACCGGCCAGGGCTGCCGCCACCGCGTCGGCGTCCTCCTGCCGATGCAGCAGGATGGCTACGGCGCTGGCGTGGCCGGCGGTGTTTGTGAAGGCCTGCGCCTTGGCCAGCGGCAGGAAAGCGGTGCTTTCGTCATAGGCCGGGACGCCGGTGCTGAAAGTGCCGCGGATCGTGAAGACTGCCTCGTTCGGCCGGCCGTCGCCGTCAACGATCACCAGGCTGGCGCGTCCTCCCACGCCGAGGCCCAGGTTGTCGGCCAGGCGCTTGCCGATCAGGATGCCGTCGCGGTCGTCCGGCGTCAGGAACGCACCGGCGACGATCGCCTGGCGGATCGTGGCGTAGAGGGCGGAGGTGGTGTCAATACCGTACACCTGCATGCCGGCCGACTCATCGGCGGTATTGAGGACGCCGCTGGCCCTGAGCACCGGGGCGGCTGCTTGCACCTGCGGCAGCGCGGCGGCCTGGGCCGCCACCGCCTCGGGGGCTTCCAGCAGATCCTTCCACTTCAGGCTGAGCTTCCCCTCGTCATAGGACGTCGCGCGCACCTGGACGTGCGCCGTCTGCAGGCGGATGCCGGCATCGAGCGAGTCCGCCATCGTGCCCGCCGTCAGGCCGTGTATGGTCATCAGCAGCGCCAGGCCCAGAGCGACCGCGGCCAATGTCAGAATGGAGCGCCGCCGGTTCCGTGCCAGGTCCCGGAAGGCAATGGTCCACAATTTACCTAGTGCCATAAGAGACTCCTTGCGGGCGTGTTGCGTGTTGCGTGTTGCGTGTTGTGTGTTGTGTGTTGTGTGTTGTGTGTTGCGTGTTGCGTGTTGCGTGTTGCGTGTTGCGTGTTGCGTGTTGTGTGTTGTGTGTTGTGTGTTGCGCGTTGCGTGTTGCGTGTTGCGTGTTGCGCGTTGCGTGTTGCGCGTTGCGCGTTGCGTGTTGCGCGTTGCGTGTTGCGTGTTGCGTGTTGCGTGTTGCATGCGCCCCGCGGACAGAAACGAAGAACGGACCACGGACCACGCACCACGCACCACGGACCACGCACCACGGACCACGGACCACGCACCACGCACCACGCACCACGTACTACCTCACACGTGATGCAACGCCTCCGCGGGTTCCTTGCGCGAGGCCTGCCAGGCCGGGTAGAGCGACGCCAGCGCAGCGATGATCATGACGGTGATGGCCCGGCTGGCGATGTCGGACGGGGAGATGACGGGATACATCCGGCTGCCCATCAAGGCGATGCCGCTGCTCATGCCTGAAAAGGCCGAAATATCTATCCCCACCTGCAGCAACAGCAGGTTCAGCACCGTCGCCAGGATGCTCCCCAGCAGCACGCCTACCACGCCGATCAGCGTGCCCTCCAGCAGGAACAAGCCCATCACCTGCCGTGCCTTCATCCCCAGCGCAGCCAGCACGCCCATCTCGCGCGTGCGTTCGAAGGCGGCCATCAGCATCAAGTTCATGATGCCGATGCAGCCGATGAAGACCACCACGAAGCCGAAGAAGGTGGTGTAGCCCATCTTTACGTCAATCGCCTGCCGCATCTCCGGCATGAGGGTCTGCCAGGAGTCAATTTCATGCGTAGGGAGCGCCTTGGCCAGGGCGGCCATCACGGCCTTCTCCTGGCCCACGTTCTGCAGGGAGATACTGACCTCGGTGACCTGGTCGCGCAGGTTGTAGAGGGATTGCGCCTCGGGCAGCGTGATGAAGACCATCGCCTTTTCCGCATCCGGCAGGCCCAGGTCGTAGACGCCCACCACGCTCATGGTGCGCTGGCGCATCGTCTCGTTCTTGCTGCGTCCCAGGAGGGTGACGCGGTCACCGACGGCCACGTGGAGCTGGTCAGCCAACCCCTTGCCGATGAAGATGACGTCGCCATCGTCGGCCTGCAGGAAGCGGCCCTGGCCGACGTGTTGCGCGTGGAGGCTGACCGGCGCCTCAGCGACCGGATCAATGCCGATGATCTCCACCGAGTAGGTCGCGTCCCGGGTGCTGATGATGCCGCCGGTGTTGATGCGCTTGGTCGCGGCCAGAACCTGGGGTTGACTGCGCGCCGCCTGCACCGCCGCATCAACGTTGTCAATCGGGAACAGAGGGAGCCGGTTGACCTTGGCCCGGTAGCCGGGCGCGTGAATCACGACGTTCCCGCCGTACAGCCGCACCGCGTTGCCGAAGATCGCTTGATCTGAGCCTTTGATCAAGCCGTCCATCATGAGCAGCAAGACCACGCCGAGCACGATCGCTACCAGCGCGATGGTCGTCCGCCGCCCGTTGCGCCAGATGTTGCGCCACGCCAGCTTGAAAGATCTGCCCATTCATCCACCTCCCTCGCTGATTCGCTATTCGCTGATTCGTTGATTCGCTGATTCGTTGATTCGCCTGCCCAGGCCATGTTCGAGGATACCTACGGTCTGCGCAAACAGGTCTTTCACTTCGGGACGTTCCAGAAAAGTCCGGCCATCTTGATCGGCCACGCCCTCTTCTGGGGTTACACGTTCGAGGATGAAGTGACCTACATTGTTCAGGATCGCATCGAAGATCACCGCGGCGAGCTCTGGATCAACCTCCGGCGCAATATCGCCCTGCTGTTTGCCCACCTCCACCAGTTGCCGGTAGAAGGCCAGGGTAGCCTCACGCACCTGGGTATCGAAGGCTTTCGGAAAGTTGCCGGCGTTGATGGCCCGCAGCCCGATCTGGGTCAGCTTCGGATGGGTCAGCGTGAAGACCAGCCCAACTTCTATCGTCCAACGCAGATAAGCGAAGATGCCGATATGCTGGGGGTCAGGATGATCCAGGGACAAGAATCGTGTCTTGGCCTCCGCCAGCAAACCGAGCAGATAAGCGTACAGATCCCCTTTGTCGGCAAAATACTGGTAGAAGCTGCCCTTGGCGATGCCGGCCCGCGCCACGATGCGCGAGATGGAGGCGTGGCCGTAATCGTTCTCAGCAAACTCGTCCATCGCGATCTGGAGAATCTGCTCGCGTTTCTCGTCCGGCAGGTTGAAGAAAGTCTGGTTCGGCATGGGGACCATCCCCGGCTGGATGTGACTCGCCGGTCATGTGACTGACTGGTCACATTATAGTCAGGTCGTGGGGGTTGTCAAATATGGGCCTGCGTCTCGCGCGGGTTGACTTCGCGCTGCTTTCAGCTATAATCAAAAATAGAACGAAAAAAGGCAATAGCGCAAAACTCGCTACCCGTTGCCTGTCATTCTGAGCGGGTTCGTCCCTGGACTTTTGCTACGGCGTGACACCAGCGAAGAATCCGTTCGCTGCGCTCAGAGCCTGTCCTGAACGCAGTGAAGGAGCAAGCTCTGAGTGCAACGAAGGGGTGACAAAAGCGAGTTTTGCGGTACTGCGAAAGAAGCTTGGCACCATAAGCTTTGTGATCCGAACTGATTCGCGACTCTGGAAATCCGCGTGCCGACGTGAAAGTTGTTCCTTGCGATGACAATACGATTTCTATGGGATCCACGGAAAGCAACGCGGAATACCCGCGAACACAAAGTCAGCTTTGTCGAAGCGGCAACCGTGTTCCAAGATTCGCGAGCACGCATCTTCGATGATGACCATTCGGAAGACGAGTACCGAGAAATCATCGTCGGCTACTCGAACCGGAACCGCTTGCTGATCGTATCCTACACCGAACGGGACAACGTGATCCGTATTATTAGCGCCCGAAAGGCGGACCGAGGTGAGCATGAAAACCACAACAAGACCCAATGGTAGCGCAAGGGAAGATCAGGATGAGCTGCGGCCGCACTACGACTTCGACTACAGCACAGCCAGGCCGAATCGCTTTGCGGAGCGGTTGAGCAAAGAAGCGATCGTCGTCGTGCTTGACCCCGATGTGGCGACGATTTTCAAGACCTCAGAATCGGTGAACCAAGCGTTACGGACGCTCCTCGTGGCTGTGGGCAGCCTGGTGGAGCCGCAGCGTTCCCAGGAGAACGCCCAAGCGGCTGTAAGCTGATGGAGATGCCCCTCGCAACCGCCCACTCCGAAATCGCCCGCCTGGTCGCCCGCTTCAAAGGCCTCTCGACCGCGGCGCGGCGGGGCTACAACGAGGACAACACCCGCAAGGACTTCATCCTGCCGCTCTTCCGCGCGCTGGAATGGAACATCCAGGACAGCGCCGAGGTGAGCGCGGAGGAGCGAGTCTCCCGCGGGTGGGTGGACTTCGCGTTCCGCATCGGCGGCGTGCCGCGCTTCTTTCTGGAGACCAAGCGGATTTCCGAAGACCTGACCCGGCCCCAATGGGTGCAGCAGGCCATGGATTACGCCTGGACCAAAGGCGTGACCTGGGCGCTGCTCTCCGATTTCGAGGGGCTGCGGGTCTTCAACGCCGAGTGGAAAGAGGACAACCCGCTGCGCGCGCAGTTCCTCGAATTCGGCGTGGACAGTTACCTGGCCGATTTCGACCGGCTCTGGTGGCTCTCGCGGCCCGAAATGGTCGCGGGCACGCTGAACCGCGAGGCTGAGAAGGTGGGCAAAAAGGCGCGCCGCGAGCCGGTAAGCCAGCATCTTTTCGACGACCTGAAAAGCTGGCGGCAGATCCTCTTCAAGAATCTGCACGCTTACAACCCCCAGTGGTCGGCCGGCCAGATTGACGAGGCGGTCCTGCGCATCCTCAATCGGCTGATCTTCATCCGCACGGCCGAGGATCGCCAGGTGGAGGGAGTGCGGTTGCAGGCGATGTTGCGCGAGCTGCGCGATCAAAAACGCGGCGGCCAACTGCTGCCGGAGCTGCGCAAGCTGTGGCGCGAGTTCGACACCGCCTACGACTCGCAACTGTTCGAGATGCACCGGGCCGATCTCCTCGATTGTCCCCCTTCGCCGCTGGAGACGCTGATCGAAGGATTGTACGGCAAGCACTATCTGCTCTACAACTTCAACGCCATTGACGCCGACGTACTGGGGACAGTCTACGAGCAATATCTCGGCGCGCAAACTGCGCTTGAGGAGGCAGAACCGCAGACGGCGGGTGAGCGAGCCGCTGTCGTTCGCCGTTCGTCCTCCGTCCGGAAGTCGCAGGGCATCTTTTACACGCCGACCTTCGTCACGAAATACATCGTCGCCCAGACGGTGGGCCGGTATCTTGACGAGCATGGCTACCACCCTGACCGCCCCATCCGCATCCTGGACATGGCGTGCGGCTCCGGTTCCTTCCTCATCGAGGCGTTCGACGTGCTGGATCGCTACGTGGCGGAGATGCGGGGCGACCTGGCCCCCTCCCTGTCTCCCTCCCCCGTCGCACGGGGGAGGGCCGGGGTGGGGGCCGATGTTCATGCCCACGCCCGTCAGATGGAGCTGCTGACGCAGTGTATCTACGGCGTGGACAAGGACGAGCAGGCGGTGGCCGTGGCGCGGCTGAATTTGCTGCTGAAGGCGCTGCACACTCGCGACCGGCTGCCTCCGTTGGAGCACATCCGCGCCGGTGACAGCCTCATCTCCGGCGCGCCGGACGAGCTGCGCGCCGCGTTCGGCCCCGACTGGCGCAGCAAACGACCGTTCAACTGGCAGGAGGAGTTTCCCGAAGTCTTCTCCCCTCTCCCAGGCTTGGGAGAGGGGGCAGGGGGTGAGGGCTTCGACGTGATCATCGGCAATCCGCCGTATGTGCGCCAGGAGACGTTGGGCGAAGAATTCAAGGCTTACGTCGCCGGCAAGTACACGACCCACGCGGGCACGGCCGACCTGTACGTCTATTTCATCGAGCGGGCGATGCAACTGTTGAAACCGGGTGGCCTCTTCGGCTTCATCGTCGCCAACAAATGGCTGCGCGCCAACTACGGCAAGCCGTTGCGCCAATGGCTGAAAGGCCAGCACATCGTCGAAATCGTGGACTTCGGCGATCTGCCCGTCTTTCAGACCGCGACCACCTACCCGTGTATCCTCATTCTACACAAAGAAGCGCCCGCACTCACTTTCCGCGTGACGTCGGTCAAATCGCTGGATTTCACCGACCTGACGGCGGTCGTGCAGACGCAAAGCTACCCGGTCGCGCAGGCGTCGCTCGATGATGCGGGCTGGTCGCTTTCGGCTGACGCCACCCAAACAATTCTCGACAAGATGCGCTCACACGGCATCTCCCTCGATGAATACGTTGAAGGTAGGGTATTTCGCGGCATCATATCGGGCCTGAATGAGGCGTTTGTCATCAACAATGGTACGCGTAACCGACTGATTGCTCAAGACGCCCGGAGCGTCGAACTCATTCGCCCATTTCTGCTCGGACGAAACATCAAACGGTACGCGCCGCCCCAAGCTGAGCGACACCTTGTTTTCATGCCAAATGGTTGGACTCGCGGGCGGTGCAAGCAGACAGGTGATGAATGGAACTGGCTGCAACAACACTACCCTGCAATTGCCGATCACTTGATGCCGTTCCAAGAGGCTGCTGAGAAACGCTGGGACAAAGGCGAGTTTTGGTGGGAATTGCGATCGTGTGATTACTACGGCGAGTTCGACAAGCCAAAGATCATCTATCCAGATATTGCGCCGCGTGGGTATTTTAGCATTGACACAAGCGGCGCCCTTTGTGATTCAACAGCTTTCATCCAAAGCACTGCATCGAAATACTTGCTTGGAATCCTCAATTCAAGGGCGATCACCTTTTTCATGGCAAACAGCGGCGCGACGATACGAGGCGGCTTTCTGAGATGGAAGCGCCAGTATGTGCGACCGATCCCCGTTCCGCGTCTTGACCAAACCAGCCCAACGGACGCGGCCCGCCATGACCACCTCGTCGCGTTGGTAGACGAAATGCTGGCGTTGCAGCCTCAGCTTGCCGCGGCCGAGCGCGGGCTGGACGACGCGCGTCACGACCTGGCACGGCGCATCGCGCGGGTGGATCGGGCGATTGATGACCTGGTGTACGAGCTCTATGGGCTGACGGAGGAAGAGATCAGGATCGTGGAAGGCCAAGAGTAGATGATTAGATTGCCTGTCGTTGATGACTGTGTTAGAATCACGACGGAGGGAGATGAAATGAACGATCGCATTGTGATTGACCCGCGCATCCAACACGGCAAACCGGTAATCCGGGGCACGCGGGTACCTGTAGCACGACTTGTCGGCGGGTTGGCTGGCGGCATGACTATTGCGGAAGTGATGGGCGAATATGGGGTGTCCAACGAAGACGTGCGCGCGGCTTTGAGCTATGCGGCCGCACTGGTAGAAGTGGAGGGGGCATAAATCCCTTGCTTTCTCCTGCCGTTCGTATTAGAATGGACGAAGAGGTGATCTATGATTCAGACAGTCGAAGCGATGATTGACCGTAGTGGCAGATTGCGCCTTCTGCAACCCGTCGTTTTACCGGTCATGCGACGCGCGTTCGTGACCATCCTGGACGACGAGCCGGAATTAAACGCGCTCGAAATGGCGATGTTGAGCGAGCCAGCGTTAGCGGTGGACTGGAACACTGCCGAGGAGGACGAGGCATGGTCGCACCTGGCCCAGCTGCCGTCGTTATAGTCGAGTTTCCGTTCTCCGACCTGTCGGGGACCAAGCTGCGGCCGGCAGTTGTTCTCACCGAGGCGGGGCGCGGTGATTGGGTTTTGTGCCAGATCACCAGCAATCCGCACAGTGATCCGCAAGCCGTGAAGCTCACCCCAGCCGCTTTGCGGGTGGGTGCGTTGGCCGATATCAGCTTTGCGCGCCCCACCAAACTGTTCACAGCCAATGAAAGTCTGATGACAAAGCGCGTCGCTATTCTCAGCGATCAGACTTTCAAGGAGATCGTGCTGACGACGATCAGGGCTTTCCAGAAAGTCGTGCCGAAATAGCAGAGGTAACGAACGTGGCGCAAAACTCCGCCCGGCATTATCGAAGGGATACCCTCCACTTCTACGCTTACAAAGCTGGCGAAGGACATTACGTCGCCCGCTGCCTTGACCTACTCCTAATGGGTGAAGGCAGGACACTGGAGGAGGCCATCGCGGAGCTGAACGAGATTGTCCTCGGTTATCTGGAGTCGGCTCAGAGCCATGGTTGGGAGAACGAGTTAGTCCCCCGGCCCTATGGTTGGCGCGTTTGGTTGCACTACTATTGGCTGCTGGCGGTCCACGCCCTGAAAGCCTGGACGGGACAATACTTCGGCGGTTTTCTCTCCTTTGCGCAACGTGTGGAAAACGGACGTTTGGTCTATGCCTAAGCGATCGCCCAATCCGGTTTGACCCGCGACGAACCCAATCTTCTGAACCGGCATCCAGGTTACTGCGAACTGGCTCAAGAAGGCTTATCCCGTATGCGTTGTGGTACATCCGGTGGATCAGGAGTTGAATCGCATGGGAAAGACTTTGAAGACCAGCAAATCCTCCTCGGCTCGACGACGTGGCCCAGCGCCACGCCGCCGGTCTTGGACGTGGGCCTGGGTAGGTCTGGCAGCGGTGGGAATCATCGTGCTCGCGGTGCTGGCTGTTCAAAGCATCCAGCAATCGGCGGATATTCCGGGTGTTCAGTTCTTTACGAATTTGACCTTCGCCCATTCCACCGGGACGGTCAAGTACGCTCAAACGCCTCCGGTGGGCGGCGATCACAGCCCAACTGTGCTCAATTGCGGCATCTACGACCAGGCGGTGCCGAATGAGAATGCCGTGCATTCCCTGGAGCATGGCGCGGTCTGGATCACCTACCAACCTGCGTTATCGCAGACCGCAGTCAACCAACTGCGCGGGCTGGTCCGCGGACACGACCACGTGCTACTCTCCCCCTTCCCGAACCTTCCGGCTCCGGTGGTTGCTTCCGGGTGGGGGGTCCAGCTTCAGTTGACGGGGGCAGATGACCCCCGCCTGCCTCGCTTCATCAAGAAATATGAGCAAGGTCCACAAACGCGTGAACCAGGAGCGGAATGTAGGGGCGGCGCCGGGACACCTATCCAGCAGTAGCGCAAGGCGCAAACGCGGCAATAACGAACCAGGAAGCACTACAGTAGCAGCGCGCAACGAGATCATGGAGGAATGACCCTTGAAACCCCGACCGCACTTCGCACACCCAGTTCACGAATTGATCCAGAAGCGCTGGAGCCCGCGCGCGTTTTCCGCGCAGCCGGTGGAGGAGGACGAGATCATGGTGCTTCTGGAAGCGGCGCGCTGGGCCGCATCCGCCAACAACGAGCAACCGTGGCGTTTCATCTATGCCACCCAGGCGCAGACCGAACGCTACGGCAAGTTGTTCGCATGCCTCAGCCCCTTCAACCAGGTATGGGCAAAAACCGCGCCCGTGCTGATGATGACGCTGGTCAAGACGCACTTCGCGCGGAACAACCAGCCGAACCGGTGGGCTTTGCACGACTTGGGGTTAGCCGTCGGCAACCTCACCACCCAGGCATCGGCGCTCGATCTGTACGTCCACAACATGGGCGGGTTCTCGGTCGAAACCGCGCGGCAATTGTTCGACCTCCCAGCCGATATCGAGCCGGTCACCATGATCGCGATCGGCTACCTGGGCGACCCGGATCAACTGCCCGAAACACTCCGGGAACGCGAGCTGGCGCAAGGTCAGCGAAAGCCGATCGCGGAGTTGGTCTTGGAATAACAGGAGCCAGGCGCAAATATCCAGTCCTGCACTCACTCTGACACTTTGCGAGGTAACTCATGGCAAACACGGATGATCGCAACAGGGTGCGGATCGTCATCGAGGCCGACGGCCCGTACCACGTTCACGCCGACATTCCACTGGTGCGCAAGATGCAGGTCGTCTCCGAGTATGGCGAGCCGCTGACCTGGAAACCCGAAGGGGCGATCAAAACGAGCGGCGCCTACAAGCTCTGCCGCTGCGGGCAGTCCAGCGACAAACCCTTCTGCGACGATACGCACTGGGGCGCCGGCTTCGACGGCACGGAAACCACCGACACCGGCCCCACCGCGGCGCGGCAGATCACTTACGAGGGCAGCACAGGAATCGTCATCAAGCGCGACCACTCCCTGTGCACGGAAGCGGGCTTCTGCGGCACCCGGCTGGCGAGCATCGAGCAGTTGGCGGCCAAGACCAGCGATACCGACGTGCGGTCACAGGTCATCGCCATGATCGAGCGCTGCCCGTCCGGCTCGCTGGTCTACGCGATGGCTGAGGGCGAACCGGAGATCGAGCCGGACCTGCCCGCGCAGATCGCCGTGACCACCGAGATCACGTCGGATGGTCCCATCGCCGGGCCGCTGTGGGTCACAGGGAATATCCCCATCGAGCGCGCGGATGGGCAGCCGTTCGAGACGCGCAATCGGGTCACCCTGTGCAACTGCGGGAGATCCGAGAGCAAGCCGCTGTGCGACGGCACCCATCGCACGGCGGGCCTTTAGAATCACGCGCCAGGCACTTTTCGGAAGTGCCTGGCACGTCAAGACTTCACACCTGCAACACTGCGCCCCGGCTCCCCGACGTGACCATCGCCGCATACCGTTTCAGCCAGCCGGTCAGCTCCCGCTGCACGGGCCGCCACTCGGCGCGGCGTTGCGCCAACTCCGCGTCGGAGGAGCTGCGTATCTTGCGGGAGGTGGTGGATCTGGAGCGGGTGTTTCTGCGGTGAGGATCGCGTCCACGTGTGGAGGGTACCCGCCGATCCGTTGTGCAGTCAGCGGATCGAGGTTTCGGTGGCCGGGCATTGGGCATGAGATCATCAGATGATGGCATCTGCGGTATCGAGCCAATCTCCATTTGACGCGCTTGTGACGTGGCGCGATAATAACCCTGCCGTACCCACAGCGGGCGTTCGATCTCCACGGCAGCCACTGTTTGAATCGTTGTTTTGTTAGGTTGTAACCGTTCAGGCGGGGTCCGTCTGGACGGTTGTCAATAGCCATTAATTGGCATTGTCAACGCAATACCTTCGCCAATTAAGGCGAGCTGGACGCAGTCTGAGCCATGTGAATGCGGCCCAGAGCGGTCAGTTGCTTGAAGATGCGCGCCAATACAATTGGCTCAGGCTTTTCCGGAAGCATTTTGATGGCTTCGGAGACG
>JAPLHB010000042.1 GCA_026389845.1 Chloroflexota bacterium
GCAACTTTTCGACCCCGCGCGCAACATGGTGGGGCCACGCACACACACACAGGGAGATCACATGCGAAAAACGCAAAAACCACTCGGTCAAACCGCCTTCCTGGCGACCTTGCTGCCGACGGCTGAACCGTGGGCCGGCAATCGCCTAGCGCCTGACGCGCCTTACATCAGCGATCTGGTGGAGCTGATCCACATGGCGGCGGTAATCCCGGCATGGCAGCCCCTGGTCCAGCAACTCCGCGAAAGGCCGCGGGCCTGGCCGGAACGCACCGCGGCCGAAGCTGAAATGGCGCTGGCCGCGCTGGCGGCGTCCGCGACGGCGGCTGTGCCGACGTTGCCAGGCACCTATCAGATGACGACGCCCCTCAATAGCGTCACGCTGGAACTCGGTGACGGCGCAACCTACCTGGTAGACGCCGCCCGCCTGGTGCGCATCCTGGCCTGCACTGACGCTGACCGCGTCATGGCGTGTCCAGGCGCATGCGGGCCAATCGTTTTCTTCCGGGGCGCGCAGCCAGTAGCGGCGCTCGCTCCGCTCAACAAGAGCCAAATCAGATAACACGGAGAACATCATGCTACCGCAACGCTTTGACATTACGCCCTTCACGTACCACCTGGGCTGCCCTGACTGTGGCAGCGACTGGACGGTCTGCGGCCATGCTACGCCGGACAGTGTTCTGGAAATGGCCGAGCTGACCGCCGACGCCAAGACACTGGCCGAGGAACGCGCGGGCAACGGTGAATGGCCGACCCCGGTGACGGTGGCCGACTACCTGGCCTGGATCGAGGACGAAGCGACGATCCAGGAAGAGCAAGCGGCCGATCACCCGAAAGAACGCGGTGATCGGCTCGCCGACGCTCTGACCTTGCGAGCCGTAGCCTGTCACCTGCGCTGTCTGGGCGTCCGGCCCAGCCCGCTGCCGTGGCAAGTACCCCCTACCAGCAACTGAGCCAGGCCGCCCACGCGACCTGGGCTTCGCACCCACAAAACCCAGACCCACACGGAGGACATCCATGAACACCTTGCCCGCGCAGTACCTGCGCCTGGCCGGCGATCTCGCCGAGCCGAATGACCCCCTCACGTGGCCCGTCGAAGTCGGCGGCCACACCGACCGTTTCGGTGAATATCACCGCTGGGCCAAGTACACGCTACGCTATAACTGGCGCACCGATCAGTACGAGGCCGAGGGCGCGCTCGAAGTGGCTCGCGGCGGCGCCACGGACGCGTTGTATCTGACGAGTCCCGATCTGCGCATGTTGTACAGTGCGCTGGCCGATCTCCGGATCGCCTTCTGAGGGGGGTGACGTATGGCGACTTACACCCCTCCCACGCCGGCGGCCCGCGTAGCAATTCGCGAGTTGCCCACCACGGAGCAGCCGGCGACCCGCCTGCGGCGCTACGGTCCGGCCACGCTCAGCAGCGCCGAACTGCTGACGATCGTGCTCGGCCTGAACGACTTGGGCCAGGCCGAAACTCTGCTGGCCCACTACGGCGGCATGGGGGCGCTGAATCAAGCGCCGCTCAGCGAGCTGCTGCAGCAGCCGGGCCTCGGCCCGCAGCGCGCGGCCAAGCTCAAGGCGGCGGGCGAACTCGGGCGCCG
>JAPLHB010000045.1 GCA_026389845.1 Chloroflexota bacterium
ACCCTCGGCAGCGCCAGCATGATCCTGGGCATGCTCCAGATCATCACCGGCATGTTGCTGACCATCTACTACGTCCCCACGCCCGATCACGCCTACGACAGCATTCAGTTCATCATGAACGATGTGACCTTCGGCTGGCTGATCCGCGGGATTCACCACTGGGGCGCGACGCTGATGGTCATCACCGTCTTCCTGCACATGCTCCGCACCTACTTCATGGGCGCGTACAAATATCCGCGCGAGATGACCTGGCTCACCGGCGGCGTCCTGCTGTTGATCGTGCTGGTGCTCGGGTTCAGCGGCTATCTGCTGCCGTGGAATCAGAAGGCGTATTGGGCCAGCTCGGTCGGCACCGCGGTCGTCGGCGCGCCGCCCATCATCGGCCCCCTGCTGTTACGGATCGTGCGCGGCGGCGACCAAATCGGCGCGGTCACCCTGGCCCGCTTCTACGGTTTGCACATCTGGTGGATGCCGATCCTGCTGCTGTCTTTGATCGGGGCGCACCTGTACTTGATCATCAAGATTGGGATTACGTCGCCGCCAGGGCGAGACGAGTAGGACGTGGTACGTGGTGCGTGGTACGTGATTGGTAGGGGAGATTCTCGGATTCTACGCAACACGCAACACGCAATACGCAATACGCAGTACGAGGGAGTCACCCGTGAACGCCGAAGAAAAACAGCGTTACCTCGAACGCTACAAAGAAAAGAAATACAGCGACGGTGAGTTCTTTTGGCCCGATTCGATCGCCAAGGACGCCGTCGTCTCTCTGGGCATTTTCGTCCTGCTGCTCTGCCTGGCGATCTTCGTCGGCGTGCCGAACGAGCCACCCGCTAATCCTGCGGACGCGACCTACATTCCACGGCCGGAATGGTACTTCCTTTGGATGTTTCAGTTGCTCAAGTATTTTCCCGGCCAACTGGAAGGTGTGGCGATCGTGGCCCTGGGCGCGCTGATCGCGGTGGGGCTGTTTGGGTTGCCCTTCTTTGACCGCGGTCCCAAGCGCCATCCGCTCAACCGGCCGATCGCCACGGTGGCGATGATCCTGATCGTGGCCGGCATGGTCTTCCTGACCGTACAGGCCGCTGTGACCACGCCGCCGCAAGCGGAAGCCATTGACCTCGGTGCGACCAAAGAGGCGCAGATCAAGGCCGGCGAAGAATTGTTCAAGAAGAACTGCGCCGACTGTCACGGCGAGACCGGCGAGGGCGGCGAGATCAAAGATAAACCCGGCCAGGAAACGCGACCGCTCAACTCCGATGACTTCCTGCTCACTCGCACATCCGACACGATCTTCCAGATTATCAGCTACGGCCAGCCCGGCGAAGGGATGCAGGCGTTCGGCCTGGCTCACGGCGGTCAGTTGGCCGACCAGGAAATCCGTGTGATCGTGACCTTCATCGAGTCGTGGTACGTGCCACCCGAAGCAGAAGGTACAGATACAGCCGTGACCGACCTGGCGAAGATCGAGAATCCGGGCTTTGCCAAGGATGTCAAACCGTTGCTCGACAAGTATTGCTCAACCTGCCACAGCAAGCGGCTCAAGGGCAACTTCAGTATCGCCGATTTCGACAAGCTGATGAAGAGCGGCGATCATGCCCCGAACATCGCGGCGGGCGACGCGGCCAACAGCACCCTGGCGAAAATGCTGCATGGGGTCAAGACCGACGCCGGCGGCCAGATGCCGCCCAACCGCCCGCTCAAGCAGCCGCAGATCGAGTTGATCGAGCGGTGGATCAATCAGGGAGCACAGAATAATTAGGGACTGGGAACGAGGAACCAGGGACTAGGAACTCGGGAATGCAGAAGCCGCCTAGTCCCTAGTCCCCAATCCCTAGTCCCCAACCGGAGGCATCATGAGCAAATTCGCGCGCGTCACCATCCCCCAATTCCTCGCCTACCGCGGCGGACAGCCGATGCTGGCGTGGCTGCTGCATCGGATCAGCGGCATCGGGATCGTGTTCTTCGTCTCCATGCACGTGATCGCTGCGTTCTTCCTGTACGGCGTCAAGGGGACGACCGGCGACATCGCCAACGCGCTGACCGCTTTCTATGAGGACACGCCGATGCAGGTTTTCATCCTGTTCGCTGTGCTCTATCATGCGCTGAACGGTCTCCGCATCGTCATCCTGGACATGTGGCCGGTGCTCCACCGCTTCCATCGCGAGGCGATGTGGGTTCAGTGGGCGCTTTTCCTGCCGACGTTTTTGCTGCCGGCGCTCCTAATGATAACGGGCGCGAAGGTGTAGTGGGGTATTAGATATTGGGTATTCATGCTGTTGACAGATGATCCGAGAGGGTGTATCATCATTGTAGATACATCCTGGAGGTGCGGAGATGGAAGCTCGAGTGCAAAAATGGGGCAACAGCCTGGCGATCCGGATTCCCAAGCTGTTCGCCGCCGAAGCAGGTTTGCAGCAGAACTCGCCGGTCGAGGTGTTGTTGGAAGGTAAGCGGCTCATGGTTGTGCCGATTGCCAAATCGTCCGTAACGCTGGACCAACTGTTAGCTGGGGTGACGGAGCGTAATCTGCACGCCGAAGTTGACACTGGCCTGGCCGTGGGAGGCGAAGTGTGGTGAGCCAGGCGACCTACGTTCCTGATCGGGGGGACGTCGTCAAGATTTCTCTGAATCCACAGGCCGGTCATGAACAAGCGGGCCGCCGGCCCGCTGTCATTCTCTCGCCAGTCGTCTATAACAGCAAGGTGGGGTTGGCTCTGTTGTGCCCCATCACCAGCCAGATCAAAGGCTATCCCTTCGAGGTTCTCATTCCCGTCGGCCTGGCGGTTAGCGGCGTAGTGCTGGCCGATCAGGTCAAGAGCCTGGACTGGCGCGCTCGCGATGCCGAGTTCATTGACGCCTTGCCGGAGAAAACGGTCGCCGAGATTCTGCGTAAACTCGGCACACTTCTGGCGAGATGATGACCGGTTCGTTGCTCGGAATCGTCATAACAACGAAAAACGAAAAACGAAATACGCAACACGCAACACGGAGTCGCACATGACCACTCAAGCTACTGCAATGAACCGAGCAAAAACCGGCAGCAAATTCGAGCTTTACATGTGGTTTTTCACCCGCGTCACCGGCATCCTGTTTTTGCTGATGGGCGCATTCAACCTGGTGTATGCCAACCTGGCAGGTGGCCGCGGGCTGATGGACGCGGGGGCGCAGATGCGTTGGGCGTTTTTCCCGATCTCGTTCCACGTGACTTCTACCTCAGTAGAAGTCGCGCCGAACTTCGCGAATCCCTTCTGGCAGGCGTACTGTTTCCTGCTGGTGACGTTTGCCGCCACGCATGGCTACAACGGGATGCGCGTGATCCTCAGCGATTACATCCGCCATCCGTTGCTGCTGGCGTGGGTCAAGGCGCTGTTGGCAGGAGTGTGGATCGCGCTGTTGGTAGCGGCGATGTTTGTTATCTTCGTGTTCAACCAGTGAGGGGTACCCCATGATCCATCGTTACGATGTCATCGTTGTCGGAGCCGGCGGCGCGGGGCTGAATGCGGCGCTCTACGCCTCCCGCGGCGCCAAAACCGCCGTCCTCACCAAGCTCTACCCCACCCGGTCGCATACGGGCACGGCCCAGGGCGGCATCGGCGCGGCGCTGGGGAACCTGGAAGAAGACCACCCCGAATGGCACGTCTTCGATACCATCAACGGCTCCGACTATCTGGCCGATCAGGACGCAGTGCAGATCCTCTGCAACGAAGCGGTGGACATGGTCTACGAGCTGGAGCACATGGGGCTGCCGTTCGACCGCACCCCCGATGGCCGCATCTCGCAGCGCCCCTTCGGCGGTCACACCAACCACGCCACCAAGAAGCCCGTTCGCCGCGCCTGCCACGCCGCCGATCGCACCGGCCACATGATCCTGCAGACGGTCTACCAGCAGTGCATCAAGAACAACGTCACCTTCTACGACGAGTACCAGGTGGTGGACCTGCTGGTGAACAGCCAGGGGCAGGTCGCGGGCGTCGTCGCGGTGGATATTGACAGCGGCGAGTACCACACCTTTCACGCCAAGGCGGTGATCTTCGCCACCGGCGGCTTTGGCCGGATTTGGAAGATCACGTCGAACGCCTACAGCTTCACCGGCGACGGCGCGGCCATCGCCTACCGCCGCGGCGTGCCGATGGAAGACATGGAGTTCTTCCAGTTCCACCCCACGGGCATCTACCGGCTTGGCATCCTGATCACCGAGGGGGTGCGCGGGGAAGGCGGCGTGCTGATCAACGGCAAGGGCGAGCGCTTCATGCCCAAATACGCGCCGACCGTCAAAGACCTGGCCTCGCGCGACGTGATCTCCCGCGCCATCTACCTGGAGATCAAAGAGGGCCGGGGCATCGAGGGCAAGGACTACATCTACCTGGACGTACGGCCCGAGACGGTGAACAAGTATTTCGATGAGGACGGCATCAAGAACCCCGACGGCTCGCCCCGGCGCATCACCGCGCACGACATCGAATCGAAGCTGCCCGACATTGCGGATTTCTGCCGCGTCTACCTGGACGTGGACCCGGTGCGCCAGCCCATGCCGATCCAGCCGACTGCGCACTACGCGATGGGCGGCATCCCGACCGATGTCAATGGTCGCGTCGTGGTTGACCCGCAGAACACGCCGCTGCCCGGCTTCTACGCCGCAGGCGAGGTGGCGTGCGTCTCGGTGCATGGCGCCAACCGCCTGGGCACGAACTCCCTCGTGGATATCCTGGTCTTCGGCCGGCGTGCGGGCCTCCATGCCGCGCAGTACGCGGCCGGCGCGGATTGGCCCAGCCTGCCGCCCAACGCCGAGGAGAACGCACGCGGCCAGTTGGAATCCATCCGCAACAGCACCGGCAAGGAGATCATCGCCGACATCCGCAAGGAGATGCGCGAGGTGATGATGGACAACGTCAGCCTCTACCGGAACGACGCACTCCTGGCCGAGGCGGTCACGAAGGTCGGCGAACTGAAGGCGCGGTTCAAGAACGCTGCGATCATGGACAAGGGCAAGCGTTGGAACACCGAGTTGCTGGAAGCCTGGGAAGTGGGCAATCTGCTCGACCTGGCTGAGGCGACCGCGGTCGCAGCCCGCGCTCGCACCGAAAGCCGCGGCGCCCACGCCCGCGAGGATTACCCCGATCGCGACGACACGAACTGGTTGAAGCACTCGCTGGCCTACTTGCAGTCGGATGGCGGCATCCAGCTCGATTACAAACCAGTGACGCTGGGGTTGTATCAGCCGGCAAAGCGGGTGTATTAGTGGTGGTCGCGAGAGGCCGCAAACGGCAAAAGTTGAGAGTGAGGTGATTCTGATGGGTGTTGCGACTGAACAATCGCTGCCCAGGTTGGGCGGTCTTCCTACGACTTTGCCCAAGGAAGGGGCGGTCAGTCTTGAGCTTGTAGAGGGCGCGCCGGTCTTTCGCGCCTCTGCGAAGGTGCAGACCCGTATTGAAACATTGCTGGATAAACAGAAGGCTACGCAGTTGAGCCAAGAGGAAACACGGGAACTAGACCGGTACGAGGACTTCGACGACTATCTCAGCTACCTGAATCGTCTCGTCCGCAATCTGCTTGTCGCTCCTGTTTACCAGGGGACGGTCAACTAACCATGCATTCCAAGGTGCCGGAACCGATCCGTCGTCTGATCCGGCAGCGAGCGAATTACTTGTGCGAGTACTGCCATGCTTCCGAAAAATGGCAGTATGTGCGTTTCACAGTGGATCACATCATCCCGATGAAGCGCGGAGGTCTAGGCATTTCCGACAACCTTGCCTTAGCTTGTTTTCACTGTAATCGGCGCAAAGGCGATCACGTCACGGCGGAAGATCCAGTATCTGGCATGGAGGTGCGGCTGTTCAATCCACGTCAGGATGCTTGGGCCGAGCACTTCGTTTGGTCAACAGACGGCCTTCGGATCGTCGGCCGGACTCCTACAGGTAGGGCGACCATAACGGCTTTGGAAATGAACCGATCGTGGGCGGTCAGTATCCGCGCCGCGGATCGAGTTGTGGGACGCCACCCGCCGGTTGATGATCCAATCGAGTGAGGGACGCATTGATCGGGATTTACGTTGGTTTGCCCACAGAAACAACGACTTTTCAACGGGGGCGAGGATGAAAGTCAAGGTCAAAATTCGCCGTTTCAACCCAGAAAGCGATCGCAGGCCGTATTGGGCCGAGTATACCCTGGACGCCGACCCAAGCGACCGCATCATTGACGTGCTGGTGCAGATCAAGGGCTACCACGACGGCAGCCTGACGTTCCGGCGCTCGTGCGCGCACGGCATCTGCGGCTCCGACGCGGTGGTGATCAACGGTCACAACCGGCTGGCGTGCAAGGTGCTGGTGAAGCACATCGGCAAAAACATCGTGATCGAGCCGCTGCGCGGCCTGCCGGTCATCAAAGACCTGACGGTGGACATGACGCCGTTCTTCGCCAAGTACCGGGCGATCCAGCCGTTCTTGATGAACGACGAGCCGCCGCCCTACACCGAACGGTTGCAAACCCAGGAGGCGCGCGCCCGCTTCGACGACACGACCAAGTGCATCCTGTGCGCGGCCTGCACCACTTCGTGCCCCAGTTTTTGGTCCAACGATTCCTACGTCGGCCCCGCGGCCATCGTCCAGGCGCACCGCTTCATCTTCGACGATCGCGACCGTGGCGCGCAGGTGCGGCTGGCAATCCTGGCCGAAAGCGACGGCGTTTGGCGCTGCCGCACGATCTACAACTGCGTCGAGGCGTGTCCGCGCGATATTGACATCACGCGCGCGATCGGGGAAGTGAAGAAGGCGATGTTGGTGGGGGAGTAACGACCGACGCCACATAAGAGAGCGCCTGCGAGGTTCTCCCCTCACAGGCGCTCTTCGCGTCGTAGGATGACAAGATCCGGCAGTTCCCGGCAGTTCCCTCAGTTCCCCCAAGTTCCCCCAAGTTCCTTCGTCTACTGTTTCGGCGTGGGGGTCGGCTGTTGCGGCGTCATCTCCACATAGCGGATGCCCAGGTAGGCGCGTTTGGTGCCGTCCGGATTTTCACCGAGCTTAACCTTGATCGTGCGCGTCTCGCCGGCCCGCCAGACGGTAAGTGTAACACGGTCGCCCGGCGTGTGGCCGGCTACCACGTCGCCGAGGCGGTGCGTGGCATCCATCGGCGTGTCGTCCACCTTCGTGATCACGTCTCCGACCTTGATGCCTGCGTCCTCGGCGGGAGTGCCCTTCACGACCTCCTGAACCAATGCCCCGCCTCCCCGCAGCAGGTTGGGGAGCTGCGGTATTTGTGGCGTCTCCAGTGACTGTGGCGTTGGCAGCAGTGCCGGCGCACGCGGCGACTGGGGGGTGATCCGCGGCTGCAGGGACTGCGCGGCAGCCTGCGGCGCCGCCCCGCGGCCGATGAAGTAGCCGCCCAGGCCGCCGGCCACCGCGCCCAGGCACAAGCCGAGCAGCAACGCGACTACTCCGGCCACGACGGCGATCGTTACGGTGCGATCCCTTCTGTTTTCCATCGTCTCGTCCTCCGTAGCAACAGTTCTGAATACAGGTCTTCGGCAGTGTTATTGTACCACAGGTCGGCTCGTGCGATGCAATCAGCCGTTGGCTTTCGGGGGCGTGCGCCTGCGCAGTTTCCTGAGCAGCCACGCGACGAACGCGATGATCAGACCCAGCAGGAGCACGAACGGCAGAACCACGATCACCAGCCAGATCAGCAGGTCGCCGAAGCCTCGAAGCATCGTGCCGAGCGTGCCGGTCGCGTCCTGGAACGTTTCACCGGGCCGCCAGACGGCCGGCGTCGGCGTCGGCGTCACCGTGGGTGTGGGTGAAGGGGTCGGTGTCGGCCGCTGCGGCTCCAGGTTGACGGCGATCGTCGAAAACGCCGCGCGGCCGCCCAGGTAGTTCAGCCGGCCCTTGACCTGTGCGATCTGCCCTTCGATCTCGGTGAGCTGGGCATTGACCTTCAGCGCCTCTTCGACCGTGTTGGCCCGCGCCAGGAACTCGCGGATGCGCGCCTGGGTGGCTTCCAGGTTCGCCAGCCGCGATTGCAGGTCCACGTATTCGTCGGTGACGTCCTTGCCGGAGGCGGTGTCGCTCTGCACTTCGAGCGCGAGGCCGCGCAACTGGCGTTGGACTGCCTCGAACTGCTCGACCGGCACGCCCAGGGTCAGACTGGCGTACTTGAATCCGGCCTTGACGGTTGTCTGCGAGCTGATGATGTAGCCGCCACTATCGGCCGCGATGCTCGTCACCCGATCCACGGTGCGGTCGGTGTCGGCCACCAGCAGGTTAAGCTCGCCGTTCTTGATGATCTTGCGTGTTTCCGAATAGTCGAGGGACACATTGCCGGCCGTGTCGGCGCTGGCAGACTTGTCGGCGGCGGCCGGCGCCTGGGTTGGCGCGGGCGCTTTTGCCGGCGCGACGACCTGTTTTTCGACGACTTGCGTGATGACCTTCTCCACCACGCGCGGGGCTGACGCTGCTGGCGCTGCTGTTGGCGCCGGCGCGGCGCACGCGGCGACCACCAGCCAGAGCAGGACGATGAGCACAATCGGGGCAAAACGCTTGCGGGGTATCATACGTCTCTCCTCCTTTCCAGACAGTTCCTTGTAGGGCAATTTGGCAAATTGCCCTACAAGTAGACGGATGATCGTACGCGACAGTTCCGCAGAGCGGCGACCAGATGGGCTATTCTTCGCCCGTTATTTTCGCGATTTGACGTTGCAGCCGGGCGCGTCGTCGCCCGCCCGGCGGTCTATCGCAGCAGTCGCGGCAGATAGCGCGTCCACTTATCCCAGTCGCCGAAGTTGACGGTGACTTTTTGTCCCACAGCGCAGTAGAGCCAGACCTCGTCAGGCGTGGACGAGTAGCGCATCTCCGCAGGCTGGTGTTCATAGACCCGGCAGATGCCAGGAGACAAGTCGGCAAGGGTGTAGGTTCCGTCACGCTCCGTTTTGATGCAGGTGATCTTCCCGTCGCTGGTCTGGACGCATACCTCGACGTCCCGCAGCCCCGGCTCCCAGGCAACGCGTTGGCCATCGTAGTCCTTGTCGTTCCAGACCACGCCGCTCACCGAGCAGGTGGTCGGTGTGACGGCGGCCGGCGTCCACGTCGGTGTGACGGTGGGCGTGGCTGTAGGTCTTACGGTCATAGTCGGCGTCGGCGTCGGTATGCGCCGGTGCGGCACGTTCATGCCTCCAAGTCTCAACCCCGGCGTGATGTACAGTCCGACCCGGATCGAGCTGAGCAGGTAGCCGGGCGGCGCCTTTGTCTCGATCAGCGTGTACCAGCCCGGCGTGACGGCGGCGAACTGGTAGATGCCGCCGGGGGCGACGGAGATGGCCGTGTAGACCTCCGTATCGCCCTGCATCAACGCCAGTACGGCCCCCGGTAGTCCCTGCTCGCCTGCATCGAGATTGCTGTTGCCGTTGCCATCGTCGAAGGCGATGCCCTCGACATAGCCGAGGGCAGGATCGATCGTGGGCGTATGCGTGGGCGTCGCGGTCGCGGTCGGCGTCCGGGTGGGCGTGGGCGTCGCGGTCACGGTCGGCGTCGGCGTCGGCGCCAGTTGATGGCCGACGTTCAGCTCCAACGTCCGGTTGGCGTTTACCGGGATCCAGACCTTACTGGTGTTGCGCAAGTACCTCGGCGGCGGCGTCGTCTCGGCCAGGACATATGACCCCGGCGCCACTTCGTTGAACTGGAACATGCCATCATCCACGCCGGAAGTGGCCGTGTAGACCACGGCGCCGTCGATTGACAGCTTCAGAACCATGAATGCGCCTGCCAGCCACGGCTCACTCGAGGGTTCCCACGAGCCGTTGCCGTTCAGGTCTCCAAACGCCGTCCCGAGGACGGTGCCTGTGGCCGGCGTGGGCGTCCAGGTGGGCGTCGGCGTTACGGTCGGCGTCTCGGTCGGCGCGGGGGTGTTTGGGACGGTCGCGGTCGGCGTCAGCGTGGGCTTCTCCACCAGAACAAACAGCCAATTCCATGACGCGTTGGAGGCGCAATACAGCGTGATCGGAGTCGTCGGGTCGATCAGATCCATGGTGGACGGGACCTGGATGCTGAGCGCCCACGTGCCCTCGCCTGGGTCGCCGAAAGTGAAGTACCCCGCCGCATTCGTGTGGGTTCCCAACTGCTTCTCGCCCGGCTTCTGCGGGTCCAGCCAGGCGATCACATCCGGCACTCCGGACCTGCCCGTGTCCCGCTGCAAGACCACCGTGCCGGAGACGTTGCAGTTGATCGGAGTGGCCGCGGGGGCGGCCGTCGGTGTCGGCGTGTGCGTGGCGGTCGCAGTCGCGGTCGGGGGGGGCGTTGGTGTCGGCGTGCGCGTGGCGGTCGCGGTGGTCGTCGGCGTGGCCGTGTCGGCAGCCGGCGCGTCCACCGCCGCGGCGACGAACGGCCCGGCCTCGGCCGGGGCGTTCATCGCCCCGCCGACGGCCCAGCCTCCGAACGCCACCAACAGGACGACGACCGTCGTAGCCCCGGCCAGGGTCAAACGGTATCTTGTGGTCATGGCAGCAGCTCCTGTGGAGATTCCATCTCGTCACGAAATCAGGATGTTTCGAGCCGTACAGAAAATAGGAGGCGGCACGCGCAGTATAACACGGCAGCGGGAACCTTACAAATTCGGAAATCGGGACAAATCATCGCGCCTATCGCAACAGCAGCGGCAGGTAGCTCGCCAACCCGTCCCAATCACCGAAATGGACGGTTATTTGTTGTCCCGCAGCGAGGGCCAAGACGACCTCGTTGGGCGTGGATGAGTAGCGGACCCACGCGGGCTGGGTTTCGATGACCCGGTAGGCGCCGGCAGGCAGGCTTGCGAAACTGTAGGCCCCGTCGCCCGTGGTCATCGTCGCGCCCACGGTGACGTTGCCGGCCAGGATCCGCACTGTCACGCCCAGCAGACCCGGTTCCCCGGCATCGCGCTGGCCGTCGCCGTCGCTGTCGAACCAGACCACGCCGCTCACCGCGCCGAAGGGCGGGGTGGCGGTGGCGGTCGGCGTCGGCGTCCGGGTGACGGTGAGCGTGAGCGTTGGCGTCACCGTGGGGGTAGCCGTGGGCGTGGCGGTAGCTGTTGCGGTCGCGGTTGGCGTGGCGGTGGGTGTGGCCGTCGGCGTAGGCCGGTGCGGCACGTTGATGCCCGAAAGATTCACCCCTGGCGTGACGTACAGCAGGAATGAGGTCGCGCTGAGCAGGTAGCCGGGCGGCGGGCTTTTCTCGAGCAGCGTATACTGGCCCGGCGTGATGGCGACGAACCGGTAGACGCCAGCAGCATCAGAGGTGGCCGTGTAAACCTCCGTAGCGTCCTGCTTCAACGCCAGCACGGCCCCCGGTAGTCCCGGCTCGCCCGCGTCGAGATAGCCGTTGCCGTTGACGTCATAGAAGGCCGTGCCTTCGACGTTGCCGGTGGCAGGTGTGACAGTGGGCGTGGGTGTAGGCGTCGCGGTCGTGGTCGGCGTCGGGGTGATCGTGCCGGTCGCGGTTCCGGTGGGCGTGGGCGTCCGGGTGAGCGTCGGCGTTGCGGTCGGCGAGCCGGTGGGCGTGGGCGTGATGCTGAGCGCGGGGGCCAGGATCAGCGAGCCGAACTGGGACGAGCAGGATGTGCCGATAGTACTCTGGCCTTCCCAGACGATCTGGTTGTCCCGGTATCCCCCGTCATCGTCGTCGTTGAAGGCTACACTGAAGCTGATGACCTGTCCAAGCGACAGGCTGGGGACGCCCAGGGCGCTGAGGGGCAACTGGAGCTCCAGGCTCCACTTGCCCGTAAAGCGCCGCACCGCTACAGCGGCGCCCGGGACGGGATTGGTGCCGTAGTCGGTCAGGGTGGCGTCGGTGGCGACGCCGAACTGATGATCGTCGGCCGCATACCAGACCCAGCCGTCGCGCTTTACGTCTAGCCCGTACTCGACCTCGTCGTCATCCCAGATGTTGGGACCGTCGCGTACCAGGGTCTGGTCGTTCACCTCCGCGGCGAAGACCAGGCTATCACCCTGCCAGCCGCACCACATCGTACCCGACAGGTTAGCCGCGTCGGGCGGCGGCTGGTGCTCTACGAAGTCGGCCGTGGTCGCGTTCAGCGCCAGCGCGGGGTAGAGGCTCCACTCGCCGACGGAGCCATCAATGGCCGGCGCGGCCGCCAATTGCGGGCAATTCAAGGTGCGGGGCGTCGCGGTCGGCGTGGGGGTGACGGTCGCGGTGGGCGAGGCGGTGACGCTCGGGCTGGCCGTCGGCGTGGGTGTGTCTGCTGCCGGTGCGTCCACCGCCGCGGCGACGAACGGCTCGGCCTCGGCCGGGGTGGTCATCGCGCCGCTGACGGCCCATCCTCCGAACGCAACCAACAGGAAGACGGCCGTCGTAACCCCGGCCAGGGTCAAGCGGTAACTTGTGGTCATAGCAGCAGCTCCTATGGAAAATCCATCTCGTCATGAAATCAGGACGTTACGAGCCACATAGAGTGACGGGGGCAGCCTCCTCTTTACTTTCCGAACGCGCTCTCACCGCTTTCCCGGCAAAGATTCTGCTCCAACCACACGCCGCGCCGGGCGAGCGCGCCGGCCGCGGCCACCCACTCGCGCACCGTGCGATAGACCGGCACGCCGGCCGCCTCGATCGCGCGGGACATCTTTTCGGTGTACGGCCCGCCCATCCCGCCGGCCAGGATCGGCTTGATCCGCTGGCGGGAAAGCCGGCCGAGCTTCTCTACGATGTCCTCGCCGAGCGGCGTGTCTTGAAAGACGAACCACGGCATCACCACGTCCACGCCGGTGTCGGCCAGCAGCGCCTCGATCCCCACCTCGTAGTCCGCGCTGGTCGCCGAGCCGGTCACGTCCACCGGGTTTTGCGCCAGGTAGAAGGGTGGGTAGACCTTTCGCAAGCCCGCCACGGTCGCGTCGGCCAACGTCCCCAGCGACAGGCCGTACTGCTCGAACAGATCCATCGCCTGCACCATCGTCCCCGCGCCGTTGCTGATCATCGCAACGCGACCGCCGTGGGCAGGCGGTTGCAGCGCCAGCGCCTTGCTCACCGCGGCCAGCTCTTCGATGCTCTCGACTGCGATCATGCCCGCCTGCTTGAACGCGCCCGCGGCCACGGCGTAGGTGCCGCCGAAGAAGCCGGTGTGCGAGATGGACGCTCGCGCGGCCTGGGGCGTCCGACCGGCCTTGAAGATCACGATCGGCTTCTTCCGGCACACCTCGGCCGCGGCCGTGACGAACTTGCGGCCGTCGGCCAGCCCCTCGACGTAGTAGACGAGCACCTGCGTGCCGGGGTCATCCGCCAGGTAGGCTGCCAGGTCGGCCTCGTCCACGTCCACGCGGTTGCCATAGCTGACGAACCGGCTGACGCCGACGCTTTCGATCGCCTCCAGCACGGCCGCGCCCACCGTGCCCGATTGCACCAGGATGGCGATCGGCCCGAACGCGGGGCGCACCATCCGTTCCCGCACCTGAAAGGTGGTGTCGAGCCGCGTCTCGCCGTCGAAGACGCCGATGCAGTTCGGCCCGACCACGCGCACGTCGTACTCCTGCGCCAGTCGCTTGATCTCGGCCTCCAGCGCCTTGCTCTCACCGCCCAGCTCCTTGCCGCCGCCGGAGATGATGACGACGTTGTGCACACCTTTGGTCGCACACTCGCGGAGGATGTCGGGAACCATTGCCAGCGCCACGGTGACGACCACCAGCTCGACCGGTTCGGGGATCGCGGCGAGCGAAGGCCAGGCGGGCAGGCCCATCACCTCCGGTCGGGTCGGGTTGATCGGGTACACCTGGCCGCGGTACTCGTAGCGGACCAGGCTGTCGAGCACGGCGTTGCCGATCTTGCCCGGCGTGGCTGAAGCGCCGACCACCGCCACCGAGCGCGGGGAGAAGAACTTGTCCAGGTGCGCGACATTCGGCCTGGCGCTGCCCTTGTCGGGGGCCGCAGCCTCGAAGCGATCTCCCGCATCGGACGTGGGGGACCTCAGCACGAACTTGGCATCCAGGACGCGGTGCCGATCGCCCCACACCAGGACAGGGTTGAGGTCTACGGCATCGAGCCGGTCGCCCAGGTCCCCTCCCAACCGGGCCGCGGCCATCAGCAGTTCCACCAGCAGCGTCTCGGAGACGGGCGGCTGCCCGCGGAAGCCGGCCAGGAGCGGCCGGCCCTTGATCTCAGCGATCATCTCCCGCGCGTCCCGCTCGGTCAGCGGCAGGAGCCGAAAGCTGACGTCGTGGAGGATCTCGGCGAAGATGCCGCCCAGCCCGAACATGATCGCCGGGCCGAACTGTGCGTCGTTGGTCAGGCCGATGATCACCTCGACCCCGCCGGAGACCATCTCCTCGATCGTCACGCCCTCGATGCGAGCCGCCGGAGCTTTCGCGGCCACAGCCGCCATCATCCGGGCGAAGGCCGCCCGCACCGCTGCCTCGCCCGTCAGTCCCAGTTCCACGCCGCCCACGTCGGTCTTGTGGAGGATGTCCGGGGAGAGGATCTTCATCGCCACGGGGCAGCCCAATTGCGCGGCCAGCGCCGCGGCCTCGTCCGCGCTTCGGGCGATGCCGCGGCGGGGGACGTTGAATTCGTAATCCTGGAGAGCAGGGATCATCGCGATTACTCCTTTGCGAAGACTCGTTTCCTTCGTATCTTCTCAATCATCCGGGGTAGGGGCACGGCCTTGCGCCTGCCCGCCAGGGCGACCGCAAGGGTGCGCCCCTACAAATTGAAAAGATACTCTCCAATCAGAATGGCCCATACCGAATCGCCACACCCAGCCCCAGGAAGGCCAGCGTGACCAGCAGGATCCAGAACCACAGCTTGAGTGTCCACTTGAGCCACTTCGGGTAGCTGACCACCGTCAGCCCCAGGCAGATCAGCAGCACGGGGTTGGTGGGGTAGGCCAGGTTAGAGAAGCCGTCGCCAAAACAATAGGCAGTCACGGCCACTTGGCGGGTCACGCCAACCAGGTCGGCCAGGGGCAGCAGGATCGGCATGAGCAGGAACGCCTTGGCCGAGCCGGACGCGACGAAGAACTCGATCAGCAGCGCCAGGAAGTAGACCAGCACGGCCGCGGCAAATGGGCTGGCCTGGCTGAAGACGGTTGAAGCGCTGTGCAGCAGCGTATCCATGATCCCGCCCTGGGCCACGATGTGCTGGATGCTGACGGCCATGAGGATCAGCAAGATGCCGGGGGCGATGCCCGAAATCCCTTGACCTGCGGCCTTCCACACGTCTCGCCCCGCCGCGCCCGACAGCAGTCCCGCGCCCAATCCCGCGATCAGAAAGAGGATGCCCACGAGCGGCAGGGAGAACTGCGAGATCGCGGGCAGGAGCGGCCCGCTCACCAGCACCAGGAGGATCAGCGCCAGGCAGCCCAGGAACCAGACCATGGCCCGGCCCAGCCGCGGGTTGATTTCGGTCAGGGCGTTGATGGACAGGCTGGCGTACTTGGCTCGGCCGGCGCGGTCTTCGGCGTAGACCAGCGAAGCCTCCGGCGACCGCTCGATCTTGCGCGCATAGCCGGTCAGGAAGAGCGCGAAGACGGCGTAGATGGCTGCGAAGATCAGCACGCGCAGCCACGCGCCGGAGAATAGCGGCAGGCCGGCGATCTTCTGCGCCACGCCGATGGTGAAGGGGTTAGTAATGGCTGCCGAAAAGCCCAGGTTGGTCGCCAGGATGCTCATGCCGAGGCCGACCAACGAGTCCCAGCCCAGGTAGTAGGAGAGGGCCAGCATCAGGGGGACCAGCGGCACGACCTCCTCGAAGATGCCGAAGAATGCGCCCAGGGCCATGAAGAAGAGGGAGACGACCAGCAGCAGCGCGTATTTGCGGCCACCGAACGCCCGCACGATGCGGGCAATCGCAGCTTTCAGAATGCCGCAACGGTCCAGCACGGCGAACGCGGCGCCGACCATCACCAGGAAGAGGATGATGGTGATGACCGTAACGCCATTAGGGCCCCAGAGCACCTCGACGGGCGCGGTAGCCCAGCGCCAGATGGGATACGCGGGCCGGGCGACGATCTGGAACGAGGCCGGGTCAATGACCTCGCGGCCGGCCTGGGTGACGCGGGCATAGCTGCCCGCCGGCACGACCTGCGTCAGGATGCCCGCCACCAGCATCAGGGCCAGCAGGATCAGGACAGACTGTGTGAAGGCTTTGGCGCTGATCTGGGCGCCGGCACGTTGTTCCATGGGGCACGCTCCTTGCTTTTGTGAGGATGATGCACTGCGTCCCATCCCCTTCGTCAGTCAATTGCGGCTATTATACCGGGGGAACGCGAACTGCGCAACCCGTGTCGAGCACGGGAGGCGAGCGACAAGTCGCCAGCTTGCGAAGACCGCCCCCAGGGCCATTCAGTTCTCGCGTCGGGCGACTGGAAGTCGCTGCAACCACTGCGAAGCCGACCTGCGTCGGCTGGATTGCAGTCGGCGTAGGCCGACTTGGCATCTGTTGCAGCGGTTTCTAACCGCCAGGCTCCGAGAATTGAATGACCATGGACCGCCCCCGAGCAGCTTTGACCTTTCATTCCCGGCGTGGTAAAATCGGAACTCGATGTCTTCCAGTCATCCTGACGGCATCCCGATGGATGCCAAGACCTTTGTCGTCATTCCTACCTACAACGAAGCGGCCAATCTGCCGGCGCTGGTGGGCGAGTTGCGCGCCCTGGATGTGGCGGAGTTGGCCGTGTTGATCGTGGACGATAATTCGCCCGACGGCACCGGCCAGGTCGCCGATCAGTTGGCCCAACGGCTTCCCGACCTCGTCCACGTCCGACACCGGCCGCTCAAGCAGGGGTTGGGCCGTGCCTATCTGGATGGCTTCGCCCGGGCGCTCGATCTCGGCGCCGACTTTATCATTCAGATGGACGCCGACTTCTCGCACCCGCCGAGCGCCATCCCGACGATGCTGGAGCTGATCCGCGACTGCGATGTGGTCGTCGGCTCGCGCTACGTGAGCGGCGGCCGGCTCGACGAGCGATGGGGTTGGGGGCGGCGTTTCCTGAGCTGGTGGGCCAACGAGGTCTGGTCGCGGCGCTTCCTCGGCCTGCAGACGCGCGACATCACCGCGGGCTTCAAGTGCTGGCGACGGGCAACCCTCTTCGGCATCGGCCTCGACCGTGTCGGCTCCGACGGCTACGCGTTTCAGGTGGAGATGACCTATCTGACCGAACGCCTGGGCTACCGCGTCCGCGAAACCCCTATCTACTTTGAAGACCGGCGCATCGGCAAATCCAAGATGAGCGTGCCGGTGAAGCTGCAAGGCGCGGTGGATGTTATCCGCATCTGGTACAGGCATCGAAACGTGAAACGTGGTGCGTGATGCGTGGTGCGTGATGCGTGATGCGTAGTGCGTGAAGGGCGTTATGTAGGCTCACGATCCTCGCTCTACGCTTCACGTCTCACGCTTCACGTCTCGTGGAGCAGACTCTTGAAAGCCTCGCGCAAGCCCGATGTCGCCATCGTCGTTTTCTTGCTTCTCTTGCCCCTCCTCTGGTTTGCGCCGCAGGTGGTGGGCGGCAAGACGCTGTTACCCGCGGATAACCTGTTCGCGTTCGAGCCGTGGCGGAGCTTTGCGGCCGAGGCCGGCGTCACCGTGCCCCACAACGGGCTGATCAGCGATTTGATCCTGGAAAACTACGGCTGGAAGTCGCTGATCGTCGAAGCGTTGCGTTCCGGCCGGCCGGCCGACATCCTGTGGAACCCGCGACTCTTCTCCGGCGTGCCATTCCTCGCCGCGGGCCAACATTCCGCGCTCTATCCGTTGAGCGTGATTTTCTATATCCTCCCGCTCTGGCGCGCCTACGGCGTCTTCACCTGGCTGCAATTGGGGCTGGCGGCTGCCGGCATGTACTTCTTCGCCCGCGTGCTGCGCCAAAGCCGGCCCGCAGCGACCCTTGCGGCCATCGCATATACTTTCTCTGGTTTTATGATCGTCAGCGTCAACTTCAGCATGGTCATTGCCGCGGCCGCGTGGTTGCCGCCGCTGTTGGCGATGATCGAGTTGGTGGTGAGAGAGACGGGTAGACAAGGAGACAAGGAAACCGACAGTCACCTTGTCACCCCTTCACCGGGTCGCCTTGTCACCTCGTCCCCCGTCCCTTACGTCGCGGCCGGCGCGCTCCTGCTCGGCATCCAAACTCTGGCCGGGCACGTCGAGATCACGCTGTACGTGCTGCTGGTGAGCGCGTTCTATGCGGCGTGGCGGCTGGTGGCGCTGGGGCTACGTGCCAGGCACTTCCGAAGTGCCTGGCACGTGTCGGCCAAAGCGATGGCGCGCACGGTCGGCTGGCTGCTGGCGATGGTCGGCCTGGGCCTGGCGATCGGCGCGGTGCAGTTGATCCCGCTGTACGAGCTGGTCAAGCAGAATTTTCGCGAAGGGTCCGCCTCCCTGGCGCAAATCCGCGGGTGGGCCTGGCCGAGCCGCCAGATCGTCACCTTCCTGCTGCCCGATTTCTTCGGCAACCCCACTGCCCACACCTACTTCGACATCTGGTCGCGGCAATGGCTCCCCGTAACGCAAAACGCGCTCGGCGACCCGATCAACACGATTGACTGGGGCGTGAAGAATTACGTCGAGGGCGGGAACTACCTGGGCATTGTGACGCTGCTGCTGGCGGCGGTGGCTGGATTGCAGATTGCAGATTGCAGATTGCAGATTGGACGACGGCGCAGTCCGCAGTCAGATAATCACGCAACACGCAACACGCAGCACGTCGTCCTCTTCGCCGTCCTCGCCGCGCTCTCCCTCCTCTTCGCCTTTGGCACACCCCTCTATGCCATCCTCTACTACGGCGTGCCGGGCTGGAGCCAATTGCACTCGGCGTTCCGGTGGGTGTTTCCGTATACGTTGAGCATGGCGGTGTTGGCGGGGTTTGGGCTGGATGCGCTGCTGGGGGCGAATTGCAGATTGCAGATTGCAGATGGCAGATTGACCGCTGCAGGCGAGTTCAAACGTAGGGCCGCGAGGATTCTCGGTGCGTCGGCAGCCTTAGGCGGGATAGCCGCGCTCGGCGTTGTGGCGCTGAGTCTGGTTGTGCCGGGGCCGTTTGTGGCGCTCGGCGACAAGCTGCTGGTCTGGTCGGATCTGGCACGGGAGAAGGCATTCGCCACCGGCGCGATGGCGTGGAGCTACGAGGCGGTCGGGCTGGCGCGGTTTGGGGTGATGGCGGTGTTGGCTGGAGTGGTGTTGTGGGCGTTGGGTAGACGAGGAAACAAGGAAACAAGGGAACAGGGGGTCGCGGCGACGTCACCTCGTCACCTTGTCACCTTGTCAGCTTGCCACCGTATCTGGCCTTTCGCTGCAGTCGCGCTGCTCGTCGCCGATCTCTGGCTCTTCGGGCACAACTTCAACTCGGCCGTTGACCCAAAGCTCCTCGACTTCAAGCCGCAAGTCATCCAGTGGCTCCAAGACCGGCAGCATGACGACGAATCAATCTGCAATCTGCAATCTGCAATCTGCAATCTGCCGTGGCGTCTCACCACCTTCAACTTGCCCGACGAAAAGACCCTGAACGCCAACACCGCCACGCTCTACGGGCTGGAGGACGTGCGCGGGTACGATTCGATCATTCCGAAGCAGTACGCGGCCTTCATGGATCGCATCCAACCGCAGGCCGGCGAGCTGCTCTACAACCGCATCGCGCCGATTTACGCGGTAGGGGCGGGTCTTTCATCGTCAGTCGAGAATGCCAGCCTTCCGGAGAAGACCCGTCCCTACAACGCGGCATTGGACAGCCGCCTGCTCGACCTGCTCGGCGTGCGCTACGTCGTCACCACGCAGACGATCCCCAACGCGGGCTATGCGCTGGCCTACGACCGCGAGGTCAAGGTCTACGAAAACCGCGACGCGTTCCCGCGCGTTTTCATAGTGCCGCAGGCCGTAACCGCGCCCGATCAGCAGGCAGCGCTGGATGCCCTGGAGAAGCTCGACCCGGCGCAGACGGTCGTGGTGGAGGGCTTTTCCGGGCCAATCCCCGCCGCGGCCTCGCCACAACTGCGCGAGGCGCGCATCAGCCTGCGGACGAATCGCGAGGTGTTCGTGGACGTGAACGTCAGCGACCGCGGCTGGCTGGTCTTCACCGACGCATACTTCGACGGCTGGAAAGCCTACATCCGGCCCTTCGGCGTCCAGGGCGAAGGGGTGACGGCTTCGGGCGAATCGGTGGAGCAACAGACGCCCATCTACCGGGCCGACGGCGCGTTCCGGGCGGTCTACCTGGCTCAAGCCGGGCAGTGGACGGTGCGCTTCGTCTATTCCCCGCGCAACCTGCTGTTGGGACTCTACGCCAGCTTCCTGGCGGGCGTGATCCTGCTGATGTTGGCGGGCTGGTGGGCGTGGAACCGCTTCTACCGCGGTCCCCGCAGCGAGGTGGGCACGGTCGCCAAGAACAGCGCGGTGCAGATGGCGATGTCGCTGCTGAGCAAGGGGATTGACTTCGCCTTCGCGATGCTGCGCCTGCGGGTGCTCAGCCCCGGCGGCGAGGGCAGCTATGCGTTTGCGATCACCTTCTACGGCGTCTTTGAGATCCTGACGCGCTTCGGGCTGGGCACGCTGCTGACCCGCGACGTGGCGTTCGATCGCAAACAGGCGGGCCGGTACCTGACAAACGTCGTCGCGCTCCGCTCCGGCCTTTGGCTCCTTAGCCTGCCGGTGATGGTCGTAGTCGGGCTGATCTATCAGCAGGGCGGCCGGCTGACCCCACAGGAGGCGCAAGCCATCGTCCTGTTTGCGGCCGCGCTCTTCTTCGCCAACATCGCCGACGCGATCAGCTCGGTCTTCAACGCCTTCGAGAAGATGGAATATCCCGCCGGCCTGGCGACCGCGGTCGCGGTGGCAAAGGTCGCCCTGGGCGCGCTCGTGCTCCTGCCGCCGCTGGAGCTGGGTTTCGTCGGTCTGGCAGGCATCTCGCTGGTGATGAACGTCGTGCAGGTGGTGTGGCTGTACGTGGTGCTGAGACGAACTGTCTTGCCGCAAGGGAGCAAGGGAGCAGAGGAGCAGAGGAGCGTCCCCTTGCCCCCCCGCCCCCCCGCTCCCCCGCGCTTGGGCATAGACTGGTCGCTCCAGCGCCACATGCTCCGCGAATCCGGCCCGCTGATGCTCAATCACCTGCTGGCGAGCGTCTTCTGGCGGATTGACCTGTGGGTCTTGCAGTATTTCAGCGGCGCGGTGGCCGTCGGCATCTTCTCGGCCGGCGTCAAGTACCTGGACGGGCTGAACGTCATCCCCGCCTATTTCACCCTGGCGATCTTCCCGCTGCTGAGCCGCTATGCTGCCGCCGCGCTCCCCCCTGCCGGCAGCGGGGGGGAGGCAGGGGGGGCCATGCTTGCGAAGGCGTATCGGCTGGCATCCCAACTGCTCTTCATCGCCGCACTGCCCGTCGCGGTCTTTTTCAGCTTCGCGGCCACACCGCTGATCCAGATCCTCGGCGGCGCGGCCTACCTGCCCGACTCGGCGACCGCGCTCGCGATCATGATCTGGTCCATTCCGCTCGGCTTCGTCAACTCGGTGACGCAGTACGTGCTGATCGCGGTCAACCAGCAGCGCTTCCTCACCCGGGCGTTCATTATCGGTGTTCTCTTCACGGGCCTGGCGAACCTGATCTTCGTGCCCCGGTACGGCTATCTGGCCGCGGCCGCGATTCTGATTCCGGCCGAGCTGTCGCTGTTCATCCCGTTCTACTGGGCCGTGCGCAAGCACGTCACCGCGATGCCGTGGGCCAGACTCCTCGGCGGGCCGCTGCTGGCCGCGGGCGCGGATGCCGCGGTCATCTGGGGCCTGGGCCGCGTGGGCATCCCGCTGTTAGTCGCCCTGGCGGCCGGTTTCGTGGCCTACGTCGCCGTGCTGCTGGCCCTGGGCACCTTCCGCGGCGACGATTTCGCGGTGCTGCGGGCGCGGCTGCCCCAGATTCGGGTGAGACGCCGATGAACGCAGAACAGGGCGAATCCTTCCGGTGCGCCCGGCGTCATCGTGAAGCTGTTGCGTATTGAGCAAGGCCAGGTTATAATAGCGCAAGTGGTCAACGACTCGACTCTGTGAGGTGGCTTATGCAGTTCGAAGACTATTTTGACTTCTTGGCGCCGACCGATATTCGCGTGAGAGGCACGCGCGTGGGCATCGAGACGATCTTGAACGACTACCTGGACTTGGGACTGTTTCCTGAGGATATCGTTCTGCGCTATCCGACCCTGAGCCTGGAAGCCGTTTACGCCACGATCGCTTATTACTGGCGCAACCAGGAGCAGTTGGATGCCTATTTACGGGCCTGGAAAGCGCACGGTGAGCAGATGCGTCGCCAACAAGAGTTGCACCCGTCGCCGGCTGTACAGCGCCTGCGCGCGCTGATCCATCAGCGTCAACTGGAATCGGCCCCTATGGTCGTAGCAACTTCATGAGCGCATCCGGCTTCCTGTTTGATGAGAACCTGTCCCCGGCCATCGCCGCACAATTGCGCCGGCATGCTCCAGCGATACCGATCCTGGCCGTGGGGCAGATGGGCGCGCCCGCGAGAGGCACGCTCGACCCGCAAATCCTGTGCTGGATCGAAGAACACAACTGCCTGCTGGTCACCAATAACCGTACCAGTATGCCCGGCCACTTACGCGATCACCTGGCCGATGGGCGGCATATCCCCGGCATTCTGATCACACCCTATCCCCTCAACATTGGCACGCTGATCGAAGTTTTGTTGCTGGTTTGGGGCGCGAGCCTGCCGGATGAATATCGCGATCAAATCACCCACCTGTCTTTCGGACGCTGATTCGACCAGGTCACGTCTCACGCATCACGCATCACGCATCACGCATCAGGAGGTTCGTCATGCGCATCGGCATCATCACCAGCGGCGGCGACTCGCCGGGCATGAACGCTACGATCCGAGCAGTCACCCGGTGCGCCCTGGATCGGGGTATTGAGGTCGTCGGTATTCACGAGGGCTGGCAGGGCGTGGTGGACGGCGGCGACAGGTTCGAGCCGTTCAACTGGCGCAGCGTCGGCGGCATCTTGCAGCTCGGCGGCACGATCATCGGCACGGCCCGGTCGGATGCGTTCCGCAAGCTCGAAGGCCGGCGCCAGGCCGCCCGCAACCTGGTTAATGCCGGGATAGATGGCTTGGTCGTGGTCGGCGGCGACGGTTCGCTGACCGGCGCGCTCCTGCTCTACCAGGAATGGCCCGAGCACCTGAAGGCGCTGGCCGAAGCGGGCGCGATTCCTGCGGAAAAAGCCGAGAACCCCGTGCCGTTCCGCATCGCCGGGCTGCCAGGCTCCATTGACAACGATCAGTTCGGCACCGACATGAGCATCGGCGCGGACACGGCGCTCAACACCATCGTCGAGGCAGTAGACCGGCTGAAATCCACGGCCGACTCGCACCAACGCACCTTCGTCGTCGAAGTGATGGGCCGGCGGTGCGGCTACCTGGCGCTGATGGGCGCAGTCGCCACGGGCGCGGATTGGGTGCTCATCCCCGAAGAGGAGATGGACGCCAGGTGGCACTTCCGGATGGTGGAGGCGCTCAAGCGCGGCCGCGCGGCCGGCCGGCGGCACGACGTCATCATTTTCGCCGAGGGCGCGCGCCACAGCGACGGCCTGTCAATCAAGGCCGAGACGATCACCGAGATCCTGAAGAATCGCCTGGGCGTCGAGGCGCGCGTCACCGTGCTCGGCCACGTCCAGCGCGGCGGCTCCCCCACCCCCTTCGATCGCAGCCTGTCGTCCCGGCTGGGCGAGGCGGCCGTCGAGCACATCGCCGGCCCCGACCCGACGCCGGTGATGGTCGGTCTGATCCACAACCAGCCGCACGCCACGCCGCTGACCGAAGTGGTCGCCAAGAGCCAGGCGGTCAACACCGAGATCGAGCAGGGCAACTTCGAGCACGCGCTGGAATTGCGCGGCCGGAGCTTCCTGGATTCACTGGAGCTGTTCAAGACGCTGGCCCGCTCTGAGCCGAAGCAAGAGCTGGCCTGCTGTGGCCGGATCGCCCTGCTTACCGGCGGGCCGGATGCGCCGGGCATGAACGCGATCCTGCGCACCGCGCTCCGCATCGCCCGGAATGAAGGGCAAGACGTGATCGGCGTGCGTTACGGTTTCGGCGGGCTGGCGCGCGGCGACATCTGGGACATCGGCTGGATGGAGGTGCAGAACTGGATCAACCTGGGTGGCAGCGAGCTGGGCGCCCTTCGCCACGAGTTGACCGACGACGAAATCCCGCTGATCGCGCAGCAGATCAGGCAGTGGGACATCCGCGGGTTCATCGCCGTGGGCGGGCTGACCACCTATAAACAGGTGGAGAAGCTGGTGGCCGCACGGGAGAAGTACGACGAGCTGCGCATTCCGATGATTTGCGTGCCCGCGACCATTGACGACAACCTACCCGGCACTGAAATCTGCATCGGCGCGGACACCGCGCTCAACAACATCGTGGATGCCGTGGACAAGATCAAATACACCGCAGGCGCGGCGCACCGGGCGTTCATCGTCGAGGTGATGGGCCGGCGCTGCGGCTACCTGGCGTTGGCGAGCGGCATCGCCAGCGGCGCGGAGATGGAGTTGCTGCCCGAGGACAACGCGACGCTGGAAACCCTGCTGCGCGACACCGAAACGCTGCGCGAAGGCTTCCGCAACGGCAAGAAGCTCGGCATCATCATCATGGCGGAGAACGCCTTCCCCTGCTACGATACCCAACTCGTGCGACGGGTGATGGATGCCGAGGCCAACGGCGCGTTCGAGGTGCGCGAATGCATCCTGGGCCACCTTCAGCGTGGGGGCGTGCCCACCGCGTTCGATCGCATCCAGGGCAGCCGCCTGGGCGCACGCGCAGCCCAGCAGATCATGGCCGACATCGCGGCCGGCCGGGCCGATGCCAACGTCATCGGCGTCCTCGAGCGCGGCGTGGTGGTTACCTCCTTCGCCGAGGCGATGGCGCAAATGGACTGGGTGAACGAACGACCGAAGGAGCAGGCGTTCCTCCAGTGGCGGGGGCTGGCCGATACGCTGGCCAGGCCAGGGCCGGCGAGGGGCGAGTTCAGACCTGACAGGTCTCTCAAGACCTGTCAGGTCTGAGGAGGATTCATGCCACCGACCCCGAAACGCTGGGAAATCGCCCCCCCGATGCCGCGCCGGCAGCGCGAGCGCCTCTCGCACCTCCATCCGCTGCTGGTGCAAGTCCTCTACAACCGCGGGGTGATCGAGCCAGTGGAGGCCGACGCCTTCCTCGCCCGCCTGGCCCGCTTCGACGATCCGTTCCGTATGGCCGGCATTCCGGCCGCCGTGGCGCGCATCCGGGCCGCGATCACCGATCGGGAGCCGATCGTCGTCTACGGCGACTTCGACGCGGACGGCGTGACCGCCACGGTGCTCCTGGTGCAGGCGTTGACAGCCTTCGGCGCACAGGTGACGCCCTACATCCCGCATCGCGTGGACGAGGGCTATGGTCTCAACTGCGACGCGCTGGAGAAGATCGCCGGCTGGGGCACGCGGCTGGTCATCACGGTGGATTGCGGCATCCGCTCGGCCGGTGAGGTGGCCTACGGCAACAGACTGGGCCTGGAGTTGATCGTCACCGACCACCATTCGATCCAGCGCAGCGGCGACGAGGACGTGCTGCCACCCGCGCTGGCGGTGGTCAACCCCAAGCAGCAGGCGGACCCATATCCCGCCAAAGACCTGGCCGGCGTCGGCCTTGCATTCAAGCTGGCCCAGGCGCTCTTGATCGCCGAAAAGCGCGATCCGGTGGCTGCGTCGCCCGTCGAGCTAGGCGAACGCGACCTGCTCGACCTGGTGGCATTGGGCACCGTGGCCGACCTGGCGCCGCTGATGGACGAGAACCGCTCCCTGGTGCAGCGCGGCCTGGCCGAGTTGAACAAGCCGCGGCGTCCGGGCATCGTGGCGATGCTGGAAGAAGCGAAGCTGCTGCCTGGCCGCGTAGACGCCACAGCCATCGGCTTCGTCCTCGGCCCGCGGCTGAACGCGGCCGGCCGGCTCGACACGGCTAAGATCAGCTATGACCTGTTGACCGCGCCGGACGTGCTGACCGCGCAGCCGTTGGCCGCCAGGTTAAGCGAATTGAACCGGCGGCGACAAGACCTGACTCAGCAGCGGGTGACGCAGGCCAAGAACCTGATCGCCGCGGACCGGCCTGACCGGTTTCTGTATCTCGTCTCGCATCCCGACTTCGAGCCGGGCATCGTCGGGCTGGTGGCCGGCCGTCTGACCGAGGAGTTGTACCGGCCGGCTCTGGTCGCGGAGGTGGGGGCCGAGATGACGCACGGCTCGGCCCGCAGCATCCCTGAATTCAACGTCACCGCCGCGCTGGACGAATGCTGCGAGCTATTGGCGCGGCACGGTGGGCACGCCGCAGCGGCCGGCTTTACCGTGCGTAACGAGAACCTGCCGCTCCTGGCTGCCCGGCTGGAGGAGATCGCTAGCCGGGTGTTGGTCGGATTGGATCTCCAGCCGTCGCTGAACATTGATGCTGCGGTCGAGTTGGGCGATCTCGACTGGGCTGTCCACGACCTGCTCCGGCAGTTGGAGCCGTGTGGCTACGCCAATCCGCAGCCGGTCTTTGCGGCCGTGGGGGTCGAGCTGGCCGGCTATCGCCAGGTTGGGACCGACCGCCAGCACCTCAAGCTGAGCGTGCGCGACCCGCAAGGCGGGAAGGAATGGGACGCCATCGCCTTCCGCCAGGGCCAGTGGTTCGGCCAACTCGCACCCCGGATTGACGTGGCGTTCACCCTGGAGGCGAACGAGTTCAACGGGGAGCGGAAGTTGCAGTTGAACGTGAAGGACCTGCGGAAGGCGCAGAGGCCAGTTTACTGAGTTGGGATCGCCTGGCAGACTACGCTGCTCATAAACTGTCACTCTGAGCGGGTTGACGATGAACGGTGCTCCGCGGTGTGACACCAGCGAAGAGTCTCCGTACCGCAAAGAGAACTTGTCCTGAGCGCAGCGAACGGATGCTTCGCTGGAATTTCGCCGTCGCGAACCTTGACTCGTTAACCCGCTCAGCATGACAGCGCAAGTTGATTCGCGCAGGAATGCCACTATCCGGCATGGATTTCTCGCAGTGATAAGCTAACAGGAAGGATTTATGCAACGCATCGCCGTACTGACCAGCGGGGGCGACGCTCCCGGCATGAACGCGGCTATCCGGGCCGTGGTGCGGACCGGCATTGCCAAGGGGTGGGAGGTTTTCGGCGTCCAGCACGGCTACGCCGGCTTGATCGCCGACGACATGCAGCCGATGGGCGCGCGCGACGTGGGCGGGATCATCGGCCTGGGTGGCACGATCCTGGGCAGCGCGCGCTGCCCGGAGTTTCGCACCGCGGAAGGTCGCCAGCAGGCGCTCGACAAGCTCAAGCGTCGCGGAATAGAGGGGCTGGTGGTGATCGGCGGCAACGGCTCGCAGGCGGGCGCAGATGCGGTCGCACAGATGGGCTTTCCCGTAGTCGGCGTCGCCTCAACCATTGACAACGACCTGATCGGCTCGGATATCACCATCGGCGTGGACACGGCGCTGAACATTGCGCTGGAAGCCATTGACCGGCTGAAGATCACCGCCTCGTCCCACCATCGCGCCTTCCTGGTGGAGGTGATGGGCCGCGGCTGCGGCTACCTGGCGCTGATGGCCGGCATCGCGGGTGGGGCTGAGGCAATCTGCATCCCCGAGGTGGAGACCGACCCCGAAGCCGTCGCCACGATCATTCGCGCGGCCTACGAGCGCGGAAAGCCGCACGCCGTCGTCGTGATAGCCGAAGGGGCCAAGTACAACGCCGAGGGGCTGGCGGCCTATTTCACCCAACACGCCGGGCGCCTGGGCTTCGATCTGCGCACGACGATTCTGGGCCACGTCCAGCGCGGCGGCGCGCCCGGCGCGTTCGACCGCCTCCTCGCGACTCGCATCGGCGCAGGCGCTACCGATCACCTGGCCCGCGGCCAGTATGGCGTCCTCGTCGGTCAGATCAAGAGTCAGATCGTTGCCACGCCCTTGGTCGAGGTGGGGGGTAAGCAGAAGCCGCTGGATCTGAGTCTGCTGGAGCTGGCGAGGATATTGGAGCAGTGATTGTCCGGCGCTCCTCTCTATGAACTTTCGGGGCGATGCTGTATAATTGAACCAACGGGGAGGGGATGGATGAGCGATCTCCGTTGGATGAGGGGAGGTATCCTGGCTATGGAAAGCGTTTACTCGTTGATGGCCACAGAGCAACAAGTGGGCTTGCCGGCCGCGATTCTGGAGCTCTTGGGTTTGCGGACAGGTGAGACGGTGAACCTGACAACTCGGGCGCGCCAGGTTATTATCACCCCTCTCAGCCGACAGGCAATTCACGAAGAGGACACGGCAGAGAGCTTTACGATTGCTGATCTTGTTGCTACCTATTCGGAAAGCGGGCTTGCTCGTCTAAGCCAGACGGTCGTGCAGGAGCCGCCAGCAGACTACATAGTCGAGGAATCTCACGACGCGGCTGCCGAGGCCACTTCGTTCGGTGTTCTTCCTTTCCGTCGAGTTAGAATGGGTGGTCCAGCGGAGGAATTGTGTCTCAAGTTCGGATAAGTCGCTTTGCTTCATTGTCTTTGTCGCTGCGGATCGGCCTGATCTGCGCGGCATTGGGCATCGTGCTGGCCCTGGTCGGCATCGCGCGCGGCAATGTGCCACTCAATCCGCTCTCCATCTTCCTGGCGCTGTTGATCTCCGGTGGCAGTTGGGGCGTGGTGAGTTGGGCGGTTGCGACGGCAGTCGTGGATGTGGAACGGGATGTCGCTTCAGGAGAACAAGATGAGTGATCCGGCGCTGCGCGAGCTGCGCGGCTTCATCTTCGACATGGATGGCGTGATCTACCGCGGCAATGCGGTGCTGCCGGGCGCGGCCGAGTTCGTCGCCAACCTGCGGCGAATTGCCGTCCCCTTCGTCTTTCTCACCAATAACTCCACCACGCCGCCCGACGAGGTGGCGGCCCGGCTGGTGGGCATGGGAATTCCGGCCGAGCCACGCGAGGTGCTCTCGTCGTCTGAGGTCACAGCGGCCACCGCGGCCGCACAGGTCGCCGGCCGGCGCGCGATCCTGATCGGCGAAGAGGGCATCCGCCGGGCGCTGCTGGCCGAGGGCTTTACCCTGGTGACGGATCATCGGGAGGCTGACCTGGTCGTCGTGGGGATGGATCGCGAGGTCACGTATGCCAGATTCCGCGAGGCCGCGCTGGCGATCGGGCGGGGCGCGGCGTTCTATGCCACCAACCTCGACCGCAACCTGCCGACCGAGGTGGGGCTGATCCCCGGCGCCGGCTCGCTGGTGGGCCTGCTGGAAATCGCGACCGGCGTGAAGCCGATTGCCCTGGGCAAGCCGGAGCCGGGCATCTTCCTCTACGCGCTCAAGCAGCTCGGCACGCCCGCCGCTCTCACTGCCACCATCGGCGACCGGCCGGAGACTGACATCTCAGGCGGACAGCGGGCGGGGCTGCGCACCATCGCCGTTCTCACCGGCGCAGGCACGGCCGAGGAGTTCGCGGCCATGCGACCGGGGCCGGATTGGGTGTTTGGGGGACTGGTGGAGTTGAATGAGGCGTACTTCGGGTAGACCGACGACGAAGGACGAACGACGAAGGACGGCTTCTGTCATTTCGTCGTTCGTACTTCGTCTCTTCTACCATCTCTGATGCACGTGTGGCTTGATCATTCGGTCGTAGACATCCTTCACCGCGGCCATCGCTTCTGGGCCAAGAGCGGGCAGGCCGGCCGCGGTTACGTTGTCTTCGGCTTGCGCCGGCCGCTTGGCGCCGGGAATGGCGCAGGTGACCGCGTCGAACATCAGGATCCAGCGCAGCGCGAGCTGGGGCATGGTCGCGCCTGCGGGAACCCATTTCCGCAATTCCTCCACGGCCGCTAACCCCACCTCGAAGGGCACCCCCGAGAAGGTCTCCCCCACATCGAACGCCTCGCCGTGGCGGTTGAACTGCCGGTGATCGTCGGCCGCGAACTGGCTGGCGGCCGTCAGCTTGCCGGTCAGCAGGCCGCTGGCGAGGGGCACGCGCGCCAGGATGCCGACCCGCCGCGCCTTCGCCTGGGGGAAGAGCAACTCGGCCGGGCGGTGACGGAACATGTTGAAGATGATCTGCACCGTCTGCACACCGGGGAACTCGATGGCCTTCAGCGCCTCCTCGATCCTTTCCACGCTGACGCCGTAGTGGCGGAGCTTGCCCGCGGCCACGAAGTCATCCAGGATGCCGAACAGATCCGGCCGGTAGTAAACCTCGATGGGTGGACAGTGGAGCTGGAGCAGGTCAATCGTGTCGGCCCCCAGGTTCTTCAGGCTCCGGTCTACCCAGGCCGTCAGGTTCGCCCGGCTGTAGCCCTCGACGGTCTGGGCCGGGAGCCGGCGGCCGGCTTTCGTCGCCACGTAGATGCGCTGGCCGGGGCGGTCACGCAGCACCTGGGCCACCAGCCGCTCGCTGCGGCCGTCGCCGTACACGTCCGCGGTGTCAATGAAGTTGACGCCCAGGTCAATGGCCCGGTGCAGCGCGGCCAGCGAATCCGCATCATCCACGCTGCCCCACGCGCCGCCGATGGCCCACGCGCCGAAGCTGATCGCCGACACCTGCCAGCCGGTGCGGCCCAATTCGCGATAGTACATCACATCCTCCTCTTTTTATCGAGGCGACTCCTTCTCCGCCAACCCGCGGGCATCGGAGCCTGCTCTGCCACAGAATGATCGTGCCCTGAGTATAACGGACATTGCGGAGGGCGTCAACCGCATGGCTGAGCGGTTTGTCCTTCCCCCTTTCTTGTGGTATCCTCCCCGCAATTCTTGCGACGCAACGCGAGGTCGGCGCGTCGCATCTCTCAGGGAGCACAAGCCCACCACACTATGTCTGACGATTTTTCCCGCATCCGTTGGCAATCCCTCATTTTGCAACTGCGCAACCCCTTCCGCCTGTCCTACGGCGTCAGCGAGACGCGGCAGGCGTTTTGGCTACGTCTGACCGACGACGAGGGTTGGGGCGAGGCGGCCATTCCGCCGTATTACGGCATCAGCAACGAGGTGATGATCGCGTGCTGGGAGGCCGTCAGCCGTCGCACCGATTCGTTCCCGGATGAGCTGGCCGATATCGAAGCCTGGATCGGCATGGACGGCCCTGCGCCGGCTCGCGCCGCGCTCGATCTGGCGCTGCACGACCGGATCGCGCGCCGGCGGGGTGTGCCACTCCATCGCCTGCTCGACCTGCCCGCCCCCATCCCCCTGCCCACCTCGTTCACCATCGCCATCGGCGAGCCGGCGGAAATGGCCCGGCTGGCCGGCGAGGCTGCGCGTTATCCGGTGCTCAAGATCAAGCTCGGCTCGGATGACGACGAGGCGCGGCTGGCGGCCGTTCGCGTGGCCCGACCCGATGCGCGGCTGCGGGTGGACGCCAACGCCGGCTGGTCGGCCGAGGAGGCGGTGAGGCACGTCCGCGCGCTCGAACGCTACGGCCTGGAGATGATCGAGCAGCCGGTGGCCAAGGGCGACATCGCCGGCATGGGCTATGTCCAGGCGCACACCGCGCTCCCGGTGATCGCCGATGAGTCGCTGCAGACGTCGGCCGACGTGGAGGCGTTGGCAGCCGCGGGCGTGGCCGGCATCAATCTGAAGCTGATGAAGGTTGGCGGGCTGGCGCCCGGTCTGCGCATCTTGCGTCGCGCCCGTGCGCTGGGCATGAAGGTGATGCTCGGCTGCATGATCGAGACCTCGCTGGGCGTCACCGCGATGGCGCATCTGGCCGGCCTGGCCGATTGGCTCGACCTTGACGCGCCACTGCTCATCACCAATGACCCGTTCGACGGCCTCTGGTACGATGATGCGGCAAGAGTGCATGTGCCGGAGCGGGCGGGGATTGGGGTGGGGCTAAAGGCAGCGGATTGAAGCGGATAAACGGATAGGCACAGCACGCACCACGCACCACGCAACACGCAGCACGCAACACGCAGCACGCAACACGCAACACGCATCACGCAGCACGCAACACGAAAGGTAACCATGATTCTCTGGGACCTTTTCCTCCTCTTCACCCGCGTTGCCCTCTTTTCCTGGGGGGGCGGGCCGGCGAGCCTGGCGCTGATGCAGCGCGAGTGCACCGCGGCCGGCTACGTCACGACGGCCGAGTTCGCCGATGCAGTAGCGGTGGGCAACGCGTTGCCCGGCCCCATCGCGCCGCAGGTGTCGGCTTACGTCGGCTACAAGGTGGCCGGCGTAGCCGGCGCGATTGCTGCGGCGACCGGCACTGTCCTGCCGACAACCATCCTGATGTTGATCATGGTTGTCTTCTTCTTCGGCATCAAGGACAGCCCGACGGTCAAGGCCATGCTGACTGCGGTTCGCCCGGTGGTGGTCGGCCTGCTGATCTGGACCGCTTACGACATGGCGATCAACGTCTTCGCGGCCAAGAAGCTGGGTTGGAGCGTCGCGCTGACCCACGGGCTGGACAAAGTGGCCATCGCCCTGGTCACCTTCGGGTTGCTGACGTTCACTTCCATCAATCCCGTCTTCCTCGTCCTCGGCGCGGCGATTCTGGGGTTTGCTGTGTATCGCTGACAGGTGACGGACGACGAAGGACGAAAGACGAAGATCGTCCGTCGTCCGTCACCTATCTGACGCGGGGAGTAGGAGTCCATCATGCACTTCTTCGACGCACACTGTGATACCGTCATGCGCACGTTCGACGGTGAGTTCGATTTCGTGGCCGGCCGGGGGCGGGCGCATCTGGATCTGCCGCGGCTGCTGGCTGCTGGCGGCCGCGTGCAGCTCTTTGCGGTCTTCGCCCCGGCCAGCTATTATCCCGACCGTGACCTCCGCGGTCACGCCGAAGAGGCCATCCGCCGCATCCGCGGATGGGCGGACGCGTCCGATGGGCGGATGCGGGTGGCGCTGACCGCAATGGATGTGCGAGCACCCTTGCCCCCCTGCTCCCCTGCTCCCGTTCACGCCCTCATCGGCCTCGAAGGCGCCGATCCGCTGGCCGGCCGCGCCGAAAACCTGGAGCAGTTCTACCGCCTCGGCGTGCGCAATGTGATTCCAGCCTGGGACGACAACCCCTTTTCAGGCACGGTGTTCGGGTTGGGCAGCGGACTGACGCCTGAAGGCTACAAGCTGATCGAGTTGTGCGAGGCGCTGCGCGTGATGGTGGACGTGTCGCATCTGTCAGATACGGCCTTCGGGCAGGTGTGTGACATGGCGCGGCGGCCGTTCATCGCCAGCCACTCGAACTGCCGGGCGCTCTGTCCCAGCCAGCGCAATCTGACCGACGAGCAAATCCGCGCGCTGGCCGACCGCGGCGGGGTCATGGGTGTCAATCTCTCACCCGATTTCCTGGCCCCGGACTATCACGCGGCCTGGGGCGCGGTGATGGCTCAGGTCGGCGCGTCGTACCAGGGGGTTGATGCGGCCACGCGCCAGAAGATTCGCGAGGCGGCCGGGCCGCGGTGGGCCGCGATCCCGCTGCCGGGCATCGAGTGGATTGCCCGCCACGTGCAACACGCGATCGCAGTCGGCGGCGAGGAGTGCATCGGCCTGGGCGGCGACCTGGACGGCATCTCTTTCCTGCCTGCCGGCGTCACCGGCGTCGAGAGCTACCCACGTATCGCCGAGTCGCTGCTGGCTGCCGGACTGACCGCGGCGCAGGTGGAAAAGGTGTGTTGGGGGAATATGGCGCGGGTGTTTGGGGATGTGCTGGAAGCTGGGTGAGCGACCAGGGAACTCAGAGGAACTTAGGGGAACTTGGGGGGACATCCCTCTATCTGCAACCGTCATTTCTGGCCGAGATGGTGGGCCATTTGCTCAACGGTTGGCCGGTGGATCTGCTGCAACAGCAGGATCGCTGGGCTTTTGTCAGTGTGCCGGGGCAGGCCAAAGGTGCGGCGGGGTACCTGGGCTGGGCGTACCGGCCTTATCTGACCGATGCGTTGACGCCTGCGCCGACCCACATCGTCTGTGCGCCTGTGAGCCTGCTGCGCGCCGCACCGGGGGATGCCGCGCCGTTGCTGACGCGCGTCTTGGGCGGGACGGCGGTGGCGATAGACAAGGAAACAAGGAGACAAGGAGACAAGGGGGACGGATTGCGGGATGTCACCCTGTCACCCTGTCACCCTGGTAGGCGGGCTATCCGGGTGGGTTCCTGCCGTCCATCTGCGACCGCTGGACGCCCTGCCCCGCGATGCGGCGGTGCAGCGCTCCCAGATCTGCGCCGACGCATCGCGTTTCATCGGCGTGCCCTACTTGTGGGGCGGCGGCGCGGCGTTCGGGATTGACTGCTCCGGCTTCGCACAGATGTTGCACCGGCTGATCGGCGTGACGATCCCGCGCGACGCGGACATGCAGTTCGACGCCGGAAAGCCGGTCGGAACACCCTACCAGCCCGGCGACCTGCTCTTTTTCAGCGAGGGCGATCGGCGCAAGATCACCCATGTGGGTGTGAGCCTGGGTGGCTGGCGGATGATCCACTCCTCTCGCTCCCGCAACGGCGTCTACGAGGACGACGTGCAGGCGGTGACGCATCTGCGGGAAGGGTTTGCCGGGGCGAGGACGTTCCTGTACGAGTAAGCAAATCAGCAAATCAGCAAATCAGCAAATCAGCAAATCAGCAAATCAGCAAATCAGCAAATCAGCAAATCAGCAAATCAGCAAATCAGCAAATCAGCAATCGGCATGGCCAGCCCTGTTGGCCCGCGCGTGGTGATCGGCGGCCGAGAACGCGATTATTTTGCCGGCTGCTCCTACCTGGGGTTGCAGAACCCCCCGGAATTGATCCAGGCGGCGGTCGAGGCGTTACAGCAGTATGGCCTGGGCACGGCGACCTCACGCGGCGGCTATGGCGAGCACCCCCTCTACCTGGCGCTGGAGGATACGGCGGCGCGGTACTTCGAGACGGATGGCGCGGTCTACTACTCTCCGCATACCTGGGCAACACGATCCTGCTGCAAGGAGGCTATTATAGTCCCGCCAGGAACTCCTCCATTGCTTGCGCGGGGAAATGCTTCCAGCCGGTCCGGTCGCTCAGGTTGTAGACCCAGAACTCGCTGCAATCGGTCCGGAAGTCCATCACGGCCACGGCCGTCAGCTTGCCGTTCCGCAGTCGCCACTCGATGAAGTCCACATCGGTCATCCAGAACCAGCGGGGCAGGGTGCGATGCCAGTCGGAGTAGGGCTGGCTGCGCCATTCGGTGTCGCTGCGCTGGTGGGCCTTAGCGCCGGTTGGGGTGAGTTGTTTATCCATGCGGTATTCTTCGATCTTGCTAGCGAATGCGGGCCGCCTTGTCACTCCCTCGCTCATCAACTGCGAGTATACCACAGGCAGTGAGCGCTGCCAATCCGTTTTTCAAGCATCTTCATGCAGCGCCCTCAGTAGTTTCCAAATGTGGATTTGGCACAAATGTCATTCTGAGCAGGTTGGTCCCTAAACTCCCCCAACGGCGAGCGTCCAGCGAAGAATCCGTTCGCTGCGCTCAGAGCCTGTCCTGAACACAGTGAAGGAACAAGTTCTCCTTGCCGCAACGAGACTCCTTCGACTGCGCTCAGGACAGGCTCTTCGCTGGATTTTCGCTGCACGAACTTCACGGCGCTAACCCGCTCAGAGCTTGCCCTGAGTGCAGCGAAGGGGTGACATCCAGCGGGTAATCACTTTTGGAATTGCGGCAACGCCCTCTCCCAAGTTGACACGGATAGTCGGATGTGTGATAATAATACCGACCGGTCGGTATGTTTTTTTGGAGAGACAAAATGAACCAACAAGCGCGCGGGCAAGAGACCCGCGCCCATATCCTCGATGCCGCGACGCGGCGCTTTGCGGCCGCCGGCTACGATGCGACCGGCGTCGCCGAAATCTGCGCCGAGGCTGGGGTAAGTAAAGGCGCTTTCTACCACCATTTCCCCACCAAGCAAGCCGTCTTCCTGGAGTTGACGGCGCGGTGGCTGGGCGGGCTGGATGCGCAGATCGGCGCGACGCGCGGGACCGCATCGAACATCCCAGACGGTCTGTTGGAGATGACGGCCATGCTCGGCCAGGTCTTCGAGGTCGCACAGGGACAGGTGCCGCTCTTCCTTGAGTTCTTGCGGGTGGCGACGCGCGAGCCTGATGTCTGGCAGGCGACCATCGCGCCCTTCCGCCGGTATCGCGAGCTGTTCGCCGGCTTCATCACGGCAGGGGTCGCCGAGGGCACGCTGCGACCCGTCCCGCCCGACACCGCGGCCCAGGTGCTGGTCTCGCTGGCGGTCGGCGTGGTGGCGCAGGGCGTGCTCGACCCCCAGGGCGCCGACTGGGGTCAGGTGGCGCGCGAGGGGATGGGGATGTTGTTGGATGGACTTAAGGAGAACGACCGATGAAGGTCTTGCTAACTGGCGCTTTTGGTAACGTAGGCACGAGCGCCCTGGCCGAATTGCTGCGCCAGGGACATACGGTGCGCTGTTTCGACTTGAAGACTCCGGCCAACGAGCGGGCCGCGGCCAGACTCGGGGACCGGATCGAAGTCGCCTGGGGCGATCTGCGCCGACCGGACGACGTGGCCGCGGCCGTGGCCGGCGTGGAGGTCGTGGCGCACGTCGCGTTCATCATCCCCAAGATGTCGGCGACCGGCGTCGAATCGGAGGCGCGGCCCGAGTGGGCGCGCGCGATCAACGTCGGAGGCACGCGTAACCTGATCGCGGCGATGCAGGCGCAGCCGATCCCGCCCAAGCTGATCTTCACCTCCTCGTTGCACGTTTACGGCCTCACGCAGGATCAACCCCCGCCCCGGACGGCCGCAGACACGCCTCAGCCGGTCGAGCACTACGCCCATCACAAGGTCGAGTGTGAGGCGTTGATCCGGGCCTCGGGGTTGACCTGGTGCATCTTCCGGCTGGCCGCGACCTTGCCGATCGCGATCAAGCTCGATCCGGGCATGTTCGACGTGCCGTTGGCAAACCGCATGGAGTTCGTCCACACGCGCGACGTGGGGCTGGCGCTCGCCAATGCGGTAAGCAGCGAGACGATATGGGGCAAGGTGCTGCTGATCGGCGGGGGACGGGACTGCCAGTTCATCTACCGCGACATGGTGGGGCGCATCCTGGATGCGATGGGCGTGGGGCGGTTGCCTGAGCGGGCGTTCAACACCGTGCCGTTCGCGACCGACTGGTTGGAGACGAGCGAGGGCCAGCGGCTGTTGGATTATCAGCGGCTTGGCCTCGACGATTATCTGCACGACATGACGCGGCTGCTGGGCTTCCGACGGCATTTGATCCAGGCTTTCCGGCCGGCGGTGCGGCGCATTTTGCTGGCGCGGTCGGCGTATTATCGCCTGGATCGTGGCTTCGTGCCGCGCTGGCTGCGCTTCGTGCCGTGGGTCGAGCCGGCGTTGGGCTGGCTCATTGACCTGTTCGGGCCGCTGCTGTTGCGGCGGCAGGCACGGGCGGCGGGGTAAATAGCGCTCTTTTTTGACGCACTTCCTCCCCTGCGGTATACTGTCGCCCATGTGCGTTTTGCGATCTCTTGTGCGTCACGTGCTTGTGCGTAACGTGCCAGGCACTTCTCAAGTGCCTGGCACGTTACGTGTGACCTTCATTCTCACGCTGTTTCTGGCGATGGGCGCCTTGCCGGTCTCTGCACAGCATGGCTGCGACCCCGGCAACCTGATCCCCAACTGCAACCTCAACACCTTCTACGGCAGCCCGCCGCGCCAGGTCCCCACAGACTGGACGCCATTCGTGCTCGCCGGCGACCTGACCTTCATGCAGGACAAGGATACCTATTGGGGCGCGCCGAGCCTGCGCATGTGGTCGAACGGCGGGATTTTCGTCGCGGGGATCTGGACACAGGTGGGCGGGTTGACGCCCGGCGTGGCCTACAAGGCATCCATCGGTTGGGGCGCGCCCAACGCGCCGGACGCGTTTGGCCGGCGGCTGGGGATTGATCCGACCGGCGGCACCGACCCGAGCGCGGCGACCGTCGTGTGGGGGCCAATGCACCGCGGGCCAGGCCGCATGCTCAACTATCCGCCACCCGATGTCAACGTTGACGTGAGCGCGGTCGCCCGGTCGTCCACCGTGACCGTCTTCGTCTACGTGGATCACAACTACTCGACCGGCGACAACTACATTTTCATTGACGCCGTCAGCCTGATCGTGGACCCCGTGCAGCCGGTCGCAACCCCAGTACCGCCGACCGAGACGCCTGCGCCGATCATCGTTCAGGCTGTGCCGACCCCGGCGCCCCCCTCGCCGACGCCCACGCCGACCGAGACCCTCACGCCGACCCCGACCGCGACGCTGACCCCTTCCCCGACCGCCACGGCCACGCCGACGCCGACCGAGACCTTGACGCCGACCCCCACGCACACGCCATCTCCCACGCCCACCTCGACCCTGCCCCCGCGGCCGACGGCCACGCTCGCGGCCGGCAAGGGCAGCGCGCCTCGGGCCGTGGCGATCGCAAGCGACAGCGCGCCCTTGAGCCTGCTTTGGGGCGGTGTGGGCGCGCTGGGGGGAGCGGGTGTGCTGGGGGTGGTGGTTGTGGTTCTGCGGAAGCGATGAGGTGCGTGCTGCGTGAGGCGTGATACGTGATGTTCATGCAGGTGGTCAGCCGGCAGATTAGCGTAAAACGCAAAACGAGAAACGAAAAGACGTGCGGCGCACCCATCGGGTACGCCGCACGTGCGCGTCTACGAGATTCTTCGGGTTTTCGTGACGATGAGAATAAGATGCCCGGCGTGACGTGCGCCGCGGAGTGTTATTGACGATGACTGGCGCGTCGGGCATTAGCGAAGTCCTCCTCTAACTCGTCAGGGGTTTCGCCAAAGGGGGAAAGCCCATACCGACCCAAGAGGAAAATGAAAGCTGAGCGCGGCGTATCTGCCAGCCTGGCTGCCAGGCCGGTGCTCAGTTTCCCGCTTTCGTAGAACTTGAGCGCCAGCAACAGGCGAGCTTCGTCCTCGAACTCTTCCGGTTCCTGCTGCAAGGCCCAGAGCACATCGGACGGATATTCGATGGCTAGGGTTTGCATGGGAATACCTTTTGACTGTCGGGCGATGTCACCTTTCATTTCCGGCAATCCCCTTTGCGCGGATTATACAGCAAAGCGATGGCACGTCAACTCGGAGACTTGGAAATCGAGACTTGTGTGCGCGTTCAGTCGCTCATCGCGTTTGGGTTGCGAGTGTGTTTCTATGGGCAGTTCTTGGCCTTGCGCCAACCGTTGGCGATGGCCTCCGCTTCGGTGCAGAACCAGCGTTCGCCATTCTGTGGAGAAATCTCGGTCTGCTCGTAGTATTCACAGCCTGGAATGTGGTAGATGCGCTCTTTGGTGTCAAAACTGATGTTGCCCTTGATGACACAGCCGACGGATGTGTTAGCGGATGGAGGTGGGGGCGTAGGCAAAACGGAGGGCGACACGCTGGGAATGAGCAACTTCTGCCCCACGCTAATCAAGTTTGGATTGCTGATATGGTTCGCCTGGGCAATGACTATCACGCTGACGCCGTATGCGGCGCTGATTTCTCCAAGCGTGTCACCAGGCTTCACCTCGTACCAGAAAACTTCACCGGATGCGCTATCTGGGCTATCCTGATTAGCTTCACCGGCTTTGCTGCGCAAGTAATCCTGGTAAGCCGATTTATCCATTAGGTAATCCTGATACTCCTGCTCGAATCGAGCAATGTCAATTTCATCTATCGCGGCCAGGTCTATACATGTGCGCGTCTCTGGGTCATACCGATACTGCGGGTCATCGCCGCAATTAGGTTCACACGCAGCGAGGATAAGAGACAAGACAAGAACGGCCACAGCTATTTGCAAGGGTGTACGGTGTGCCACAATTACGTCTCCCATGTTTGAAAGTCGAAACAGAGATGCAAAAGTGCGGTTCATCGCACCATGTCCGCCATTGGAAGATTGGACAAAGCCGGTCGAATCCCGACTGGTGACCGGTATATCTACGGCAACTCTCGAATCTGACTCGGCGCTGTGACTTCGATTTGCGGCACATCCCTGTATAACGTGATGTTGCCGGTAACGCAAATCGTTAGCCCGCGGTAGTGTTGCTCTGGTGACCAGGGGAACGCAGCACGGTGTTCACCCCAGATGATGACTGAGAGGCGCTGCGGGTCAGGATACACCACGCCGATGTCCAGATAGGTCGGCTGGCCCGTGGTGCTGGTAGCGTAGTTGGTCCGTACCACTGGCCCACAGACGCACTTGCCTTTTTGCCCGATGAAGTTACCAGCCGTGTTCCACGCGACGCAAGATGTCGGAATGCCCCCATCTTTGTTGAGTGTGGAAGTAGCTGTAGCTGTGGATGTGCGTGTGGGTGTGGTTGGTGATGGTCGTGGGGCAGTAGGTGTCACAACGACGGTGACGACGACCGTCTGCGGCACAATGACGGTTTCCTTCACTGGGGCGCAGGGGACTGGGGTACAGGTGGGCTGACCGCAGGCGACCAAGAGCCAGCCGATCAGGATAACGACGGGCAGGCTGCGGTGTCTGGCGTTCATGGGCTGCGCTCCTTTGCGGCGTGGTGGATGCAATACTAGCATATACGGTGCGGTCGGCATGATTATACCACGGTTTGGCCCTGGACGCGCGCATAACTTTACGGAAGTTCATGACGGCTTTGACGTATGACACCGAGGGGCAAGCAAGTTGCTACATGTGCCCTATCTGAAACAGTCATAGTTGCCCAAACTCATGGGCGCGATTTGTGAAACTCCATGATATAATCAGATAGTCTGACTCGCCGTCCTCTGCCGTCCCCAAATAGGAGGTGCAACGTGATAGGTAAGTCTGTTGGGTGTCTTCTGCTGGCCCTGCTCGTGTTCGGTTGGCTGGGCGGACAAGCCGGCCTTGCTGCGCCGGCACCCACCGCAGCACCCCTTCCCATCGCGGGGGCGCCTCACTTCCTCTCAGGCAATTCCTGGGGAGCCAATGTCCGGGTGAACAACGATGCCGGTGGGGCCCATCAGGAGGACCCCTCCATTGCTGTAGACGCGAGTGGCAATGCCTATGCAGTGTGGGCGGACGGACGCAACAGCCAAAATGGTTCCGATATCTACTTCTCCTACCGGCCAGTTGGGGGAGCCTGGGGGGCTAACGCCAGGGTGAACAACGTTTCCAACTCAGCATACCGGCCGCGCATGGCCGTGGACGCGGGTGGCAATGCCTATGCAGTGTGGGAAGACGGGCGCAATAACCCTCCAGGCATCTACTTCTCCTATCGGCCGGCGGGGGGCGCCTGGGGGACCAACGTTAAGGTGAATGACAATGCTGGCGGGGTCAATCAGGGGTCTCCCTCCCTTGCCGTGGATGCCAGCGGCAACGCCTATGCAGTGTGGTGGGCGGACGGGGGCATCAGTGGGGACATCTACTTTTCCTACCGGCCAGCAGGCGGCTCGTGGGGAGCCAATGTCAGGGTGAACGATGAAGCAAAGGGCACCTCGGCCCCCTCCATTGCCGTGGACGCAGGCGGCAACGCCTATGCGGTGTGGACGGACAGGCGCAACAGCCGTGGGGACATCTACTTCTCATACCGGCCGGCAGGCGGCTCCTGGGGAGCCAATGTCAGGGTGAACGATGAAGCAAGCCCCACTTCATGTCTTCTCCCTTCTGTCGCCGTGAACGCGAGTGGCAACGCTTATGCGGTGTGGACGTATATGCGCGACTACAACTCTCTTGCCTCTGACATCTATTCCTCCTACCGGCCAACAGGGGGCGCTTGGGGGCGCAATATCCGGGTGAGCGATGATGATGGCGGGACGTACAAGAAGGCTCCTTCCATCGCCCTGGACGCGGGCGGCAATGCCTATGCAGTGTGGGCGGACATGCGCAACAGCAACCAAGACATCTATTCCTCATACCGACCAGCAGGCGCCCCGTGGTGGGGTGCCAATTTCAGGGTGAACGATGATGACGGGGCCACTCAGGACTCCCCCTCCATTGCCGTGGATGCCAGCGGCAACGCCTACGCCGTGTGGATGGACTATCGCAACAGCAACTATGACATCTACTTTTCGGACACATCACCAAACGAGACGCCTACCAGCACCCCGACGACGACTGCAACGCCAAGTTTCACACCATCTGCCACTGTCACGCCAACCAGTACGCCGAGTCTTGCCCCCACAGAGACACCTAGTCCAACATCAACACGGACGGCGACACCAACGGCGACACGCACGATAATGCACCTTCGTTTTTTGCCCGTTGTGGTGCGAAGCGAACCGCCGACCCCCACGCCCACCGCGACGCGCACCAATACGCCGACAAACACACCAACAAGCACATCAACTCAGACACCTACTGCAACGGTCACCAACACGCCAACTAAGTCGCCAACAGCAACACGTACGGTTACGCCGTCGCCTAGCGCGACGCCCACGCGAACACCAACGCGTAGCGTGACGCCTACAGCCACGCGCACACCGACGCGTACCGCAACTCCGAGCAACACCCCACCACCGCAACCCGCCGGCATCTACGGGAGAGTCACCTACAACGGCGGCGCTGCATCAGGGATTCAACTCGTCCTCGAATTCTGGAATGGGACGACTTGGTCTACCAAGGCCCAAATCAACACCGGGGCAGATGGCTCTTATTTGTTTGGCTCAATCCCAAGCCTTGGGAGCGGACAGGTCTACGAGGTGGTGTATGGGCCAAATGCAAGTGATGACCGCTATTTGTACGTTTGGTCCGGCCCCCAAATCACCGCGTACACAAGCGGGACTCGGGTGCGCGGCGGCGATTTCGACATTGCCGATGTGAATCTCCTGGCTCCACCATCTGGTAGCACGCTGCGCCTTCCCGTCACGTTCACCTGGCAGCGGAGAGGACTGGCAGGTGACTCGTATCGCTTGGGGCTTTTTGATCCAGCGGACCCCAACACCGGGTGGATTACTGAGGATCTCGCCGATGTAGGTAGCATCGCCATCAGCAGCCTACCTTCTGGCGCCAGCTATAATCACATCTATGGCTGGTACGTAGTTGTGTGCAACGGCTCGGAAAGCTGCGGGAGTTCGTATTATTATCACGCGATTACGTTCTCTCAGTGAGGGCCGGCGTTGGCCGAGATGACATGGTCGGCCCATCTCGGCGAAGCGGCGCTTTCGACTAATGTAATCCATTGAAAGGTTGCAAGGAACGGCGATGGCGGCTAGACTAGCCGGGTAGTCCAAACCAAACTGCAGAAGGAGGTCGCCGTGTCCCTGCGATTCGTGCGCGAACTAACCGCCCCAGAACAGGCGGTTCTG
>JAPLHB010000039.1 GCA_026389845.1 Chloroflexota bacterium
GGCAGGAACGGGATGAGGACGCTCAGGTTGAAAATTGCAGGCAACTCATGCATGGAAGACCCCTTCAAGACGTGTTGCGTATTGCGTGTTGCGTATTGCGTGCCCTACCTGACTCACGTAACACGCACCACGTAACACGGGTCATCCCTTCATCGTATCATTTTCTTCCACGTTCACCGTGTTGCGCTGGCGATAAATGGCGATGAAAAGCGCCAGGCCCACGGCGGCTTCGGCCGCCGCGACGGTGATGACGAAGATAGCGAACAGTTGGCCGGTCAGTTGGCTGACCGCGGTATAGCGCCAGAAAGCGATCAGGTTGATGTTGACCGCGTTCAGCATCAGCTCGACGCCCATCAGCACGGCTACGGCGTTCTTCCGCGCCAGCGCGCCGAACGCGCCGATGCAGAAGAGCGCGGCGGCGAGGAGTAAGTAGTAGGTGAGTGGGATCATGTTCGTGCTCCGTGGTGCGTGGTGCGTGATGCGTGATGCGTGATGCGTGACTTGCAGAGAAGGGCACGGAACACGCAACACGCAACACGCAACACGCAACACGCAGCTTCCACCTATTCGCGCTCCCGCGCAATGATAATCGCCCCAATCATCGCCACCACCAGCAGCACCGACGCGACCTCGAACGGGACGACGTAGGGGCCGACGAAGTCCGTGCCCAAGCGTTGAATCGCATCGGCCGGCGCCTCACCGGCAGCCACCGGCCAGGCGACGTGGGTGACGACGGTCGCCAGGACCACGAAGAGCAGCGCTGCAAACCCGCCGACTACGCCCCACTGGCTGTTGAACCGCGGCTGGTGCGGATCCATCAGCTTGCGGGTAAGCATCACACCGAAGATGATCAGCGTCGAGATCGCGCCGACGTAGACGAGCACCTGGACGACCGCCAGGAATTCGGCATTTAGCAGAACGAAGATGCCCGCGATGCCGAAAAAGGTCAGAATCAGCCACAGCGCGCTGCGCAGCAGGTTCTGCGTCGTGACGACCATGAGCGCCGCGCCGAGGGTCACAAGGGCGAGAATACCAAAGATAACAAATTCCATACAGTTAGCTTCCTCCGCGGTACGTGCTGCGTGCTGCGTGAAGAGGTGCCAGCGCGTTTCTCACGTATCACGAATCACATAGCAGCAAGTCCCTGCTGCGCCGCGAACCGTTTCGCCGACCGCCCCAACAATCCCAACGCCAGCGCCAGGATCGCCACGTTGCCGCCCAGGGCCAACGCCCACTGCACGGCCGCGGGCACCGGCAGTTTCAGGATGACCGCAATCCATAGCAGGTTGCCCAGCGATGCGGGTACCAGGACCTTCCAGGCGAACGCGAGCATCTGGTCAATGCGGAAACGGGGCCAGGTGCCGCGAATCCACATCAGCACGAAGATCACCACGACCGACTTGATGGTGAAGTAGAGCGGCCCCAACGCCGGCACTGCTGCCACCCCCGGCCCGCGCCAGCCGCCCAGGAAGAGCGTTGTAGCGATGGCCGAAACAGCCAACAGGTTGCCGTATTCAGCGATGTAGAACCAGCCGAACTTCAGGCCGCTGTACTCCACGAAATAGCCGGCCACGATCTCGGAATCCGCTTCCAGCAGGTCGAAAGGGGCGCGGCCCGTCTCGGCGATCGCGGTGAGGATGTAAATGACAAAGGTCAGCGGGAGCACGAGGACGAACGGCACAACTTGCGCCTCGATGATCTGGCCCAGCCTCATCGAGCCGACAAAGAGCACGACAGTCGCCATCGAGAGCACCATCGGCACTTCGTAGCTGAGCAACTGTGCCACGACGCGGAACGCGCCGATCAAGGCAAACTTGTTGTTGGACGACCAGCCGGCCATCAGCAC
>JAPLHB010000077.1 GCA_026389845.1 Chloroflexota bacterium
CTTGCTGGCCCAAAATCGCCTCCAAGAACTCCAAATGGTGTTCTCCTGGAGCTTCACCTTGCCCAAACCGGGCTTTCGGCCCGCAACTTAAGCTGCAAATCATGCCGCACGCCAACTCACCGTAGGCGTCACGCGCCTGCCCACTGGACTAGCACTCAGATCGCCGTTTCGCGCTCAGCTTGGGATACCTACCCGTGTCGGGTAGTGAGAAGTCCTCTTCTAATGCAACCGGATTTCCAAGAGAACCTCTCGATCCTCCAACAGCGAAATATTTTTCCCCAATGACGCCTGAGACTGCGATTCCATTGGTGGGAGCATTCCTGTCAGGATGAACAAAAATGAACTGAGTAATATTCTCGAACTTTAGTCTCAAGGCGTTTTGCTCCAATAGGATACTCTTTCCTGAAGCCTCGTCGACTGCCCAAGGATCATTCATTAGATAGTTGCCATTCCCATCTTTACCGGTCAGTACAACATAATGCCGGTTGCCAAGAAAGACAATTATGGGATGCCAGGCAGCTAGTTCAGCATCTACGCGCCCTCGATAGTCTTGCGGCCTTGCTGTGTCGATTCTCTCAATACCGGCTACCCAGGGCGAACCAACACGACGAAAAGCGTCGGACCTTAGCCAAGCCAGATTGGGACCAGAGAATCCCCCAGCGTCGCGCAACGCCTGGTTCAGTCGTACTACATCTGTGTCAACGCCATAGTGACGGAAGACCATGGCTAGCGAGGCAACACCACACCCAAACTCCCAGAGCGAACACTCACGATCGAAACTAACCCCACAGCGATCGTATCGAGATGAGGCACCCAGAAGCCAGGACTGACCTTGTTCATCATGCTCTGACTGGAGCGCTGTCTGAGAGAAGAATGGAACATTCAGAAGGTCAGTCGTAGTTGCTGCCGCCTCATTGCAGACAGCCATCGAATAGACTGCGATCGCAATCGCCATTAGGCCGCAGAATACCAGAACGGACTTGCAGTTCGCAGACATGGGGAACCTCCTAGAAGGGGGGCGGAGAAGAACGGTCTACGTGACAATTTCTTCCTCGACGCGCTTGACCCATAACAGGGGATCATTGATGTCGCTCATACAACACCTTGCCTTGGGTCGTAATCTCTCGAACGAAGAAATCGCCCTTGTCCAGCGCACGCGCGATCTCTTGTGGCGTTCTCACCAAAATATCCACGGGAAAAGGTCGTGGCCGTAACAGGCGACAGACGGAGAGATAGCGCTCTTTGTCGGGCGCGGAGGTTTCCATGACGATTAGTAGATCTACATCGCTATCCGGTGTTGGCTTGCCGTAAGCGAAGGAGCCAAAGAGGATCACCTTCTCTGGCGGCAAAGCTGCGACAAGACGCTGTACGACCGCCGGCAACGCCTCGGACACCGACATGCGGAACCCTGTGGGAGTCACGGGAACGACGCTCATCTTACCATGGCCCTTCACTGATTACTTGTCGCGTTGATTCTATCACGGCTTGGATGCCGATGCAAATGTTTCTTCCACCGGGGATGCCGACGTGCTTACCTCGTGTTCCGCTGCACCTGGGCGATGACTGGGGTTAGATGCTCAACTGTCCGCTGCGCGGCCCGAACCTGGCTCTCCAGGAGCGCCCAGTGATCCTTCTTGAAATTCCGGCGCCCCGAGTCGTTCCCGATAATCCCCCTCGGTATCCAAGTCTTGCAGTATCTCCGACGTCGGCCAGTCCACCCAGGCAATCTCGTCCCGATGCGCCTGGATGATCGGCCGCGCGCCGATGTCGCCTGCCAGGTGTGCAAATTCTCCGAAGGTAGCGCAGTCGAAGAGTACCGGATTACCGCGCCGGCCCTGATAACGCGGGGCCACGACGGGCGCCAGGGTCTCGCGGTGGCGTTGGACGAGCGCCGAGAGCAATTCAGGAGAGACGCCGGGCTGGTCGACGAGGAGGAAGATGACGGCGGACACCTCTCCCCCGGCCCCTCCCCTACGAGGGGAGGGGAGGTTTGCTCCTCCCTTCCCCGGCAGGGGAGGGGGGCTGGGGGGGATAGGTCCGGCTACGATCACCGCCAGCCCCGCTTGCACGCTCCGGCTCTGCCCCGCGGCCCAGTCGGGCACGTGGACGATAAGCAGCGGGGCAGACCCTAAGGGTTTTCGGAAACCCTTAGGGTCTAGCGCCGCCGCCACGCGCTCCGCACCTGCGCCAACCGTCACGACGACGCGGTCAATGGCGGGACAGCGTAACGCCTGCTCGGCCACGTGGGCGACGAGCGGCACACCGCGCCAGGGCATCACCTGTTTCAGGCTGCCGAAGCGTTTCGCCTCTCCTGCGGCCAGCAGAACGGCTCCCACGCGACTCCAGACCTCCCGCACCGGGTCGGCCGCCCGCGCCGCGCCGATGAGCACGCTGTCAACGCGAGGGGATGTGAGCAGCAACCGGGCGATCTCGCGGGCAGCCGTCAGCGTGCGCTCGTCCTCGACCTTGTTCAGGAATGGGATCAGCCGGGCTGCGGGTGGGACGTTCCGCGCACCGCCCTGGGGATGCGCCAGCACCGCGGCGATCATGGCTGGCGTCACCGGATCGCCCAGGGCCGCGCCCGTCAGTTCGGCCACGAGCTGCGGTCGGTGAACGTGGTCGGCAGTCAGCGGTCGGCCCACCACGTCCAGCCCGACGACCGGCACAGCCACCGTCGTACTGGCAGGGATCACCGGCTCGTGCGGGGCGGGCGCCTTGAACGGCAGCCGCCGCGAGCCGTCCGCTTCGATGATGACGGCGTCCACGTAGGACTGCGCGGCGATGCGGTCAACTAGCTCCGAGGAAACACCCTGGACTTTATCCTGCTCGATCACCGTGCCGCCGGCTACCAGGACGTGTCCATGCTCGGCCAGCGCCTGAGGCAGTTGGGCCAGCAGCGCCCCTTCACCTTGCAGCACCAGCCGGCCGGGCACCAGCGCCATCTGGCCGACGAAGATCTTGGTGGTCATCGTGGTGACGACGCGGCGGCCGGCCGCGGCCAACTCGTCGGCCAGGCGAAACATCAGCGTCGTCTTGCCGCCGCCGCCGGCCAGGGCGACGACGTCGTGGGGTTGGATGCGGAGGGCGCGGAAGAGGAGCATGGAGGGCAAAAGCGCAAAACGTAAAACGCAAGTCTTAGGCCAGCCCGGACGCCTCGGCCTTAACCTTGACCTTAGCCTCGAACTTCGCCAGGTCAATCAGCGCGCGCTCATGGAACCCTTCGCCGATCAGATCAGCGCCGTCGTGCGCGGTGACGCGGAAGGTCAGGCGGCGACCGTCCACTGCCAGCAGCTCGGCGCGGGCGGTGACAGTCGCGCCCAGGGGCGTCGCGGCCAGGTGTTTCACATTCACCAGCGTGCCGACCGACTGCTGGCCTGATTCCAGGTGCGGAGCCAGTCCGTTCACGGCCGCTCGCTCCATCAGACGCACCATTTCGGGGGTCGCGAACACCGCCACCGCGCCGCTGCCCAGATGCCGGGCGGTCAGTTCTGGGACGACTTGGGTCGTCGCTTCGCCGATGAGACCGATGGGAAATTGGTCAGCCATAATCTCCTCAAGCAACCGCTTCGAGCTGAATTTCTCGGATGATCGCCGTTACCTCATCTTCCGACGGGATATGGCGCGCGAGCACTTGGGCAGTCGTCGCGATGACGCGATCGGAAAACAGCCGGGCTAGATCCTGTCTCAACCCCTGCCCGATGTACAGCTTCAGCAAGGCCTCGTCGGACATATCACGAGCGGCCGCCACTTTCCTAAGCGACGCCAAGGAGTCCACCGGGATCTGAATGAACACCATTTCAGTCGCGCGCGGCCGAATACGGAGATCAAATTCTGTCTCAGGCTTCTTCATACAACTTCCTCTCAAATCGAGTGGCCTGACGGGCCGATATGATACGAATGCGTTGACCGCGCTCGACGTGAATTACCAGCAAGAGATTCTGCGATAGCGAATACCCCAAAATGAAGTCCCGCTGCTCATCAGACGTGGCAGCGCCGCCGGTTTGGTAGAAGGGATCAAAAAACGCCTCGGCCGCTTCCTCGAAAGTAACACCGTGCTTCTCGGCGTTGATGCGAGCTTTTCGTTCATCCCATTCGAACGCGACACCCTGTAAACGATAGGTAACGGCCATGCCGCACTGCCTTCTTTATCTATATCACGCCGGCGTCGGCCGCAGTGTGGGCGTTTGGGCCGGACGATCACTGAACGCCGGCGTGGCGCTCGGCCGCGCCGGAGCTGGGATCGGCGCCGGGATCGGCTCGACATGGCGCGACGGCACGCCGGGCACGCCAACGAAGAACGCCTCGAATTCCTCGGCGTCCAGCGTCTCGGCCTGGATCAGCTTGCGCGCGATGGCGCGGTGCAGGTCGCTGAAGCGGGTCAGCAGTTCCTTCGCCCGATCGTAGGCTTCGGTGACGATCCGGTTCACTTCCTGGTCAATCTCGCGCGCCACCTGCTCGCTGTAGTTGCGCTGCTCGCCGATCTCGCGGCCCAAGAAGATCAGCTCGTGCCGCTGGCCGAACACCATCGGCCCCATCTTCCGGCTCATGCCGTATTGCGTGACCATCGCACGCGCCAGCTTGGTCACCTTGTCCAGATCATCCACCGCGTTATTGGTCACGTCGCCGAAGATCATCTGCTCGGCGACGCGGCCAGCCAGCGCCGCGCTCAAATCTTGCTCGAACTTCGTCTTGGCAACGAGCACGCGGTCGTTTTCGGGCAGCGCGCGGGTGTAGCCTAACGCCATGCCGCGGCTGATGATGCTGATCTTGTGCACGGGATCGCATTTAGGCAGCAACCGGCGCGCCAGCGCGTGGCCCGCTTCATGGAAGGCGATGATCTCCTTTTCCTTGTCCGAGATGATCCGGCTGCGGCGCTCCGGCCCGGCGATCACGCGTTCGACAGCTTCCTCGAATTCCAACATCCCGATGCTCTTCTTGTTGCGCCGCGCTGCCAGGATCGCCGCCTCGTTCACCAGGTTCTCGATATCCGCGCCCACGAAACCGGGCGTGCCCTTGGCAACCGTCTCCAGGTTGACGTTCGGCTCCAAAGGCTTCCCGCGCGTGTGGACTTTCAGGATCGCCTCTCGCCCCTTCATATCCGGGCGATCCATCACCACCTGCCGGTCGAAGCGGCCGGGGCGCAAGAGCGCGGGATCAAGGATGTCGGGCCGGTTGGTCGCCGCAATCAGGATCACGTTCGTGTCGGTATCGAAGCCGTCCATCTCCACGAGGATCTGGTTGAGGGTCTGCTCCCGCTCATCGTGGTTGCCGCCCAGCCCCGCGCCGCGCTGCCGGCCCACCGCATCTATCTCGTCAATGAAGATGATGCAGGGTGAATTGCGCTTGGCCTGCTCGAAGAGATCGCGCACGCGGCTGGCGCCCACGCCCACGAACATCTCCACGAACTCGGAGCCGGAGATGGAGAAGAAGGGCACGCCTGCCTCGCCGGAGATGGCCTTCGCCATCAGAGTTTTGCCGGTGCCGGGCGAGCCGACCAGCAGCACGCCCTTGGGGATGCGTGCGCCGAGGGACGCGAACTTCTGCGGCTCCTTGAGGAACTCGACGACCTCCTGGAGCTCTTGCTTCGATTCCTCCGCGCCGGCCACATCCTGGAAGGTGACAGTCGGCTTGTCGCCGGTGAACACCCGCGCCTTGCTCTTGCCGAACATCATCGCCTGGTTGTTCGCGCCTTGGGCCTGCCGCAGGATGATGACGAACAAGCCGCCCACCAGCAGCACCGACACGAGAGTCCCCAGCATGGTGGCCCAATTCGCCATGTCGGCCGGGGCCGCGATGTGCAACTCGACCTTCCCCACCGCTTCCGGCGACACGCCCAGCTTCGCCAGCGCCGACGTCAGGCTGACTTCGGGCTCTTTCTGCGAGACGTAGATCAGCATGTCATTGACCAGTTGAACTTGGAGCTGGTTGCCGGCGACCGTGATCTTGCTGACCCGGCCGCTTTCGATGAGCGAAGCGACCTCGGTCAGCTCCTTCTCCGGGGGTTGCTCCTTGGATTGCGCAGCGCTGTAGAATAGCGCCCCCACCGCCACAAGGATTAACAACCAAACGAGACCATTGCGTCTCAGAGCAGAGTTCACGGATTACGCCTCCCGACAAATCACTTTTCCAGGTACATATTATAACAGAAACCTGAAAATATCCCTAGACGGCTGGCTTACAATTAACGCCTATCCCCAAAGTGTCTCGGGGCGATCTCTGACCGCGCCAGTTTGACACCCGGCCCCGGCTATGTTATCCTTCACCTAGTTGAAGATACCAGACCGATAGAGAGTCGGGGGAAGCCGGTGCAAAGCCGGCGCTGTCCCGCAACTGTATTCCTGGCAGATCGCAGATTGCAGATGGTGCTTCATGCCATCAGCTATCAGCCATCGGCCAAGAGAGCCAGATCACCCACCTCTATCCGTTCTACACGACCTTCGCGGTAAAAGGGAGTGGGAACCGGCGTGCATTGTTGGCGCCGATCCGCTCCCCTTGCTATGATCGGGCAAGGGGCTTTTTATTTGTTGGAGACGCCCCCGGCCCGGGGCGTCTTTTTTGTTTGTCTCGAGTTGACCATGCACAAGTGTGCCTATCTGATCCTGGCCGTCTGGCTGGCATTCAGCATCCCTTCACTCCCGGCCCGCGCCGATAGCCCGCAAGTGGCCCCCGCGGTCTGCCGGGCGGTGCATTGGCTGGCCGGTCAGCAATTGCCCGACGGCAGCTTCGGTTTGTGGCGGCCCGACGGCACGTCATCACCGAGCGCCAGTGTGACTGCGGACGCGGTCTACGCGCTGGCGTTGCTGGGCGAGAACCCGGCCGGATCGCGGTGGACGCGCGGGGGCCGCAGCGCGCTGGACGCCCTCGCCGCGCTCACGCCGACCTATGTCTACAGCGACGCGGGGGCGGCGGGCAAGGTCGGCCGGGCCGTGGCATTGGCTGGCGGCAACCCGCGGGCCTTTGGCGGGCTGGATCTGATCGGCGTCATCGAGGCCGCATACGATCCGACCACAGGCCGCTATCACCCCAACCTGCTCTATCGTCACACGTTGGCCGTCGAAGCGCTGCTGCGAACCGGGATCGCCGTGCCGCCGGCCGCGCTGGTTGCCTTGCAGTCGGCGCAAGTGGCCGATGGCGGCTGGTTCTGGGCCTTCGATGCGACGCAGAGCGACGTGGACAGCACGGGGCGCGTGATGAGCCTGCTGGCAGGTCAGTTTGGCGTCAACGATCCGGCCGCGTTCGGCCACGCCGCCGACTACCTGGCAACCATGCAGGCGACCGCAGGCGGCTGGACCGTGGGCTACCTGCCCGGATCACCCAACGCCAACTCAACGGCCCTGGCTGTGGGCGGGCTACGCGCCGCGGGGTTCGATCCGCAGGCCGCCCGGTTCCAGAAGAACGGCAGGGGCGCGCTCGACCAACTGCTGGCCTTTCAGGAAGCCGGCGGCGCGTTTGTCTACATCGCCGAGTCCGGCAAGGAAGAGAGCCGGATCATGGCGACGCTCGACGCCCTGATCGCGCTCGCGCCCTACCTGGGCGGCCAGTCGCCGTGCCGGGCGGTCTATCTGCCGGTGTTCCTGAAATAGCGAGACACACCCCCCTTTTTCGAGAGACGGGTTGTGTCTCGCCAATATCCAATATCCAATACCCAATATCTATTCGGAGGAGAATCATGTCTCGTCGTCTCATCGTTGCCCTGGTCGTTGCATTGGCGCTGATCGGTGTGCTCACCGCCGGTGTCCTGGCCGATTCGACCACCAAGCAAGTCGGCCTGGTGCTCGCGTTCCCTGACGGAACCACGCACTTGGAAATCGTCACCGTGCCGGTCACGGCCACCACCTTCGACGTGCTCAGCGCGGCCAAGGTCAATCTGGCGAGCCAATTCACCGCGTTCGGCCCGGCCGTGTGCAGCATCAACAACGTCGGTTGTCCCGCGACCAACTGCTTCTGCGACGCAGCCCATTACTGGGCTTACTATCACCTGAACGCGGCAGGCAACGGCTGGACGTCTGCGCCCGAAGGGGTCGGCAGCTTCGTACCCGTCAACGGCACAGTCGAGGGCTTCGCCTGGAGCGGGTTCGACGCCAACTACAACCCGACCGCGCAGCCGCCGGTCTACACGTTCGCCCAGATCGTGGCCGCAACCGCCCCCGCGCCGGTGTCCGTGCCCGAACCGGCGACGCTGATGCTGGTGGGGACCGGTCTTGCGA
>JAPLHB010000035.1 GCA_026389845.1 Chloroflexota bacterium
CACGCATCAGTCCGAGACATTAGTGCGCTATGTGGCGCAAAAATCCGACGTTGGGGACGACTTGGGCGTCAAAGGGGAAAGCGGCATCTTGCAGTCGCTGGTGACGCGGGCCGCTTTTCTGGCTGACCCAGCCCATCGGATTGTCTTCCACTATACGCCCAAGCACGCCTCCTGGATGAATCAGGTCGAGATCTGGTTAAGCATCTTGGTGCGCAAGCTACTCAAGCGTGGTAGCTTCACCTCCCCTGAGCATCTGAAAGCCAAAGTGCTGGCCTTCATCGAGTACTTCAACCGTACCATGGCCAAGCCCTTCAAATGGACCTATAAGGGCCGGGCCCTGGCGGCCTAACCCTAGGCTGAACTCAGCCGAGATGTACTAGCACCATGCTTTTGTCTAGCATGTGGCGATGGGCTCCTTCCTAGCTCAAGATCTGCCAGATTGGATGAACCCGGGTAGCAAGTCCATCATACCAGACAATGCCTATCTGTGACCTATCCCAAGCCTATCTCCCAACTATCCAAGTGCCAATAAAGGGGGCTTGCATGCTTGAAGCAGAAACACCCGCCGACTTCACAGTGTCTGTCCACGAGGCCCTGCAGCTCTGGTCAAAGGACCCTGCCGCGGGCAGCCCATTAGAGAACTTGACACTGGTTCGGCAAGAGGCCAAGAGCGGCAGTATCCGGCGCGCCACAAATCAGGTCATCCTGGCCGCCTTGAAAAATCTGGCAGTTGACTACGAACAGGATGCGGCACTGTTGCGGGCAAGATTCCTCGATGGTAAGGCGGTCGCCGCAGTCGCGAATGAACGCAACGTGGCCGAGATCACGGTCTACAAGATGCAGCGCCGGGCAATTGACCGTCTCGCTACTACGCTTTTCGCCATGGAGCAACAAGCCGCGGCGGACAGACAATCCACCTTGGATCTCCGCTTACCGCCAGCCACGTACGATCGCCTGTTTGGGGTGGAAGCCCATCTCGGGGACCTGCGTAACATACTGCTCGCGCCGGAAGCGCCCTGGCTGGTATCCATCGAAGGCATCGGGGGGATCGGCAAGACCACGCTGGCGCACCAACTCGTACGCAACATAGCCCAGCACGAACAAGTCTTTGCCGATTTCGGTTGGGTCAGCGCCCAACCGCGCTTCTTCCAGGCGGGCGAGGGCATCAAGCTGGTTGACGAACCAGCGCTAACAGCGAATGCCTTGCTCGAAGCATTGGTGACTCAGCTCATGACCGGGGCCACCGGGATCGCGCCGATTGCCCCGGAACGGGCAATGAACGCGCTGGAAACCCAGTTGCGGAAGATTCCCCACCTGATCGTGGTGGATAACCTTGAAACGGTAGCAGATGTCGAGAGCCTGCTGCCCACGCTGATCCGTCTGGCCGGTCCAAGCAAGTTCCTGCTTACCTCTCGGGAGGCCTTTCATGAACGGACTGGCATCTACCACTTCGTTGTGCCCGAGTTGGGTGAGCCCGATGCTCTCAGCCTGGTGCGCCACGAAGCGCGGCTGCATAATATGCCGTACGTAGCAGGCACCAGCGATGATGATCTGCACCCCATCTACACGGCGGTGGGCGGCAACCCACTGGCCCTGCGACTCGTGACCGGCCAGCTCCAGATATTGCCGCTAACGCAAGTGCTGGAGAACCTGCGGGAGGCGAAAGGCAAGCGGGCGGAGGAGCTCTACAACTTCATCTATTGGAGCGCGTGGGATCGGCTGCCATCCGCGGCCCAGGATGTGCTTACGCTGATGCCGCTCTTCGCCCAGAACGGCGCGGACCTGGCCGCCATCCGGCGGGGCAGCGACTTGGAGGAAGATGATCTCGTGGAGGCATTAACCTATCTAGCGAAGCTATCGCTGGTCAATTTGAACGGCGATCTGCATGCGCGACGCTATGGCATCCACCGCTTGACGGAATCCTTCCTGCTCAAAGAAGTCATCAAGTGGCGTGGGGAGCGCAAGACACCTGCATGACCATTGACCGACCTGTCTCCCCAGAACGCTTGGAACGCTTCCGCCTGAGAATCGCCGGCAATGCGGCCGGATGGTTAGGATTCATCAGGCAGCGGGGCAGCGATGTTGCGGGTTTGGAGCTGGAGTTTGCGAACCTGAGCAAGGCCGTCGGCCAGGCGCTGTTGGAGCCGCTGGCCTTCGTCGCTGGTCTGGATCTGGTGGTGGCATTATGGCCGTTTGTTGAACTCCGCGGGTACTGGCTCGGTTGGGAAAGGGTACTGCAAGAAGCCCTGGTTGTGTGCCGGAGCCTGGATCGTCCGGCGGTCAAGGCGCAGCTGCTCGATCAACTGGGTGACCTGGCGCGCATCGTGGGCGATAGTCGAAGCGCCCTTGCCTGGCAAGAACAGTCCCTGGGGATCTATCGCCGGTTGGGCGATCCGGCCAACGTGGGTCGGGTACTCGACCACCTCAGCCTGCAACATCTGGCCTTGGGCGACCACCCAGCCGCAGAACAATGCAGTGAGGAAGCAGCAGAGATGTTTGCGCAGACAGGCAATCAAGCGGATCTGGCCGCTGCGCTCAACAACCGGGGCCTGATTTGCCAGCAAGGCGGGCAGTGGGAGTTGGCGATCCAGCATCATGCCACTGCCGCCGCGCGGTATGAGGCCCTGGGCAATCGTCGTGGCCAGGCGAAAGCCATCCACAACCAGGGGAGGTGTACCGTCACTTGCAGCGCCTGAATGACGCGGAAGTCTGTTTTCGGCGAGCCGCAGCGATGCTTGCGGACGCCGGCGACGAGATCAATGCCGCGCGCAGCCGTGTGATCTTGGGCGTCGTCTTACACGGCAAAGGGCAGACCGAACAAGCCCTGACGATGCACCGGGAGGTTGAACCGCTGCTTCGGCGTCTGAGTGATCGGCCGTGGCTCGCCAGGGTAGTCAACAATCAGGGCGTCTTCCTGGCCACCCTGGGCCAAACGGCCGAGGCCGCACAGGCCTACGAGGAAGCAGTCGAACTGCACCTGGTCAACGCCGATCACTCGCTCGCGGCGAGCTCCCTTCTGAACTGGGCCGAGCTCCTGTTGGATCACGGCCAGGCCACCGAGGCACGGACTCGCTTGGAACAGGCGGAGGAATTGCTGTTTGCGCTGCCTTCACCGCCGGCCTGGGTGGTTCAAACATACGAAATCCTAACGAGACGCATCGCGGAGGCGACTCAGCCGGGATGACCGGCAGGGGTTGTCACGTCATCCCGGCTGAGCGGTGGCGTCAGTTACTGCACAGACCGCCGCCCTGGCAATCGGCGTAGGGGACGATCGCCGGCGCTGCCCCGCGGAAGGGGACCGCTGGCAGGGTGGGTTGCAGTACAGTGACAAGCAGTGCCACCGCTGCCAAAATGGTGAGCAGGCGCTCCTTCATGGCTCAGCCTCCTTTCTGTGAGATTGGAGAACCGAGTGTTGGGGCCCCGCGGTCTGGCGTGCCTGCCAGAACCGCCTGATCAGAACACCCAGCTCGTTTTGCGAGAGCCGTCTCCCGGCCGAGTAGACGACCTTCTATGGATTAGGAGCTACAACTAGACGAATATCTTTCACCCTTCATGACGATTTCACACGCCGGGTTTCAACGCAGCGGGCAAACCTGTTCCGTTTCCGTTGCTGGAAGCAGTCGCCGCTTCGCGCGCCGGACGCTCGCTCTCCGGCAATGGTCTATCACCAACCTGAGCGCCGTTTACGCTCCCTGACTGTACCAGCCCATCTAGCTGGCTGGCATACAGGAAATGCGTCGCTGCGATAGCAAGCTCCCAGGCAGTCCCCCGATCTGGGCCGATCACGTGCACTTCAACTCCGCGTTCCACCAGGCGCTCAACAAGGGGGACGAAATCCGAATCACCGCTCAAGAGCACCACGATATCCGCCTCTTTCTTCACCACCGCTTCCCACACGTCCATCGCGATCACAGTATCGATATCCGATTTGTTTGTGCCGTCGGCTCGCTGGCGTAGGGGTCGCACCACCATGCGGTTGAAGCCGGCCTGTTTGAGGGCAATGAGCTGTTGACGCTCTTTTTCACCGACACCATTGCAGCGGACCCCGTAGAATCCAGCCTGTTTGATCATTCCGTGGTGAGCAGCATAGGAGAGGCTCGCTCCGTAATTCACTCGAGCGCCGTTTTCTTTTGCATCTATCGCGTGATTGGCGGCGTCTACCGCCAGCAGTACCCGCTTTGCCTTTGGCACAGTGCACCTCCTCGTATGGCCTTGGTCACGTCTTGCACAACCTTGTACCGATAGGAGTCGCGCCAGTCTCCAGTTATTTCACTTGTGGTCCAAATATTAGAAGGGCCAGGCAGTTCATAGCTGCCTGGCCCTTCTGGGTGGAGTTCGTGAGATATGGACTGCCCCAGGATTCGGTTCACCCTGGGGCTTTCTGATCGGAATTTGACACGGCGGGGTCAAGAGCGTGAATAGCTCTGGGGGTGGGATCTGGAATCATCAACTCCACCGGCTCCGTCCACGCGGTACGGGGTACCAGAAAGAATCCCCCTGGGGGCACAAAACCCTGCACAAATGAGTAAACGATTTGCCCCGTCTCCTCGCGCAAGGCGCTGCGATCGCCGAGGCTGCAGGGGCGTTCGAGCAACAGGTAGACGCCGGCACGGACGGCAGGAAAGCAAGGCCTTGTGTTACCCGACGCTTGAACACGCAACCGGCGTAGCAGTCACCCGGCATGCGTCAGCCGCCGGCGACGCGGCGATGGTCCCCTGAGCCCTGAAGCCTCTGGACAATCTGCTCGAAGAGATCTTGTCGCCTTCGATGTGAATCCTGTGCGAGTTCCATCTCGTCAGGCGCAAGTCCACGCAAGAAGTCGTAGTCGCTCAGACAACTGGCAACCACCCCTTGCGTGTCCGACCGTCGGCCTCGCCGCAGGAGGCGCGCCAGGTCGCTCCAGTCGTAGCGTTCCGATGCCAGGCCCGTCAGAAACCGTTCTGGGGCAAACGTGTCGCCCACCGACCAGAGCTTCAGCACGACCAGTGCGCGCACCAACTGGCGCTCAAACGGCTTCTGGCGAAACAGGTACAAGTCGTAGATATCACGCACACTCCGGCGCTGATAGGCAGCTCGGATCTTTTCAGCGACGACCTCCTCGAACCACAGGGTCTGGACTTCCGGCGGCGTGAACTCCAGGGACTTGAAGTAGCCCTTGCTTAACGGGACTTGGCTCTGTACGCCCAGCAAGGGTTCCTCACGCAGACTGACGTCCAAGAAAAACTGGGCCGTGGGGTTCCAGGCGTGAGCGTAGGCAACCCGGGCGCCGCACGCACGCCGATCGTCCCGCACGTAGAAGTCATCGGTGCTGATCGAGAAGGCGATCCCATAATGCGTCCGGCCGTCAAAAACCTGCGCGATGCTGAGAATCAGGTCCTCGGGATCGGTTACACCCACGGCCGTGAAGTCGAGGCCTTCGGAAAAGCGCCCGGACCGCCCCAGGAAGACCTTGCGAATGCACGTGCCGCCCTTGAAAGCCAGGCGGCCCAATAACCCCGCGTCCGCCAGGATACGCAGCACGTAAGTCAAAACGACATCACGCTCCGCCACCAGGAGGTTGGACGTCGGCATCATGCGCGAACCAGTCCACCAGCTTCTGTTGGAGCATCACACCTGCCTGATCTCGTCCAGCAACACATGGTCTGGGATGTTGACAACTACGCGCCAGCGCGGGCGCCGCCCGTGCCCCACTGCCTGGTTGGCCCCAGGTACGTCTTCGCCTGCCCCAACCCCGCTTGCAGGGCGGCTGCGACCTCGGGCGCCCAGACGCCGCCCAACCGTTCCCACAGATACCCCAAGCGTTGTACCAGCGCGTGGGACGCCATCCGGGCAGCATAGTCGGCGAGCCGCTGGGGATCCACCCCCTGCGCGCCGGTCGGCGGCGGGTTGGGCCGATCGCGGCCGATTACCCGCTGCAGGGCGACATTACTACCTGCACCACGCTAAGTAGGTATCAGGAAGTTCCCGTCCCTTTCAGGCTGCGGCCCAGACCAGGGCCTGCTCCGCCGTCATGTCGGTGAAGAAGCGTTCGACGGCTTCCAGCAAGGCCGTCATGGAGCCATGCAGCCGGTTGGCGGCGATGGCACATGGCCCGGATCAGGGGCAACAGGGCGATGCGCGACTCGTCCGCATACAGCACCGCGGCCTCAGGCCCGGCTTCGACCACCGCCTGGGCGATGGCCCACTGCTTGGCCGTCTTCTGGGGGTCCACTTTGGCGGGCATCGTCAGCCGGGGTCGGCCCCAAGCCAGACCGAGCGCCTGCAACGCACTGCGGAGTGTGCTGCAGCTAAGACTGACACCCAGCTTCTTGGTCAGGGCCAGGACCAACATGGCGACGGTCCAGAACGTGGCCAGGTAACCCGACTGGGCCGGGTCCTGCGCGACCAGGGTGTCCAGCGTGGCCCGCACCGCAGCCGTGACCTTGCGGGGCCGACCGCTCCGGGCCGCATCATAGAGCCCGGCCGGACCGGCAACCTCAAACCGGTGGAGCCACTGGCGCACGGTGACCTTCCGCAGATCGAAGATCGCAGCGATTGCCGGCACGTTACGCCGCTGCGCTGATAACAGCACCATCTGGGCACGTTGGCTAACCCGGCCAACTTCCTGCCGGGTCATGCGCTGAAGTTCGACGTCTTCTTCGTCGGTTGGTTGTCGTACGTAGATCATGGCGCACCTCCGCAACCCATTATCGCGCCAGTGGGCCGCGAAAGCGCCAAGAACTTTTTATTACCTACTTAG
>JAPLHB010000212.1 GCA_026389845.1 Chloroflexota bacterium
TTGTTAAGGACCAACTGCGCAACTGGAAGCCCGGCTTCCGCGACAAAGTCATGGAGACGTGCTGCGGACTACACAACTTCCGGCTGCGCTTCCGGCCTTGGGCTTATTTCTCGGTGATTACGTAAATCGTGATAATGTCTACTAAATACCAGGCCGTAATGAGCGACGAGTTCATCCTGGCTTGTATCCGCGCCAACGAGAAGATCGTGCAACGCGAAGACGGTAGCTTTGCTCTCGAAACCTGGGACCGCCACTGGCAGGACGACATCGTCCTCGTCTTGCGACGCTTGGGCCAACCCACGCACTACGCAGTCATCGCCGACGCGATCAATGCATCGCGGCAAGACGGTCAACACGTTACCGCAAGGGCGGTTCACATCCGCTTGATGCAACATCCTGATATTTTCGTTTGGATAGGACGCAAAGGAACCTACGGACTGAGTGAATGGGGTATTGAGCGGCCGGTTTCGTATGCGGACGCACTGACTCAGATCTTGCGGGCTGCCGGTCATCCGCTAACCATCACCGAGATTCTCGCAGCGGTGGTTAAGCTGCGCCCCTACTACGACGAAGGCTCTGTGCAAATCACCCTCGGGACAAATGGTAAGTTTCGTGCTTTCCCAAACAACACTTTCGGCTTGACTAAGTGGCGAGAAGATGACTTTGCCCGTGGAGATTATCGCTTGCAACGCCTGTTCGAGAACGCGGAGTGTGCACCATGACCCGTGCGCATCTGAGGCTGCGCACTCCGCAAAAATTGAACTACATCCATCGTAACCCGGTGCGCGCTGGGCTGGTAGAGCAGCCGGAGCAGTATGCGTATTCGAGTTATCGTAATTATGTGAACGGCGATAATTCGCTGATCGAGATTGACCGGGATTGGTTTTAGACGATTCGCGGATGATCGTTCGTATCTGCGTTCGCATCTGAGGATGCTCACTCCGATTGTCGAGGGCAAAACAAGACCAGGGATATAGGGCGTCCCAACCGCGGTTGAGCCGTCACACGGCTTGAAGCCGAATTTCATCCACTGGCAATGCTATCGTCGGGCAAGGGTTCGCACTTGTTAAAGTCTCTTCCGAATCGCGGAGCTCCGCATCCTCAGATGCGAAGCGGCGTCCGGGCAATGATCGTTCGCATCTAAGGATGCGAACTCCTGCCGCCGCGCCGGCTCTCGCTGAGTGCGACCGGATCGTGCAGGCGCTTGAGCGGGCCGGCTTGATCCGGCCGTTGACCCCTGACCTGTTAGACCGCTATACGCGCCTCGCACCCGAAGAACGCGAATCTGTGCGCCGGGAGCTTGCCGCGCGCCGTTTCTCTCCCCCGCTCAGCGAACAGATCATCCAGGATCGCGGCGCCTGACGCCACTCACGTTCGTGTCGGCCGACAACGGACTCCTCTAGCGCGGCGGCAAAACTCCTCCCCAGCCTATGGCCTCGACGTCCAGCCCCAGAATGCGATCCGGTCTGCGCGCCATGTTCCCTCACCATAGGCAGCACGCATCGAGGATGCACTCGAAGGCTTTGATCTGATCCGACCGGATCTCGCCCCGCGCGGGTGCGATTTGGCACCATCGCCCCAAAGTGGTACAATCCCGCTACCGTGTATCCTGTCTGACTCGCCAAGGAGCGCCGCCGCATGCCCTTCGACGCCAAATTCACCAACCTATTCCAAGACCCGGCCAACGTGTCGCCTCAATATCGCCAGCACGCAGCTCTGCAAAAACTGTTCAAGGCCGATGGCCTCTACATCCGTCCCGCCGAAGACCCGGTGACAATGTGGGCGATTGACTTGCTGGCTCGTGAGTACGGCGTTCCGCTGGACGCGATGGAACTGGAGCTCCATGCTGACTTCTCCGAGGGCACGTACCAGGGCGGAAGACGCTACCAGGGTCGCGCCGATGTGGTGATCAACGATGATCGTTACGCGGAAGGCGGTCTGGACGTGGCGTTCATCATGGTCGAGGCGATGGAGCCTGGCAAAAAATTCGATGGGACGGACCCAGAGGGTTGGGTGGAGCACCTGAACCGCCTCAACGCCTACATGAGCGCCTCCCCTTCGGCCCGTTACGCCATTCTGACCAGCGGCGTCCATACGGTCATCTACCGCCGGGACCTCGAATACCCCCGCAAACTGGAGCCGATCGGCGACCTGCCCAAGTACGAGAGCGCGCGGCTGGCTGCCCAGCACAGCCCCTACAAAGTCATCCTCAACCCGAATCAGCCGGACGGCATCGAGACCCGCTTGCAGCCGCTGACCCGCGACAAGTTTCGGGAAGTGCTGGGCGACACTCGCTCCGGCTGTCATTCGCTCCTGCGCGACAATGAGGGCTTGCAGCCGCAAGAGGCGGTGGACGCGATGGTCAAATTCCTGTTCGCCAAGTGGTACGACGAACAGGCCACCATTGACTTGGTCAAGAAGACCGGCGACTCGCTGGCCTATGTTTTCAGCGTCAGCGCCGAGACCGATCCGGAGCGTTTGCTCGTCCAGGTGCGCCAAACCTTCGAGCAAGCCAAGAAATGGGAACACGACACGCTGTCGCAACGGTTCGGCACTGACCTCGGCAGCCGCCTTGCATTCAGCGAAGCCGACGTTCTGCAGTTCAAGCCTCACACTACCCGTGAGATCGTCAAGCGCCTTCAGCCGTGGAGCCTGCGCCGCTCGACGGCAGACGTCAAGGGCGGCGTGTTCGAGGATTTCCTCGGCAAGACCTTCCGCGATGACCTCGGGCAATACTTCACCCCCACGCCGGTCATCAACCTGATCGTGGGCATCCTCCAGCCGACCGTCGCCGACTATGTAGCCGACCCGGCATGTGGTTCGGGCAGAATGCTCACCCATGCCCTGGATTATGTCCGCAAGCAAGAGTACCGTCAGGCGGTGGCAGCCAACGGCGGCGCTCCAAATGGGATCAACCCGGATGAACCGAACGCCGACTTCGTGGCCTTCCGCGATGGCCGCTTGTTCGGGGCCGAAATCTCGCGCAACGTGATGCACATCGCCCGCGTCAATACGCTGATGAACGGCGCGCAATATGCCGATCTGAAGGTGATGGACAGCCTGGAGCGGTTGAGCAGCGTGACCGGCGGGATCACCGAGGGGCTGCCGAACCGTCCCGGTTTCTATCCTGGCGGGTTGACCATGATCCTGACCAACCCGCCGTTCGGTTCCAAGGTGACCAGCGCGGGCGTGCTGGCCGACTTTGCTTCCCGCGATGGCGTCGCCAAGCGCGATGGCACGGTCGTCAAGAGCATCCCGCAGGAGGTGGTATTCGTCAACCGGTGCCTGGAGTTCCTGGCGCCGGGGGGTCGGCTCGGCATCGTCCTACCCGACGGCGTGCTGGCGAACAGCTCCATGCAGTATGTGCGCGACTGGATTCTGCGTTGGGCGCGGCTGAAGGCGGTGATCAGCTTGCCGCAGGAGACCTTTGCCCCGTATGGCGCGGGCGTGAAAACCAGCGTGGTCTTCTTGGAGAAGCGGGAGAAGCCCTTGCCCGCGCCCAAACAGGCCAAAGAGCAACTCGACCTCCTTTCGGCCGCCGAGAAAGCTCAAGAGGCAGCGGACGAGGACTATCAGGTTTACATGGCCCGCATTGACAACATCGGCTACGATGCCACGGGCCGCCTTTCTGTGCCGGAAGATGAGGCGTCAGAGCCGCCAGAGGTCAAAGAGACCATCGCAGACTTTGCCCAGCGGTTAGGTTGGGGGTCTTGGTAATGAAAAACTGGCTCACACAGGCCACAGGCGTCGCGCGGCAACGTTGGGATATCGGCTATCACGCGTTCCACCAGGCCAACTTCCTAGAGCGCTGGTCATCCAAGTCGAACTTGGTGCCGTTGGGCGAAGTCATTTGCGAGGATTCGTATGGCATTCTAACGCCCGGCGATGTCTATGCACCTGACCTTCCGGTGACCTATGTTCGAGTCACAGACATGCGCACCAATATGGAGGTAGACTACGAACAGACGCTTCGTGTCCCAGAGGAGTACTACCGTCATGCGCGAGCACGCCTCAGAAAGCACGACGTGCTGCTTGCGGTCAAGGGTGCATCTATCGCGTCTGATAAATCGGTGGCGTTTGTTGAGGAGCCATTTCCCGCTCATACTATCGTCAATGGGACCATCTTCCGATTCCAGGTCAAGAAGGGACACAATCCCTTCTTCGTCGCCGTGATGCTCGACAGCGAGATTCTCAAGAGGCAAATTCGCGATCTACAGATCAGCAACAACGCCGTGTCTTACGTTGACAAGCCTTCCATCCATGCCTTGCGTATCCCCTTCCCACCACGCGCAGTTCAAGACCGCATCGCCCAGTTGATGCAGGATGCTTATGCCGCGCGGCGGGCGAAACTGGCTGAAGCTCAGCAGTTGCGCAGCAACCTCGACCAAGACCTCCTACGGGAACTTGGTATTATGTTGGGCAAACAGACAAATAAAAAGCATTTCCTTGTCCAGTCGTCAGGCTTGACAGGTCGTCGGTTTGATGTCGGCCCGTATGCCAACGACTTCACCACCACACAAGATAATGCCGGATACCCCTTAGTTGCACTCCATGCTCTCGCCCAACTGCCGCGTGAGGCGAAAATAGCCAGCAAGAAGCCCAGTCAAGAATTTGCTTACATCGGCATGTCCGATGTTAACGAGGTTACCGGTGAGGTAAACGTGCAGCGGCTTGTTGGGAACAGAATCAGGGCGAACAAGACTCGGTTTAGAGGTGGCGACATCGTGTTCGCGCGGATCGAACCATGCATCTACAATCGAAAAATCGCCTTGGTACCCACCGATATAGAGGAGGCTTTGGGCTCGACGGAATTCCTCGTGGCACGCCCAAAGGAAGGGATGTCGTCCGAATTTCTCCTTCTTCTACTGAGGAGCGAACTGGTCCAACGTCAGATAGCCGGTAAAATGACGGGCACAACAGGACGTCGTCGTCTACCGCATACTGCGTTCGCAAATCTGACGCTGCCGTTGGTGCCAATTGACGTGCAGCGAAGAGTCGCTGATGCGTTGGACCGATGCCGGCAGCGCGCCAAGGTGTTGGAGCGCGAGGCCGAAGCCGTGATCATTGACGCGAAAACACGCGTTGAGCGCATGATTCTCGGAGAGGAGAGCGTTCAATGAAACAGGAAGGCAAGTACCGGCCGCTCTTCGATCGCTTGTCCAGCAACCGCACGGACGAAGTAACCCTGAGCCTGACCGAGATCGAGGCGATCTTAGGGGATGCGTTGCCCCCATCGGCGCGCACGACGCGCGGCTGGTGGGGCAACCGCGACCGCGGGTCGCTGCAGGCCGCAGCCTGGATGGAGGCCGGCTACCAGGTGCAAGAAGTGGACTTGGCCGCCGGTCGGGTGGTCTTTCGCAAGCCGCGGCGGCAGTACGAAGTCAAGCGTGCCGGCGGCACGGTTCTCTGGAATGGCGACCTGGTGCGGGCGCTGCGCGACCACATGGGAGCCAGCCAGGCGCAGTTGGCAGAGAACCTCGGCGTGCGCCAGCAGACCGTCAGCGAGTGGGAGAATGATGCCTATCTTCCCACGCGCGCCACATCCAAGTTCCTTTCCCTCGTCGCGGAGCGAGCCGGTTTCAACTTCGGCAATGATGAGACCCGGGAGGAGGGATCTTCGCCAAACTCGTCTTGAAATCCGACTATGGACATCTTGACAATCACGACGTTACCGTGTACAATGTAGGCAATCAACACGCTAACGCATAACTTTGATTGTAAAGAGGTGTCCGATGAACAATCGCAACGGCGATCTAAAGGCCATCTTCCTGTCCCCCGATGGCAACGTTTACCCCGACACGCTGATCTGCTCCGGCGTCATCCCGCCCGAGCTCGGCGGCAAGCCGTGCCCATACTCCCAAACGGGGCGAATGCCGGATGTCATCCCCCTCGATCCAGCCGCATCCAACTACACCATAGACAAAGGACAACCCGGCGATCTTTGCCCGCCCTGCGCCAAGCAGCAACTTGCGAACCTGCAACACTGGCAAGGGCACGGCAGGCAACAGTTTCCCGAGGAACTCTTACCCCTGCGGCTGTTCAAGTGTAGGCAATGGTTCTGGCTGGTTGTACCTGGGTTACGCGACGCAGAACCGACAACGATCTCAAACAATGGGAACGGGGCGAAGGCAACTGCAAAAGCAAACTACTGAAACACACGGCAACATGGCCGAGACTTCCCAGTCGCGTTCCTACGCTCACAACTTTGATTGGGGGGATTTCTCACATCACAGACCGGTCTACCTGCCTTCCGTCTTGGTCGGATCCACGATCCGATAGGTTTGGCCGGACTTTGGTGTGGGTGGAAGTGGTTCGTTCTTAACTACGGTCCGCTCCGCTCCCGTGTCGCCACCGCGTGGCCCGATGATCCCATACTGGCCGGACTCTGGGGCGCGCTGCCCCGGCCTCAATGGTGTTGACTTTGACTTGCTCATCTTTACCATCTCCCATCAGAAGTTTATCTTCAGGCGGAAACGCTCCGCCTTGCGATTACTGGTACTCCACCACCGCCGCGATTGCAGCGGCGACTTCCTCCATTACAGTTGGAGCGACACGCCCAACGTAACGGATGAACCGTTGCATATCAACTCCACGCAACTGCAGCACATCTACAGCCGACTCCTTGTCCAGCCCATTGAGTCTGTCAGGGACAACCCGCACGTGCCATAGATTGCTGGCAAATGCGGGTTTCCAACCGGTGATCGGCGCAACAAGTTTGATCGGCAGCTTACCGATCGCGTCAGAATTCACCACGATGGCTGGTCGCTGCTTTTGGATCTCGGCGCCACGCGTCGGGTTGAAATCTACCAACCAGATCTCCCCGCGCTTCGGTGTGTTGGGATTAATACTCAACAAGGTCGCCAGCCTCCATCTCTCTCCACTCGGAGTCTTGTGCGTAGTAGGTCGTAAGCTTCTCGGCCTGCTCTGCCAGAATCCGGCGCCGCTCTTCAAGCGGCAGCTTCATGAAAGACCGGCGCTCGATGATCGGCAATGCCAGCTCGCCTTGCATGGTTTCTCCGGTCATGGCCGCGGCATCCTCCTGACTAATCAGCCCCTCCGCGAGGGCATGTAGCACAGAGCGGCGCATCCACTGCGGTTGCTCTGGAGGCATCTCCAGAGGTTCACGCCTACGCCACTGCAGACGGTTGATGTCCACACACCACTGCCGGTAATAAGATTCGGTGATGATTTCGAGATCGCGCAGACGGCGAAGTAGGGCCTGTATGCTCATGCCATACTGGCGCTTGAGAAGCATCAACTCTTGAGATTGGATGAAAGCGCGTTTTCGACCCACCTCTTGTCTTACCAGAGTCGCGGGAGCGAGAAAGGTAGCGCCAAAACGGAATGCAGCCGTTTCCTGATCTACAGTCTCCGGGATCTTGAGTACCAAATGACCAAGCTCGTGGGCCAGACTAAGCCGTTGCCTCTCGCCAGGGACGCCCCGGCGCGTAACGACGGCGGCCGAACGCTTTTGTTCACTGTCGTCATAGGCCACCGCGGAGATGCCATCGAATTTCTCCGCCGCATCTATCTCGAGCACGTGAACAAAGTGGCGTTCCAGCACATCGGTGACATTAGCGATCGGGTCCAGTCCGAGCTGCCACTGATGTCGCAACTCGGTCGCAGCCTTCTCGGTGTCTTCCAGCTTCTCGATGGCGAACATCTGCACCGGCAAATTAAACTCATTGCCCTGCCCCAACAACTGCTGCAGATGCACGCGAGTCTCAAGTCCTTCAGCCACCAGGCCTTCGACCCGCGCCTGTTCGCCTTTGAGTAAGGCCGATCCTTTCCGGTAGGCCAGGAACTCCACTCGGATGTTCGGTTCGCTCCAGAGGTACGCAGCTTTGACTTCCAACGCCTCGGCGAGTCTGTTCAACACCACTGGCGATGGTGTTGTCTTGCCTTGCTCGTACTTCGACAATGACTGCTTGGTGACGACCCCACCAATTGCCGCTACCAGTGCTTCCAATGAGAGACCACGAGCCAAGCGTAGTTGTCGCAAACGCCGGCCGATCATAGTTTCGCCTCCTTAGCTATAGTGATGACTGAGCATCCTGGTTGACAAGTATATACGAAGTTCGGTGTCTTGTCAACCGTAAGAAGAACGTGTTCTGCTCAGACGGCCTCGCCATCCCCTGAGAGAACTGAGGACTTGAGCCATGCATGAGCGAGCGCGACGTTGGCTTTTTGGTTGCCACCCCACCATTGACACCACCCCGATGCAAAGTCATCCCAGGATTGCCACCCAGCAACCGAATTCGCCATCCAGTAGACTCTCGCTCCCTATGGCGTTTGCTGCACACAAAAAAGCCGCTGACAGCAGCGGCTCTGGCAGACAGGCCATTAAATACAACACCAGGGATATAGGATCTCCCGACCGCAGTCAGGCGATCACACGGCATGAAGCCGAATTTCGTCCACTGGTAACGGCATCATACGCCGGTTGCTACCGTTTGTCAATAGTTTTGCGCCAGATTCAGTGAGGGAAAAAGCTCGTCCTCGCGAAAGCCACCTTCGATGCGCGGTTCCAGCCGTGGGGCATCACCCTGCCGGACGAAAGCCGGCGCGGACGGATGCGCGGCGCGATCCGCCAGAGCGGCTGGAGCATCAGCTATGTCTTCGGCAGTGAAGGTAGTATAATCTCCAGGTGTGCGAAGGGAGTCTTCTCCGGGAATCGCAAGGGGAACACCTATGGATTTTGAAACTCTGCAACAACGCATCGCCACGGGCGAAGACCTGCATACCGAGTTCAAGGAGTGGCCGATCCATGCCGATAGCCTGGCGGCTGCGTTGGTGGCTTTTGCCAACACCGACGGCGGGCAGTTGATCCTGGGCGTCACCAACGAACACCGGATCGCTGGCGTGAGCGATGCCGACCGGACCATGCAAACCGTGGATCTGGTTGCTTACCGAAACTGCGAGCCGCCCCTGACCGTCGTGCAAGAGACTGCTGTCGCTGGCGGCGGGGAAACCGTGGTCATCGTCAACGTGCCCAAGGGCGATCAGCGCCCCTACCGGACTCACCGCGGCGTCTACTACACGCGGACATCGTCCGGCCGGCGGCAGGCGTCGCGCCAGGAGTTGCTGCGCTTATTCCAGGCAACCGAGAGTCTGTTCTACGATGAAACTCTGATGCTGCGCGCCTCACCTGCCGATCTTGACTTTGCCGCATTTCGGAACTTCGTTCAGCAAGTCTACAACCGCGGCGCCGAAGGCTTGCTGACGGGCGACGAGGGTCTGCTGCGCAACCTGGGTCTGGTGCGTGAACTGAACGCTCAGCTTGTCCCGACGGTGGCGTGTCTGTTGTTCTTCGGCCGCGAGCCAGGGCGTTTCCTGCCGCAAGCTCACGTGGTTGCGGCGCGCATTCCGGGTCACGACCTGGCGGCCGCGCCGAGCGATGCCAAGCAGATCACGGGCACGCTGCCGGCGATCATGGAAGACAGCGCCCGCTTCCTGGCGATCCACCTGCGCTCGGCGCATCGCATCCAGGGTTTTACGCCGGAAACCTTCCCCGAACTTCCACAAGAAGCGTTGCGCGAGACACTGGTCAACGCGCTCGCACACCGAGACTACACCGTGCCTGCGCCGGTGCGGGTCTTCGTCTTCGATGACCGCGTCGAGGTGCGCACGCCCGGCGGCCTGCCCAACTCCGTCACCATCGAAGCCATGAAGCTGGGCGCCGCGCACGTCCTGCGTAATCCGATGATCTACACGCTGCTCAGCCGACTGGGCTTCGTCACCGGCATCGGCAGCGGCGTTTACCGCACCATCCAACTGGTGCGCCAGGCCACCGGTCGCGAGCCGGCCATTTACCAGGAAGCGAACGAGCTGGTGGTGGCGTTGCCAAAAGGGTCTTCTGCGTAAACGCACGAGGTTTGCTGGCGCCCCCTCCTCTCACCCGCGGCCCGCAGCCTCCAATCGTGCGGCCCGCTCCGCGATCTTGCGGATCATGCCGGCGAAAATCACCTGGTGGATCGGGTAGAGGCCGTACCAGTAGACCAGGCCCCACAACCCCTTGGGCGCGAAGTAGGCGGTCTGCGAGAGGACGGAGCCGCCGCCCGGCTGCGGGTGGACGTGGAATTGCAGCCACGCGCGGCCCGGCACCTTCATCTCGGCGCGGAGCCGGATCAGATGATCCGGCTCCACGGCCTCCACCCGCCAGAAGTCCAGCGCCTCCCCCACGCGCAGATTATCCGGGTCGCGCCGGCCGCGGCGCATGCCGACGCCGCCGACCAGCCGGTCCAGCAGCCCACGGAGATGCCACACCCAGTTCATGTAGAGCCAGCCGCGGCTGCCGCCCAATCCCGCGAACGCGCGGAAGACCGTCTCGGCCGGCTCCGGCACGTGGCGTTGACGGTGTTCCAGGTTCATGCCCTCCAGCGTGCTCAGCACCACGGCCGGCACGTCCCCCTGGGTCGTCATCAACGCATCGCTCCACATCGTCTCCACCTCGCCGGAATCGAGCCGCGCCAGCGCCAGCTCGACGGCTCGCTGGTAGCCGAACGGCACGATCTCCGGGAAGAGCCGCCTGGCCTTGTCGTCGCGCACGATGACCTCGTTGCGCAGCCCTTCGATCAGGGGCTGCGCGATCGCGGCGGGGATCGGCGTGACCAGGTGTACCCAGTAGGAGGAGAGGCGGGGCGTCAGGATGGGGATCGGCACGAGCCGGCGCTTCAGCCCCCGCGCTCTGGCGTAGCCCAGCATCATATCGCCGTAGGTCAGCACGTCTGCGCCGCCGATTTCGACGATCTCCCCGGCGCTCTCCGGCGTCTCCAGCGCGGCGATCAGGTACTCCAGCACGTTGCGGATGCCGATGGGTTGGATACAGGTGTAGAGCCATTGCGGACAGATCATCACGGGCAGCCGCTCGATCAGGTAGCGGATCAGCTCGAAGGAGATGCTGCCCGACCCGACGATGACGCCGGCGCGGAACTCCGTGACCGGCACGCCGGATGCGCGCAAGGCCTCGCCGGTCTGCTGGCGCGAGCGGAGATGCTGCGAGAGCTGCGTCGCAGGATCGCCCAACCCGCCGAGGTAGACGATGCGACCGACGCCGGCTGCGGCCGCGGTCGCCCCGAAGTGCCGCGCCGCCGCCAGGTCCCGCTCGTGGAATCCCTGCCCGCCGGCCATGCTGTGGACCAGGTAGTAGGCCGCGGCAACCCCCGTCATGGCGGGCGCCAGCGACTCGGGGCGCATGACGTCGCCCGAGGCTACCTCGACCTGATCCAACCAGGGCCGGCCCTGCAACCGCGCTGGATCGCGCACCAGGCAGCGGACGCGATAGCCCGCCTGGAGCAGCCGCGGCACCAGCCGTCCGCCGATGTAGCCGGTGGCTCCGGTGACCAACACGAGTGAGCCTTTTGCGATCGTTTGCATGATGCCTCCTGACCCGGACAAGTCGGAACCAAACAGTACAGCACAAGATTGGCGCAAATGATACACCAGATTCGTGCATTTATCAAAGAAGCCAACAGCGCATCTCGGCCCAAAAGAGAACCGTCATTCTGAGCGGGTTGGTCCCTGAATTTCCGCGACGGCAAGAATCCAGCGAAGAATCTCCTTGCCGCGATGAGACCCCTTCGACTGCGCTCAGGGCAGGCTCTTCGCTGGACTTTCGCTGCAACGAACTTCACGGCGTTAACCCGCTCAGAGCTTGCCCTGAGTGCAGCGAAGGGGTGACACCCAGCAGGTAATCACTTCTGGAAATTGCTGACCCCGCTTCCGCCTCTGCGCGATTGGTCCCAGGGTGTGGTATAATCCGCCCGATGCCGCTTTACAGGCGCAAATCCATGCCAAAGGAGAAATCCATGCTCACCACCGACCAACTGACCCAGGCCTTCGACCGCAACGTCTCGATCATCCAGAGGCAGGCGGCCGGATTGACCCACGCCGACAGCCTGCGCCAGCCCCCCTTCCGCGGCAACTGCCTGAACTGGGTGCTGGGCCATCTCGCCAACAACCGCGACCGCATCCTGCAGACCCTCGGCGCCGCGGCGGTGACGGGCGCAGCCGGCGAACGCTACGCGCGCGAGTCCGACCCGATCACCGCGGACGGTCCTGGCGTGCTGCCGCTGGAGGAGCTGCTGAGGCTGCTGGCGGCGTCGCAAGAGGCTCTCGCCGCGGCCCTGGCAGCGGCCACGCCCGCAGACCTGGCGCGCGAAGTGCCGGCCGGTCAGCGCACCGCGACCGTGGCCGAGCGCCTCTTCTTCCTCTACTTCCACGAGACCTACCACGTCGGCCAGACCGAGTTGTTGCGCCAACTGACGGGCGTCAACGACAAGATCATTTGATCCGGCGAGAGGGTCCGACGCGGCAGCAGGTCCAAATGTGGATTGGACGAAAATGTCATTCTGAGCGGGTTGGTCCCTAAACTTTCGCAACGACGAGCATCCAGCGAAGAATCCGTTCGCTGCGCTCAGAGCTTGTCCTGAACACAGTGAAGGAACAAGGTCTCCTTGCCGCGACGAGACTCCTTCGACTGCGCTCAGGACAGGCTCTTCGCTGAATTGTCGCCGCAACGAACTTCACGGGATGAACCCGCTCAGAGCTTGCCCTGAGTGCAACGAAGGGGTGACATTCAGCAGGTTATCACTCCTGGAATTGCTGTTGACGCGGGGGGAACGCCACCATGACACCCGTATCGTTGTTGCAGCGCGGCGCCTATTCGCTGGACTGGGTCAAGGATTTCTACGACCAAACCGGCATCTGGTGGGGCGCGGAGACGGATGACCCGGCCGAGGATGTGCGCCGCGCGGCGACGGTGGAACGCCTCTGCGGGCCGGGGCCGCTGCGCATCCTGGAGCTGGGCGCGGGGGCCGGCCGCACGGCCGCCGCGCTGGCCGATCGGGGCCACACCGTCATCGGAGTCGAGCTGAGTCCGCTGCGCGCTCGCCAGGCACAGGAAGTGGTCGGTATCGCGCGCAAAGGATCGCTGACTGTCCTGGAGGCCGACTTCTACACCGTCGAGTTGGCGGGACGCTTCGACGTCGTCTGCTATTGGGACGGCTTCGGCATCGGCTCGGACGCCGACCACCGCCGGCTGCTTCGGCGCATCGCCCGCGACTGGCTGACCCCCACTGGCTGCGCCCTGGTGGACGTCGCCAGCACGACCTGGGCCGCGCGGCACGCGGGGACCGAGGAGGTGTTGGCGCCGCTGCAGGGAGTGTCGGGTTCGGTGGAGATGCTCCGGCGCTGGCATTTCGACGCCTTGCACGGCCGCTGGATTGACGAATGGCAGCCCACGGCCGCGCCAGAGAACACCCTCGCGCAGACCATCCGCTGCTACACGCCGGCCGACTTCCTCCTGCTGCTCGAAGGCGCCGGCCTGGCGCTGCAACGCATCGAGGTGGACGGCCAGGCGCTCGACTGGGAGGCCAACCGGATCACGACGACCGGACCGCTGCTGGAGGCGTACAGCTACCTGGTGCAGTTGATACCGGCCGGTCAGGTGTGAGCGGACGCGGACCGCCGCGGATGACGCGGAAAACGCGGACTGGCCCTGATAAACCTCTGAACACAACCCAGATCGCGCGGGCGATCGGCGTGCGCCCGAATACCGTCGAATGTGTGTGCAACCTTGGGGGGGATCCGGTGTTAACCTCACCAGGAGTGTCACATTCCTTTGCTCCAACGAGGTGGAACCCATGAACGAAACCGATCAGACAGCGTCACCAGGACCATTCTTTGCGCGACCGGGCGTAGAAGTCGCAACGATCCCGGTCGGCCCGGGCGTGCCGTTGGGCATCGAGCAGGTTACGAACCCCCGCGTGGGCATCGGGGGCGCGTATGGCGCCTGGGGTTCGTGCTACGATAACGTCTCGCTGCCCGGGCTGGTGGAACAACAGTTGGGTTATGCCCTGGACGACGAGGGGAGGATGAACCTGGCCGAGCTGGGGTTCCTCTACAGGCACCACATCCCGCCGCTCTCCCCCGAGGAACACCTCGCCCTCGAGATCCAGGTGGGCGCGCGTTTGCTGCGGGCGGCCGCGGCCGCCAGCGGCTGGGCGCCAGCAGAGGTTGACGCCGTGCTGGTCGGCTCCACCACGCCTGCCGCAGACGACTTGCTCGAGCGCGCGGCCGCGGAAGCCGGCATCGGGGAGGCCGCGCTCAAGGTGAGCATCCACAAGGCCTGCGACGGCGGTGTGGCCGGGCTGAACCTGGCGTTGAACCCGGGCTTGGCGTCGGGCAGCCTGCCGGACCGCAACCTGGCCCTCGAGTTGCTCGGCAAGCGGGTGTTGGTCGGCGGCATCGAGGGGCTGAGCCGGGTGCTGAGCGCAACTTACGACCGGCAGGCGCTGCAGTTGTTCGGGAACGGGGGCGGCGTCTTCGGCGTGATTCCGGGCCGCACCATGAAGTTCCTCGCGGGGGACACGTGCGAGGCCTACGACGAAGGGGGGTTGCTGCAGGTGCGCATGTCCTATCCCCACTCGCGGCGGAGAGCCGAAGGGCAGTCGAACGTCGAGGTCACGCAGACCGGGGAGAACAGCTTCCGCGTGGCGGGGCTGCAACACGAGCCAGAGGACTGCGCCGGCGCGGTCGTGATGGCCGGGCCGATGGGCATGGTCAAGCTGTTCGTGCGCACGGGGGTCGCCGCAGTCAAGCGGGCAGTCGGCGCCTACCGGGACCTGATGGCCCAACTGGGCACGCCTGGCCGGGAGATCGCCGTGGTGTTAGCGCACCACGCCAACTACAAGATCAACCAGTTGAAGGCCAGGCAGTTACAGCGAGAAGGCATCACCATCCCTATGCCCTGGCTGTTGAGCGACTTCGGCAACGTGAGCGCGGCTTCCGCCATGATCGCCTTCCTGCGGCAGCTACCGGCCCTGGCGCCGGCTGAGCATATCCTGTTCGACGGCTTCGGCGCGGGCACCTACTACGACGTGGTGGCCGTGGAGCTGGGCGGCGCGGCCTGAGCCGCGAGACCCCTATCAGCCTGCTCCACTCGCTGCTGAACCTCGGCGTGGGGGCAGGGGTGATGGTCCTCTTCGGCCAGGTGGAGGCGATCAACTTCACCTGGCTCTTCGACGGCATCTTCCAGATGGCGCGCTATCCGGTCGGCATCTACCCCGGCTGGCTGCGGCTCGTGCTGACCTGGGTCGTGCCCGTCGGCCTGATGACCACGGCGCCGGCCCAGGCGCTCGCCGGCGACCTGGCGCCCGCGACCCTATTGGGCAGCGTGGCCCTGGTCGCCGCGCTGCTCGTCGCCGCGTCGCTCCTCTTCCGCACCGGCTTACGCCGATACGCCAGCGCGTCGAGTTGACGTTGTAGGGGCGGGTTTTCCAGCGTAATCCCAGGCCGGACATGCCCGCACGCAACCGGCTCCGCGGCGAACGGCGCATCAACGGACGAAAAACCCGCCCACCCGGCCGGTTGGTCACGTGCCAGGCACTTGCGAAGTGCCTGGCACGTCTGGTTACTCCTCGCCCAGCGCCGCCTCGCATTCCACCAGCACCTGCCGCGCATCGTCCAGATCCGGCATACGCAGCCTCGCCATGATCTCCACCGCGCGGCGGGCGAAGGGCAGCGCCTCCGCGGGGCGGCCCTGGCGGAGCACGGCCTTGGCGATGCGATAGCAGTCCAACCCCACCAAGTTCACCCGGCCGAGCTTTTCGGCCAACGCCAGTGCTTCGCCGGCCAATCGCTCCGCCTCGGGCCACTGCTTTCGGTCAAGCGCCAACTCGGCCAAGTTGCCAATGCAGTGGATGACCCCATCGCGGTCGTTGATCCAGCGCGCAACTTCTAGGGCTTCGCCGCAATCGCGTTTCGCAGCCGCATAGTCGCCCACAAGCCGCTCAACCTCAGCGAGGTCGTTGAGGGCGGAAACCGCGTTCCCGCTCTCAGCGTCAAGCATGCGCCACAACGCCAGCGCCTCCTGGTACGCCGCGATGGCCGCAGGGTAGTCCTTCGCCAACTGGTGACCGTGGCCGCGCAGGCGGATGGCAAAGGCGCGCTCGCGCGCACCGGCGCGGGCGGCCTGCCAGTGCGCCGCGGCCCGGTCGGCCCAGCGCAACACCTCCGCAGCCTGTCCGCGCTGGAAATACACCCGACCTGCATCGTAGGCGCGCCAGCCCGCGTTTTTCCAATCCTGGGTCGTAACCGCCTTAGCTTCGGCCTGTTCGCCTAGTGTCAACCGTTCATCCCAACGCCCGGAGAAGTTCAGGAACTCCCTGAGCGCGTCGCACAGCGCCTGCAGGCGGTCGTTGGGGCCGGCGAGGAAGAGCGGCAGGGCCGCGGCCACTGCGGGCCACTCCGCCTCCAGCGCGGGGAAGCGGTCGTACTCCTCGAAACCGTTCTGCAGCGCCAGCGCGTAGGCCCGGTCGGTCAGCCGGCCGGCGGTGGCGGCCACCGCCTCGGGCCGGCGGCGGCGCAGGAAGAGGGCGGCCAGCGGGGGCAGCAGGAAGGTCTCGGCGTCGGGGCTGGCGACTACCAGAGCGCGGTCGGCCAGGTCTTCCAGCGCAGTCAACGCGGCCGGTTCGGCCAAGTCAGCCAGGTCGGCCACCCATTTCACCTTGGCGGGTTGGGTGAAGTGCGCCAGGCCGGCCAACGCCTTGGTCTCGCTCTCGGTAAAGCTCTCCACCAGGTCGCCGAAGATGTATTCCAGCGGGTCGTTGCCTGCCGGCGCGGCGCGCAAGAAGTCGCAGGCCGCGGTCACGGTGCGGCACTGCCCCCGGCCCAACTGCCCGGCCGTCCATTGGATCAGCAGCGGGTTGCCGTGCGTCAGCTCGTAAAGCGCCTGCCGCTCGGCCGCGGTCGCGCGCGCCAGGCGCGGGTTACGCTTCGCCAGCTCGCCCAGCAGCGCCAGTGCATCGTTCAGCGCCAGGCGATCCAGCCGGATAACGCGCGCGTCCACGTCGCTGCGCCGCCGGCTGGTGACGATGGCCTTGTTGCCCTCCGGCAGGCGACCCAGGAACTGGAAGACCCGCACGCGCTCGGCCTCGACCAGTGTCTCCAGGTTGTCAATCAGGATCAGCGCGCGCTTGCCCGCCAGCGCCCGGCGCACCGTGTTGGCGCGCTCGCTGGGGTCGCTCTTGGCGATGTCGGCCTCACCCAGCTCACGAGCCAGCTCGGCCAGCAGCGCCATGTAGTTGGGCAGCATGAAGTCGGCCAGCGGTTGCTCGCCCGCGGGGGTCAGCTCGCGCACCTTGGCCGAGAGGAAGATCTTGACCGCGAAGTGCGCCGCGGGGGCCAGGTGGCCGGCGCGCACGGCCAGCGCGGTCTTGCCGATGCCGCCAGGGCCGTCAATCAGCGCGCCCCAGGTGCGCGCCTCGGGCGAGATCGCGTCGGCGATGGTCGCCAGCTCGGTTTCGCGGCCGAAGAAGTAGGGCTGCGGAGGCAGGGTGGAAGGGACGAGGTTGGGCAGGCTGGGTCGGTTGGCCGACCAGGGCGGACTTGCATCCTCGGTGATCTGGCGCAGCAGACGTGCGAGCGCCGCATCCCGATCAGCCGGAGCACGGAAATCGGCATGAGTGAAAATGCCCAGCCGCTTCGGCGGCTCGCACGTCTCCAACATCAACGGCAAGAGCCGCCCCCTCAGCCCGGTCGGATCGCTGGTCTGCAGCAGCAGCGATTCGAAGCCCGTCCACTCGCTGGCGACCCAATGCGGGGTCAGCACCAGCAGCGTCCGCCGGCTGGCTTCCACCGCCCGCTCGATGTTGACCAGCACGGGCACACCTACGGCGAAGTCTTGAGAGTCAATCAGCACCTTCAAGCCCGCGGCTTCCAGGCGGGGCAGCAACCACTCGCAGACCCAAGCCTTGTCGTGGTGGCTGTAGCTGATGAAGATCGTGGCAGGGTCCATGGTGATAACTGCCTTTTGGGGGAAGGGCGAAGCATTCCCAGGTAGGTCTGCCGTAATCCATGATGGCGCTTCGATGAGCCTTCGCGCCGTCACGCCGGGCGCGCCCTGGAATGCTTCGCCCCTACGCCTTTGAGTGTGGACACGGGTTGCGTGGGTAGACGGCGGTAGTTTACACCATACGCGGGGAAACGAGAAATGCCCACGTAGGGGCGGGTTTCCCCGCGTGATCCCGAAACCGGCATACCCGCACGCAACCGACTCGACGGCGAACCGCGCATCAACGGACGGAAAACCCGCCCTCCGGTCGGTCGCGCGGCAAACGCGGGGACGGGCGGGTTTCGCGCCGTAGACCGGATATCGCCGGCAGCCCACAGCCGTGGTACGCGTGAGATGCGCCATCAAGCCAGGAAAACCCGCCCCTACGATCGTCGCGGCGCGGCAACGCGTCAACGGACGGAAAACCCGCCCCGTTCTTTGCACAAACCGGCCCTTCGGGAGATAATCAGCCCCATACCCGAAGGAGCCTATGAACCACATCCGCAAACTGCTGCCTTTTGTCCGGCCCTATTGGCGCCGCGCGCTCGTGGCCCTGGTCTGTTTGACCTCGCTGGTGTTCCTCGACCTGGCGATTCCCAGGTTGATTCAACGAATCATTGACCAGGGCATCCAGCAACACAACCAATCGGTTGTCGTTCAGACCGCCCTGCTGATGCTCGGCATCTCGGTGTTGAGCGCGGTGATCGCCATCGGCAACAACAACCTGTCGGTGCGGGTGGGCGAGAGCGTGGCGCGCGATCTGCGCGACGCGCTCTTCCGCAAGATCCAGACCTATTCCTACGGCAATCTCGACCAGCAGAACACCGGCCAGTTGATGGTCCGCCTCACCAGCGACACCACCGCGGTGCAGCGTGTGACCCAGGTCTCGCTGCGCATAGGGACCCGCGCCCCGCTCCTGATGATCGGCAGCCTGATCCTCATGTTCAACACCAGCCCGAGCCTGGCGTTGACGATCGTCCCGCTGCTGTTGATCACCTCGGCGGTCATCGTTTTCTTCGTCGTCAAGATGGAGCCGCTCTTTCGCTCCGTGCAGGGTAAGTTGGATCGGCTCAACTCCGTCTTGCAGGAGAACATCGCGGGGGCGCGGCTGGTGAAGGCCTTCGTGCGCGCCGATTTCGAGGGCCAGCGCTTCGAGGCCGCCAACGAGAACTTCACCGATCACTCGGTCAAGGTGATGCGCTTTATGTCCACCATGTCGCCGGCGCTCACGGTCTTCGTGAACATCGGCATGGTCGTCGTCATCTGGGCGGGTGGTTTGCAGGCCATCCGGGGCGACCTCTCCGTAGGGCAGATCGTGGCCTTTACCAACTACCTGCTCACCACCATGGGGCCGCTGACCATGATGACGATGCTGTCGAACACGTGGGCCAACGGCATCGCCTCGGCCAGGCGCGTCAACGAAATCCTCGACACCGTACCGGAGGTTCAGGACGCGCCCGATGCTATAGACCTGACAGGTCTCCGAGACCTGTCAGGTCT
>JAPLHB010000053.1 GCA_026389845.1 Chloroflexota bacterium
GCCCAGTCGTCCGCCGAAACGCCCGCAGGTACGCATTCGTCGCTCATGTTGCCAGTCTAAACCAATTCATGGCCGTTGACAATGCCAATTAATGGCTATTGACAACCGTCCAGACGGACCCCGCCTGAACGGTTACTGCAATTCAATGTCGTGATCGAGCAAGATGAAGATGGCCGTTATGTCGTTGAGTGTTTAGACCTGCCAGGGTGTCTTTCGGAGGGGGAAACGATGAAAGACGCTTTGGAGAACATCAGTGAAGCGATTGTCGGTTGCCTGAAATCGCGCCTGAAATCACTGTAAATAGAAGATCTGATATGACTCGTTCTCAACAAATCCAACGCTGGCGGCGCTACCGCCGCGCGACCGGGGGGCCGCACATCGGCCGGTGGGTCGTGCAGATCGGCGCGGGCTTACTGCTGATCAACGCGCTGATTCTCTTCTCGCTCGTCTTCGGCGCGGTGGCGTCGGCGGCGGGCGTCTACGCGTTCTTCGCCCAGGGCTTGCCCGATCCGAGCGCGATCCAGACCGAACAGGCCACCTACGAGACGGTCAAGATCTACGACCGCACGGGCCAACATCTGCTTTACGAATCCATTGACCCGCGACCGTTCCGCGGCGACCGCACCTATCTGAAGATTGACCAGATTCCGGAGATGGCGCGCAATGCGACGATTGCCCTGGAAGACCGGGACTTCTATACCAACATCGGCGTCAATCTCCAGGGCATCGGCCGTGCCCTCATCTCAAACTTGCGCGGCCAGGGCGTCCAGGGCGCCAGCTCGATCACGCAGCAGTTGGTCAAGAATGTCCTGATTGATCCACAGGAGCGCTACGAGCAATCGTATGCTCGCAAGATCAAAGAAGGCATCATGGCGATCGAGATCACCCGGAAGTATCCGGGTCGCGCGGGCAAGGATCAAATCCTGGAGTGGTATCTCAACTATAACTTTTACGGCAACGCAGCCTATGGCATCGAGGCGGCCGCACGGGTCTACTACGACAAGCCGGTAGCCGATCTGGCCGTGGACGAGGTCGCGGTGTTGGCGGCCGTCCCGCAATACCCCGGCCTGAACCCGATCCAGTCCCCGGCCGACGCGTACCGGCGCCAACGCAAGGTGCTGACTTCGATGCAGGAGGCCGGCTATCTGACCCAGGCCCAGGTGGATGAAGCCACGCGCTACTTCAACACGCGGCTGCTGAACGAGCTGATCAAGGACGGCTTCTTGAGCGATGGCGATCTGTCGCTGGTCGCCACGGGTGATCGGCCGGCCACGGCCCGCGCGCTCAACGCGCTGGTCAAGGCCGATTACATCACCCAGGCCGAGGCGGATGCAGCCAAGAAGCTGCCCGGCACGCTTTGGCAATACGTGCGCGAACGGGCCGAGGAGCGCTTCGAGGTGCCGCCGGATGCGCCGCACTTTGCGCTGCTCGTCCTCCAACAGTTGCAAGACAAGTACAACACGCCCGAAGACCCGTACTACATCTGGCAGAACGGTCTGCGGGTTTACACCACGCTGGACTGGGATTTGCAGGTTTACGCCGAGTGCGTGGCGCGCAGCCACATCGCCGCCATGCGCCGGCAGAACCCCAAGCCGTGCCAGGCGGGCATGGAGAATATCCCGCCGATCCCGCAGCTCTCGCAGCCGGGCTACCAGTTCGATCACGAGGTCACCAACGCGTCCGTGGTCGCCATCCGGCCCACCACCGGCGAGGTGCTCACGATGGTCGGCAGCCTGGATTACTTCGACAAGGCGATTGACGGCCAGGTCAACGTCGCGTTGGCGTCGCGGCAGCCCGGCTCCTCGTTCAAGCCCTACACCTATCTGACTGCGTTCGAGTCGGGTCGCTTCGGCCCGGCCAGCGGGATCATGGACGTGCGGACGGTCTTCACTGACCCCGGCAACCCACCCTACGTGCCGGAGAATTACGACCGCAAATACCACGGCCCGCAGACGGTGCGCCAGGCGTTGCAGCGATCGTTCAACATCCCGGCGGTCTGGATGATGCAGCAGATGGGCGTGGGCAACGTCATCAAGACCGCGCGGCGGGTGGGGGTGAGCAGCCTGAACCGCGAGCTGAATTCTTATGGCCTGAGCCTGACGCTGGGCGGCGGCGAGGTGGCGCTGCTCGATCACACCTATGCGTTCAGTGTCTTCGCCAACGGCGGCGTGATGGCAGGGCAGGCGATCCCGCCGGACCTCCAACGCCCCGGTTATCGCAAGCTCGATCCGGTCTTCATCTTGCAGGTGCAGGACAAGGATGGGGTGACGATCGAGCAGTTCACCCAGCCAGCCACGCAGCGGGTTGTGGACCCGGCGCCGAACTACATGCTGGTCAACGTGCTGACCGATCCGGCTCCGCGGGCGGGGGTCTTCGGCACGACCGCACAGTACCTGGTGCTGCCCGACCGGCTCGTGGGCGCGAAAACCGGCACCACCAACAACTGGTACGATGGCTGGACGCTCGGTTTCACGCCGCAGTTGGCCGTGGGCGTGTGGACGGGCAACAGCGACAACAAACCGATGCACCTCTCTGACGGTTCGATTACGGCCGCGCCGATCTTCGGTGCGGTGCTGAAGAAAGGGATGGAAGGGCTGCCGGTGCAGGGTTGGCAGCAGCCGCCCGGTCTGGAGCGAGTGCAGGTCTGTTTGCCCTCCGGCCTGCTGCCCACGCCAGATTGCCCCCAGTCCACGGTGGACTTCTTCCTGGCCGGCAAGGCGCCGAAGGAAAAGGACAACATCTGGCAGGTGGTCGAGGTCAACAAGGCCAATGGCAAGCGCGCCTCGACCTGCACGCCGCCCGACCTGATCGAGCGCGTGACCTACGAGGTCTTCCCCTCCACCGCGGCCGATTGGGTGCGCGATCAAGGCATCCCCCAGCCGCCGACCGAGGTTGATGGCCCCTGCGGCGGCGGCATCACCGAAGTGACCGGCGACGTGGCGATCGGCAGCCCGCTCATCGGCGCGCGGGTCAAGGGCGCGGTGCCGATCCTGGGCAATGCGCGCGGGTCAGATTTCCGCGCCTACAAGATCGAGATCGCTTCGGAGAAGGAGCCGGACAAGTGGACGCCCATCGGCGGGGAACACGGCAACCAGGTGAGCAATGGCCAGCTCGAAATGTGGAATACGGCCGGTTTCGACGGCCTCTACACCCTGCGCCTGACCGTCATGCAACACAGCGGCGGCGTCCAGACCAGCGACGTGCCGGTGGTGATTGACAACGCCCCGCCCACGGTCAAGATCGTCTACCCGGAGAAGGACGAGTCCTACATCATGGAGGATGACGAGCTGGTCAGCATCACCGCGGATGCGCAGGACGCCTGGGAAATGGATCGCGTCGAGTTCTATTTCGACGGAAACAAGCTCGGCGAGAGCACGGTCGCGCCCTATAGCATCCGCTGGACGATCACCATGTCGAACGTGATGCCGGTCTTTGGCGGCGAGACGATCTCAACCACGCGCACGATCACCAACCCCGACGGCACGGTGACGGAGAAGCCGGCGCTGGTGCGCGAGACTAAGGTCGAAGAATACACCAAGCCCGACGGCACCAAGGGCAAGCGTTACATCCTGTTGAGCGAAGTCGCCCCCGGCGCGATCCTGGAAGACACGGGCATCCTGACCGAGACGCACACCCTCTACGTCCGCGCCTTCGACCGCGCCGGCAACTGGGCCGAGAGCGAGCCGGTGCGCATCCTGGTGGGGCACAAGCCGAAGGAGAAGAAGGTAGCGAGCGATCTGGCTTTGGATATTAGATATTGGATATTGGGTATTGGAAGAGATAGGCTTCTGACCAATCCATGGTCAGAGAGTGTTGTCATAGATCGTGAATTGACCGTCGGTGATGGCGCCTGGCGGTCACGCGCGTGGCCTTCCGCAGATCATCTTGGCCGCCAATATCCAATACCTAATACCTGATCATGTCTCACATCCTCTTAACCAACGATGACGGTTACCAGGCGCCCGCGCTGCCTGCACTGGCGCGCGCCTTCGCATCGCTGGGAGCGGTGACGATCTTCGCGCCCGACCACAACTGGTCGGCGGCGGGGCACACGAAGACGATGCACAAACCGCTGCGGATCAACCAGACCGCGCTGCCCGACAACACGCCGCTCTTCTACACCACCGGCACGCCGTCTGATTGCGTGGGGCTGGCGCTGCTGGGCCTTGTGCCGCAGCGGCCCGACCTGGTCATCTCCGGCATCAACCAAGGCTCCAACCTGGGGCATGACGTGACCTATTCCGGCACGCTGGCCGCGGCGATGGAGGCGACGGTCTTCGGCATCCCGGCGATCGCCGCGTCGCAGCACATCGTCAAGGAGACGCCGGAGGGCGACCTGGCGTTTGCCGCGAGTTTTCTGGCCGACCTGGCCCGGCAAGTGTTGGCCCGCGGCCTGCCGCCGAACTGTTTTCTCAACGTCAACTTTCCGGCGCTGCCTCCCGCGCAGATGAAGGGCGTTCAGCTCACCCGCCTGGGCAAGAGCGTCTACCATGACGTGCTCATCAAACGGCACGACCCGAAGGGCCGGCCCTACTACTGGATCGGCGGCGACCCGCCCAGCGGCGAGCCGGAGGAAGGCACCGACATCGGCGCCATCGCGCGGGGCTACATTTCCGTCACACCGCTGAATTTGGATATGACCGACCGGAGCCAATTGGCGGAGTTGGCGGGGTGGAAATTATTATTGGAATGACGAATATTGGGTATTAGATATTGGGTATTGGATGTTGAGCATCGACGCGGGGCAACCCAATATCCAATACCTAATATCGCAGTACCGCAAAACTCGCTTTTTGTCACCCCTTCGTTGCACTCAGGGCAAGCTCTGAGCGGGTCGATCCCGTGAAGTGCGTTGCGGTGAGAATCCAGCGAAGGGTCTCGTCTCGGCAAGGAGAACTTGTCCTGAGCGCAGCGAACGGATTCTTCGCTGGTGTCACGCCGCAGCAAGAGTTCAGGGACGCACCCGCTCAGAATGACAGGCAACGGGTAGCGAGTTTTGCGCTATTGCCTAATATCCATATACCCAACCGGAGGAGGAAGACATGCCAACCCAAGCATACTTTGAGGGCAAGTTTGTGCCCATCGAGCAGGCGAAGATCAGCGTAATGACGCACGGCTTCAACTACGGCACCGGCGTCTTCGAGGGCATCCGCGCCTATTGGAACGCCGACCACGAGCAGCTCTACGTGTTGCGGCTGCGCGAGCATTACGAGCGGCTCTTGCAGTCGGCCAAGATCCTGATGATGCAGTTGAAGCTCACGGCGGATGAAATGAGCAGCTTGACGGTGGAATTGCTGCGCCGTGAGGGTTATCGCGAGGACGTCTACGTCCGGCCGTTGGCGTACAAGGCCAACGAGATCATCGGCGTGCGGCTGCACAACTTGCGTGACGAGTTCGCTATCTGGACGCAGCCGATGGGCCGATACATGGATAAGGAAGAAGGCGCCAAGGTGTGCGTTTCCTCCTGGCGGCGCAACGATGATAACTCAATTCCACCGCGCGGCAAAGTGACAGGCTCCTACGTCAACTCCGCGCTGGTCAAGACGGAAGCACAACTCAACGGTTTTGACGAGGCCATCGTCCTCAACGCGGACGGCCACGTCTCCGAGGGCAGCGCCGAGAACATCTTCATGCTGCGCGGGGGCAAGCTGGTCACGCCCGGGGCGACGGCTAACATCCTGGAGGGCATCACCCGCCAGGGGGTCATAGCCCTGGCGAAGGACGAGCTTGGCATCGAGACCGCAGAGCGGCAGATTGACCGCTCGGAACTCTATCTGGCTGACGAGGTGTTTTTCTGCGGCACGGGCGTTCAGATCGCCTCGATTATTTCCGTTGACCATCGCCCGATCGGGAGTGGCGTTCTTGGCCCGGTCACCGCGCAGCTCCGCGATCTGTACTTCAAGGCCGTGCGCGGCGAATTGCCGAAGTACCGGCATTGGTGTACGCCGGTGTACGAGAAGTAACTTCCGCCTGTCATTCTGAGCGGCTTTGCCTTGAGTTTCTCGTGACGGCGTGTGAAAGCGAAGAATCTCTTCGTGGCAAGACGAGACCCTTCGCTGGTTTCACGCCGCAACGTCGGTCATGGGAACTCCCGCTCAGGGTGACAATGTTGGCATTGTGGCGATTGATAGATGACCTTTCGACCGCTTCCCTCTTCCGATCGTTGGTATGGTCTGCTCGCCATGTTGAGCCTGCTGGACCTGGATGTGCTTGCCATCCGGGCCGTGCTCGCGCGCCCGGTGGACGGCGAGAGCTTCCTCCTGGTGCTGTGGGTGCTCGGCAGCCTGCTGGCCGTTGCTTATCTGGGCTACCGCACGGTCGGCGCGTTCACGCTGGCCTATTGGGTGGATCGGGACGGTGTGACCTTGGTTTGGGGGCCGACCCGGCAGATCGTGCCGATGGGCCAAATCCAGCGCATCCAACGTGGGACGGCTGGCCCGGCGTTGAATCGCGCGTATCCGTGGCACTGGCCCTATCGCTATCGCCGCCGGATGGTCTGCGCCGACGTGCCGGTTCTCAACTCCTACGCCACCCGGTCGCCGGTCGAGCAGGTGATCCTGGTCACGGCCGGCGACTGCTACGGTCTCTCGCCGGCCGACCCCGAGCGGTTCCTGGCGGCCTTGCAGGCGCGCTATGCGCTCGGCGCGGCGCGGCCATTGCGGGCGGAGCTGCGCCGGCCGCCGTTCTGGACGTGGGGGTTGTGGCGCGACCTGGCGGCCCTGGCGCTGATCGGCCTGGGGCTGTTGGGCGTGCTGATCCTGTTCGGCGCACTGTGCTTCCGTTTCCCGGCCCTCTCTTCCGATCTACCGCTCCACTTCGATGTGGCCGGCATCCCCGACCGCATCGCGCCCAAATCGGGACTGTTCGCCCTGCCGATCATCGGCCTGGCGACCTGGGGCTTCAACCTACTCGCCGGTATCTTCATGTATCGCCGCGTCCAGCAGGGCGGCGCCTACCTTCTTTGGGTGGGCGCGCTGGTGGTCGAGGGGATCGCAGGGTTGGCGCTGTTCAATTTGATGCGGTGGTAGACCAGGTATGACGAATCAATCCGAACCATTATTGTCCATCATTATCCCGGCCTACAATGAGGAGCGCCGTCTGCCGAAGTCGCTCGACAAGATCGCGGCGTTCGTCCAGGCTCAGCCGGAGCCGATGGAGGTGCTGATCGTCGAGAATGGCAGCGCCGACCGGACCACGGCCGTGGCCGAGGAGTATGCCGGTCGCTATCCCTTCATCCGCGTGATGCATAGTGCGAAGGGCAAGGGCGCAGCGGTGAAGGCTGGCATGATGGCCGGGCGCGGACGCTACCTGTTCATCTGCGATTCGGATCTTTCGATGCCGATCGAAGAGGTGCGCAAGTTCCTGCCACCTGCGCTGGCTGATTACGATGTGGCGATCGCCTCGCGCGAGGGGCCGGGCGCGCACCGCTTCGGTGAGCCGGCATACCGCCACCTGATGGGTCGCGTGTTCAACTTCATCGTGCGCGTGCTTGCGATTCCCGGCTTCCAGGATACGCAGTGCGGGTTCAAGAGCTTCCGGCGCGAGGTCGCGCACAACGTCTTCCCGTCGCAGACGATGCCCGGCTGGGCGTTCGACGTGGAGGCGCTTTTCATCGCCCTGCGCCGCGGCTACCGGGTGGTGTCCGTGCCGATCAACTGGTACTTCGACGGCGACAGCCGCGTCAACCCCATCCCCGACACCTACCGGATGGTGCGCGACGTGTTGCGCATTCGACTGAACGGCTGGCGCGGGGTGTATGACCGCCGACCGCCGACCGCCAACCACTGACCGCCGTTAGGATTCGGTAAAGAATAACCGCAATAGCGCAAAACTCGCTACCCGCTGCCTGTCATTCTGAGCGGGTTTGTCCCTGAACTCTCGTAACGGCGTGACACCAGCGAAGAATCTCTCGGCCGAAACGAGACCCTTCGCTGGATTCTCGCCGTAACGCACTTCACGGGGCCAACCCGCTCAGAGCCTGCCCTGAGTGCAACGAAGGGGTGACAAAGCGAGTTTTGCGGTACTGCGAATAACCTCTCGCGCTATAGTGGGTTGGGCTTCTATGCCCGACGTGCCGGCGGCGGGCGAAAGTGCAGCCGATGTCTGGGAGCCACCGCTGCTGCGGGGAGCCGGTCGCGGTTTGCGATCACCCCTGCCGGGGTTGCACAATCTACCGGAGTGGAGTAAGATAGCGCTGAACTCGCACATCAGGAGGTGACTACTGGACGATTATCGTGTTGACTGCCCCTGGCTTCGATCCGATTTCAATCCATTCACATTCATCGAGGAGAGACACACATGAACGCTCGTCGAACGTCGTACCTGCTCGTCGCTCTGCTGGTCGTCGCCATGCTGGTGACGTCCTGCGCCCAACCGACACCCACGCCGGTCCCGCCGACCAAGGCCCCGCCGACCGCAGTCCCGCCGACCGCAGTCCCTGCGGCAACTGTGGCGCCGACCAAGACGCCGCTGCCCGCCCTCGCCGCGCCTGCGTGCGCGAAGATGGCCACCGCGTTGTCGCCCAAAGCGGGTGAGCTCGGCGCGGCCGACAAACCTATCGTCATCACCTTCGTGCCCTCGGTGGATACCGCGCTCATCAGCCGCGGCGGCACCGCCCTGGCCGACTGCCTCACCAAGATGACCGGCCTGACCTATAAGATGGAGGTCGGCACGAGCGAAGCGGCCTCGATCGAGGCGATGGGCGGCGGCAAGGCCCAGATGGGCTTCCTCAACACCTTCGCGATCCTGCTGGCGAAGGAGAAGTACGACGTGGATGTGGCCCTGGTGGCGCAGCGCAAGTACGGCGTCCTCAAGGCGGATGGCACCTACACCGCGTTCGACTTCGATCCCGACAAGGCGCTTGCGGGCCAACTGACCTCCTACTACAAGCCTGAGTACTTCACCAAGGCCGGTTCGGGCATCAAGACCTTGGCGGATGTCAAGGGCAAGAGCATGTGCTTCACCAGCGCCAGCTCCACTTCGGGCGGCATCATCCCGCGCGCGGTGTTCAAGGCCATGGGGATTGACCCCGACAAGGACATCAAGAGCACCTATGCAGGCAGCCACGACAAGGCCGCCATCGCCGTGTACAACGGTGACTGCGACGCCGGTGTGGCCTTCATGGACGTCTTGACCGACAAGACAACGAACCTGGTCGGCAAATTCCCCGACATCGCGCAGAAGGTGACTGTGTTCGCAGTGGGCGACCGCATCCCGAACGACGGCTTGCAGTACATCAAGGGTCTCGATCCCAAGATCAAGGCGATCACCACCGAAGCGTTGCTCGCGATGATGAAGGATCCCGCCGGCCTCGCCGTGGTTAAGAGCATCTACAACTACGATGCCTTTGAAGTGTCCGACTATGCCACGTACTACGCGCCGTTCAATGAGATTCTGAAGAAGGCGGGCGTGGATGTGAGCAAGCTGATCAAGCAGTAAGTTCGTTTCAACGTGCCAGGCACTTCCGAAGTGCCTGGCACGTGACAAGTGTATTTCCCTCCTACCCCCTCCCCATCGAGGAAAACTATGCTACGTGTCGAGCATCTCACGAAAGTTTACCCCAACGGGACCCAGGCGCTGACCGATGTGAGCTTCGAGGTTCAAGATGGGGAATTCCTGGCCGTGATCGGGTTGAGTGGGTCAGGCAAATCCACCCTGCTGCGGTGCATCAATCGGCTGATCGAGCCAACTGCCGGCCGGATCATCTGGAACGACATGGATATCACCGCGGCGCCCAGCTCAGAACTGCGCGGCATCCGCCGCCAAATTGGCATGGTCTTTCAACAGTTCAACCTGGTCAAGCGCTCCTCGGTGCTGACGAATGTGCTTTCGGGGCGACTCGGCTATGTCAACCCTTCTCAGAGCCTGTTCGATTATTTCTCGCCCGCCGATCATCAGCGCGCACAGGCAAACCTGGAGCACCTGGGTCTGGCGGACAAAGCGCACGTGCGCGCCGATTCGCTTTCCGGGGGGCAACAACAGCGCGTGGGCATCGCGCGCGCGTTGATGCAGGAGCCGAAATTGGTCCTGGCGGATGAGCCGGTGGCGTCGCTCGATCCGGTGCTGGCCCATTCGATCCTGAAATATCTGGAACAGATGAACAAGGAGCGCGGCATCACGGTGCTGTGCAGTCTGCACTTTCTCGATCTCGTCCACCGCTACGCCACCCGCGCCATTGCGCTCAAAGATGGCCGAGTTGTCTTCGAAGGCTTGCCCAAGGAGATTGACGACGCGCAGTTCAAGGCGATTTACGGCCAGGAGGCCGAGCGCGTTTCGATTATTTGACGGGGGACGAAAGACGAAAGCCGAAAGCCAGTCCGATGATCCGTCCTTCGTCGTTCGTCCGTTACAAAGCGGTGATCGCACATGGCCTCATCCTCATCCACTCTCCCCGCTCGCAATAGCTCGGCCTCACTGGCGAGCATCCTTTCGCTGATCATCCCCGGCGCAGGGCAGTTTTACCTGGGCAAACGCGAGCGCGGCGTGTTGATCCTGCTCGCGGCGCTGGCGCAGGGCTATTTGATTCCCTGGGCGCTCGACAATTTCCGAATCGCCAAGGTGAGCCTGGGCGGCATCCAGACCAGTTGGCTGCTGGCCTTTTTCGCGCTCTTCTGGCTCTGGAACGTCTACGATGCTTACTGCCAGGCGCGGGGTAAGCGCGGCTTGAATCTGTTCGGGCTGCTCCTACCTGGGCTGGTAATCTATATCATCGCGTGGCAAGTCACAGATGTTCGGCTCGATCGCCTGGTCACGCGCTTCGGCAATGCGCTCAAAATCTTCAACGACATCATCCATCCCGATCTCTTCACGCGCAACGCCGCGGGCGCATGGGTTCCCAGCGAGAATTTTGGCTACATCTTCGGCAGCATCGTGCCCAAGCCCGCACCGGATCTCCTGGTGCGCCTGGGATTCGTTCAGACCGGGGCGACGCTGCCGACCTTCCAGGCGGGCAAGATCATCGAGACGATTGCGCTCGGCTTGATTTCCACGATCTTCTCCACCATCCTTGCCATCCCCGTCAGTTTCTTTGCCGCGCGCAACATCATGTCGCGCATCCCCGGTGGGACGGCGATTTACTACGTGACGCGCACCCTCCTCAACATCGTGCGCGCCGTGGACACGCTCATCTGGGGCCTGATCGTCGTCCTCTGGGTCGGCCTGGGGTCGTTCGCCGGCGTGATCGCGCTTACCATCCACTCTGTGGCTGCGTTGGCAAAATTATACTCCGAAGAAGTCGAGCACATTGACCCCGGCCCCATCGAGGCCATCACCGCGACTGGGGCTAATCTGCTCCAAACCATTCGCTACGCCGTCATCCCGCAGATTGTGCCGCCGTTCCTGGCGTATACGCTGTTGCGTTGGGATATCAACATGCGCTCGGCAACGGTCGTCGGGTTTGTGGCCGGGGGCGGCATCGGCTACTTTGTCGTGGAGACGATTCGCAAGAGCGGGTATACGCAATATGCCGCGGCGCTGTGGGCGGTCGCCATCGTCGTGGTCATCGTGGACTACGTGAGCGCGAAATGGCGGGAACGCATCATGGTCGGCACGACGCAAACGGTCGTCAAGGCCTGGCGGCCGTTCTACAAGTCGCTGCGGGCTTGGTTCTACATCATCGTCGGCGCGGCGGTCTTCGTTTACTTCTGGGGCTTGTGCGGGATTGACCTGAAGTTGTTGCTCGATCCAGCGCCCACCCTGGGACGCTTCGTGCGCCAGTTCCTGTCGTTCAACCTGGACTCAGAGGTCGTCAGCACCGTGGTCAGGGAAATGATCACGACGATTTTCCAGGCGTTGCTCGCCACGACGTTTGGCGCCCTTTTGGCGATCCCATTCAGTTTCCTGGCCGCGCGCAACCTGACCGGCCGCAGTCGCCTTTCGATCTGGATCTACTACCTGACGCGCGGCCTCTTCAACATCCTGCGCTCGATCGAGGCACTGCTCTACGTGGCGATCTTCTTCTACTGGGTGAGCTTCGGCAGCTTTGCCGGCATGTTGGCGCTGGCGGTCACGACCTTCGGGTTGATCGGCAAGCTCTTCTCCGAAGCCATCGAGAACATTGACGCGGGGCCGTTGGAGGCGATCACCGCGACCGGCGCCACGCGCTTGCAGGCCATCGTCTACGGCATCCTGCCGCAGATCATCCCGCCCTTCGTCTCCTACTCGATCTACCAGTGGGACATCAACGTGCGTATGGCGACCATCGTCGGTTTTGCCGGCGGCGGCGGGATCGGCAACCTGCTCTACAACGACTATTTCCCCTTCAGCAAGTATCGCTCCGCCGGCACCGCCGTCGCGGCGATCGTGATCGTGGTCGCGATCATGGACTTCGCGAGCGCAAAGCTGAGGGAGAAGTTGGTGTAAAGGCAGCGGGCAACGGATTGCAGCGGATAAACGGATAGACGCGCTGCATTGTTGGCGCGTGTCAAGAGTCCGCTGGACAATATGCAACGATATTGCGCTGGCCGCGGATCACCAGGCCCGGCCATCAACACCCTTTGGCTGACCACGCGGCGCGATCACGTGGGCAGAGAGCCGGTCGGCGCGCTGAATCATAGCCGTGGGCTCATGTGCGGCCCGTCGTGGGACTACAGCGTTAGCGGACACGCCGTTACAATCCGGGCGGCATCGCGCAGTCACAGTTTAGGCACGCAAGAACGTGGTGGATTTCGTAGTCGAGGTAGCCTTGAACCACCCAACCGCGCTGGAGTCAATGCAAAATCGTGAGGTTATTCCGCGCATTTTGACGCGGAGTATGTGATGGAGGTGTAGCATGATGAAAATGAAACACTCCTTCAACCATCACCATTCCTGGCAGCGCGCAGCCGCCATTGCACTCGTGCTCTTGCTGGCAATGCTGCTGCTGAATGAAGCGGTTGAGCCGCGCACGACGCACGCCGCGCCGCCAGCGCAGGGCCAAGAGATTTGGACGCGCGTGGAGCCTGTTCTTCCGAAACCACGCGGGTTGCAGGTCACAGACACATCCCTGACCTATCAAACGGAACGCGATGGAAAACAATACGCTAACACGCTGACGTGGACGCCGCCCCCGGCTACCTTGCGAGCCGGTGAGGTGGTTACGCTCAAGATCTCCGCCACGACCGAACAAGGGTGGGGCAGCGTCGGGGGGTGGTGGAACATCAACTGCGCGTCCGATGGCAAGGGGGACATGTCCGCAGGCTCGCCCGATAATTTTCGGCTCACGGGAAGCCCGGATCCTCACAATGCCACGTACACATTCAAATTCGATCCCCGATCAGCGGAGCCCACGATCCAACTGAGCGCCGGACACGATCCGAACCCAGACGACTGGGTTTTGGTGACCTACAAATACGAACGCTCAGCCAGCCAGCCCCCCGCGACGGCAACTGCGACTAAGAAACCGACGGCCACACCCACCGCAACGCCGACGCTACTGCCGGACATTGACCTCAGCATTGACCACATCGAGGTGGTGCAGGTGGTGCAGGACGAAGCCAATCGCGTGCCGCTCGTCGCCGGCAAAAGCACCGTGGTGCGCGTCTTCGTCAAAGTGAGCGGGAATCCCCAAGGGCCTGTCACCGGCGTCACCATATCCGCATGCGGTATGGGCACGGCTTCGTTTCGCGGGATGACGGATACCTGCGTCCCAGCCGCGAACATGAATACGCCTTTCACGGCCCCGCGCTATCCGAATCGCGCCAACATCACCGATACCATCAATCTCTACCTGCCGCTAGAAATGACCCGCGCAAGCACAGACCCGAATGAAGGCACAACGTATCCGCTCGAATTGTGGCTCAACCCACTCAAGACCCTGCCGGAGACCAACTACGATAACAATAAACTCAGCTACCAAATGAAATTTGTCAAGCAAAACCGACTGAGTGTGGGCTATCTGAGCGTTGGCTATCAACCCCCCGGGCAAGCCGCAGCCACCTATCCCTCCAATGCCATTGCCAACCACAGCGGTCTGACACGCAAGCTCTATCCGCTTGCCGACAATGGCTTGGATTACTATCCGATTCCCGTGCGCCGGCCGTATACCAAGCCACTGCGCGACATTTGGGATGTTTACGTGTTTATGACCGCACTGGAAAAGGGCTATCAGATGTACAGCGGAACCAAACCCGATCAACTGATGGCCTGGCTACCTCCGATTCCAACCATCTCAACCATCGCCGGCATCTCCCATCCCCTTTGGTGGGATGAACTCGACCTCGACACTGGAACGTTTTACTTCGGTCAAAACAACGTTGTTATGGGGCAGGATCTGACAACCACCGATGCGCTTGATCTCCAACATACGATGGCGCATGAGATGGCTCACAATTTCGGACTGCGCCACACCAGCAAGGTCAGCGACAACAATCCGATCACGGGCGGCTGCGGCGCCACTGATTCTGAAACCAAGTGGCCCTACAACACTGCCACGATCCAGGAGTACGGTTTTGATCCACTGGCCCGGCGCGTCATCCCCAATACGCAGTTCGATCTGATGACATATTGCACGCCGCCGGGCAGCGACATCTGGATATCGCCCGATAGTTACAGGAAACTCTACGACAGCGGTTTGCGACGCCGCGCCAGTGTCCCAACCTCACCGCCACAATTTTCCGCTGCGTGGGGTGTCGGCGCGTTCGTCCTTTCCGGCGCGCTCGCGCAATCGCGCCCGGAATACTTGATTGTCAGCGGCTCCGCCAAACGCGACGGCAGCAGCGGCCGGCTAGATGCGGCGTATCACAGCGCGGATTTCGATCCTGGCAATCCGCTGCCCCGTTCAGGTAACCACTGTTTGCGCTTGAGCGGCGCGAGCGGAACATTGGCAATCCAGTGCTTCAACCTGCAATTCGTAGCGCATCGAACAGGCGCGCCGCTCGACGAAGAACCGTTCACACTCAAGGTGCCGTACCCTGCTGGCACGACGCGCATCACACTCAGCCGCGACAACCGGGAATTGACGGCGCTCACTGCGAGCCCGAACGCACCAACGCTAAACATCACCTCGCCGCGCGCCGGCGACACGTGGCAGGGTCAGCAAACGATCGCATGGACGGGTGCGGACGCGGACGGCGGCGCATTGACCTACACGGTGCTGTACACGCCCGACGGCGGCGAGTCATGGTATCCGGTCGAACTGGATACGCCAAACCCACAGTTGACTTTGAGTACTTCCGAGATTGCGAGCGGCGACCAAGTCTACTTTCGCATCATCGGCAGCGACGGATTGAACACCGCCAAAGCCGAGGTGGGGCCCATCAAAGTGCTTGGCGGGATACCACCGGCGACGAGTGTCCTACAGCCCCCGCCAAGTGGGCCGCAACCACTGCCGGGAACGTCAATTCCTCTGGTGAGCCTTGTGCTTGGCGGTGGTGTGCTCTGCGCGCTTTTGGGCGGGTTGCTTGTTGCCGGCATATTCATCATCGCACACTCGCGCGCTCAGCGTGCCCCCTTGCGTGTGATACCGCACCCAACCAATCTGGCTGAGCGTGGCGGCACGCCGCATGCCGTCCCACGTCTCATCGTCACACGTGGAAGCACAAATCTACCCTTTGTTGATTTCTCGCAAGACCGCGTGACGATTGGACGTGATCCGACTAGCACACTGGTGGTGAACGATTCGCGTGTCTCGCGCCAGCACGCGCGCGTGGATTTCCAAGAGGGCGCGTGGGTCATCAGCAACTTGAGCTCGACCAACGGAACATTTGTCAACGGAGCGCGCATCACGCGGCAATCCCTAAAGCCGGGAGATCAGATTCAGATCGGCGATACCCTGTTCGTGTTCCAGACAAATTAACTGAAAAGCCGCTCGCTGCGCCAGCCGTCCAAGCCAACTCTCCGCGGTACGCGCATTTTTGTTTCAGATGTATTGGACATGGTTGCCGACGGGCTGGCCTGGGAGACGATCATCGAGCAGTGGCACAACAGCATCACGAAGGACGCCATTACTGAAGCCGTGAAGTTGTCCAGTGTGGCGTTTTTCAAGCATACGGACGAGTTCGTCCTGGAGCCAATGCCCGCGTGAACATCTTGGACGAGAACATTCTCCCTGGCGCTTGAATACGGAGCCTGAAGTCCACTTTGGTTGGTGATAACCTTCTCGCCGGAGACCGGCCCAAACAAGAGTCGCGCATCATTTCTCCCACAACGCCACCGTCTCCACGTGGTACGTCTGCGGGAACATGTCTACCGGCTGCGCCTCGACCAGGCGATAGCCGGCCGCGGCCAGGGGAGCGGCATCGCGGGCCAGGGAGGCCGGGTCGCACGAGACGTAGACGATCCGCCGTGGGCCAAGCGCCGCCAGCTCACGGATGACCGCCGGGCCTGCACCCGTGCGCGGGGGATCTATCACGGCTACATCCACACGCTGCCCCTGCGCCCCCAGCGCAGGCAGTACCTCTTCGATCGCGCCCTCGTGCAAGGTGACGTTGGCGCGATCGCCCGCGTTGATCGCAAAATCCTCGCACGCCGCCGCCGCCGACTCGATGCCGATCACCTCGGCGGCCGAATCGGCCAGCGCCAGGGCGAAGAGGCCAACGCCGCAATAGGCGTTCAGCAGCACGTCGTCCGGGCGAAGCTGCGCGTACTCCGTCACCACCGCCACCAGCGCCTCGGCCCCCGCGGTGTTGACCGGAAAGAAGCTCTCCGCAGAGATGCGACAACGCCGCCCCGCCACCTCTTCCTCGATCCACGGCTCGCCGATGAGCGGCTGCACACCGGCCGGCGTCAGCAGCGCGCACGCGGCCGGCAGCTCGATCTCCAGCTCAGGCGCATCGTTGCCGGCGGTCTCGAACAGGATCAGCGCCTGGTCGGTGTTGATCCCCGCGCGCAAACTGACGCCGGTCAGCCCTGCGCCAGCCACGTCGAGCGCGGCGCGTAGCTCATCCAGCCGGTCATCGAGCAGCAGACAGTGGTCAATAGCGATGATCTCATGGCTCGCGTCGCGGCGATAGCCCAGCCTTCCATCGCCCGTGACCGCGAATTGCACGTAGTTGCGATAGCCGTAGGAGAGATATTGGGTATTGGGTACAGCGTGCCCCGCTTTTTCGGGCATTGGAGATTGAGTATCGCTGTCAACAGCGTCGGCATTCTCAGGCCATGAGGGCGCCGCCAATACGAGAGTATCTACCACCGGCGGGTTGGCGATGCGCCCCAGGCGGCGAAGCTGGTCAACGACGATCTCCCGCTTCAACTCGGCCTGGCGCTCGTAGGCGATGTACTGCCACTGGCAGCCGCCGCACGCCTCCGGGCCGAAGTAGGGGCAGGGCGGCTCGACGCGGTCGGGGCTGGGGATGAGCACTGCCAGCAGCCTGGCGCGCGCCCACCGCTCTTTCTCCTCCACGATCTCCACCTGCACCCGCTCGCCTGGAATGGCGTAGGGCACGAAGATCACCTTACCCGCGTGCCGGCCTCCTGCCTCGCCGCCGTGGGCGATGGCATCCAATGTGACTTCAATCGTTTGACTCATATCCATCTCCGATGAACAGATCGCGTACTCCATCAGTGCAGCTTGAACCCTGTGCCCATATCGCCACAGCAGTACCGCGGCCACCAGGCTGATTCCGCCGCCGATCAGCCACCCTTGCCACGGCAACCGCCCGGCATACGCGCCGGCCCAGACCGCCGCGACGATGCCGGGGATGCGCCCGACCGCCGCGGCCGCGATCAACGCGGGCAGCGGCAAGGGGGTGAGGCCGGCCAGGAAGCAGACCGCGTCGTCGGGCAGGCCGGGGATCAGAAAGACCAGGAAGAAGAAGCCCAGCCCACGGCCCGCCGCCAACCGGTCGAGCCGATCCAGTCGCGTCGGGTTGACCAGCCGCACTACCAGCGGCCGGCCGGCCAGCCGCGCCAACGCCATCGCTGCGGCCGAGCCGATTACCATGCCGAGCCAACTGTAGAGCGACCCTAGCCCAAAGCCGTACAGGTAGCCGGCGACGAAGTTCACTACCTGGCCGGGGATCGGCGCGGCGATCACCTGTGCCACGTAGAGCGCGATCAGCAGAGCCGGCCCCCACGCACCCGCGCCGCGGATTGCGGCGACGACTCGCTCCCGTTGCGCAAAGACCGCCGCGATCGGCTCCCACCAGATCACCAGCGGTGCGGTCAGGCCCGCGGCCACGAGCAGGATCACGACCACGCGCAGCCAGGTGGGCCGGGGGTGAACGGGTGACAAGGTGACAAGGTGACTTGGTGACTCGGGAGCTGCGCGACTTTCCTGATCCCTGATCCCTGCCCCCTGATCCCTGATCCCTGCCCCCTGATCCCTAGTCCCTAGTCCCTGGTCGCCCGTCGTTCGTCTTTCGTCGTTTGTCATCGCCTTGCCGCTCTTCGTCAAGCCGGTTATAATTCCATTATGCCACAGAACATCGGTCGCGGCTACTTATACCTGCTCGTCTTTACGGCGGGCTTCACCACGCTGGGCGTCGAGCTGAGTGCATCGCGGTTGCTCGATCCCTGGTTCGGCAACTCGCTGATCGTCTGGGCCGTGCTCATCGGGCTAATCCTGCTTTACCTGGCGGCCGGCTATTGGCTGGGCGGCCGGATCGCCGATCGGTCGCCGCGGCTGACCACGCTGCTGCGGTTGGTCGCGGTGGGGGCGTTCGGCGTGGGGCTGGTGCCGGTCGTCTCCCGGCCGGTGCTGACGCTCGCCACTCAAGGCCTGGCTGATTTTAACGCCGTGCTGCTGGGCGGCAGCATGGCCGCGATCCTGGCGCTCTTCGCCCTGCCGGTGACGCTGCTCGGCTGCGTCAGTCCGTTTGCGATCCGGCTGGCGCTTCGAGACGTGGCGGGCAGCGGCGCGCTTGCGGGACGCATCTCGGCTCTCTCGACGGCCGGCAGCATCCTGGGCAGCTTCCTGCCTGTGCTCCTGCTGATCCCCAACATCGGCACCCGCCGGACGTTCGCGACGTTGGCGATCAGCTTGCTGCTGGTCGTTTTGATCGGCTTCCTGCGCGCTCGTCGGCCCTGGGAAGGTCTTCTCGTCTTGGTCGCCTTGTCGTTCGTCGCCGGTCTCGCCTTCCTCCCCACCGGCCCCGTCAAACCCGCGGCCGGGCTGCTCTTCGAGACCGAATCTGCGTTCAATTATATCCAGGTGATAGACGCCGGGACCGAGCGCCAATTGCGGCTCAACGAGGGGGAGGGCATCCACTCGGTCTACCGGCCCGCCGGCGGGCTGGCCGATGGCATCTGGGATTACTTTTTGTTGGCCCCAGCCTTCAACCCCGCGCCCTACACGCCCGCCCAGGTGCAGCGAATCGCCATCATCGGCCTGGCCGCGGGAACCATGTCTAAATTGTTTACCGAGGCCTACGGCCCCATCCCCATTGATGGCGCCGAACTCGACCCCGCTATCCTCGTCGCCGGCCGCGCCTGGTTCGAGATGAACGAGCCGAACCTGAACGCGGTCGCGGCGGATGGGCGGTGGTTCCTTGCAAATAGCAGATGGCAAATGACAGATGGCAAAGGATCGCTGGCGAATGGCAACACGCAATACGCAATACGCAGTACACCATACGCTCTCATCGCCATAGACGCCTATCGCCCCCCCTACATCCCCTTCCACCTGACTACGGTCGAGTTCTTCGCGCTGGCGCGGGAGCGGCTGGCGGAGGATGGTGTGGTGGCGGTGAACGTGGGGCGGACGCGGACGGATTACAGCCTGGTGGATGCCATCGCGGCCACGATGGGGCAGGTCTTCCCTAGCGTTTACGTGATGGACGAGCCGTCGGGCGACAGCTCGCTGGGCAACACCCTGGTCGTCGCCACGAAGCGGCCCTCGACCCGGGCGGATTTTCAGGCCAACTTGCTCGCCTTCGATCACCCCCTGTTGGCCGAGGTGGCCCGTTGCGCCGCGCCCCAGGCCGCGGTCGCCGCGCCGCCGCCCACCGCGCCGATCTTCACCGATGATCGCGCGCCGGTGGAGCAGGTGGTACATGCGTTGGTGTTGCGGCAGATGTTGGGGAGTCGGTAGGACGTGCTGCGTGGTGCGTGCTGCGTGAGTGACAGACCCGCCGGCGCCAGGAGGCAACTCTCCTGGCGCCGGCGCGATCAGCGATGAAATGAGCCTGTTGTGCCGTGAGTTGCACTCCTGGCACAACAGCACTTCCCCATTATTGTGCGGCCACCACCTGGAACCCGCTGCACGTGATGTAGCCGCCCTTGATTTGCCAGACAACGGTATAGATGCCCGGCACGGTCGACTGCGCGCCGGCGAAGTCCTTGGGGTAGACTAGGTACAGCCAGTCCGCCGCCTTGAGCGTTCCGATGGCCGTCGCGGTGCTGCCATCGGGAGCGATCACCACCGCCGTCGGCTCGTACTGCTCGCCCGCGTTGCCGAACTTGTTGCGCAGCCCGAAGGTTACAACCAGGCCCGGTTTGGCCGGGTCGCTGCCCTGGCCGCCCTCCGGCGCCGCGTACGCTTGCCAGTTCTTGTCGGTCATCGTGCGCTGCGGCTCATTCTCACAGCGATAGGTGGTTGGGTTGTACTTGACTTTGGACAGCGTCGCGTCCGTCGCGGACCCTGCGGCAGGCGTCGGCGCTGGCGTGGCGACGACCTCGGACACGACCTTCAGGGTATTTCCTTCCAGCCGGTAGGTGCGCGTGGTTGCCTGCGATGGGCAACACAGCGGGTCTTTCGGGCCGTGAGCGACCATCTTAAGGACGATCTGGCCGCCCTCGATGGTCAGCGATTCGATCTTGGTGCGGTCGCCCAGCGCCGTAACGGCTACCTGTCGCGGCGTCCCCTTGTCGTTGAGCAGCGCCACCAGGTTGAAGAAGGTGCCGGAACCGCCGCCGTTCCACCAGAGCACCGCCGCCGCGTCGTTCACGCTGTCGCCGTTCAGATCACCCAGGACCGCGGTCGCCAGTTCGGCCCGGTTGACCTGCGTCGCGCCTTCGCCGTACTTTTTCTCGTACTTGCCGTCCTTCAGCTCGATGGCGCCCAGATCAGGCAGCTCGTATCTGGCATTCCGCAAAAGCGTCTCGGTCAGCTCGCCGGTTGCCGGGGCCGGGGGCATCGCGCTGCCGACCAGGGCCTTGATGGACACGACCGCCGACGCTTCCAGGGCAAAAGCGCCTTCCTTGCGCACGATGGTCGCGCGTTCGGCGCTCCACACGCCGTCCCGCTCGGTGAAGTCGCCGATCAGGCCGACCTGATCGGCCCCGACGACCTTGCAGGTGTAGTTCAGGCGTTTGCCATCGAAGGCGAGGGTCGCGCCCTTGCCGGCGTGCAGACACAGCGTGCCGTCAGCCAGTTCCACCTGCGTGATCTCCATGGTGATCTTCTGGGACTCTTTGACGAAGAAGCCCTTGTCGTTGTGGCCGAGCGTTATCTTCTCTGCCGTCCAGGTGAAGCCCGCGCGGTCAAGATTGCCCAGTAAGCCGGTCTGCTCGCCGCCGGCGGTCTTGTCACAGGTGTAGTTGAGGCGTTTGCCGTCGAAGACCAGGGTTGCACCCTTGCCGGCGAAGAGACATCGGACGCCATCGGGCAGTTGGATCGCCGTCTCGGCCGGGGACGCAGCAGGCTGCTTGCCCAGCTTGCACTCGCCGCGGAAGAAGGCCCACTCCTCGCATTGACTGCCATCGGGGAAGACGCACGTGCCGAACTCGCCGCCCGTGGCATCCTTTTCGATCTTGAGTTGTCCGCCCTTCTCTTTGCAGAAAACTGACGCCGGGTTGGCCATGCCGACCGTGGGAACCGATGTCGCGGTGGCAGGCGGCACGCTGGGCGCCGGCGTTGACATGACCACGCACGAGCCTGACAGGATCGCGACGCACAGCAATGCCACGATAGCCAGATACCTTCCAGAAGATAGTGTGTTCATTTTCCCCTCTCATGATTCTGAGCGCTGGGTGTTGGTTGACCCACACCCGCAGACGAGCGTTGACCGCTCTACGTTCCCTCCTATGCTCCCCAAATCACAAACTCACCTTCTCGCTTCGCCGCTGTGTTGCTTCAGCCACACCCGCTGCCCGTCGCTGATCACCTCTATCACGGCATCCGCCGAGACGCGGCGGGCGCCGCGCTCGACCAACAGGTCGGCCACGTCGGGCGGGTAGGTGGTGTCCTGCGGCCAGAGGATCGTCTGGGACGCGGTCGCGGCCAGGAAGGCGGCCGTGGGCCAGGCGCCCGTGCCGGGGCCGGCCGTCTTGAGCAGCGTCGCGGTCAGATCGCCGCCGGTTGCCAGCAGGGCCGCCTGGGCCTCGGGGCTTAGCGTGGATGGCAGCAGCGCACGGAACTCGCCGTAGCGCAACCGCAGCGCCCAGCCGTCGCTGGTCCCCAACCGCGTCAGCGTCACGCCATCGTCCAGCCGGATGACCGTGCCGGGCGTCAGGTGGGCCGGATCAACGACCTGGCTGGCCTGCGGTCGGCCGTCCGCGGTCGGCGGGCCGAGCGCCACGTCCACGCCTCTGCGCCAGCCTGTCAACAGCGGCTGCGTTGCACTTGCCAGAGCAGCGCCATTCCCCCGACCATCCCAGACCCACGCGCGCCGGCCGCCCGGCGTGACGATCAGGCCGGCCTCCCCGTCCTCGCCGGGCACGAAGAATAGATGCAGCCGGCCATCGGGCAGCGAGTTGACCGCGGTCAGCCCCAGCCACAGCGCCCCAACCGCGGCCAAGCCCCCCACACCGAGCCTTCTCCAGGGCAGCCCTTTCCAGCTTCCCGTTTCGAGCTTCCGCACCCCCAGCATCCCGAACAAAACGGCATAGTAAAGCGGCGCCAGCACGCGCCCCAGCGCGCCCAGCTCCACCGAGGCAAACGGGATGGCCGCGGTCAGCCGGACGATGGTGGTCGTATAGGTCAGGAACAGCCAGGGGATGACTCCCAGAACGCGACCGAGCGGCTCCCAGAGCAGCCCGGCGACCAGGGTCATCATGCCACCCATCATGATCGGCGGCTGCGCGGGCAGGATGAGGAAGTTGGTCAGCAGCGAGACCAGCGACAGCCGGCCGAAGTAGGCGACGATCAGGGGCAAAGTCGTGATCTGGGCGGCCAGGGTGACGACTAGCGCGGCGTTCAGCACACCCATGATCTGCCGCGCCCGCTCCTGCGGCAGCCGGCGTTCGATCAGTCCAGCCAGCCGCGCCTCGATGGCCGGCGTGAAGAGGGTCAGCCCCAACGTCGCCATAAAGCTGAGCTGGAGGCTCACGTCCCACAGCGCCAGCGGGTTGAGCAGGGTCATCAGCAGGGCTGAGGCGAACAGGGAGACGATTGCCATGCTCTGCCGGCCGAACGCGATGGCGAACACGTAGAGCACGCCCATCAGCCCGGCGCGCAGTGCGGCCGCGTCCGCGCCCACCAGCAGGACGTAGAGCAGGATCAGCGCGGCGGCCGGGAGGACGGCGCGGCGTTTGCCCAGCAACCGGCCGAGCACCGCCAGCAGGGCGCCGGAGAGGAGCGAGATGTTGCTGCCGGAGATGACGATCACGTGCGTCGTGCCGGTGGCCTTGAACGCCTCGGCCACCGCGGGCGCAATGCCGCTCTCGATCCCCAGCGTCATACCGACCAGCAGCGCCGCGGCCGGCTCCGGCAAGACGCGGCCGAGCAGCGCCGCGCCCCGGCTCCGCAGCCCGTACAACACGGCCCAGACGCGGCTACCCTCATCCCGCGCTGTCCGCTCGACCCGCGCCCGGCGCAGCAGGCTGTGGATTCCCTGGCGGGCCAGGTAGGCGCGGTAGTCGAAATCATCCAGCACCGGCGGTGTCTGCAACTGGCCGGAGGCGAGCAGGCGGTCGCCGTAGGTGTATTCTGGGAAACGCGGCGCTTGCACCAGCACTTCCCCGCGCACTGGCCGCGTCGCGGCGCCGATCGTCAGCTTCTCCGCAGCCACGCGGTAGAAGGCGCGCACGTCCCGCACGTCGGGGTAGCCGACCACGACCCCCTCGACCGTCGCGTAGACGGTGTGCTTCTCGTCGCCGTTGTAGAATGCCAGGTCGGCGGCCGTGGGGCAGGCGGCGAAGGGGTGCGCGTGGTAACGCCAGGCGCCGAGGAGCAGGAAGACGAGGAGCGCAGCCGCGAACCTACCCTCCCGCCCCCCCTCTCCCGCTGCGCGGGACGCAAGCAGCCTGCCAGGGAGGGGGGAGACAGACTCCCCTCTCCTCGCAGGAGAGGGGTTGGGGGTGAGGTATCTCCCCCCCAACACCCACACCACCGCCGCTGTCGCCAGCACGCCGAACGGCCATTGTGGCGTCGCGCAGCCGAGCGCCCCCTGCATCCAGAGCAGGTGCGCCAGCCAGATGCCGCAGGCCCACGCGAGGGCAAGGTAGACGAGGGTCATAGCGAATAGCGAATGGCGAATAGCGAATAGCGAATGGCGAACGGTCGGGGAGAGCGCGCCGCCTGTTCGCGTGACAGTCGCTATTTTCGCGCAAATGCGGCGCGGATGCAAGAGGCGGAGGCCCATTTCGGATAAATCGGGATGTACTTTGGAAGTTGCGGCTGTTTTGCGCTATACTCTACTCCTATGATCGAAATCGTCCACAACCATATCGAGCGCGGGCACATCCGCCATGCCCTATTCGACTTCGACGGCACGCTTTCGCTCATTCGCGAGGGCTGGCAGGGGGTGATGATTCCCTTGATGGTCGAGCTGCTCATGGAGACCCCTGAGCACGAGAACGAAGCCGCGCTACGCGCGGTCGTCACCGAGTTCGTCACCCGGCTCACCGGAAAACAGACGATCTACCAGATGATCCAGTTGGCCGAGGAGATCGCCCAGCGCGGCGGACAGCCCGCCGATCCGCTGGTTTACAAACGCATCTACCTGGAGCGCCTGTGGGAGCGCATCCGCGACCGTGTGGCCGGGCTGAAGGCGGGACGGATCGCAGCCGACGACCTGATGGTGCCCGGTGGCCGGGCGCTGCTGGAGGCGCTGCGAGGCCGCGGCGTGCGTTGCTACCTGGCCTCCGGCACCGACGAACCTTACGTGCTGGACGAGGCCGCCGCGCTCCAGGTCACGCCCTACTTCGCGGGCATCTACGGCGCGCAGGACGACTACCGGCGCTTCTCCAAAAAGCTGCTCATCGAGCGCATTATCGCCGAGCACAGTCTGGCTGGGCCGGAGTTCGTGGCGTTCGGCGACGGCTTTGTCGAGATCGAAGACACGGTGCGCGTCGGCGGCATCGCGATCGGCGTGGCATCCAACGAGGCGACCCGGACGGGTATAGATGCATGGAAGCGTAGCCGGCTCATCCAGGCCGGCGCGGACATCATCGTGCCGGATTTCCGGGAGCACGCGACGTTGGTGGCGTATTTGTTTGACGAGTAGTGCGTGGTGCGTGGTGCGTATTCCGTCTCCTTGCGAATAATGCAACTTGACGAGATAACGGAGCACGCACCACGCAACACGTATCCACGGAGGAATCATGCCCTATCCCCAATTCGACCGCACCCGCCTGCGCGTCAAGCCCCTGGCTGAGCGCACCCACGACATGACGCTGGCCGAGGTGTTGCCGCTGGACTATCCCGGCGAGCCATGCCCTGACCCGGCGTTGCCGCTCATCGCCGAGCGGATCGTCCACGCCCGGCAAATCGGCGCGCCGGTGATCCTGCTGATGGGCGCGCACGTCATCAAAACTGGGCTGTCGCGCTTCGTGATTGACCTGATGACACGCGGGCTGGTGACGCTGGTCGGGATGAACGGCGCCGGGCCGATCCACGACTATGAGTTGGCGCTGATCGGCGCGACGACCGAGAGCGTGGCCCGCTACATCCAGGAAGGGCAGTTTGGCCTGTGGCAGGAGACCGGTGAGATCAACGCCATCGTGGCCGAGGGCGTGCGCGACGGCCTGGGTTACGGCGAAGCGGTGGGACGAGCGATTCAGGAGACAGGGGAGCAGCGGATAGAAGCGGATAAGCGGATGATTGCGCAGGAGGCAGGAGGCAGGGGTCAGGCAATCCGCAATCCGCAATCCGCAATCTGCAATCTGCCGTTTCCCCACGCCGACATCAGCATCCTGGCCGCGGGCTATCGGCTGCGTGTGCCCGTGACGGTGCACATCGGCATCGGCTACGACATCATCCACGAGCACCCGAACTGCGATGCCGCGGCGTTGGGTGAAGCGTCGTATCGCGATTTCCTGATCTTCGCCCAGGCGATCACGCAACTTCAGGGCGGCGTGCTGCTCAACTTCGGCACCGCGGTCATGGGGCCGGAGGTCTACCTCAAGGCGCTCTCGATGGCGCGCAACGTCGCTCAACAGGAAGGACGGCGCATCAACGAGTTCACCACGGCCGTGTTCGATCTGCAAGACCTCGGCTCGGACCTGCGCCACGAAGCGCCCAAGAGCGACGCCCGCTATTACTATCGTCCGTTCAAGACGATCCTCGTACGCACCGTGCAGGACGGCGGCGAGAGTTTTTACGTGCGGGGGGCGCATCAGGCAACGCTGCCGGCGTTGTATAGATTATTGACGGCAACGATTAGTCAATAACCACCAAGACACAAAGACACCAAGGACCTTGAATTTCTTCGTGTCTTGGCGTCTTTGTGGTGTATGCTTTTTCCAAAGGACCGACCATGGACATCGAACGCTTGAACGCCCTGTTGGGCCGCTTCCCCGACCTGACCATCCTCGTCGTCGGCGATTTCTTCCTGGACAGGTATTTCATCATCGAGCACGCACTGGCGGAAACGTCGCTGGAGACCGGCCTGGAGGCGCACCAGATCGTAGAGATACGGTGCCAACCGGGCGCGGCCGGCACGGTCACGGCCAACCTGCGGGCGATGGAGGCCCAGGTGATCGCGGTGGGCGTGGTCGGCGACGACGGCGAGGGGTTCGAGATGCTCCGGGGGCTGTGGAACAGGGGTGTGGACGTGGACTCGTTGGTGGTGCGTCCCGACCGGTTTACGCCGACCTACACCAAGCCGATGCTGCGGGAGCGCGATGGCGCGCTGCGCGAGCTGAACCGGCTCGACACGAAGAATCGGCGGCCGATGCCGGCGGAGGTCGAAGACCAGCTTATCAAGCATCTACGGAGCTTGCTGCCGCGCGTTCACGGCGTCGTCGTGGCCGACCAGGCGCCGGAAGAAAACTGCGGCGTGCTCACCGAGCGGGTGCGGGAGGAGATCTGCGCACTGGCCCGCGCGTATCCGACCGTCGCCTTCGTCGTTGATTCGCGGGAGCGCATCGGCCTGTTCGAGGATGTCATGCTCAAGCCCAACGCGCGGGAGGCGGTGCGGGCATTGCATCCCGATTATGCCGCCGAGCCTGATCACGGCCTCGCGGAAACCTGCGCGGCCGAGCTTTACCGCCGCGCCGGCCAGCCGGTCTTCCTGACGCTGGGCGCGGATGGCATCCTGGCCTTCCACGCGGACGGCCCGACCCACGTCCCGGCCCTGCCGGTGACGGGGCCGATTGACATCGTCGGCGCGGGGGACGCGACCATGGCCGGCATCGTCACTGCGCTGTGCGCTGGCGCCACCGCCGCTGAGGCCGCAGAGATCGGCTGCCTGGCCGCGGGCGTGACGATCCGGCAGATCGGCACGACGGGGACGGCATCACGGGAACAGATCGCGGCGTGCTCCGCCACGTCCCAACCAGTCGGCCGCGGACTTTCGGGACGATGCGGACCCGGCGCACCCCCACCGCGGCGGGGTCGAGTTCGGCGCCCGTGAGGTGCGGGGGTTTCTCGCCGACGAAGCCCCGCCACGATTGCGGGGGAGACTACCACACTGACCCTATTCTTCAGGAGCCGCTGCCCATGATCGCCTTCCCGACCAGCGCCTTCACCACCTCGACCTTGGCTTTGTTCCGCGCGAGTGGCTGCGCTTCGCTCACCGCCAGCGCGCCAGCTTCCTGCGCCAGGATGGCGCTTGGCTCCTGGCCCTCCAACAGCGCCTCAACCGCACGTGCGCGCAGCGGCACGGGCGCGACGGCTCCGAGTACCACCTTGGCTTCGTGGAACCTGCCCCCCTGCATGGCCGCGCAGAACGCGACGCCGACGATGGGGAAGTCAATGGCGTTGCGGATACGGAACTTGAGGTAGGCCTGCCGGCTGCCAGGCGGCGGCGCCGGAATCTCGATCGCCTCGATCAACTCATCCGCCGCCAAGACCGTCGTCTTGCTCTCCCCAGCCGCGAAGAGGTCCTCGGCCGCCAGGGTACGCTGCGTGGTCTTGACCCTGGCGTCCAGTGCGATGAGGGCCGGCGCGATATCCGAGGCGTTGACCGCCACGCACCCGCAGTTGGCGCAGCGGAACGGCTCCTCCGCCAGCGCCTCCGGCGCTAGGGTGGCGGAATCCTCGCCGCGCAGGGTGCGCTCTGACACGGGCAGGCGCGGCGTCGGGACCCGAAGGCTGGTCTGCAACGCCGCTTCATTGATGATCAGCCGGACCTGGCCCTGCTGCGCAGGCGCGGCCTCGGGCTGCGCGCCGGCAAGATATGTACCGATAGACGCCGCGACCTGCTGCCCTGCTGCCATCGCTTGCACCACCGTCGCCGGGCCGCCGGTGACGTCGCCGCCGGCGAAAACGCCGTCCATGCTCGTGGCCGCCGTCCGCTTGTCGCTGACGATGAACCCGCGTTCCGTCCGCAGCGCAAGCTCGCTGTACGAGAGGTCCGCCGCTTGCCCGATGGCGACCAAGATTTGGTCCGCCTCGATCACGGTCTTGACCGCCGGATCGAAGGCCGGCGCGAAACGCCCATTTTCATCGAAAACCGAGGTGCAGCGCACCAGCTCCATGCCGGCCGGCTTCCCATCCCGCGCCACGATGCAATGCGGTCCCCACGAGGGCAGGATCTGAATCCCCTCCTCGTGCGCCTGCTCGATGTCCTCTGGGATGGCCGGCATGGTGTCGAGGCTTTCCAGGCAGGCCATCGCCACATCGGTTGCGCCCAGGCGCCGCGCGGTGATCGCCACGTCCACCGCGACGCTGCCGCCGCCGATAACCAGCACCCGCTCGCCCACCGGCCGCGGGACGCCGCGCTGGATATCGAACAGGAACTCCAGGCCGGAGTCGAGCAACTCGCCCCGTTCCAGCCGCAGCGTTTTGCCGTTCCAGAGGCCGGTCGCCAGGAAGACGCTCGCATAGCGCGCGCGGAGGTCGCTCAAGGCCAGACCGGGGCCGCCGACGTTGACGCCCAGCTCGAAGCGAATGCCCATGCCCGCCAGCGCCGCGACCTGGGTTTGCACAACCGACTTGGGCAGGCGGTAGGCCGGGATGCTGTAGGTGAGCATGCCGCCCGCCTCCGGCATACGGTCGTAAACCGTCACGTCATGCCCATGTTTTCTCAGGAAGTAGGCCGCGGTCAGCCCGGCCGGGCCTGCGCCCACGACCGCCACCCGTTTGCCAGACGCTATTGCAGGTGGTGCGTAGAACTCTCCGGCATGTTCCAGCGCATAGTCCCCCAGGGTGCGTTCGACGTCGCGGATGGACACCGGCTCATCATAGCCGAATCGGTTGCAGTCCGACTCGCAGGCGTGCGCGCACGCGCGGCCGGTGATGGCTGCCAGCGGGTTGGTGCGCAGCAGAATCTCCGCGGCCTCGGCCATCTCGCCGGCGCGGAGCCTGGCCATGTAGGCCGGGATGTCGTTGTGGATGGCGCAACCGGAAACGCAGGGCGCCGCGCTGACACACATGCCGCCGAAGATCGAGTGGTAGCGGTTCTCGGCGAACAGCGCGTCGCACGTCATCCCGCCCTTGCGCAGGCAGTCGAAGGTGTTTTCGGGGTTCCGATAGTACCAGCAGCGCGGTTCCTGGCAGAGGTTGCCCGCGAGGGTCGCGACGTTCCGTATCTGCGGCGAGGCGACGCTGCGTGCCGCTTCTGCGAGGAGCGGATAGGTCTGCCGGATCGTGGGATGTTTCGCGATCTCAGCGAGCGTGGTGAGCGCGCCGATCCGCACGCCCGCCGGCGTCACCGTCACGTAGCGCAAAGCGGCCACCGGCTTAAGCCCGATCAGCAGTTCCGGGGGGTCATCGTGGATAGCGTCTTTGAGCGCGCCGAGCAGATCGGTGCCACCCGCGATCACCGCCGCGCCCTCCCTGTGCTCTTTTAGCAGCATCTCTGCCGCTTGCAACGTGTCAGCCGGTATATATCTGAACGGTTGAAGTGTCATGGTCTCACCTCAAATCCTGCCCAGCGCCCGGAGCACTTTTTCAGGCGTGATCGGGATATCGTCAATCCGCGCACCGATGGCATTGTAGACCGCGTTGGCGATGGCCCGCGGGGTGCAGGTCAGCGTGCCCTCGCCGATGCCGCACGCGCCGTACTCACCTGCGCCGCGCCAGACCTCCAGCAGCACCGGTTCGATCTCCGGCATGTCGGCGATGGTCGGGATTTTGTAGTCAATGAAGTTGAAGTTGAGCGGCACGCCGCGCACCGGGTCGTAGACGATCTCCTCGGTCAGCGCCTCGCCGATAGCCATGACCTGGCCGCCGATCTGCTGGGCCTCGGCGCCGGAAGCGTACATGACCGTGCCACAGTCGTTGATGATGATGAGCTTGAGCACCTGCGTGCGACCGGTCGAGGTGTCCACCTCCACTTCGGCGAAGCTGGCGATGTACGGCACGCCGGTCCGCTGCCCCGCGGGCTGCCGGCTCACCATCACCGACAGCGGCACCAGGTCCCCCTGCCACAGCAATTCCTTGACGCCAACGCTGCACTCCGGCGTGCGTCCCGGCACGCCAATCCGGCCCTCGTTGATCGTTAACTGGTCGGCCATGACCCCGAGCACGGGCGCCGCCAGCGCCAGGAGCTTCGCTTTCAACTCCTGGGCGGCCACCGCCAGCACCTCGGACTGCAAGAAGGCGACCGCGCTGTCCGTTTGCACGCAGTCTCTCATGCCGGTGTCGGTGTCCACGGTCGAGACCCAGGTGATGTGCTCCGGTCTAACGCCCAGGAAGCTCAGCGCCTCGGCACAGCCGAGCACGTTGCATGTGTTTGAACCGGTGCCGGTCTCCACAGTGGGCGCGTCCAGGGTGACCGTGCCATCCGGGTAGAGGGTGATCTTGGCCTGCACCTGGCCGCGGCGCTCTTCCTGCCACTCGGCGTGCCAACCGGGATGGCACGAAAAGCCCACCCCGCGCTGCTTGACGCCCTCGACCAGCGGGCCGGCGCCGGGCTTATGCCGCTTCTCGCGCCACCCGATGCGCTCTGCGCCCGTCTCCAGCACCGCGGTCAGGCTTTTGTCCGGGCACGAACCCCACTCGTGCCCGAAGTTCTTGATCGCCAGCGTGATCGGATCCATGTCCAGCCGCTCGGCCAGGGCGTCCACCATCCGGCCGAAGATGAAGTTGAACTGGGAATTGCCCACCCCGCGCATCATGCAGCCGGGGATGCGGTCGGTGTAGACGGCATAGGATTCCATCTTGATGTTGGGGATCGGGGCCAGCGCGGCTTCGGCGATCTCGGCCGGGGCGAACTTCAGCGCAAAGACCGAGTGATCGGCGTGCGCGCCGATGTCGCCGATGGACTTGAAGTGGAGCGCGGTGATCGTGCCATCGGCCTTGGCGCCCACCTTGCAGTGGTAGAGCGCCGACTGCCGGGTATCGTGGAAGCTGTCCCGCCGTGTATGCTTGAATTTCACCGGCCGGCCGGCCCGCTTCGCCAGCAGCGCGGTGAAAAGGAAGAACGGTTGGTCGCCGGTGTCGCCCCGGCCGAACTGCCCGCCCACGTATTTGCTGATGACCCGCACCTTGTGGATCGGCAGCTCCAACATCTGACTGACGTGCATCCGGGTTTGATCTGCGGCGTAGGAGTTGGACACGATGGTCAGCCGGTCGTCTTGCCATTGCGCCAGGCAGCACCACGGGTCCAGCGCGCCCTGCGTCGGGTTGTGGTGGCTGGTGTCCATCTCAAGGACGACATCCGCTGCGGCGAAGCCGGCCGCCACGTCACCTTTGACCAGGAAGACATCGGGGCCGCCGATCGGGTCCGGCGGGAGCACGTTGTGCTCGGCGATCTGCGGGTGGATCACCGGGGCGCCGGGCTGCAGCGCGGCCAGCGGATCGAGCACAAACGGCAGGACCTCCCACTCGACCGCGACCAGCCGCAGCGCCGCTTCGGCGATCTGCTCGCTCTCCGCGGCGACCGCGACCCCCACCTCGTCGCCAGCCCAGGTCGCGTAGTCGCCCAGCACGCGGCGATCGCGGAATTTGCGCCACATCATCTTCTCGTAGCTCACCGTGTCAACGGCGTCGGTCCAGCCGGCGTTGGTCGGCTTGAGGCGCGCCACCTCGGGGTCCTGATACGTCAGGAGGGCTACCACGCCCGGCAGGCGCGCGGCCGCGCGGGTGTCGAGATGTACGATCCTGGCCCGCGGATAGGGGCTGCGCAGCACCCGCGCGTAGAGCAAGCCGGGGTAGGTGCGTTCCGAGATGATGTCGTCGGCGTAAGGCGCGCGGCCGTGCGTTTTTTCGGAGGCGTCAATGCGCGGGCGATAACCGCCGATGAAGTGACGCTCAACACGGGGTTTGTAGGGTGCGCTCATGCCCGGCCTCCTCTCGCCGCGATCTTCTCGGAAGCGTGCCGCACCGCCATGGCAATTCCCGCGTAGCAGCCGCACCGGCAGAGATTGCCGGAGAGCGCTTCCTTCACCTCTTCCAAGGTGGGCGTGGGGTTCTCGTTGAGCAGGGCGCGGGTCGTCATCACGAACCCTGGCGTGCAGTATCCGCACTGCAGCGCGGTGCCGTGCCCGGGCTCGCATTGCTCGGCGAACGCCTCGATCACCGGATCGTCGTCCGGCAGGCCCTCGATGGTCAGCAGGTCGTGGCCGTCTGCTTCGACGGCCAGCAGCATGCAAGAGAGGATCGCCTTGCCGTCCATGAGGATCGTGCAGGCCCCGCAGGCTCCTTCGTCGCAGCTTATCTTCAAGCCGGTGAAGCCGAGCCGTTGCCTGAGGAACTCCGAGAGGGTTGTGGAAGGCTCCAGATCGCGTCCGACTGCGAACTCGCGCCACTCACTATTGACGCACATGGTGATTCGCTCAGCCACTGTCGCCATAAACACCTCCGATCCAAAATGAGAGTGATCGTGTGCGCGGCACTCTCCCCTTTTTCAGACTCATCCAGATGATACCATAATTGTGCTGGATTGTTGAATGGTTACAGCAGACCGCGAACTTGACAATCCCCCCGGATAGAATTAGACTGCGATTGCCTTACATATCTCCCAATGGAACCGGCAGAACAGTCATTTGATCCGCTTCTGCCCCGGTGCGCGAAGGAACGATGCTGTTCTGCCCAACAAGCCACTCCAGGAGGAAACACGCTATGTCCCCGCAAGTCAGAAGTCGTTGGTCACTGCTCAGCGCACTGCTGATCGTTCTCGTCCTTTTGGTCAGTTGTGTGCCTTCTCCTGCGGCAGCTCCGGCTACCGCACAACCGGTAGCCCCGGTTGCCGCAAAGCCGGCGGCTCCCGCCGAAACCGCCATGGATGCCCTGATCAAGGCCGCCAAGGCCGAAGGCATGCTCACCACGATTGCCCTGCCGCATGACTGGTGCAACTACGGCGATGCTATCACCGGCTTCAAGGCTAAGTACGGCCTCCAGGTCAACGAACTCAACCCCGATGCCGGCTCCGGTGACGAAGTCGAAGCGATCAAGGCCAACAAGGCCAACAAAGGCCCGCAGGCGCCCGATGTCATTGACGTCGGGTTCAGCTTTGGCCCCAAGGTCATCGCGGATGGCCTGGTGCAGCCGTACAAGGTCTCGACCTGGGACACCATCCCGGCCGACTCGAAAGACTCCGCCGGTAACTGGTACGGTGACTACTACGGCGTCCTGGCCTTCGAAGTGAACAAGGATGCCGTGAAGAACGTGCCGCAGGACTGGGCCGATCTGCTCAAGCCGGAATACAAGGGCCAGGTGGCGCTCTCCGGCGATCCGCGCGTCTCCACCCAGGCGTACATGAGCGTGATTGCGGCCGCGCTGGCCAACGGCGGCTCGCTGGACAACGTGATGCCCGGCCTGGAGTTCTTCAAGAAGCTGAACGCGGCGGGCAACTTCGTCCCCGTGATCGCCAAGCAGGCCACCGTCGCCAAGGGCGAAACCCCCGTGATCACCCGCTGGGACTACAACGCCCTGTCTGACAAGACCACCCTGGCCGGCAACCCCAACATCGAGGTCGTCATCCCCAAGACCGGCGTCGTGGCTGGCGTCTACATCCAGGCCATCAGCGCGTATGCGCCGCATCCTAACGCCGCCAAGCTGTGGATGGAGTACCTCTACTCGGACGAAGGCCAGGTGATCTGGCTGAAGGGCGGCTGCCATCCGATCCGCTACAACGACATGGTGAAGCGGAACGCCATCCCGGCCGACGTGTCAGCTAAGCTGCCCCCGGCCGATGCGTACGCCAAGGCCGTCTTCCCGACCCTCGCCCAGCTTGACGCCGCGGCGAAAGCCATTGCAGAGAACTGGGACAAAGTCGTCGGCGCCGACGTAAAGTAACGCCTGCCCGTGGCAAGCGCATCGCAACCCACACCGACCACACCGCGGGACGCGCCGCCGACGCGTCCCGCGCGCCGCGTCACCTGGGCGTGGCTGGGGGTCGCGCCCTTCTTGCTTTTCGCTGTCTTTTTCCTGTTCCTCCCATCGCTGTCTTTGTTCGTGGGCAGCTTCCAGGATAACCAGGGCCACTTCACCCTGGCCAACGTCGCCGGCCTCTTCACCCCGTCGCTGCTCAGCGCCTACTGGATCACCATCCGTATCAGCCTTTTCACCGCGGTCGTCGGCGGGCTGTTCGGCTTTTTCCTGGCCTACGCCGGCACTTTGGCCGGCCTGCCGCGCTGGGTGCACGATGGGCTGGCAACCTTCAGCGGGGTGGCGTCGAACTTCGCCGGGGTGCCGCTGGCGTTCGCCTTTATCGCCACGCTGGGCCGTTTGGGGTTGATCACGGTGCTGCTCAAGAACGTCATCGGACTCAACCTGTACGATCATGGCTTCAATCTCTACAGCTTCTGGGGGTTGAGCGTGACCTACCTCTATTTCCAGTTCCCGTTGATGGTGCTGATCATCACCCCGGCGCTGGAGGGACTGCGTCGCGAGTGGCGCGAGGCCGCTGAAAACCTGGGCGCGACCGGTTGGCAGTACTGGCGCTATGTGGGGCTGCCGGTGCTGCTGCCTTCGCTGCTCGGCGCGATGATCCTGCTCTTCGGCAACGCGTTCGGCGCCTATGCCACTGCGCTCTCGCTCACCGGCGGGATGATCAACCTGGTGACGATCCTCATCGGTTCGCAGATCAAGGGAGACGTGCTGCATAACCCCGGGCTGGGGTATGCCCTGGCCCTGGGGATGGTCGTGGTGATGGCCGTCTCGATGTCTATCTACTACGTGCTGCGCCGCCGCAGTGAAAGGTGGCTGCGGATATGAAGCGTAACACGCTATGGGGCTGGCTGTGGACCGTCCTTGGCATCCTCTACTTTTTCGTGCCGCTTTATGCCACGCTGGATTTCTCGCTGCGCGCCAAAAAAGGCCAGCTCACCCTGCTCGCCTATCAGCGCGTGCTGGCCGACCCGCAGTTCAGGCAGACGGTGTTCTTTTCGCTGGAAATGGCCGTGCTCACCATCCTGGTCAGCATCCTGTTGATCGTCCCGACCGCGTACTGGATCCGGCTGCGCCTGCCAAAGCTGCGGCCGGTGGTCGAGTTCATCACCATGATGCCGTTTGTGGTACCCGCCATCGTGCTGGTCTACGGGCTGATCCGGGTCTACGGTGGGGGTTTGCTGCCGCTGACCAACTTCCGCGCCGGCACCAACACCCTGCTGGTGGCCGCCTACGTCATCCTGGCGCTGCCCTACATGTATCGGGCGGTGGACACGGGCCTGGGGGCCATTGACGTGCGCACCCTCACCGAGGCGGCCCAGAGCCTGGGCGCGGGCTGGGGCACGATCCTGTCCCGGGTCATCTTCCCCAACCTGCGCTCGTCGCTGCTCAGCGGCGCGTTCCTGACGTTGGCCACCGTTGTCGGCGAGTTCACCATCGCCAGCTTCCTGGTCGGCACCAACGCATTTGGCCCGTACATGTCGCTGGTCGGGCAAAACAAGACCTACGAATCGTCCGCCCTGGCCATCATCAGCTTTGCACTGACCTGGCTGTTTATGGGCCTGATTCAATTCTTCGGACGCGGCCAGCCTGGCCAGCGCCAGCTCGCGGGGACAAGGTAACACGATGGCATTTCTAGCCCTGACAAATATCTCCAAGACGTTCGGCAACAGTGTCGCCGTGCATGACTTCAATCTCGCTGTCGAGCGGGGCGAGTTCGTCTCCTTCCTGGGACCAAGCGGGTGTGGAAAAACTACCACGCTGCGGATGATCGCCGGTTTCGAGCTGCCCACCACGGGAACGATTGTTGTCAACAACGAGGACATCACTTTTCGGTCGCCCAACCAGCGCAATGTGGGCATGGTCTTTCAATCCTACGCGCTCTTTCCCAACATGACGGTGGCCGACAATATCGGCTTCGGCCTCAAGATTGCGCGCACGCCCCAGGCCGAGATTAACCGCACCGTGGCCGAGATGCTGGATGTGATCCACCTGCCCGAGCTGGGCGACCGCTACCCACATCAGCTCTCCGGCGGTCAGCAGCAGCGTGTGGCGCTGGTGCGCGCACTGGCGATCCATCCGCAGGTATTGCTGCTCGACGAGCCGCTCTCCGCGCTGGATGCCAAGATCCGGGTTGAGCTGCGGGCTGAGATTCGCCGCATCCAACGCCAGCTCGGCATCACCACCATCTACGTTACCCACGACCAGGAAGAGGCGCTCTCGCTGTCCGACCGCGTCGTGGTGATGAATGCCGGCCGGATTGAGCAGATCGGCGCACCCTTCGCAATCTACAATTACCCCACCACCGGGTTCGTCGCCTCGTTCATCGGCCAGCTCAATCTGCTGCCCATCGTCGTCGCCGACCCGGCCGCGGGTTTGTGCACCCTGGCGGGCGAGCCGGTGCGTGTGAGCGAGGCCATTGAAGCCAGCAAGGGCGCAGACGCGCGGCTGGCGATCCGGCCTGAGGAGTTGCGCTTTGGACAGGTCGGGTCAGACCTCAACCACCTGCACGGGCGCGTCGAAAGCGTCACTTTCCTCGGCGCTATCGTGCGGGTGCGCGTGCAAATGATCGGCGCTGCCGCAGCCAACGGCCCGCTGCTGGCCGTGGACCTGTTCAACGAACGCCAATTGCACATACCGCAGGTTGGCGAAGCAGTCGAAATGACCTTTCCGCGCCACGCCTGCTGGATCGTGGCCTGAGCCAAATCCACACCTCCCCTGTTCCGCGCCCTCACCTTGTTTGTCGCTTCGGCCGTCGCCGGCGTCTGCCTGGGGCAGCGCCACCAGGCCAACGATCCCGATGCCGTGGGATCGCATCCTACCCCTTACTAACAGCCGCGCATCGCCAACGCCAAAGTGCGGCAGATAGACCGGGCGGAGGAGTTGGGCAGAATCAGCGAATCTGCAAATCGGCGAATCAGCGAATGAGCGGGGGAGAGAGGGAGACACGGGACCGCGGAGCAACCAGCTTCCAGCCTCCAGCAGCTAGCTTCTCGCCGATCTCAGTTCAAGCAGCCAGCGTTCCGCAGCGCCAGGTGTTGCAGCGCGATGATCGTCTTGGCATCGCAAATCTCGTCGTGGGCGATCATTTCGAGCGCCTGGCGCAGGGGCAGGACGACGACCTGCGTGTCCTCCCCTTCGGCGATGACGCCGCCGCCCGCGGCGGCGCGTTGCCCGCGGTCTACCTGGCCCAGGAACAGGTGGATGCGCTCCGAGGAGTCGCCTGGACTGGGGTAGATCGTAGCGATGGGTTGCAGCTCGCCCGTGACCCGGTAGCCGGCCTCTTCCAGCAGTTCTTTGTGAGCTACATCCTGGATCGTCTGGCCCGCGTCCTGGACGCCGGCGACAATCTCCAGAAGCCACGCCTGACGTGCGCCATCGCCGCCGCGCGCAACGGGGTCGAGGCCCGCATAGACGGGAAAACGAAACTGGCGCACCAGGATCACCGCGTCGTCTTGGGGATTGTAGAGCAGTACGCCCACCGAGTCGCCGCGCTCGAAGCAGATGCGCGTGACCGCCGCGCTCATCGCGCCGTCGAAGCGCCGGTACCGGAGTTGCGCACGGAACACGCGGAACAACTTGCCGAATGCGTAGTCCTCGACCAGGTTGAGAATCTCGACCCAAGGAGACTGGTGCGTCATTTCTTGGCTGCCAGGAAGCACTCCACCCCCGCCACGATCCCCGCGGCCGCGCGGTCAGGGCGCTTCGTCAGCAGGTCCCGATCGGCCTTGAGGAATCCGATCTCGATGATCGCCGCGGGTGTGGCGAGCGCGATCTCACGGAAGGCGTGATACCCGCGCATGTCGTAGGTGATGGTGTCGGGATGCCGCGCCAGGCCGGTGGCGGTCTCGTAGCGTTCCCACAGGCAGGCTGCCAACGGTTCGGATGCCTTACTACCGCCCTCCAGGCTGGCAACCTTGAACCCGCTGAGGTCTACGCCGCACGAATCGGCGTGGATCGAGACGAACGCGTCGGCCGCATAGCCGCGCAGCCGGGAGTCGAACTCGTTCAGAAGATCCACCGCGGCGCCGCGGCTTTTCAGGCCACGGACAACCGCTTCGGCCACGGCCGCGTTGACCGACGCTTCGGTCAGCCCGTCGGGGCAGACCGCGCCGGAATCGTTGCCGCTGTGCCCCGCCACGATGCCGATGCGCCGGCCGGCCAACGTCTGCCGCGGGCCGAAGATCACCTGTAGCCAGGCTGGGCCTTCGCCGGCCCTCGCCGAAGACCAGACCGAGAAGCCCGCGGCCGCCGCGGCCAGGAGACTGACCAGCAGCAAAAGCCGCTGCATTTGAGCTACCTGCTTTGTCCGCACCTGCCCCCCAATTCCCAACGCAATGACAACTCAGTCACGCATCATACCCGCAAGGAACATTTCGCGCAACGTTCAGCGTGGTGCGTGGTGCGTGGTGCGTGGTGCGTGGTGCGTGGTGCGTGGTGCGTGGTGCGTGGTGCGTGGTGCGTGGTGCGTGGTGCGTGGTGCGTGGTGCGTGGTGCGTGGTGCGTGGTGCGTGATGCGTTTTCCGGCTACACCTCACGCAGCACAGCCTCACGTTTGACTTTTCCCCCCGCCGCGGGTATAGTGAACCGGCTTATTCTGTGAATCGAGGAATGAAACGTTATGAGCGAACTCGGGCGCCTGTTGGCCGAGGCGCGCGCCGCCAAAGAACTGAGCCTGGCGGACGTCGAAGCCGCGACGCGCATCCGTCAGAAGTACCTGGAGGCCTTGGAAACCGGCAATTTCGCCGCGCTGCCGCGCGGGGCCGTCGCGCGGGGTTTTCTGCGTACCTGTGCGCGTTACCTGGGGCTGGATGAAGCCGACGCGCTGCGCCGCTATGCCCAGGAAAGCGGCGACACCGGCGATCAACTCGAAATCCCCGAGCCGGGTAAGCCGCGACTGATAGATTACCGTCCCATCGAGGTCGAACTGAGCGACAGCCGGTTTGACCTGGGCTGGCTGCGCTGGGTCATCGCCCTGCTGGTTGTTGCCGCGATCGCGGCGGCGGCCTGGTGGGTGCTGAACGGAAATCTCGGCTGGAATCCGCTCGCTGCACTGGGGCCGGCCTTCACCGCCACGCCGACTACGCCGCCGACAGCTACGCGCACGGCGGTCGTCGTCACGGTTCCGCCCGCGCCGACCGCCATGCCGTTGCCCCAACCGACGCCTACTTCCGACCTGCTGCCCCTGCCCATCCCGACGGCCGAGCCAACGATCACGCCGACCGCGCGGCCGTCGGCCACGCCGGAAGTTGTCGGCCGCCTGGCGGTCATCATGCAGATCACCCAGCGCGCCTGGGTGGAGGTAACGGTAGACGGCGTCAAGACGATCACGGGCGATTTGATGGAGGTCGGCCAGGTACGCACCTGGGAAGCCAAACAATCCATCACGATCTACACCGGCAACGCGGCCGGCGTCAACCTCACCCTGAACAACCAGCAGCTCGGCGCCATGGGCAAGATCAACGAGGTTATCGGCCGCACCTGGGTTGTTGCCGAAGGCGGCCAGGTCACAGAAGCCGCCGGCACCGTGACGCCTACCCCGAAGCCCACCCTCACGCCGACGCCGGCGGGTTGACCGACGACGGACGACCGACGAACGACGGACGACGAATGACCAACGACTGGTCAAGAAACAACTTCCCGCTTTGGCCGGTCTCCGACCGAGCCAATCTCGGAACGCATGTTTTGACAAGCCCCAACGATCCACTGATTTGCTCGTCCTTCGTCCTTCGTCTCTTTCATGGAGTAATTCCCGTTGCGCTACTACCTTCTGACCCTCGGCTGCCCGAAGAACACGGTGGACAGCGAGGGGATGGCGATGCTTCTGAACGGTGCGGGCTACGGGGGCACTGCGGTTCCCGAAGAAGCCGACGTCCTGATCGTCAACACCTGCGGGTTCCTGGCCGCGGCCGAAGATGAGTCGCTGGAACACCTGCGCGAGCTGGCGAAAGGCAAGCGCCGCGGACAGACGTTGGTGGCGGCCGGCTGCATGGCCCAGCGCGCAGGTGAACGGATCGTGCGAGAAGTGCCCGGCGTGGACGGTCTGCTTGGCACGCGACGGTGGATGGAAATCGTTCCACTCATCCAGGAGTTGCGCGGCGGCAAAGGCCAGCGCGTTTTTGGCCGTCATGCCCTGCTGGGTGACCCCGAACGGCCGTTGGACGATCCCATGCCGCGGCCGGCCGTCTCCGCGGGGAGCGCGTATCTGAAGATCGGCGACGGCTGCAACGCGCCGTGTGCGTTCTGCTCGATTCCCACCATCAAGGGCAGGTTGCGCAGCCGCCCCCCCGCCGCCATTGTGGCCGAGGCGCAGGCGCTGGTCGCCGGGGGCGCACAGGAGTTGATCCTCATTGCCCAGGACACGACGGACTATGGCCGCGACGTGGGCCAGCCCGACGCCCTGCCCGATCTGATGCGGGCGATTCTCGCCGCCACCGCCGATCAAGCACCCCCCTGGCCCCCCAACCCTGGGGGGAATCTACCTCCCCCCTAAGTCGGGGGGCCAGGGGGGCCAACCTCAGGGCGGGGTCTGCGCTGGCTGCGCCTGATGTACGCCTACCCCGGTCACGTTTCCCCGCGGCTGATCGAGGTGATGGCGAGCGCTCCGCGCATCTGTCATTACCTGGATATCCCGCTGCAACACGGCCATCCCGACGTGCTGCGGCGTATGGCTCGCCCCAGCAATACGGATAAGCTGCTGGAAACCTTTACCCAGATGCGCGCGGCCATGCCCGACATGGCATTCCGCAGCACCTTCATCACCGGCCTACCTGGCGAGACCGAAGAGGAATTCCGGGGGCTGCTCGATTTCGTGGCGGCGATCCAGTTCGACAAGGTCGGCGTTTTCCCCTTCAGCTCCGAACCGGGCACGCCCGCGTTCGATATGCCGGGCCAGATTGAGGAGCAGGTCAAGGCCGAGCGCCGCGATCGCGTGATGGCCGCGCAACAGCGCATCTCGCTGGCGCGTAACCAGGCGCAGGTGGGTAGAACGCTGGACGTGCTGGTAGAAGGAACCGGAGAACTCAGTAATCGCAAAGGCCCCGTCGCGCTGGCCCGCTCCTATCGCGACGCGCCCGAAGTGGACGGGCTGGTGGTCGTCCCCGGCACGCTGCCGGTGGGCCAGATGGCGCGGGTAAAGATCACCGGGGCGATGGAGTATGATTTGATGGGGGAACGTGAGACGTGATCCGTGATGCGTGATGCGTGATGCGTGATCCGTGATGCGTGATATGGATCCTCTCGGCGACCCCGGACCACGCAACACGCAACACGGACCACGCAACACGCAACACGCAACACGCAACACGCAACACGGCCTACTTCACTACCCGATACTCGCCGTCCACTACTTCGCCTTCGGGCTGGGTGGGAGGACGAGCCGTTCCGCGGCCCGCCAGTTCGTCCCGGTGCTCGCGCACGACCTCCGGCGGACAGAACTGGATAAACAGGTTGGCGCCGAGCAGCAGGAGCGCCAGGTCGTCGAGCTGGCCGAGCACGGGAATCACGTCGGGCAGCAGGTCAATCGGCCAGAGCACGTAGACGCCCACCACCGCGGGGATGATCAGCTTGGTCGCCGTCGCCACCCGCTGGTCGTTGAGCAGCCGCCAGATCAGCCGGGCGGTGCGCGCCGCTTCGGCCAACAGGCCCAGCCGAGCCTGGGGAGTAGTCGTGTTTGGGGATTGCTGTGCCATGTACCCTCCCGCATGCTGCCCCGACCGGCGCCGCGCCGATCCCCTAACACCGTGGCGGGTCGCCGGTCGGACAGCATGACTCATTATTCATGACTTGCGTTACAACGCTCATTAAGTCAGAGACAAACCATCAGCATTGCGGATCGGCCTCGCGTTTCTCGCGATGGCGTGAGACCAGCGAAGAACCTCCCGTGCTACGATGGGACGCTTCGCTGGTGTCTTGCCGCGGCGGACCTTGACTCGTCAACCCGCTCAGCGTGACACACGTAGCCTGAGTATAGTCGAACTTCCGTTCACCCGCAAACGCCGAATAGCCTTCACGCATCACGTTTCACGCAATACGCAATACGCAATACGCAATACGCAATACGCAATACGCAATACGCATCACGCATCACTTATCACGTATCACGCCCACCATGCGCACCCTGCTCGCCAGCCTCACCGATCACCCGATGGCCGTGCTCCGCGGCATCGCCGAGTTGCGCGACGTGCCGTTGGCAACCAACGCCCGCGACGATGCAGCCGGCCAATTGGCCGCGGCCCTGGCTGATCCGGTCGCGGCCGAGGCGACCGTGGCTGCGTGTTCGTCGGGCGCGCAGGCCGCATGGCAGGCGCTCCGATCGGCCGGCGGCCGGATCAAAACCCCCATCTTTGGCCGCGACTACGGCGCCATTCGGCCCCTGGGGCCGGGTAGGTTGGAACGCGAACAAACCTGGCGTGAGCCGGCCAGTCCCGCGGAGGAGCTTTGGTTTCGCGGGCTGATCTTCCGCGCCTTCGCCGACCTGGGCGATGGCCCGGCTGAATACGTCTACATCCCCGATGAGCTGTTGCCGCCGGCTCTCCAGAGATCCACGCAGCAGTCTGGCAGCCCACCATCGCCGTCCCTCACAGCCGTCGCGGCGCCCGGACGCCCGCGCCAGACGCTCAACTCGCTCGCCGTTGACCTTTGCGCGGTGCTGGCGGGCGTTCGGGAGATGCCGATCCGGCTGGATGCCGCGGGCCAGGTGCGCGAGGCCGATGCGGCGCGGTTGCGCGAAGGTCTGCTGCTGCCCGACCCGGTGCGGCTCGACCTCTTGCTGGCCCTGGCCCGCGGCCGCGGCTGGCTGAAACCCGATCGCGACCGGCTGGTTCTGGACGTGGGCGCGACCACTGTGTGGTTGCGCGCCACCCATTGGGAGCAGATGAGCAGCCTCTTCGCCGCCTGGCGCGAGAGCACCGACCCGCTCTGGAACGACCTGCGCCGCGTGCCCTCGCTGCGCGCCGAAGGCGCGTGGCGCAACGATCCGCCCCTGGCTCGCCGTGCTCTGCTCGATCCCCTCCGCAGCCTGCCAGGGAACGCCTGGTACGCGGTGGCCGATCTGGTCGCCTGGCTCAAGGCCCACACGCCCGATTTTCAGCGTCCCGACGGCAACTACACCCTCTGGTATCTACGCGACGCGGAGACCGGGCGCTACCTCTCCGGCTTCGAGTCGTGGGACGACGTGGAGGGCCGGCTGATCCGCTTTCTGATGACCGGGCCGCTCTTCTGGCTCGGCGCGGTGGAATTAGGGATTGCAGATTGCGGATTGCAGATTGCAGATTTCGCATCCGCAATCTCAAATCCGAAATCCGCAATTCTGTTTCGCCTGACCCCCGCGGGCGCGGCGTGGCTGGCCGGCCGGATGCCGGCGGAGCTGCCCCGCCCCGCGTCTCTGGTCCTGGCCGACGATTTCACCGTGACCGCGCCGCTGCTATTGCCGCTGCGCGACCGCTTCCGGCTGCTCCGTTTCACCGAGCCGGCCCAGCCCAAAGAGATCGAAAGCCTCGCAGACGGAGGTCTTCCGGATATGTCCGGCCCCACCCGTCACCGCATCACGCGCGGCAGCCTGGCGCGCGCCCGCGCAGCGGGCGTCAAGGCCGAAGCGATCTTGGCCTTCCTCCGCCGCGCCACCTACGGCCGCGTGCCCCCGCGCGTCGAGGCTGCGTTGACGCGTTTCGATCAGCATGGCGGCGCGGTGCGCGTCACCCGCGGGGCCGTGCTGCGCGTGGAGGATGCCGGCATCCTCGCGGCCCTCCGCGCCGATGCGGTGATCGCGCCGCTGTTGGGCGACCTGCTCTCCGCCCAGGCGGTCGTGGTCCGCGAGGCGAATCTGGCGAAGCTGCTGAAAGCGCTGGAAGAGTTGGGGTACGCGGCGAAGGTGGAGTGACGTAACGACTTCAGTCGTCCAGTGCCGCCGAACGACTGAAGTCGTTACTACGAAAGCGACATCCGCTTATCCGCTGCTATCCGCTACTTTACCTCAATCACCGGCACTGTCGGCTGGCCGCGGTAGAAACGCGTGGGCTGCGACTCAGGGGTCGGCGTGGCGCGGCCGGTCTGTGTTTCGATCCAACGGGAGAGCGTGCCCTGGTACTGGCGCATCAACTCGGCATCTTTGAGCATCTGATCTTCGTGCGCCAGGGCCGCGACGCGGCGTAGATCGCCTTCCAACTGCCGGGCCAGGTCGTAGGCCGCCTGATAGCGCGCCGCCCGGTAGAGCCGGTCAATCTCCTTCAGCCCTTCGGCCGTGCGCTGGATGGTGGCGTTGCGCAGCACTTCCACGTCCCACAGCGGATCATACGCGTCCAACGACCCGGCGTCGGCGTAGACCGGCAGCGTCATCGTCTCTGCCCGCTGGCTGAGGAGGTCGCTGTAGCGCAGCTCGACCGTCGCCAGCGTGCGCTGTCCGGTGAAACCAGGTCCCACATCCAGGCGGGCCAGCAACACCTGGCTATCGCCCGTGCCCAGGTCCCGCAGCTTCACCTCCACCGGCCCCGCGGGCGGCTGGCCCTCGTAGCCGGTCAGGCTGACCAGGCGCACCCCCTCGGCCGGGCGGATCGTCACCGAGACGCCGCGCGCGGCTTTCTCCATCAGCCCGATGGCGTCGCGGCGGAACACCTTGTCCATCTCCTGCGCCGAGTCAATGAAGTGGTACGCGCCCTGGCCCTGGTTTGCCAGCCGGATCAACAGCGCGTCGTTGAACTCGCGTCCCAGCCCGATGGCCGACAGGTAGATGCCCCGCTCGTTGTAGGTCTTGGCGTCGGCCGCGATCCGGTCGGGATCGGTGACGCCCACGTTGGCGATGCCGTCGGTGAGCAGGATCACGCGGTTGTTGCGGCGAGCATCGAAGCGGCGCTCGACCTCGCGGAAGCCGAGCATCAGGCCGGCTTGCAGGTTGGTGCTGCCGCCCGGCTGTAACCGGTCAATGGCCGACTGGATCCAGCGGCCATCGCCCACCTCCCGCGCCGAGGCAATCAGATCGGCCGAGTCGCTGTAGGCGATGATGGAGACGATGTCGTTGGCTGCCAGGCTGCCCAGGAACACGCGCAACGACTGCTTGACGTAGGGCATCTTCTCCGGTGAGTCCATCGAGCCGCTGCGGTCAATCACCAGCGCCAGGTTGAGCGGCGCGATCTCGGCTGGGGCGGCCTTCTGCGCCTGCACGCCGATCTGCAGCCACGCCTCGCCGCCGCTGGCAGGGAGTTGAGGGTTGCCCAGGCGCAGGTCAAGGCCCAGGGCCGTGCCCACGGGTTCGGGGAACGACTGCTCGTAGTAGTTGAGGTACTCGGCCACGCGCAGCTCCTCGGTCGAGACGATGCCGCCCGATTGGATCACGGCGCGACTGCGGGCCTTCGACGTATCCACGGGCGCCGCGCATCCGCTGAGCGCGATCAACAGGCCGGCGAACAGGACGAGACAGGCGAACAGCTTCACGGGTTTCATGGTGGAATCCTCCTCGTTGGACTTGCCGCGATGGGCGATTTGGGTTAGACTTGGCTTGCTTGCCATTTGCGCCTTCAAGATAGCCCAGGCTGCGTACATTTCAAGGGCCAGAAGTGTTACATTCGCGTGTATTTCCGTGCAACAAGGCGCCTGGCGCCTGATATACTCGGCACGGTCACAAAATGCGCCTTTAGGCAGCTGTCATTCTGAGCGGGTCTGCCCCTAATTTCTCGCGCCGGCGAGCATCCAGCGAAGAATCCGTCCATGCGTACCTTTGCCGAGCTTCTCAAGGAATACACCACCCGGACCGGCATCAGCGACGCCGAGCTGGCCCGGACGCTTGGCGTGCGCCGTCAGACGGTCTTCCGCTGGAAGGAGGGGCTGGTGGCGCGGCCGCGGGACGTGGAGGACGTCCTGCGCTGCGCGGCCAGGCTGCGGCTGACGCCCCAGGAACGGGACGAGCTGTTGATCGCGGCCGGGTTTCCGCCGGAGGAAACCCCTCCCCCAACCCCTCCCCTGCGAGGGGTTGGGAGCCTGCCTCCCCCTTCCCCGCCAGGGAAGGGGGTCGGGGGGATAGGTTCGATCATCTGGCTGGCTGTGGCCGTGCTGCTTATCGCGCTCGCCGCCATCCTCTATCTGGCGTTCTTCCGCGGGCGCAACGACCGTTACCCCAGCGCGGCCCAGGGTGAGACGCTGATCGTCGTGGGGCAGTTCGTCAACTACGCAGGCGGGCAGCAGAGCTACAACGTGGCCGGGCGAGTGGTGGAGGCGCTCAAGCGCGAGGTGGACGCCGCGCGGCTGGCGGAGACGCGGGTGGCAGCCTGGCCCGATCCCGTCGGCGACGAGGCGGCCGCGCGGGCGGTTGCCGGGCGGTCGCGAGCCGGCCTGGTCATCTGGGGCGAGTACGACAGCGGCCGGGCGCTGGCGCACTTCACCGCGGCCGGCGCAGGGCTGGATGAGCGTCGCGTGGAAGTGCTCACCGCGTCGCCGGCCGAGCTTTCCGCGACGATCAACAGCGCATTGCCCGAGGAGGTGCGCTATCTGGCCTTGTTGACCGTGGGGCAACTGTACATCGAACGCGGCGACGCCAGCCGGGCGCGGGCGACGTTGACCCAGGCGCTGGCGCGTCCCCCGGCGGACCCGGCGGCCCAGGCCACCCTCTACGCGACTCTGGGCTACGTCTACCACGTCGGGGCGCCGGCCGACCTGGATCGGGCCATTGACCTCTACTCACAGGGGGTAGCGCTCGCGCCGCAGACCGTGTCGCTGCTCAACAACCGCGGCCTCGCCTACCTGCGCCGCGGGCAGCCGGGCGACGCCGAGCGGGCCATCGCGGATCTGACCGCGTACCTCACGGCCCTGCCCGACACCGCCGTGGCTTACGTCAACCGGGGCGCGGCCTACTTCCAGATCGGCGGGGCGGAGAACCTGGCGCGGGCCGTGGACGATTTCAGCCAAGCCCTTGCGCTGAAGCCCGATGCGCCGGAAGCCTACTTCAACCGCGGCCTGGCCTACACGCGGCTGAATGAGCCGGAGAAATGGCAGGCCGACTTCGAGCGCGTGCTGGCGTTGCAGCCAGACCATAGCGGGGCCTACAACGCCCTCTGCTGGGCCTACGCGCTCGACCGCCGGCCCGAGACGGCGCTGCCCTATTGCGAGCGAGCCGTCGCGCTCGACCCGACCGGTCCCGGCCGCGACAGCCGCGGCATCGTCTACGCCGAGCTGGGTCGCTATTCTGATGCGATTGCCGACCTAGAGGCTTATTTGAGCGCCTTACGCCAGCAGGACAGCCGCCTGTATGCTCAGTACGCGCCCAAGCGTGAAGCCTGGATCGTCGCGCTCCGCGCGGGGCGCGATCCGTTTGATCAGGATACGCTGGAAGGGTTGCGCGGGGAGTAGGTTTTGGGTATTGGGTATTGCGTTCGGCAGGAGTAAACTTATGCACGAGAACCCTCGCGATGCCGACCTGCAGGCCAGGATCGCCGCTATGGAGCGCGAGCTGGCCGAGCTGAGGAAACGCCAGGCTGCCGTCCAGAACACCGGCCCCGGGACCGCGTTCGCCGGGAATCAGGACGTTGTTATCCCCGGCTCAGTCGGCGGCGACGTCAAAGTCGTCTACGGCAACGTCTACAGCGGGCCGCCGACGACCGATCCGGCCGAGGCGCTGCGCATCTACCGCCACGTGCTGGTGGCCGGCAGCCGCTACCTGCCCCTGCGCGGGGTGGACGTGGGCGCGGGCGACCCGTCGGCCGGACAGAAGTCACTCGACCTGGCGCGCGTCTACATCGCACTGGACACCAAGACCCAGGCGCTTGTCGAGGAGAAGCCGGAGCGGGGGCGCCCATCGCGCGAGCGCGGCGAGCCGCTGCGCGAGGGCGAGAAAACGCGACCGCTGCCCGCGCTGGAGGCGGCCGCGACCAACCGGCGCCTGGTTTTGCTGGGCGATCCAGGCTCGGGCAAGTCTACCTTCCTGGGACACCTGGCCCACTGCCTGGCCGCACACGCATTGGAGCCACAGGCTGGCTGGCTGGACCACCTGTCGGGCTGGCCGGACGCCGCCGCGCTGCCGGTGACCGTGGTGCTGCGCGATTTCGCGCGCTGGCTGGCGGTGCAGGTGGAGGCCCAGGCTGAGGCAAAGGTTAAGGTTAAGGTTGGGATCGAGGCCGAGCCGAGCCTGGTGTGGGAGTTCCTGGGCGAACGGCTGCGGGCGCAAAACCTGGCTTTCGTGACCGATCCGCTGGCCCAGGCGCTGGAGGCGGGACAGGCGTTCCTGCTGTTCGACGGGCTGGACGAGATCGCCGGCCGCGGCCCGGTGCGCCTGGTGCGTGATGCGGTGGCCGCGTTCGCCGATCGTTATCGCCGCTGCCGCTGCCTGGTCACCTGCCGCACCCTCTCCTACCGCGCGGCCGATTGGCAGATGCCGGGCTACCCCACTTTCGAGCTGGCGCCGTTCGACGAGGCCAAGATTGACCGCTTCGTGGCCGCCTGGTACGCTGAGCTGGCCGAGCAGGGTGTCGTGTCGTCCGGCGACGTGGCGGGGCTGACGAAAGCGTTGGCCGCGGCCCTGCGCCGGCCGGACCTGTGGCGGCTGGCCCCCAACCCGCTGCTGCTGACCGTCATGGCGCTGGTGCATACGCACAAGGGCCGGCTGCCCGACGCCCGCGCGCTGCTCTACGAGGAGACGGTCGAAATCTTGCTCTGGCGCTGGGAGCAGATCAAGGCCGGCGGGCGCAGTGACGAGACGCCGCGATTGCGCCAGCTTCTCCTGCAGGCCAACCGGGGCGACGTGGATCTCAAGCGCGTCCTGTGGAAGCTGGCCTTCGAGGCGCACAGCCAGGGCGGCGCCGGCTGCGCCGCCGACGCAGTGGCCGACATCGGCGAGCTGCGGCTCCTCAGGGAGTTGGGCGGGCTGTGCTGCGGCGACCTGGGCTGGGCGCAGCAGGTGGTGGAGGCGATGAAGCTGCGCGCCGGGCTGCTGGTGGAGCGCCAGCCCGAGGTGTTCAGCTTCCCGCACCGCACCTTCCAGGAGTACCTGGCCGGCGCGCATCTGGCTGCGCAGGCCGACTTTGCCCGCCGGGCCGCGGGGCTGGTGGCCGAGGGCGCGCACTGGCGTGAGGTGATCCTGCTGGCCGCCGGCAAGCTGGTCTATGGGGCCGGCGACCTGGACAAGCCGCTGGCGCTGGTGGGCGAGCTGTGCCCGGAGCGGTCGCATGACACGCCTCTGGCCTGGCGCAAGGCCTGGCTGGCCGGCGACGTGTTGCTGGAAGTAGGGCCGGAGCGGGCCGGCGACAGCCAGCTCGGGCAAGACCTGACGACCCGCGTGGCTGGCCGGCTGGCCGAGCTGCTGATCCAGGGGCGGCTGGACCCCGTGGAGCGCGCCCGCGCCGGCGATACCCTGGGCCGGCTGGGCGACCCGCGGCCTGGTGTGAGGCTGCGGCCGGATGGATTACCCGACATTGCCTGGTGCGACGTGTCGGCGGGCGAGTTCATCATGGGCAATACCAAGGAAACCGATGACATGGCGTATGATAGTGAGGCGCCGCAGCACCGGGAACCCTTGCGGAAGGCCTACCGCATCTCCAAGTACCCAATCACCAACGCACAGTTCGCAGCGTTCGCCGTTGATGGGGGCTACCAGCAGCGTCAGTACTGGCAGCACGCCGAGCGGGCGGGCTTCTGGCGTGCTGGCCAAGTCCGAGCATATCACTACGTGGAAGATGACTGGCGGGAGGGTTGGTTCGATGGGCCGGAGAACCTTCGATTTGCGCCGCATCTGGCGAGTCATCCTGTCGTGGAGGTAAGCTGGTTTGAAGCCGTGGCCTTCTGCCTCTGGCTCGGCGACAAACTGGAACTGCAGGTATCCCTGCCGACTGAAGCGCAATGGGAGCGGGCCGCGCGAGGCACAGATGGCCGCCGGTATCCTTGGGCTGGCGAGTTGACATCCGACCATGCGAACTACGCCGACACGGGCATTGGCGCGACGACCGCGGTGGGCATCTTCCCAAAGGGCGTCACCCTGGAGGCCGGCGTGCTGGACATGAGCGGGAACGTCTGGGAGTGGTGCCGAACCAAATGGCGGGGGAGCTACAAGGGCAAGCCGGATGATGGGCTGGACGGCACGGACACGCGCGTGTTGCGCGGGGGCGCCTTCTTCGATCTTGCGAGGAGCGTGCGCTGCGCCTACCGCTACAGGTACGTTCCGCGCGGCCGCGGCTGGTTTATCGGTTTTCGGGTAGTTGCGTCTCCCATCATTCATGACTCTGGCGTCTGAATACTCTGGACTCTGGTACTCTGGAAATCTGAACTCTGGCCCCTCGGAGACCTTTTTCATCTGCGGTGATTAAACGCGGGGCAAAAAAGTGGGTATTTCACGTGCCTGGCACTTCGCAAGTGCCAGGCACGTGAAGAGAGAGAAGCCATTGGAAGCGCTGACCTACGCGCAGGTACACGACTGGGACAACCTCTACCTGGCCTGGCGCAAAGCCGCGCGCGGTAAACGGGGGCGGGTCGCGGCCGCGCGCTTCGAGTATCACCTGGAGGACAACCTGGTGACGCTGCAGGAAGAACTGGCCGCCCAGACCTATCGTCCCGGCCCCTATGCGAGCTTCCACATCCACGAGCCGAAGAAGCGCCTGATTTCTGCCGCGCCCTTTCGAGATCGGGTGGCGCATCATGCGCTCTGCAACGTGATCGAGTCGGCGTTCGAGCGCAGCTTCATCGCCGACAGCTATGCCAACCGGATCGGCAAGGGCACACACCGGGCGCTGGATCGCTGCCAGGCGTTCGCCCGCCAGTACCGTTACGTGCTGCCCTGCGACGTGCGGCAATTCTTTCCGAGCATTGATCTGGAGATCTTGGGCGGCATCCTCCGTCGCAAGGTGCGCGACCCGGATATTCTATGGCTCATCGGGCAAATCCTGGCGAGCGGTACGGGCGTTTTGAGCGAGGAATACGACATGATATACTTTCCCGGCGATGATCTGTTCGCCGCGACCCGGCCGCGAGGCCTGCCTATCGGCAACCTGACCAGCCAGTTCTGGGCCAACTGCTATCTGAACGCATTCGATCACTTCGTCGGCAAGGAGCTGCGCTGTCCCGCCTACCTGCGCTACGTGGACGACTTTCTGCTCTTTGCCGACGACAAGGCGCAGCTCTGGGATTGGAAGGCAGCCATCATCGGCCGGCTGGCTCGTTTGCGTCTGACCCTCCATGAAGAGAGCACGCAAGTCCAACCGGTGACCGAAGGCATCTCGTTCCTGGGCTTCCTGGTTTTCCCCGAGCACCGCCGGCTGAAGCGCCGCAAGGGGCTCGCCTTCGTCCGCCGGCTGCGAGTACTGGCCATGCGCAGCGCCGCGGGCGAGATCGCACTGGACCAGGTCCACGCCTCCGTCCGGGGCTGGATCAACCACGTGCGCTACGCCAACACGATCGGGCTGCGCAAGGGCATCCTGGGGCGCACTCCCATCCGTCCCGCCATGCCAAAGGCCACCACATGAACGATCCGACACCGTTGTTCACCAAGACGTTCGACTTCGTCACCTGGCTGATCACGGTGACCAACAACTTCCCGCGCGGGCAACGCTTCCTGGCGACGCAGCGCCTGCTGAATGCGGCGTTCGACTTTCAGGAGCTGACCCTGGAGGCCAACATCAGCCTGCCGCCGGTACGGCTGGCGAAGCTGAAAGAGGCGGATGCGGAACTGGACAAGGTGCGCATCTACCTGCGGCTGACGCTGAAGTGGGAGTGGCTCAAGCCGGGCCAGTACCAGCACGCGGCCGCGATGGTCACCGAAATCGGCCGGCTGCTGGGCGGCTGGCAGCGAGTACTCAGACAACCTGCGGCGTAGGCCGCTTCGTTGTAGGGCCGGACCGCCGGCGCGCGTGTTGCGCGGGGGCGCCTTCAACAATAATGCGAGGAACGTGCGCTGCGCCTACCGCAACAGGAACAATCCGAACAACCGCAACAGGAATATCGGTTTTCGGGTAGTTGCGTCTCACGTCATTCCCCAGGCCGGCAGGCATGAAGTATTGTCTGCACGGCTGCCAGAAATGCCGGGCGGTGTGGGCTGCCCGGCCGAGGCGATGAATGATGGCTCGGTCCGTGTCCTGGCCGCGCGTCCTCCCAGACCTTCGAGGTTTCCGAAACCTCAAAGGTCTCCGGGGGGCGCCGGGCGAATAACAACCGGCCCGCCCCTGCCGGCCTTACCCCCGGTTTGGGCGGGCCAAATGCATGAGTAGACCCTTTGGGTTTGCGAAACCCAAAGGGTCTGGCAAACGAGGTATAGCATGGATCTAACCTGGCTCAACACCCTTCCCGAACCCCTCAAAGCCATCTTGCTCGGTGCAGCCGGCGACTTCCTGGGTGGCATGGCCGCGGACGTGACCGGTCGTCTGATCGACGCGGCCGGCTACCAGGTCAAGAAACGCTTTCGGCCTGGGCCGCAGCAGGCCGCTTTGAATGCGGCCATGGCCGAGGCGCTGTACGTGACAGCCGAAGGGTTGACCAGCGATCCCGACACCCTGACGCACTATCTCGGCATCTTGGGCCAATGGCTGGCGCGGGATGCGGTCGTCGGCGAGCTCTCGCTGGTGGTTGACCCGCGGCCGGACGCCGAGCTTGACCTGACGTTACTGGCTGGGGAGTTCGAGGCGCTGGGCTTCGAGCCGGACTTGCTGGGCGAAGACGTCACCTTCGAGCAGGTCATCGGCCGGCTGGTGCAGGCATTCTACGACGCCGCCAGCAGACAGCCTGAGCTGCAAGGCCAGTTGGAAATCGGGTTGCTGCGTGGTATCGTGGAGAACACGTCTGAACAGGTGCGCTTGCTGCGGCGGGTCGTCAAGGCGTTGGAACACCCGGCACCGCGCGCTCAGGAGCCACCCGGCCATGGCGCTCAGCCAGCGCAGGGTGATGTCGATTTCGCTGGCAATTACAATACCGTTATCACCGGCAAGGTGATAGGTAACGTCGAAGTCCATCACGGCGATACTATAATCGTGCAGCCCGATGCTGGGGCGGAAGCGGCCCGCCAAGCCGAGGCGCACGCCCGCCGGTGCTACTTGGAGCACCTGCGACGCCAGTGCCAGGCGTTGCCACTGGCCACGCTGGGGGGTGATGAGACCAGCGACCAAGATCTGACCCTCGATCAGGTGTACATTGACCTGGACACGACCACCCGCGTGCCGTTGAGCGACGAGGAAAAGCAACACCGCAAAGAGCGTGCCTCAGCGCTGCCTACCGAGCGTGGTGAAGATTCTCGGCCTGTGGCGGCCCTTGAGGCAACCGCGCAAGCGCCACGGCTGGTGCTGCTCGGCGCTCCCGGCGCCGGGAAGAGCACTTTCGCCCGCATGGTACTGGCTCGGTTGGCCGGGGCCCATCTGGAGGGGACTGAGCCGCCGCCGGGCGTAGCCCCGGAGTTGCTCCCGATCCTGGTGACCCTGCGTGACCTGGTGCCCCGACTGAATATTTTGGACCTGAAAAACCTGCCGGCTGACCGCGCACAGATGATGCTGGCGGCTATCTTGCGGGATCAAGTGTTGGAAGACCTGGCACGCCTGGAAGCTGCCGACTGTGCCGGGTCGCTACGGGATGCTCTAACCGATGGCCGCTGCTTGCTGGTACTGGATGGCCTGGACGAGGTGCCCCAGGCGTTGCGCAAGCTGGTGCGTCTGACTGTGGCCGCGGTGATCGGGCAATATGCGCCCCAACGGCTGATCGTCACCTGTCGCGTGCGTTCCTATGTGGGCGATGCTGTCTTGACCGGTTTCCGGGAGCACACCCTGGCGCCGTTCGATGACGAGCGGATCAAGCGCTTCGTGCAGGCGTGGTACAACGCCCAGAAGCATTTGGGGCGCTTGGACGCCGGCCAGGCGCAAAACCGCACAGCCGACCTGATCAGCGCGGCGCTTGCGCCCGATCTGCGTGAGTTGGCAACCAACCCGATGATGCTGACCACCATGGCCATCATCCACCAAAAGGAGATCGGACTGCCGCGCGAACGCGTGCGGCTCTACGACCTGGCTGTGGACGTGCTGCTGCGCCGCTGGCAGAAGCGCAAGACCGGCGAGCAAGCGATGGCCCCTTCTCCCGCACTGGCGGAATTCCTGAAGGACGACCTGCGCTTACGTGCAACGTTGGAGCGCCTGGCCTACGATGCGCACACTCGCGGCTTGCGCCAGGGCGAGGCCGCCGAGCTCACGCGAGGTCGCGCCTTGGAATTGCTCGAAGAACCAGCCTACCTGGCCAGCGCAGGGCTTGCTGATGAGTTTCTGGACTACGTGGACCAGCGCGCCGGCTTGCTGGTGGGACGCGGCGGTGACCTGGGCCGGCCCACAACGTACGCTTTCCCGCATCGCACCTTCCAGGAGTATCTGGCCGGCTGCTATCTGGTAGGCGGGCGTGACGCTTCAGCAATGGCACGCGCGTACTTCAGCCACGCCGATCAGGCCGATTGGCGGTTGGCCGCGCTGCTGGGGGCCGAGGAACTCTACTACAACCGGCGCGGGCAGTACAGTTTGCTCGATCTGGCCTATCGCCTTTGTCCGGCTGGAACCCTGACCGGCGAAAAAGCCCAGCGGGCGGGCTTGTGGTCAGGAGCGCTGGCTGCTGTAGCAGGGCGCGAGACCATCGTCCTGGATACCGACAGCCCCGATGGCGGCGCCGTTTACCTTGATCGGCTGTTGTCCCACCTGGTGACGCTGTTGACCAGCAAGCTGCGTCCGTCCGAGCGTGCGGATGCCGGCCGTTTGTTGGGCCAATTGGGCGATCCGCGGTCAGGTGTGGGACTGCGGTCGGACGGCCTGCCCGATATCGCCTGGTGCGACTACGACGTGTCGGCAGGCGAGTTCATCATGGGCAACACGAAGCAGACCGATGATATGGCGTGGGATGACGAGTCGCCGCAGCACACGGAGCAAATACGAGACCCCTACCGTATCAGCAAATATCCGATCACCAATGCGCAGTTCGACGCGTTCGTGCAGGACGGCGGGTATACCGCCAAATGGCGGGCTTGCTGGACGCAGGCCGGCTGGGAATGGAAGGGTGAGAGTGTCGCGCCGGACAAGCAGGGTGGCGTTTTCGACCTGCCCAACCACCCTGTGGTGATGGTCTCCTGGTATGCGGCGCACGCGTTCTGCAACTGGCTGAGCGAGAAGCTAAGCCTAGTCGTATCCCTGCCGACCGAAGCGCAGTGGGAGCGGGCCGCGCGAGGCACAGACGGTCGCAGGTATCCTTGGGCTGGCGAGCTGACACCGAATCATGCGAACTACGCCGACACGGGCATCGGTACGACAACCGCGGTGGGCATCTTCGCGAAAGGGATAAGTCCCTGTGGCGCGCTGGACATGAGCGGCAACGTGCTGGAGTGGTGCCGGACCAATTGGCGGGACAACTATCAGACTCAACCTGATGAAGACCCGGAGGGAGATTCGGCGCGCGTGTTGCGCGGGGGCGCCTTCGGCTATCTTGCGAGGTACGTGCGCTGCGCCTCCCGCGACGGGTACGATCCGGGCGCCCGCTACAGGGATTTCGGTTTTCGGGTAGTTGCGTCTCCCATCATTCATGACTCTGGCGTCTGAATACTCTGGTCCCTGGTACTCTGGACGTCTGGACTCTGGCCACTCGGAGACCTTTTACATCCGCGGCGATTAAACGCGGGGCAAAAAAGGAGACCCCCTCATGACCCTTTTCACCCACGGCCATGCGCTTCTCATCGGCGTCGGCGGGGAAATGCCGGGCACCGCGGCCGACGCGGAGCAGTTGGCGGCGCTGCTGACCGATCCGGGCCGCTGCGCCTACCCGCCGGAGCAGGTCGCCGTGCTCACCGCCGCGGCGGCCGGCCGGCCGGCGATCCTGGCCGGCCTGGAGCGTCTGGCCCGTGCTGCGGCCCCCCGTTCCACCGCCCTGGTCTACTTCTCCGGCCACGGTTATCGGGTCGCGTCCTCCAGCAGCGATGCGTATTTTCTGCTGCCGCACGGCTACGACCTGGCGCGGCTGGCTGAGACAGCCATCAGCGGCCAGGAGCTGGCCGGCCGGCTGGCCGCCATCCCCGCCGGCCGGCTGCTCATCCTGTTGGACTGTTGTCATGCCGGCGGCATCGGCGAGGCCAGGGCCCCAGGCCTGGCGTTCACCAAGGCGCCGCTGCCCCAGGAGGCGCTGGCGCTGCTGCAACAGGGTCGCGGTCGCGTCCTGATCGCCTCGTCGCGGGCCGATGAGCTGTCCTTCGCCGGCGACCCCCTCAGCGCGTTCACCCTGGCGTTGGCCGAGGCGCTCTGCGGCAGCGGCGCGGCCCGCCAGGATGGCACCGTCCGCGTCGCCGACCTGGCGCTTCACGCCCGCGAGATGGTGCCCCAGCGCACCGGCGCCCGCCAGCACCCGATCCTCCACTTCGAGCAGGCCGACAACTTCACCGTGGCCTACTACGCGGCCGGCGCGGCCCAGCCCAAGGGGGTACCGTTCGCCCGGCCGCCCGAGATCGAGCCGGCGCCCGGCGCGTGGCGCAGCGGACCGCGCATCCGCGGCGATCAGATTCGCGCCGGCGGCCCGGTGGCCGCTCGCGGCAGCGCGCTCAACACCGGCCCTGGCGTCGCATTCGTCGGCGACGGCAACATCGTCATCACCGGCTCGGTCGGCGGCGACGTGCACCGCAAGGGCGACTGATTGCGGATTGCAGATTGCAGATTGCGGATTGCGGATTGCGGATTGCAGATTGCAGATTGCGGATTGCGGATTGCAGATTGCAGATTGCAGATTGCGGATTGCAGATTGCGGATTGCAGATTGCAGATTGCAGATTGCAGATTGCGGATTGCAGATTGCAGATTGCAGATTGCTTGACATCCCCCCGGTCGCGTGGTAGCTTGATGTTTGGATAATCCAGAAATATGAGACTCAGTAGATCACAGTTCTCTTGCAGAGGCGGCTCCCATGCCGCCGGGCCGCAGGCGTGGGAGCCTGCTCTGCTATCAAATCATGATCTACTGAGACTTGGAGATAACTATGCAAGAAGTGACATTGACTCGGGTGGTGCAACTTCCCTCGCGCGGGCAGATCACCTTACCCACCGACTTTCGCCGCAAGCTCGGCCTGGTCGAAGGCGATCTGTTGCAGATGACCCTGGTCGGTGAAAAGATCGAGATCCAGCCGGTGCGCACGGCTGATGCCAGGCTGCGCCAGTACACCGAGGCGGAAGTCGAGTAATTTCTGGAGGACGATAAGATTGACGCCGAGACGGCCGCCGCAGTCAGGCGACTTCTGGCAGCGGATGCGCTCTGATGTCGGCGGAGGCTCGTACCAGAGTCTTCATTGACGCATCGGTCTGGATCGCCGCGACCGGCTCGCCCACGGGCGGCTCGTCGTTGGTCCTGGACGTTTGCCGCGGCATGCGTTACGTCGCGTTCTGCTCGCAGCGCGTCCTGCTTGAAGCGCAGACCAACATCCGCGATAAATTCCCAGCGGAGGCGTTGGTGCGCTTCTACCGCCTCCTGGCGGCCACCGCGCCCGAGATCGTGCCGCCTGCGACGCCTGGGCAAGAGGCGCAGTACGATCGGCTTGTCACGGCCAAAGATGCTCACGTCATCGCGGCGGCCCTCCACGACAGGACGCAATACCTGATCACGCTCGACCGCAAGCACCTGGCCAATGAGGCGGTCCGCGGCGCCGGTCTGCCGTTTCAGGTGATGCTCCCCGGCGAGTTCCTTCAGGCGCAGTACCGCAAAACTCGCTTTGTCACCCCTTCGTTGCACTCAGGGCAGGCTCTGAGCGGGTTAGCCCCGTGAACTGCGTTGCGGCGAGAATCTAGCGAAGGGTCTCGTCGCGAGAGGAGATTCTTCGCTGGCGTCACGCCGTAACGAGAGTTCAGGGGCAGACCCGCTCAGAATGACAGGCAACGGGTAGCGAATTTTGCGCCATTGCCTTCAGGCGCTGCTTGCCGCTTCGTGAACCTCTCACACTTCGCTAACACCCCGCGAACGTTGTTCTAACACGGATGCTGGATACTGGATGCTGAAAAGTGGAGGCTCAGTAGATCGCAGTTTCCTTGCAGAGGCGGCTCCCATGCCGCCGGCCCGCAGGCGTGGGAGCCTGCTCTGCTGTCAAATCGCGATCTACTGAGGCTGGATACTGGAAGCTGGCCGTACCGTGTTCCAGCTTCCAGCTTCCAGCTTCGAGACTCGGAGGTCACCATGCGACTCGACAAATACACCCAACGCGCCCAAGAGGCCATCGTGGCGGCCCAGGAAACGGCGCAAACCT
>JAPLHB010000094.1 GCA_026389845.1 Chloroflexota bacterium
ACCGCCCAATGGTTCTCGGTGTCGGTCTCGGTGAACAGATCGAAGCTGATGCCCAGCCGGCGCAGCGTCTCGGTGTTGCGCGGGTGATAGCGATCCACGACCGCGCGCGGGGTGATCCCCTCTTCGTCGGCGCGGACGGTGGTGGGTGTGCCGTGCGTGTCCGATCCGGAAACCATCAGCACCTCGTTCCCGCACATGCGCTGGTAGCGAGCGAAGATATCGCTCGGCAGATACGCGCCTGCGATGTGACCGATGTGCATGTCGCCGTTGCAATAAGGCCAGGCGACACAGACGAGGATTTTGCGGCTCATGGGACACCTCCGGTGATGCGTGATGCGCAAAACGTAAAACGCTTACTCTTAAAGAAGCGGCTTGCATTTTACGCGTTACGGTTTTCGTTGGGTGGAATTTTACCACAGGTGGGCAAGAAGGGGGAAAGCAAGTTCGCCGCGGTATTGACGATCTTTTTCAGGCGTTTTGTTTCCGCTTTCGCCGGCCGAAGATGCAGAGCAGGCCGTACAGGCTCTCGACCGCGATGTTGTGTTGCCGCCAAAAGGCTTTGGCAGCCGGAGTATGAAATGCCTCGAAGTCGTTCGCCAATACAATGTTCGGCCTGGCAATGGCAGCCGAGGCAAAGATCGGCGCATCGCCCGGATCACAGCAGGCGGGGAGTGCGGAAGCGATCTCTGTGGGCGTGGGCCGTCGGACGAACTTGCCCGCAAAGGGTTTCAAGAGCAATGCGGCGCTGGCGCGATGGGCGGGGAATCGTTCGTCCAACACTTCATCCAGCTCGTCCACCACCGCCTGGCCGACGACCAGCATGAACGCGCGTGCGCCATACAACTCAAGCACCTCCCCGGTCAGGGTTACCCCGCCCTCACGATTGCGCGGGAAGACGGTCATTGCCAGCAAGACGCCGGTGTCTGGGAAGACGCTGAGCAGGTCACTCATGCTGGCTCTAACTGGGGGGCATAGGAACGAACGAGCTTCTCGTAACGCTCTTGCCAGATGCGGCGGCGTACCTCCCGGGCATGGTGCAACAACTCTTCCTCGCTCAAATCCTCAGCCTCAGCCGCGGGGGCCAATAGCGCGCTCAACTCCCGCAACGGCAGACGCGTAGGCGGCTCAACCTGGGCGTGGGCGAATCTTTCCAACGCCTCTACGGTCAGTCTATTGAGGGATACGGAGCGTCTGGCTGCCATTAGATTCAGCGCGCTGTGCAGATCAGGGGAAACCCGGATGGTAATGCGTCTTTCCAACACGTTTGCCTCCAGTTCTTAGTTCCTTAGCAGCATAATAGCAGCACGTCCATGGTCTGTCAAGTGTGGGATTCTCAAGGCGGTTTAAACGAGGCCCAGCTCGCGGGCGCGGAGCGCGGCCTGGGGGCGGTCGCGACCGCCGATCTTTTACAGGATGTTGGTCACGTAGTTCTTCACCGTCCCCTCTTGAGCGTTACCGGCAGGAAGACGCGGCGGAGGGGTTGGCGCTGGGCCAGAATGGCGGCTGCGAGATCGTCGGCGTAGGCGCGGCGGTTCGCGGCACCGTCGAAGTCCCAAGTGTGCACGAACGCGGCGAGTGTCTCGCTTACGGTCGGGCTGCCGGTCAGACCAGCCAGCGGGGTGTCGAGGCCGAGCGGGAAGAAATGGCCTTCTCGTTGCCAACTGCGCGCGGCCAACTCGCCGTAGACCGCGCGGATCGCCGCGTCGGTGCGCAGCGAATCGGTGTAGGTGTAGAATTCGCGGCCATGCACGTCGTCGGCCTGGGGCGTGTGCGGGTGATAGTCGCACGCGGGCACACTGGCGTCAATGGGCGGCGTGGTGTGAGTGGCCCATGGCTTGCCCAGGCCATCCATCGCCGCGATGCAGTCCAGGTGTGAGTAGGAATCGGCCAGCGAGTGCAGGTAGGTGGCGAACGCGGCCAACGAGCCGGCCGCCATCGGTGCGGTGATGACCGCGGTGCGGGTGTAGAGACACGATGCGCGCATCACCGTCAGATCGGCCGGGCTGCCCCAGGCGTAGGCTTCGTAGCCGATCAGCGTGTCCGTCAGGCCCCAGCCCCAATCGTGCAGTGCGCCCAGGTCGCGATCGTTCTGGTGCGGGAAGTGGAAGAACGGCGAAAAGACCCCGAAGCGCGAGGTCACGCTGGTCGTGATCGTCATATCGGCCGGCCGCGGCCAGAGGGCCGTCGTGTGCATCTTGCCCCGGCACACCGCGTCGGGGTCGGGCGCGGGCGGGACCGCGCCGCCGCCGTTGGTATACGAGATCGCATCGCCGGGGCCGAGCGCCTCTGCGTCGGTCAACTGATTCCAGACCTGCAACGTCACGCTGTCCGTCACTGAGAAGCCGGCCGCCAGGGCCAGGACGTAGGTCAGGTCGTCGTGGATCGTGCTGATCTCTTCGTCGGTGAGTTGGCCGGTGACGGGGTCGCGGAAGGTCAGCGGCTCCTCGGCGAAGGCGAAAGCCAGGGCCGCGCCGGCAAAAAGGGCGACTGTCAAGGTGATGAGCCCGCGCCAGAGACGGATGGAGACCATGGTCTATCTCCTCATGCAGTCGCTTTCGTCAAAAACGCCACCGCCTTCCCCTCACCCCCGCTCATCGCTGCTTCCAGCACACGACCGCCGGTGGTGGCTGGGACGTGGATGACCTTGACGAAGTCGGCGTAGCGGGCATCTTCGGGTAGGAGGGCCGGCAGGGCGTTGAGCGCCTTGTCAAAGAACGCCTGGTTGAATGGGTTGCCAGGCTCACCTGGGAAGATCGCCAGGGGAAAGATGTGCGATTCGACCAGATCCTGGAAGAAGTGGGTGCCGTAGGAGAGAGTGGGGCGGCTGCTGCCGTGCGCCAGCCCGATTTCGACCAGGATACGGGTGTTGTAGAAGTCGGCGTAGCCGATCTTCAGTCCCAGGTCGGGGTTGGAGCTGCCCCACCGACCCGGCCCCATCAGAATGAACGTCTGCCCGGCCAGCCGGGCGTTCAGCCGGCCGATCAGCCGGGCCAGTTCCAGCTTTTGGCTCGGTTCGGAGATCTGGCTGTATTTGACCGGATCCACGTAGACGACGTGGGTGATGTTGCGCACCCGGCCCGTGGGCACCAATTTGGTCGTGCCGAAGACCACGTCGGCCTCGGACAGCGCTACGGGGAAGCTGACCTCCTCCGCCTGCTCGGCCTCGTTTTGGGGTCGGCATTGGAGGAGGTGGAGCTCGACGCGCGGCCGCGGGTGATCGTCGCTCAGAGTTACGGTGAACTCGATGTCTACCGGCCGGCCGTAGCCGAACTCCAGCGTCTTGAGCACGCTCTTCATCTGCGGCACGAACGAGGTCTGGGTCAGCAGCCCGTCGAAGGTCATCACCAACGTGTTCGGATCGAGGGATGGATCGCTGAAGACCATCACGTCGATGTAGCCGTCCTTGTCTTGCGAAGCCAGGTAACGCAGCCCCGGATAGTCACCGCGCAGAACTTCACTGACGCGTTTGGTCTCGAATTTGTTCTCGGCCAGGTTCAGCACGTCCATGTAGTACTGGGAGTAGTATTTGATTTGCTGGGCGCCGGCCTCGGGGCGGAGCTTGGGGTGGCTGAGGGCCACCATGCGCGGGTAGTCTTCGCCCACGCGCTCGACCGCGCGCGTGCCCAGGCCCGTCACCATGCGGATGAAGCCCTCCTCCCGGCGCAGTTGCGGATTCCAGATGAACGGGTTGCGGCTGTAGGCCATGCCCGCCGCCGCCGGAAAGAAGAAATCACTATACCGAACGCCCTGGACGACCTGGATCAGTACAGCCATGCGCTCGTCGTAGTCCAGCAGGTTCTTCTGCTTGCGGTAGAGGATGGCGTCCGGGTTGGCGACGCTGGCATAGACCCGGCCGATCGCCCGCGTCAGGTCGGCCAGGTTCTTCGCCGGGTCGCCCTGGTTGGGGCAAAAGACGCTCTCGTATTTGCCGGCGAACGACGTCTCGAAGTTGTCTTCCAGCAGACTGGACGAGCGGACGATCAACGGCTGCTGGCCGACTTCATCCAGAAGATCGCGCAGCCGGTCGAGGGCGTAGTCGGGGAAGCGGCCACGCTGATAGGCCTGTTGCAGCTCAGGATATTCGTTCTCGATACGGTCTATGTCTTTGTATTTCTGGCTGACGTAGTACTGGATATTGTTGGTCGCCATGAACTCGTAGAACACACCGGTGGCGACGAAATAGGACTCGGGCAAGATGATCTGCAGCGGGGGGCCTCCGGGGACGTGGCTCGTAGCCAGGGCCTGCAGGATCTTCCCGGCCAGCAACATGCCGGCCGCCTTGCCGCCGATCTTGCCTTCGCCGATACGGCGGGAATAGATCCATTTTAGATCGGCAATGGTCAGATATTCCTTGGCCACCCGCACAAAGGCCACCTGGTCGCTGATGGCGCGGCGGATCAGCTCGACTTTGATCTCCTGTAGGTGGTGCTGGTGGCGGTCGCTCTCCTCGGGCGGCAGCGCCAGGTAATCTTCGGCTTGCTGGAGCAATGCATCCCAGTGGGTGACGGCCGGGTTGTAGCTCAACAACCCCGGCCGCAGCTTGCGCTGGACGCGCACCTCGTTGACGATCTCCTCGAAGCGCCAGAGGGGTAGGTTGTGGGCGAAGTAGGAATCGGTCAGGTTGTCGCGAATCTTGCTCAACCGGCGATCCCAGAGTTCGGCCGGCTCCTCGCTGTAGGGGTTGAGAAGGCCCTCACGCCCCTGTGACTCGATCGCCTTCTGCTTTACCTCCTCATCGAAGTGCTCGCGGCTGATGATGCCGCTGCGGAAGATCTCGTCCCTCATGCGCTTGCGGATCGTGTCGGACAGGATCGGCAAATCGCTGAGATGGAAGTAGATTTGCAAAACTTCCGGTACCCGGCGTGAGCGAGTCGGCATGGCGAACCTCCAGAGCGAATGAACCGGCCACAGTATACCCGGCCGGTGCGGGGGAGACAAGTAGGGCCGGGCTGGTACCTGCCTCCACGCAATCAAGCCGCAGGCAGACGCCCGGGCGGGCTTGTGCGGGCGAAGCTATCCCTGCCGGATCGCTCCGCGGCCCGGCAATACGCCAGACTCCCCGTCAATAGGGCCACAATCTCCGCATCCGGTCGGCCCGCGCTCAGCGCGTCCGGCGACGTCTCCAGCGACACCGCGCCGGCATAACCATCCGCGGCCAGCCGCGCGATCAGGCGGTCGAGGCGCAGTTGCCCTGCCTCCGGGCGGCGGTGCTCCTTGCCGTCGAAGTTGCTGAGATGGACGTGCCGCATTTGCCCGTTGAGCTGGCCGTAGACCACGGCCGGATCGAGACCCCACGTACCGCAGTGCGTCGTGTCCAGCGTCAAATGCGGAAAGCGGATGATTTCGGCCGGGGTGTTCCAACGACCCGGGTTGACGCGCCGGCCGAAGATACGCAGCGCGGGCAGGTTTTCGATGCACAGCGTCACGCGCGTCGTCTGCTGGAAGGCGGTGTACTCGCGAGCAATCCATTCTCGATAGGGGTCGCGACCCGGCCACGGCACAGGGATCGCCAGCGGTCCGGCCCGCAGCCAGCCGATCCGCACGCGCAGCGGCAGATGATGCACCACCACCTCGGCCCCCAACGCCTCGGCCAACTCGACGGCGGCGCGCGACTGCCCCACCCGGTCGGTGGGCCAACCGGAGACGGCGGCGCCCTCCAGCGGCACGTGCACGGCGACGATCGGCAGTCCGTGGCGCGCCATGAGGTGCAGCAAATACTCCGGCTGACGGGTGTCCCAGCGACGATCGGTCATCAGCTCAATGCCGTCGAACCCTGCCTGCCTGGCCAGCTCGAAGCAGCGGTCAATACCGTAGGTGTAGAGGGAACCGGTGGAAAAAAGGAAGCGCATGGCGTGTTCCGTACTGCGTGTTGCGTGCTGCGTGACTTTCGCTATGGCCGGTCTCCGACCGAGCCATTACACCCGTTTCGCCATCAGGATGTCGGGCTTGCCCCGACCGTTCGCATCGGGCACGACGCCGGCGACCGAGAAGCCACACTTGAGGTAGAACTCGTAGGGATGGCGGCGCAGATTGCGGAGCCGCGCCAGGTGACCGACGATGTCCCCGTAGAGGTCAACGCCGGCCAGCGAGGTCATGTCATCCTCGTCGTCGCTGCCGAGCCAGAGGGTCAGCCCGCCCCGGCCGGCCACCAGCGCCTCCAGGTCGGCCACCAGCGCCCGGCCAATGCCCTGCCCCTGGCGGTCGGGCCGGACGACCAGCGGATGCAGTTCCCACACGTTGCCGCCGTAGTTGGGTGTCCCGCCGATCCAGCCGAGCGTCGCGCCGTCGTCGTCCACCGCCACGCGCGCGATCCGCCCCGGCGCCAGGCACTCGCGCACCTCCGTCAGCGCGGCGCCCATGTCCGGCCAGGCGGCCGGCCAGTGGTCGCGAAAGCCGTCCACCAGGAGGGCTGCACATTGACCGATGCGAGGGTCGTCGTCGGGAAGAAGATCAATGATGTGCACGGTTGCCTATGCGCTCGCCAACCCCACCAACGCCCGAAACGCGCGGTACGCGCCTGGCATATCCTCGGCGGTGACTTCCACGCGCTTGCCCTCGGCGCGATGTGCGACGGGCAGGATGGCCGCGGCATCGGCCTGCTCGCAGCGGATGAACTCAACCGCGACCGTGATCGGCGCTTCGAGGCGAAAGGGGGCCGCGGCCTGACCCGCAGCCAGCCGCTTGACCGCGCGCTTGGCGCCTTTGCGGATCTTGTCCTGCGTGACCTCCGGCGACAGGCACTCGGCCGAGTTGCGACCCGAGGAGCGCTTGACGATGACGGTCTCCACCGCGCCCAGTAGCGCGGTTGCCTCGGCACAGGCGGTCTGGTCGCCGGTGATGGCGATGACCGGCGCGGCGAAGTGGCCGCAGACGGCCGCGTTCAGCCCGATCTCGCCGACGACCTGGCTGTTGAGCCAGACGCCATCCACTCGTCCGCTTGACCAGGTGTGATCCAGGATCGCGTTGGCGGTCCCCACGCGGGCGTGGTAGCCGACGAAGATCACGCCGTCTACGCCGGAGTCAATCCCCTCGACCATCGAGAAGGGTCGCGGGCTGCCGGAGTTGAGCCGGGCGCGGGAGTCCAACTCCTCGATCAGGATGTTGCGGTTGTCCCAGTGCCCGTCGCTGACGATTACTTCGTCCGCGCCACCGTCGAACGCGCCCTTGATCGCAGCGTTCACGTCTGCGGTCATCAGGCGGCGAAAGCGGCCGTATTCGGCGTGGCTGGGGTTGGTGTGGTCGGCATGCACCACGCCGGTGATGCCTTCCATGTCGGCGGCAATGAGGATTTTCATGGTCAGCTCCTGTTTGTTTCTAATCCGAAACTACACGAAGCACCAATGCAAGGTTTCAAGCTGGTTTGTTGGCGTAGCCAAGAGACTCGCAATTGAGCCATGCAATGTCCGGTGCGGCGGCAAAACGCCTTTGCATGACAGCGATGGCCTCCGGGTTGTCGTCTACCAGGATGAAATGGCGGCCCGATTCCAGGCAAACCGCGCCGGTGGTCCCGCTGCCGGCGAAGAAGTCAAGCACCAGGTCGCCCGGCCTGGACGACGCCTGGACGATACGCCGGAGGATGCTCACCGGCTTCTGCGTCGGATAGCCGGTCTTCTCCTTGCCGTTGGTCGGCACGATCGTGGCCCACCAGGTGTCGGTCGGGAGCTTGCCCCGCGCGGCCTTCTCCGGACCGACCAGACCCGGCGCCATGTAGGGGATGCGCTCGACCTCGTCGGTGTTGAAGGTGTAGCGCGCCGGGTCTTTGACGTAAAGCAAGATGTTGTCGTGCTTGGCCGGCCAGCGATGCTTCGGTCGGCCGCCGTAATCGTAAGCCCAGATAATCTCGTTGAGAAAACACTCGCGGCCGAAGATGATGTCCAGCAGTATCTTGCAGTAATGAACCTCGCGGTAGTCAATGTGAAAATATAGACTACCGTGTGGCATTAAGACGCGGCGGCCTTCGCGTAGTCTTGGTTCTAAAAATGCCAGGTAATCATCGAAGAGATCGGCATAGGACTTCGTGCCGACCTTGATCGTCTCGTAGCGCCGGCCGCCGAAGCCCGTACGATCACCCGTTTCGTTCGCAGCGGTTTTGATCTGCGTCCGCGTCTGGGCCTTGCCGGTGTTGAACGGCGGATCAATGTAGATCAAATCCACCGACTCCGCCGGCATGTCACGCAAGATCGGTAGGTTGTCCCCGAAGTAGATGCGGTTGTTCATGGCTGCACCATGTCGCCCCTTCGTTACACTCAGGGCAAGCTCTGAGCGGATCGGTCCCAGGTCTTGCGTTGTGGCGTGAATACAGCGAAGGGTTTTGGTGATGGGATAGAGATTCTTCGCTGGACGCACGCCGTCGCGAGAGGTTGGGGGTAGACCCGCTCAGAATGACGCGTACTCAGGTAACGGATTGTGCATCACTGCCCGTGCAGGTATTCACGGATCATTAACGCGGCCGTTGCGCCTTCACCGGCGGCTGAGGCGGCCTGTTTGGTGCTGCCGGCGCGCACGTCGCCCGCGGCGAAGACGCCCGGCAGGGTGGTCTCCAGGGTTTCTTTTGTCACCACAAACCCCCACCGGTCACGCTGGATTTCGGCCGGCAGGAAGTCACTGTTGGGGTTGAGACCGGCAAAGATGAAAACGCCATCCGGCTGCCAGACCTTCGCTTCTCCCGTGGCGCGGTCGAGCACATCCACCCCCACCAGCTTGCCCCGCTCCCCGCGGAATGCCTGAATCGCGTGGTTGGTGACCACGGTCATGCTTGCTTGCTCGGCGACCTTTTGCTGCAGCAGCTTGCTGGCCTTCACCTCGGGTAGGAACTCAACGATGGTGACGGTCCTGGCATAGCGTTTGATGAACAGCCCCTCCTGGAACCCGCTGTTCCCGCCGCCGACCACCAGCACGTCCTTGCCTTTGTAGAACGGTCCGTCGCAGGTAGCGCAGAAATGGATGCACGAGCCGATCAGTTCCCGCTCGCCCGGCACGTTCAGCCGGCGGTAGCGTGAGCCGGTGGCGATCAGTGCCGCGGGCGCGCCGTATTCGCTCCCGTTGGCAGTCTTGATGCAGAGGTAACGGCCGTCGCGCTGGATGGAGGTGACCGCGGTGGCCTGAAGGATCTCGACACCGAATCGCTGGGCCTGGTTGGTCAGCCGTTGGGCGAACTCCATGCCTGAGATACCCTGGTCGAAGCCTGGGTAATTCTCCAGCAACTGCGTTGCGCCCACTTGTCCGCCAGCCACGCCCTTCTCCAGGATCAACGTGCTTAACCCCTCTCGTGCGGTGTAGATGGCCGTGGTCAACCCGGCTGGCCCCGCGCCGACGATGATCACGTCGTAGAATTTGTGCTGGGCCGTGGAGATCAGCCCCAGCTTGGCCGCCAGCTCATCGTTGCTTGGCTCCACCAGGATGCCGCCGTCGGGGAAGATGATGGTGGGGACGATGCGCTTGCCCTCGTTGCGGCGAATCACCTCGGCCATCGCGGCTTCGTCCTGCTCGATGTCCACCCAGGCGTACTGGATGCGGTGCTCGCCCAGGAATTGCTTGGAGCGGCGGCAGTCGGGGCACCAGGTCGTGCCGTAGACGATAATGGGATTCTCAGGGGTCATTTTCTCTCCTTGACAACGGTGAGTTGTGGGCATAGTATAAAGCGTAAAACGTAAAACGAAAAACGGGAGGCGTCAGGCGTAATGCGTGGAGCGTGGAGCGTGGAGCGCGATGTGCAATCCGCTCCATCCGCGGAGCACGCCATTCGCAGTACGCAGTACGCAATACGCAATACGCAACACGTAGTATGCTCGGAGGAGTAGATGCACGAGAAAGCCAGGACTACGCGGCTGGAAAAGCTGCGGTTTTCCGGTTGGCGATGGGTCGGCGTGCTGGCGGTCGTGGCGGTGCTGGCGTGGCTGGCGCTGCGCGGGCTGCCCGATGGCCGGCTGCACGTCTATTTCCTCGACGTGGGCCAGGGGGATGCCATCCTCGTGACCGCGCCCGATGGCCGGCAGATTCTGGTGGACGGCGGCCCCAGCCCCACCGCGTTGCTGAGCGAGTTGGGCGACCTGCTGCCGTTCTGGGATCGCGACCTCGACCTGGTCGTGCTGACTCACCCCGACGGCGACCACGTCACCGGACTGATCCCGTTGCTCGACCGCTATCGGGTGGCCCAGGTGCTCGACGTGCCCCAGTCGGACACCGCCGCTTCGACCGCGGCGTGGCGCGAGCGCCTGGTCGCGGCCAAAACGCCGCGCACTTACGCCCAACGCGGAATGCGCCTGTCGGTCGGCGACCTGCGCATCACCGTGCTGAATCCGGCCGCCACACCCATGCGAGGCACGGCCTCGGATGAGAACAACAACTCGATCGTCCTGCGCCTGGACTACGGCCAGACCAGCCTGCTGTTGACCGGCGACGCCGAGACCGCGGCGGAAGCCGCGATGATCGCCGCGGGTCTGTCACTCCGTGCCGACGTGCTTAAGGTCGGCCACCACGGCAGCAACGGCTCCACCTCCGCCCCCTTTGTCGCGGCCGTGGCTCCGCGCGTTGCGGTCATCCAGGTCGGCGCGGACAATACGTTCGGTCATCCCAACCCCGAAGTCCTCAAGCGTCTGGCCGGGGTTCAAGTCTATCGCACCGACCAGCAGGGACGCATCGAGGTGGTGAGCGATGGGCGGCTGGTGTGGGTGAAGTGAGGTGCTCAATGCGCTTACTGATGTTCCAAGCCAAACGCTTCTGGTGGAAATCGTTCTCCAAAACGTTGGATAACGTGGAAGACATCCAGGCCGAGGACGCCGTGATGGATGCGGTAGTGGTGTTTATGCACGTGGAGGCGAAGGACGCGGCCGGGCGAGATGACGTGTTTCGCAAGACGTTGAAGAACGTCAAATGGCTGGCGAACAAGCGCGATCTCAAGCGGGTCGTGCTGCATTCGTTCACCCACCTGGGCGGCGAGAACGCCGAGCCGGAGTTCGCCGCCGCGTTCATCACCGAGCTGGCCGACCGCCTCCGCGCCACCGGCTACGACGTGCGCGTCACTCCCTTCGGCTATTTCAACGAATGGGAGTTGAGCGTGTATGGGGAGAGCTTGGGGAAGGTGTGGAAGGAGTTGTAGGGAATAGCGAATCAGCGAATCAGCAAATCACTACCCATTGTCTACCAACGCCAGATTCGGCTCCACGTCGAAATCCAGCGGGGTTGGCCCATGGCTGAGGAGGCGGTAGTGGGCGGCCGCGCCGATCATGGCCGCGTTGTCAGTGCAGAGGAAGAAGGGGGGGATCGAAGCCGGCACCGGCAATCGTCGAGCTACGGTTTCGCGTAGCGCCTTATTCGCCGCCACCCCGCCGCATACGCAAACCCGCCCCACGCCGAACGCTCGCGCCGCATCCGCGGTTTTCGCCACCAACACATCCACCACGGCCGCCTGGAAGCTGGCGGCCAGATCGGCGATGGGCAACTCCCTGTTTTCTAATAGAGCAGGCTCCCCTGCCCGCGGATCGGCGGCATGGGAGCCGCCACTGGCGTTCCGTAGCTCGCGCACCTGACGCAGCACGGCGGTTTTCAGTCCGCTGAAGCTGAAGTTGAAGCGGTGTTCGGGCTGAGTCGTCAGGCCACGGGGGAAGCTGAAGGCCGCCGCGTTACCCCCTTCGGCCGCCTTCTGGATGGCCGGGCCGCCGGGGTAGCTCAGGTCGAGGAGCCGCGCCACTTTGTCGAACGCCTCGCCGGCCGCGTCGTCGAGGGTCGCGCCCAGCCGTTCGTACTGGCCGTGTCCCCGCATCAAGATCAGCTCGCTGTGCCCGCCGGAGACGATCAGCACCAGGGTCGGGAACGCCTGCCCCGCGGCATCCAACGCCGGCAGGCTGGGCCGGGTAATGGCCGCCTCGTCAATCTTGCCCCCTTCATCCAGCCAGTTGGAGTAGAGGTGGCCCTCCAGGTGGTTGACAGCCACGAGCGGCAGGCCGCGGCCCCACGCAATCGCCTTCGCCGTGTTGACCCCCACCAGCAGCGATCCCGCCAGCCCCGGTCCGCGCGTGACGGCCAGCGCGTCCAGGTCGGCCCAGATGGCCCCGGAATCGCTCAAGGCGCGTTGAATCACCGGCACGATGTCGAAGACGTGCTGCCGCGAGGCGACCTCCGGGAAGACGCCGCCGTAGGGCCGGTGCAGCTCGATCTGGGATGCGACGACGTTCGATCGGATGCGGTGGCCGTCTTCGATGACCGCGGCCGCGGTTTCGTCGCAGGAGGTTTCGATAGCAAGGATGAGAGTCATGGAACACCTTAGAGAATCCATTTGTCACCCTGAGCGGGGCGGCTCCGGGAGGCGCGCTACGGCATGAAACCAGCGAAGAGCCTGCCCTGAGCGCAGCCGAAGGGGTCTCGTCTGGTAGCAGGAGATTCTTCGCTCTCTCATGCCGTCGCAAACCGTTCGCCCCAAAGCCGCTCAGAATGACATGCGCTATGGTATGGGATCGAAGTATGCCGGCAACAGCCTGTCCAGCGCTGGGCCAGCCTGATCGCGCAACGATTTCAGAAACTCGGCCTGGGTCACGATGCGACCGCGGTTCTGCCGATAGTAGTCCTGCAGGAAGGCAAAGAACGCCTTATCGCCCAGCGCCTGCCGGACGGCCAACAGAAAGCGTGCGCCGCTGACGTAAACCGCCTGGACGTAGGCCGCGGTATCGGCGAACTCGTAAATCGGCCGGTTGATCGGCACGGTCGCCATGTTCACCGACGTGGCGCCCCACCATTCCAGGTTGGCCGGGTGCAGCCGTTCGTAGTAGAGCCGCTCCGAAAAGCGAGCCAGCGCCTCGTCCAGCCACGGCTCGTTGGCCTGGTCGTTGCCTACCGCGCCGTACCACCACTGGTGCGCGATCTCGTGGACGACGAACTTGATGAGAAAATCGGCCCCGAATTCCGCGCCCGAGGCTGGGGGCTGATACTCGTCGAACGCCTGGCTGCTGAACGTGATCAGTCCGCTGTACTCCATGCCGCCGAATTGCACCGCCTCGACGATGGTCAGCGCCGGGTAGGGATAGGGGCCGTAGGTGGCGGTGAAAAGCGGCAGCGCTTCGTGGCTTGCGCGCCCCACGTCCAGCGCCGCCGACCGGTGGGTGGGCAGAGTGTAGACCTGGAACGGAATCCCGGCCGACTCCCCGCGGATGACATCCAGCCGGTTGCTGACCACGAAGGCGAACCCGCGCGCCTCGGCCAACTGGAACTGCCAGGCGGCGTCTTTCACCCCTTGCGATCCCGCAGCGATGACGGTATAGCCTACCGGCGCGCTCACCGCCACGGCGTAATCGGCCGCCTCGAAGATGATCGGATCGCCCACCGGATGATAGGGAATCAACCGCCAGCCGTGGGCGGAATCGTAGGGGGCCAGCACCGGGTACCAAAGGCCGGCCACCATTCCCAGCTCCGACCAGCCCAACGTGTGGACGGCTGAGATGCCCTCACCGCCGGCCCGCGGCAGATCGAGGGTGTAATCCAGGCAGACGGTCACGGCTGCGGCCCGGCGCGCGGCTTCGGGCAGCGCTACCCGCAGAGCCGTACCTTCTAGTGCGATTTGTGCTGGCTCCCGCTGTCCGGCCAGCGCGGCGCGCGTCACCGTGAAGACGCCCGCCGCGTGGGCCGCGGGCACGTTGAAGACGATCTCGCCCGTCGTTAGCCGGATCGGATCGGCCACCGCGAGCTGCTGGCGCACCTGTAACCGGTGGCCGGCCGGGTCCGCGGTCACGTCGAAGCGATAGACCGGTCGGTCGCCCCCTGGCGACAACGGCAGGCACGCGTCGGCTGTCGGCGTCGTGGACGGCGTGATACCGACCGTCGCCGGCAATGAGGTAGGCGTCGCAGGTAAGGGTGTCGCGGGTGGGGAAGTCGCCGTGGCTGCCAAGGCCGGAACAGTCGCTGTCAATCGGCCTTCAGCTTCAGAACGGTGCGCCGTTTCTGCCCGCGGGCCAGCGCAGCCAGTCAACACAATCGCCACGCCGAGGAGCAACAACCGCCAACATCTAATCCCCAACATCCAGTTTCCGATCCACCCTATTCTGCTTGTCAATCTCTTGCTTTTCGACTGGAAACGATGTAGAATCTGTGTTACGCGTGTGAGCAACACGAGCGGCGTTTCCCGCCGGCCAATTCGTTTCAACGAGGCAACTCGTCGCCGGGAGGCACCCATGGATATCATCAAGGTCTCGGCCCACTCTCGCTCCACAGCGGTTGCCGGCGCGATCGCCGGCGTCATGCGGGATTTTCGGCATGCAGAGGTGCAGGCCATCGGGGCCAGCGCCGTCAACCAGGCCGTCAAGGCGGTCGCCATCGCGCGCAGCTATCTGGCCGAGGACGACATTGACATCGTCTGCGTGCCGCAGTTCGTCGAAATTGACATTGACGGCCAGGAACGCACGGCCGTCAGGATAATCGTCGAGCCGCGCGGCGAGGTCGTTCGGATCTCGTGACGCGGCGTCCGGTTTGTGACAAACAGGCAGCCTCATGGCTGCCTGTTTGTGTTTCAGGCTGGCGATCAGCGAATCAATGCCGCCGCCGGCGCGCGCGGGAACGCCGGTGCGGCTGCGCCCCCTGGGCGGCGTTTTGATCTGAATCGCCTTTGGCGGTCTCGACGGGGCCGGGACTTTTGGCTGCGGCCGGCGGCGTCGCGGCAGGCTCAGGGCTGGTCACAGCTTTCGGTTCGGCCGCGTCGTCCGGCTCGATCAGCTCCACCGCCTCATCGGTCGTGACCAGCGGCGCCCGTCGCGCCGGGCAGCCGTCGCACGGCGCGACGGGCGCCGTCGCCGGCTCAGGCAAGACCACGTCCACAAAGGTGATCGTGTCGTTCGGCCCATCCACCTGCGCCGTGACGGCGTTGCGCAGCACGTGCAATTGCTTGACTTTGCCGGGGCCTTGCGGCGTGTCAATCATGCTGTTGAGCCGCGGCATCTGCTTGCGCGCTTCGGCGTAGAAGTCGTTCTCGTAGCTCAGGCAGCAAAGTAGCCGGCCGCACACACCGGAGACCTCTGAGGAATTCAGCGGCAGGTCTTGCGTTTTCGCCATCTTGATCGAAACCGGCGTGAACTCGCGCAACCAGGCGGCGCAGCACAGATCGCGGCCGCACTTGCCGTACCCGCCGATGAACTTTGCCTCGTCGCGCACCCCCACCTGGCGCATCTCGACCCGGGTGTGGAGTTGTTGGGCCAGGTCGTGTACCAGGTTGCGGAAATCCACTCGCTGTTCGGCCGTGAAGTAGACCACCACACTGCTGCCGTCGAACGCGAACTCCACCTGGATGACCTTCATATCCAGACCCAGGGCCATCGCCCGCTGGCGGCAGGTCAGCAGCGTCTCGTCCTTTTGGTGATCCATTTGGTCTTGTTGCACCATATCCCACGCCGTGGCCCGACGCACTACCGGCTTCAGCGTCCCGCTGATCTCGCTTTCGGCCTCCTGGCGCGGGGCAAAGACCACGCGTCCCAACGTCCGACCGCGCGAAGTATCCACAATGACACGCTCGCCCGGCTGCAAACCCTCCATCTCGCCCGGATCGAAATAGTAGACCTTGGTCACGGGTTGGAAAGCAACTCCGACAACAACGGGCATATCCTGGACTCCTCAATTCACGAAATCATCGCCTTCGGCAGTCGCAACATCAACACATCCAGCGCCAGGCGGGCGTTGACGTTGGCCTTGAGGCGGTGGACGGTCTGGGTCAGGTCAATCAGGGCAGCCTCGACCTGCTCGGGGCGGTAGAGGCCGGCCTGTTGGGCCAACTGTACGCGGCGATCCAGGTTGATGATCGCATCGCCCACGCCTCGCTGAATCAGCAGGACATCGCGCCACCAGGTGGCCCACAGTCCCAACGTGGTCTCCACGTCATCCCCGTGGCGGCTCAACTTCTCAGCGTAGGCCAGCCGGCCGACGTGACCCTCGACCGTCTGCGCCAGCAACTCGTCTAGCGTGCGCGCCCGCTCCTCCCACAATGTCGGATCGGTGTGCGCGTCCACGGCCCAGCCGAGCCGGCCGCCGCTGAGCCGCGCCAGCAGGGTCGCGCGTTCTTCTTCAACGCCCCACCGCGTCTGCAACGTCTCGGCCACCTGCGCCAGCGGCAAAGGGCGCAGAGGGACGATCTGGCAGCGGGAGAGGATGGTGGGCAACACCTGGTCGCGACGGGTGCTGGTCAGCAGCAGGATCACCTGGGGCGGCGGCTCCTCCAAGGTTTTCAGCAGGGCATTGGCCGCTGGCGCGGTCGCCCGCTCGATCTCCCGGATGATGAAGACCTTGTATTTGCCTTCCAGGGGCGCCAGCGCCGCGTCGGTTTGTAGGACACGCACCTGGTCAATCTGGATGACGTTCTTCACGGCCGCGATGAGCTGCACGTCAGGGTAGCGGCCATCGCCGATGCGTTTGCAGGCGCGACACGCGCCGCACGGCGCGTCGGTCTGTTGCTCGCACAACAACGCCTGGGCGAAGACGCGCGCCAACGTCGTTTTGCCCACCTGCGCCGGGCCGGTGAACAGGTAGGCGTGACGCAGCCGGCCGCCCCGGTTGGCCTGCGCCAACAGGTCGAGCGCCCATTCGTGTCCGATAATCGGCCAAGGGGCCAAGCGAACGCCTCCACAACAGATTCAACGAATCGGCATTGTAGCATATCCCTCCCGAACGCGCCAACGCGCGAGCGGGTTGACCAGCAAATCCAATGGTTCCGGCCTGTCAGGGTTAGGGATAGAGTACGCTGACGACGGTGAAGGCTATCAGCGTCATCAGCGTCGCCAGCGAGAGGGTGTTGACGACGAAGGCCCGGTCTTCCGTGGCAGCGTCCTTCATAAACAGCGGCGCCACGAACGGCGGCGGCAGCACGAACATCGTCATCACGGCGGCCCGGAGGAGGCGATCCGCGCCGAACAGGGGGCCGATCACCAGCGCGTTGAGCAAAAGTCCCGCGGGAATCCACATCAGCAGGCGGATGGCGACAGCCTTGGCGGGCTGGAGCAGGTTGCCGCGCTCGATCCGCACCTCGTAGCCGATGATCAGCGCGATGAGCGGCGTGGTCAGCCCGCCGAGCAACTCCACGGTCTTGAGCACCGCCGCGGAGATGGGCCAGGCCGCCAGCAGCGGCGTCACCCCGGCCCGGTTGGCGACGATGCCGGCGAAGATGCTGAGGATCACCGGCGTCTTGAGAAAGTTGAGCAACGTCTCGGAAAACGGCCGCGCCCCGGATGCTTGCCGCTGCAGCGTCGTCACCAGCACGAAGAAGACGAAGAGCACCTGCCCCAGGTCAATGATGGCGAATTTGAAGATGTTTGCCGCGCCATAGACCGCCCCGAAGATGGCGTAACCCATCATACCCGCCTCGAATCCGGTCATCAGCATCAGGAAATAGGGCGACGGCATGGCTGCCAGCGGCCGGAGCGCCCGGCCCAGCAGCAGCGCAAGAACGCAGCCGGCGAAGACAATGGCGACGATGACCAGGTGGCGCGACTCCAGACTGACGCCGGCAAACGCCAGAAATAGCACCGCCGGCAGGGTGACGTTCACCACCAGCTTCTTCAGGTCGCCGACCGTCTCGTCTCGCAGGAAGCGCGTCCGCCTCAAGAACGCGCCCAGGAGAAAGAGAAGGAGGATGGGGAGGACTTTGGAGAGGGCTTCGAGATAGATCACGATGGTCAGTGGTTTTCTACAGTGGTAAGTACTCGACGCGATCGGCAAAGTCGTCAGGATCGGTCGCTTTAGCAATCACTTCCAGGTCGCGTAGTTTGGCTACTAGCGGAGATGGTCCTGCTTCTCGGCGTGCCTGTTCAGCTTCCCGAGTGCGCCGCTCGATGTCGGCATCAAGCTCCTCCTTGTGATCCCAGTAGTAGGCTAATGCCGCATGGATCTGGCCCAAGGTCAGGTAACGAGGCTGTAGATGTAACTCTTCGGGCGTCCAGCCATAAGCCATCTGAGCAAGCACCGACTCGACGACCTTCATGGTGGTGCCCGTGATGACAGGTATGCCCGTAGCGTTCGACGCCACGTGGGGGTAGGTCATAGCGGCTTCAAGTAAAGACAAGGTGCTCATGAGACACGGCCCTTTAGAAAATAGCGACAGCCGGTCACGCCACGGCCGGTGCATTGCGCAACAGCAGATTCAGCTTCTGCAGCACTTCGACCATGGTTCTCGCGGGCAGGGCGCAGAGAAACTCTGCCTCGCGCACGCGCCAATCCAGGCTTTTCACCTGATCGGCCAGGATCGTGCCGGTAATGGTCAGACCAGCAGGGACGGCGACCTCGAATGGATATCCTTTGACTTGGCTCGTGATCGGGACCAGGAGCGCCAACCCAACTTTGCCGTTATAGGTCGCGGGTGAAAGCACCAAGGCCGGCCGACGTCCGGCTTGCTCATGTCCGGCCTGCGGATTCAAGGTGATCCGGACAACGTCGCCGCGATCGGGAACGTACTGCGCTGGGGCTACCATGCTTCCACCCCCAGAACGGGGCCAATATCAACTTCACCATGCAGATTGTACTCGCTGACTTGAGCCAGCAGGCTCTCGAGGGTAGGGACCGGCTCGCGAATGGGCACGATCACAAGTTTCCTATCCAGCAGCGATACTTCGACCAGCGAATCTGGCCCTAACCCAGCCTCGATCGCAAACGGCTTCGGAATGCGCAACGCCAGGCTGTTACCCCACTTCTGGACACGGGCTTCCATAGTATTTTCCCTCCCGATAATTCTGTATCTCATCCCCCGCTGATCATGTGGATCGCCTGCATCTCCGTCCCGTCGGGCACAGGCGTCGTAGCGAAATCCTGCCGCAGCACCACCTGGCCGTTGATCTTCACCACAATCATGCGGAAGCTGAACTTGAGCGCGTCGAGCACGTCCTGGACGGTCATGCCGGGATGCCAGGGGACGTCGTATTGGTTGTTGACGCGGATCATGCTGAAGATTTCCCTACGTCGTATGAGGCTGGCTGATCGTGTAGAGTGACCTGCGGTTCCAAAACACCGGGAAGAGCGAACGTGGTGAAGAGTTGGGTAATCGCCTCCTCGACCATGTGCGACACCGTTCGATTCTGTCGCCTGGCTAATTGCTCCAGGGTCTCGTATGCCGGTTCCCGCAGCTCGATCACTACCCGCCTAAGACGCCGTCCCTGCTCGAAAACCTGCCAACGCGCTTCCGAACGATCCGCATCGCGAAAGGCGTCATCCACCGATAACAGTTTTTCGTAGGGCTCGTGTGGCGCGTATTGCTTGCTCATTTTGATTCCTCTCGAAGACGGTCGACAATGCGCTTGATGAACGCCAAACCGTAGTGTGTCCCTTGCCTACGACAGTCCAACAGCGCCTCGCGTGCATCATCGGATGAGATCAGGCCTTGCCTATATGCGCGGATCATAATACCAGGAAATCCTACGATCGGCACGCCGCGCTGGTCAGCCACGTCTCTGGCCGCGCTTTCATCCAGCAATAACTCGGTCGCCGCCAGATCCTTCCTGCCCATCAAGGATACGGCCTCGGCTTCAGATAAGTGGCACGTAAGGTTCTTGTTGCGTGACTTGGGCGAATCTGCGATCGCTTCTGCGATCGCTCTGGCTGTGGCGCGTTCTTCTTCTGTCAAATCGTCGTGGGCAACAAGAAAGCCTACTCGAACTAATTCCATGATCTCCGGCTCGGCGCCATGCTCCACCAGTTCCAAGAGCACACTGCTCGGGATATGGATGGTATCATAGAACTGTCGCAAGACGTCCACCCGGCCACACTGCAAGGCGGATATCAACGGACCGGTGTTGCTAACAGCGATTCGGAATTCGGGTTGTTGCATGCGCTACACCCACGGAAGCTAAACCTGAGCGCGTCGAGCACGTCCTGGACGGTCATGCCGGGATGCCAGGGGACGTCGTATTGGTTGTTGACGCGGATCATGGCTGTACCCTTACCATAGCCGTGTGACCGGGTACGGGTCAAACGCAGGATCATCGCCTACGATCGGCATCTGTTCTACTTGGGCTTGTGCAATCAGTAGACGATCGAATGGATCCCGATGATGAAAGGGCAACGTAATCACGTTGGACGCATGGTTGATTGCGATATCCAAGAGAGTGATGTCGTTGAGACTGAGTTGTTGAGGAATCAGAGCCTCGAAAGGCCGCGCCAGACGAAGCTTGCCGAGGCTGACCTTGATCGCAATCTCCCAAAGACTTGCAACGCTGAGGAAAACCTCGTTCTCCTCGTCTTCAATCAAGGCTCGCGCACGAGTGCTCAGGCGCGGACTGCCCTCAATGAACCACAAAAGAGTGTGTGTATCGAGTAGGAGCCTCATTCGGTATACTCAGAAAAGTCGGGCATCGGAGCGTCAAAGTCATCAGCCATCGTGATCAACCCCTTGGCGCTGCCAAATTGACGGTGACGCACAGGGCGGGACACCGGCACAAGTTGCACCGCCCGCTGTCTGTCCGCAATGATCCACACCCGTTCTCCCCGGATCGCGGCATTGATCAGATCTAGTAGTCCGATTTGAGCTTTGTCCACGCTGATCTGCACCATCTCTAACACCTCCACGGCAACGAGCTACAAAACAGTCTATCGTGCCCCTGTACTCGTAGTATACGACGACAACTGGAGGCTGTCAAGGCGCTTAAATCGAAATGCCAGGCACGTTCGGACATGCCTGGCACTTGAGCACCACCCATTCTTCGTCGACTCAGCGCTGCGCTTCCACCAGCGCCACCACATCGGGAAAGTCAATCCCCAATTTGCGCAGCTTCTCTACCGTCGGCACGCCGTTCGCATTCCAACCGCGACGCGTATAGACCGCGTCTTGCAGCTTGCGATATTGTTCCTCGCGGTAGGCGCGCAGCGCGGCCATCTTCTGCGGGGTGGACATGCCGGCGGGATCCATGCCGACCTTCTCGCGAAGCTGCTTGTCGTAGCGTTCGGCGCGGCTTTCATATTCCTCCGCGGTCACAGGGCCAGCCGAGCGGTAGGGGATGGCGTCGTCGGCGCGGACGCCGTGGCCCATCTTCAGGTTGAAGACGCGCTGAAAGTTGTAGACCCGCTCCGACATGGTGATCAGGTCTTCTTTGGTCACTTCCTGCCCGGTGATGCCGGCGTAGAGCGCCACGTAGTTCGCCACGTGCTCGGGCACTTTCGCCGGCTCGGCGGTGAACGCGTTGTCGGCCGGCTCGATGTCGTTCCACGGCAGCTTGCACAGCCCGTTCAACCCGAACCAGGTGCGCCACATGGGGAAGTAGTGCAGCGCCTCGGCCTTGGCTTCCAACGTCGGAATCTGGTTGTTCACCATGTCCATGAAGATCAGCCACGCCTCGTCGTGCTGCGCGCCCTTGTTGGTCAGGCCGTAGCCGCCCTGCTGCGCCAGGCTTTCCTTGGTCATGTACTCGGAGTATTCCATCCCCTTGTTTTCCATGCCGATGTCCTGGAGGAAGGTGGGATCCGAGCCGAAGTGTTCGGCAAAGTAGGCTTTCATGCCGCGCACGCCCATGCCCGCGATCAAGCCGAAGCCGGTTCCTTCGGCCATCTGGTGGAGGAGCGCCAGCGCGGCGTCGGCGTTGCCGAAGCGCAGCTCCAGCCCGCCGGTTTTTGCCTGATCCAGGATGCCGGCCTCGTAGCACTCCATGACGAACGCGGTCAGGGTGCCGAAGGAGATCGAATCAATCCCGTAGGTGTCGCAGTAGAAGTTCAGCTCGATGATCGCGGGTGGGTCGAAGATACCCAGGTTCGAGCCGCAGCCCGCCACGGTCTCGTATTCCGGCCCGTCCACTGTGACCAACTCGCCGGCATGGGGGCCGGTCCGCAGGCGGAAGCGATCCACTCCCTTCGAGCACGCCATCGTGCAGCCGTAGAAACAGGAGTCGGGATGGGTTTGGGTGAACAGGCCATCCCAGACCTTCGAGTTGATCTTGGGCGTGTCTGGGTGCGAGCCGAACTTGAAGTTGTGCACCGGCAGCAGATCGTAGTCGTCCATGATCTCGACCAGGTGCGCAGTACCCACGCGGCGCATCCGGTTCTGCTCGTCGTCCAACTCGACGATCTCCTTGTTGAGCCGCTGGCCCACCGCGCGGATACGTTTGATGTCGGCCGGATCGTTGGAGTCGGCCTTCATGCCGGTGTAGCGGACGACGACCGCCTTGATCTTCTTGTCGCGCAGCACCGTGCCGATGCCTCCGCGGCCGGCCTGCTTGACCCGCGCCACACCGCGCTTGGGATCGTACCAGCTCACGTTCAGGCAGCCAATGCGCGTGTGCTCGCTGCCCACGCCGGCGGAGACCACCGACACGTTGCGCCGGTCGGCCTCGTCTTTGGCGTACATCGCGGTGAGCTGGTCGGTCAGCGGCCAGGTGTTGACCGGCTCCAGCGGCGCCTCTTCGACGGTCACGCGGCCGGTGTCGCCATCAATGAAGATGATGACGTCGCGCTCGGCCTTGCCCTGGATCTCCAGCGCGTCCCAGCCCGCGAATTTGAGCAGCGGGCCGAAGTAGCCGCCAACATTGGAGTCCACGACGATCTGCGTGAGGGGTGAGACGGTGACGACCAGCGATTTACCGGTGCCGGGGTAGAGGATCGCGCCGCCGATGGGGCCGCAGGCAAGCACGATCTCGTTTTCGGGGTCGTTCCATTTCGTCGTGCCCGTCACCGCGTGCCACAACCGCCACAGCCCGAACCCCTTGCCGCCGACGAAGATGCGCTTCATCTCCTCGGTGACGGGGCGGGCCTCGATCTGGCCGGTCGCGACGTTGACGTAGAGGGTTTGATCGGCGTAGCCGCGGTGAACTTTGGGGACGGCGTAGGTGAACTCGGCCAGCGTCTTGTGCGCGAGTTTCAACTCCTGAATGGTGGGTTGGGTCATCGTTGACTCCTCAGGGGATTGCGGATTGCGGATTGCAGATTGCTGAATCTGAGTATAACAAAGGGAGGCGGAGCAGACCATGACTTGCGTCATGGGATGCTACAGCCACTTCCCCAACTCCCCCGTCGTCTCGATCACCAAATCTGCGTTTCGCAAATCTCCCTTTTCCCCGAACCCGCACAGCACTCCCACCGCCAGCGCGCCGGCAGACTTGGCCGAGCGGACATCCACGCCCGTATCGCCGACCATCACGCACTGGGCCAGAGGCAGGCCGAGCTTGTGAGCGGCGGCGCGCATGGGCATGGGATGAGGCTTGAGCCGGGTCACGTCGTTGCGAGTGATGATCGCGTAGAAAAGGTCGGTCAGGTCATATTGGGCCAGGAAGGCGTCGGCTTCACGGCGGCTGCGGCTGGTGACGATCGCCAGCCGGTAGCGTCCGGCCAACTCCCGCAGCATCTCCGGCGTTCCGGCAACGGCGACAAAGGCTTCCGGCGGGCGGAGGCCACGCCAGCGATGGAGGGTATCGTTCAGCCGAAACAGCAGAGAGTCCAGGCTCAGACGATCCAGCAGCGTGATGAAGCCGTTGACGAACACCTCGCTCGCCATCAACCAGCGCCGGGCCAGACGCACCTGCTCCTGGGCGGGCAGCAAGCGACTCAAGAAGGCGAGCCGTCGCGCCAACCGGCCGACCAATTCGTCATCGGTCTCGATCAGTGTGCCATCCAGGTCGAAGAAGACGCCGCGCACCACTTGGCTGGCCGCCAACGCGCGCCAGCGCGCCATGGGCGCTTGCTCGGCTCCAGATTGAGGGAACGGGTCTTCATTCAGGATCTTATGGAAGGCATAGCCGAACAAAACTCGGATGGAGGCGATGGTCGGCGCGGCCAGCAAGATGCCGAGGATGCCGCCCAACTGCGCTCCCGCCAGCGCGCCGGTGATGATCACGATCGGGTGCAGCGAGACACGACGGCCGACGATGCGCGGCAGGATATACCAGTTCTCGAATTGGGTTGCCAAGAAATAGACGCCCGCAGTGATCGCCGCGAAACCGAGCGGGGGCAGCTTGATCCAGGTCGAACCGGTGAAGTAGGCGATCAACGTGCCGATCACGCCTGCGATCGTGGAACCGACGCCGGGCACGAACTCAGCCAGGGCCGAGAGCAGGCCGAGGGCCGGCGCGTTTCGTATGCCCAGGATGCTGGTCGCCAACCAGATGATGATGCCCATCACCAGCCCCACGGTCAACTGCCCGCGCACGAACGCATCCCAGACGGCCGCCAGCTCGCTCCAGAGGCAGCGCAGCTCCGGGCGGAACGGCTCTGGCAGCCGGAAGAGGGTGAACCGGGTGATGAGGGGCCAGTCCTTCACCAGAAAGAAGCTGATGAAGAGCACGAAGAAGACCCCCAGCAGGCTGCTGACCGCGCCACGCACCACGACCGCCGCGCCGGTGGCAAACGGGAAAAGGATGTTCTGGAGATTCTGCAGCACGCTGACATCCGGCGCCAGGAAACTCGTCAGCCATTGGTTGATCGGCGCGTAGTAGGGGCCGAGATCGAACGTCAGCGTCGAAGCAATCTGGATCGGCTTGGGCGTGGCCGAGGTCAGCTCGGTGATGACCTTGAGCAGCACGTTGCCCAGGCTGATGACGAGGCCGATCAGCCGCGGGACCACCAGCACGGGCGCGGTGATGACGATCACCAAGAAAGCCAGGAAGGCCAGTGCAGCGACCAGCGTGCGCGGCCAGCCGGTGTGGCGAACGATGAAGTTAACGGGGTAGGAGAGCAGGAAGGAGAGTAAGAACGTGAGAATCAGCGGCGCCAGCAGCACTTCTTCGCGGGACAACAGCCAGACCGCCGCAAGCAGGCAGCCGACGACCACGATTTGTTTGACGAAGGGGCTCCAGCGTGTGGTCATAGAATCAATGAACAATCCCAAACTTGTCGAGCGGCCAGAAGCGGAAGACCGCGTGGCCGATCAGCGTTTCGACGGGCACCGGGCCGAAGTAGCGGGAATCGCGGCTGTTGCCGCGGTTATCGCCCATGACGAACACCTGCATCGGCGGTACCTGCCACGAACGCCCCTCGCCGGTGGTGACCTGGGCCAGGTATGACTCGTCGAGCGCCACGCCGTCCACATACACGCGACCGCTGGCGATATTGACGCGCTCGCCGGGCAATCCGACCACGCGTTTGATGAGCGGGATGGGACCGCCGGAGGGATCGGGCAGGACGACGATATCGCCGCGCTGCGGGCCGTGCCAGTGATAGCTCACCTTCTCCACAACCAGGCGTTGATCCTGGTGCAGGTTCGGCTCCATGCTCTGCCCGTAGACGATGGTGGACTGGGCCAGGAACATCTGGATGAGCAGGGCGATGACGATCGCCGGCAGGATGGTGACGATGATCTCGCGACCCAAGGCCAGCGCCCCGCGCCACCGGGAAGGTCGCGCTGGGGCAGGGGAGACTGGGGCGTTTTCGGTAACGACTTCTTGCGGGTTTTCATCCATGAATAGTTTCCAAGTACGTCAAGTGCGCTTGTCATGCTGAGCGGGTTGGTCCCGTGTCTTGCGTTGCGGCGAACTTCAAGCGAAGCATCTCGCCTGACAACGAGACTCTTCGCTGGTGACACGCCGTAACGAATTGCTCGTCGTTAACCCGCTCAGAGTGACAGACGCCACTATGAAGTTAATCCTACGCATGGGAGGGATTGCTTCGCACAAATCGCTCGCAATGACGATGCTGATTTTTCAGGGTAGGGTGACGCGGACTTATCGTACCACACCGATCTGTTCCACCGGCCAGTAGCGGAATATCGCATGGCCGAGGATGATGTCCAGCGGCGCCGTGCCGAACGAACGCGAATCGCGACTGGCCGAGCGGTTGTCGCCCATGACGAACACCTCGAACGGCGGCACCAGCCACGTCCGGCCGCCGCCCTGGGTCGGCTGTTGCGCATACGGCTCATCGAGCGCCACGCCGTCCACATAGACCCGGCCATCGGTGATCATCACGCGCTCGCCGGGCAGGGCAATCACCCGCTTGATGAGCAACTCGGTCCCGCCGCTCGGATCGTGCAAGACCACCACGTCGCCGCGGCGGGGGCCGTGAAAGCGATAGCTCAACTTTTCGATCACCAGCCGCTCATCCGTGTGCAGATTCGGTTCCATGCTCTGGCCGTAGACCCGCGTGGCTTGCGCCAGGAACACGTGGATCAGCAGCGCGATGATGAGCGCAGGCACGATCGTGCCGAAGAAGTCCCGCGCCAAGCCGCCCAACAGCCCACGCCGCCGCACCGGTTCGGGTGTGGGTGTGATGGGGGATTCGGGTGGCTGGGAGGGGAGCGTGTCCATGATGTATTCGACCCACGACGAACGACGAACGACGAACGACGGTACAAGTTCGTCCTTCGTCGTTCGTCAAGGCTTTACCGCCGGCGATCGCCACCGCGGTCACCGCCGCGGCCGCCGCGATCGCCACCGCGACCGCGATCCCCGCCGCCGCTGGGCCGGCCGCCGCCCGCCCGATCGCGCTCGCGCGCTTCTTCGGGGGTCCAGCCTTCGAGCACGGCCTGGCGGCTCAGACGAATCTTGCCCGCCGGGTCAATGTCGGTCACCATCACGGTGATCTCATCGCCCATCTGCACCACGTCTTCCACGGAGGGCACGCGGTAGTCGGCCAACTGGGAGATGTGAACCATGCCATCCACGCCCGGGGCGATCTGGACGAAGCAGCCGTAGGCCTCGATGCGGACGACCTGGCCGGTGTAGATGCGGCCGATCTTGATCTCCTCGGTCATCTTCTCGATTTCGGACAACGCCTGCTCCGCGCCCAGGCCATCGGCGCCGGAGACGAAGACCGAGCCGTCGTCGTCAATGTCAATCTTGACGCCGTATTGCTCTTGCAGCGACCGGATCATCTTGCCGCCGGGGCCGATCACCTTGCCGATCTTCTCCGGGTCAATGTGGGTCGTGAGGATGCGTGGGGCCAGGGGCGAGAGCGACTTGCGCGGCTCCGGCAGCACGGCCAGCATCTTTTCCATGATGAAAAGTCGGCCCACGTGCGCCTGGGCCAGCGCCTCTTCCAGCACCTGGTTGCTCAGGCCGTGGATCTTGATGTCCATCTGCAATGCGGTGATGCCGTGTACGGTGCCCGCCACCTTGAAATCCATGTCGCCCAGGTGATCTTCCAGGCCCTGGATGTCGCTCAGGATGGCGAAGCGCGCGTTCGGTGCGGTCAGGTCGCCGTCGCTGATCAGGCCCATGGCGATGCCCGCCACCGGCGCCTTGATCGGCACGCCCGCATCCATCAGCGCCAACGTGCTGCCGCAGACCGACGCCATCGAGGTAGAGCCGTTGGACGACAGCGCTTCGGAGACCAGCCGCAAGGTGTAGGGGAAGCTCTCTTGCGCGGGGATCATCGGCTCCAGCGCCCGCTCGGCCAGCGCGCCATGTCCGATCTCGCGGCGCTTGGGGCCGCGGTTGGGGGCAACTTCACCGGTGGAGAAGGGCGGGAAGTTGTAGTGGTGCATGTACCGCTTGGTTTCTTCCGCGTTGAGGGTGTCGAGCTTCTGCGTATCGCCGGGCGTGCCCAGCGTGGCGACGGTAAGCACCTGCGTCTCGCCGCGGGTGAAGAGGCCACTGCCGTGGACGCGGGGCAGGATACCCACCTCGACGCTGATCGGCCGGATCTCCTTGTGATTGCGGCCATCGGGGCGGATGCCGTCGCCCAGGATGCGCTCGCGCACCACGGTCTTTTCGATGCTCTCGAACGCTTGCGCCAACGCCTGTGGCTCGTAAGTGGCGCCCAGCGCAGCAATCAACTCAGTCTTGGCTGCGGCCAACGCGGCGTATTGATCCTGCTTGCCCGGATTCTGCGCCACCGCGTCCCGCACCTTATTGCCCAGCCACGCCTGCGCCGCGGCTTCAATGGTCGGGTCAGACAGGACCGACGCATACGCGAACTTGGGCTTGCCCAGCTCGGCCTGCATCTTGTTCTGGAGCGCAATGATCGGCTGCATGGCCTCGTGGCCCAGCCGCAACGCCTCCAGCATTACGTCTTCGGGAATCTCGTCCGCGCCGGCCTCGACCATCAGGATGGCGTCGGCGGTGCCGGCCATGCGCAGGTCGAGCGTGCTGGACGCCATCTGTGTGACGGTGGGATTGATGACGAACGCGCCGTCCACGAACCCGACGCGCACTGCGCCGATGGGGCCTTCCCAGGGCACATCGGAAATCATCATGGCCGTGCTGGCGCCGATGATGCTGAGGATGTCGAGATAAACCTCGGGATCGCGGGCCAATGCGGTGACGATCACCTGCACCTCGTTCATCATCCCCTTGGGGAAGAGCGGACGCAGGGCGCGATCCACCAGGCGGGAGACCAGGATGGCCTGATCACTGGCCCGGCCCTCGCGGCGCTGGAAGCTGCCGGGGATGCGGCCCGCAGCGTAGAGGCGTTCCTCGTAGTCCACGCTGAGCGGGAAGAAATCCACGCCCTCGCGCGGTTTTGCGCCGCAGACGGTGGCGAGGACGACGGAATCGCCCGCGCGGACGGTCACAGCGCCGCTGGCGAGCTTCGCCAGCGTGCCGGTTTCGATGGTGATTTCGCTCTCACCGACCTTGACTGAGTAACTGTGCTTCTGCATAGAACTCCCTGGAACCTTTCTGCCGTAGATGGCAGGTGACAGGGGTCAGGTGGCAGGGGTCAGTGGACAGGTGACAGGGAATTGACTCCTGCCTCCTGATTCCTGACGCCTGACTCCTGACCACAGCACCAGCACATCGAGAGGTCAGGGACTGGGGAGTGCCTTTGAATCAGCGAATCAGCGAATCAGCGAATCGGCGAACCACACATTCGCTCATTCGCCATTCGTTCATTCGCCATTCAAATCCACTCCCCAATTCCTGCGCCCCCTGATGTGCGCCGATAATCGTAGGGGCAGGTCTTGCGCCTGCCCACGCGTGGGCGACCACAAGGGTTCGCCCTACCCCCAATACCAAACGAGTAGATACGCCAGAAGCGCATCTACTCGTCGTGGACACAATATTGGAGATTAGAGGTTGGAGAGTAGAGATTGGAGAGTAGAAGGCTCGCCGCTGATCGCGGTCGCCTCCAACTTCCAACCTCCAATATCTAATCCCTAATACCTACTTTCGCAAGCCCAGCCGCGCCACCAATTCCTGGTATCGCTGCGGGTCTTTTTTGCTCAGATAGGCCAGGTGCCGTCGGCGCTGGCCGACCGCTTTCAACAGACCGCGACGCGAGTGTTGATCCTGCTTGTGAATCTTCAGGTGCTCGATCAGCGAGTTGATTCGGCTGGTCAAAATGGCGACCTGAACCTCCGGCGACCCCGTATCACTTTCGTGTACGTGGTATTCCTGAATGATGGCGGTCTTGGCGACCTTCGCGAGGGCCATTGTCTCTCTCCTTTGTGCAAGATGACGACCGGGACGCCGCTGGAATACCGGGGCGCGCGTTCCAGTTGTCGAACTGGCACAAGTATAACATGGAGAGGGGGAAAGGGCAAACTGGGGTGATGCGTGCTGCGCGAGTTCGCGTGAGACTGTTGACCCTCACGCAGCACGTATGTCCTTGGAGGGGGTTATCGGACGCTCACCGATCCGACGCCGGTTTCGATGTCAATGTCGGCCTTGTTCGTCGCAGTGGCGTAGTCCGGCGATTCATAGATGTCGCCCACGTGCGGGAAGCGCGCCGGGTCTACGCTGATCTTCGCCAGGCCGCCCCTGGCCCGGATGCGAGCCGCCACGCCGCCCGGCACGCTGATCTCCACCGCCGCCGCGCCGGCATGGATCTGGACGCGGGTGAAGCCGGCGTTGACCGGCAGGGCGATGCGCGTCTCGCTGGCGCCGGTCTCCAGTTTCAGATCGGTCACGCATAGCTCCGAGAGATCTACCGTGCTCTGGCTGGCGCCGGTCTCCAGCTTCAACTCCAGCGGCGCCTGCTTATTGAGCGCCACCGCCCAATCCAGCCCGCCGGTGCGGCCCCAATTCGGTGCAAAGATGAAGTTCCAACCGCGGTCGCGGACGTGCATCTTGACGTTCAGCCGATCGCCCTGGCGTTCGGCCCGATAGTCCAGCCCGCCGCCGAATTTACCCACCACCAGTTGATCGGCTCCGGCCCCGGCGCCCAGCGTCAACCGGCCGGCGCCGTGGCTGATCTTCACGCGCGCGCGGGCGGCGCCCTCCAGCGGGATGGCGGCCTCCTCGACCTCGAGCGCGCCCGGCCCGACCAACGCGCCGTACAACACCCACCCGCCGAACGCCATCAGCACCAGCGGCCAGATGATGCCCCACACGTTGACCCCGGCCAGGATGCCCAGGTTGCCCAACAGCAGGACGATGCCGACGAGGATAAGGACGAATGCCCAGAACAGATTGCTACTTCTCATGTGTTTCCCCCATGATGTAGGGACGGGTTTTTGCTTCGCCGCGACGAAGAATCTGTAATCGGCACAAACCCGCCCCTACGAATGCCGTTATTGCCGCTGTCGGAAGAAACCCCGCCCCAGGCCCAACAGCCCCAACAGGATCAACAGCACCGGCCAGTACTTGCCCAGGCTGAACGGCCCGCCGAGGAACGAAGCGAAGATGGCGAAGAGAATCAGGCTGATCAGGATGCTCCACAGGCCACCCCGGATGGTCTTCCATCGGCCGGTCCACAGCCCCATGAGGACGGTGCCGACGCCGGCGAAGCCGGCGATGAGCGTCCAGGCATAGGCCCAGCTCTCCCAGTTGCCGGTGGCGTTCTGCCAATAGAGCAGCAGGCCGATGCCGCCGACGACGCACGCCGGCACGGCCATGCCCGGTGCGTTCGACGCCAGGCCGATCAACAGCAGGAGCACGCCCACGCCGACGACGATCAACGGCCACGACAGCGGCCCCACCCAACCCCACAGGCCGGGGACGATCTGGCCGACCAGAAACAGAATGCCGAGCAGGATCAGCACAATCCCGCCCACGAGAGCCGTTCTGCGACTTTCTTCCATGATGGCTTCCTCCTTGTCTTTGAGCTACGCGCTCGGCGGCGTGAGGGGTGCTTCGGGTTCCAGCGGCACCACGAGCATCAAGATCAAGTAAACGACGATGCTGGAGCCAACCCCGATCACGGCCAGGAGGGCGAAGATCAGGCGAATCAACGTCGTATCCATCCCCAGATACTGGCCCAGGCCGCCGCACACCCCCGCGAACATCTTGTCCGTTCGACTGCGATAAAGCTTCTTGTTTTCCATTTCTGCCTCCCTGTGCTTGCTTAGCGCCGCAAAACCCTGCTTTGTCACCCCTTCGCTACACTCAGGGCAAGCTCTAAGCGCAGCCGAAGGGGTCTCGTCTGTGACAAGGGAACTTGTCCTGAACGCAGTGAAGGATTCTTCGCTTTCTCACGCCGTCGCGAGAGGTTCGGGATAGAGCCGCTCAGAACGACAGACGCCCAAAAGTGGATTTTGCGCCGTTGTGATTTTACATTCTGCATTACGCAGCGGAGGCGGTTGGGTTGCAAGAGGCGTTGTCTGCAAGCCGCGGTCGGCGAATCAACTTACCAGTGTTCGTAGTGTACCAGGTCCGCCAGAGGCTTGCGCAGCTTCGGGCCGGGCGCGTCGGCCGGGTAGCCGAGCGGGGCGAAGGCGATTGGCTCGACGCCAGGGGGCAGACCAAGCACTTCGCGCGCGGCGGCCGGATCGAAGGCCGCGACCCAGCACGAACCCAACCCCAGGTCGGCCGCGGCCAGGGTGAGGTGATCCATCACGATAGCCGCGTCCACATCGGCATAGCACTTGCCATCGTGGCCGCGCGTCCACGCCTGGCCCGGCAGCGCGCAGACGCAGAGCAGAAGCGGCGCCTGGCTGAACCACTCGCGGTGATAGATGCGCCGCAACTCGGCCGCGCGGCCCGTCGTGTGGATCACGATGATCTGCACCGGCTGGCGGTTGGCCGCGGTCGGCGCCAGCCGGCCGGCCTCCAGCACCTGGGCGAGCTTTCCTTCTTCGACGGGCGTCGGCCGGTAGGCGCGAACGCTGTAACGGTGGTGGATCAGGGTAGCGAAGTCCATGGTTACCTCCTGTGAGATACGGCCTCCCGCCGTGCAACTTGACCAATTGCCGTAGATACCCTATAATGATGGTCATAATGACCAATTGAGGAGGTCTATGATGACGGCAACTCTTGATACCGCGCATATGAAGGCGCGCTTGTCGGAAGTCGTTGGCCGGGTGGCTTATGGTCGCGAGCGGTTGGTGGTGCTGCGTCGCGGCAAGCCGATGGCCGCGTTGGTGAGTGTCGAAGATCTGCGCCGGCTTGAGGCGCTGGACACCGCCGAAAACAATGTGCGTGTCCTTGCGGTGCACCCGATCATGCGCGCGTTCGGCGGCTGGGCCGGCCGAGACGATCTGGATGATCTTGTCGCCGAGATTTATGCCGACCGCGCCGCTGCGACGAGCCGTGAGGTCGCGCTATGAGTTTCATCATCGAAACCGACCACTGCGTCGCCATTCTGCGCGGGAAGCTGGACATCAGCCGCTACGTGGCGCCGCAGACGCCATTGTACGTGACGGCCATCACGGTGAGCGAGTTAGTTTACGGCGCGTACAAATCCGACCGGCCGGCCGACAATCTGGCGCAGGTAAACTTGCTCCTTGCAGGTGTGACCGTGCTGCCCTTCGACACCGGCGCGGCGCAGCGTTGCGGCGAGTTGAAAGACATCCTCCGTCGGGCCGGCATCCCGCTCGCCGAACCGGATTTGCAGATTGCCAGCATTGCCCTCCGTCATGCCTTGCCGCTGGCGACGCACAATCAGGGTCACTTCGCCCGGGTGCCGGGGCTGAAGTTGGTGGATTGGCTATGACTGACTACGAATCCACCGGATTGAGCGAATAAGGCTGTGATTACCCCGCGACCAGCAAGGTTAAAACTGGCGGCGCACTTCGGCTTTGCCCGGCTTGTCGGGTTGTGCTAGAATGCGTTTAGATTTCACAACAAATGGAGGCACACTCTGGACGGTTCACAACTGGCCCACACGATCGTGGACAAACTCGAGGCGCATCAGGCGGTGGACATCGTAATGATGGACCTGCGCGAGATCACCCCGCTGGCAGACTACTTCGTGATCTGCACGGCGGATTCGGAGCGGCAGGCCCGGACGTTGCAAGAGATCCTGGCCGAGGAGTTGAAGAAAGAGCAGCAGGTGCGTCCCCTCTCCACCGAGGGGGAGCCGGCTTCGGGCTGGGTCTTGTTGGACTACAACTACGTCGTCGTCCACATTTTTTCCAAAGACAGCCGCGCCTTCTATCGGTTGGAAGAATTGTGGAAGGCTGCGCCGGTGGTGCTCAAGATCCAGTAAGACAGGCGGGTCATGGTTCCGGCGGCAGGAAGTCCAGCGGATTCTGCGGCACGCCGCCGATGCGAATCTCGAAATGGACGTGCGGGCCGGTGGAATTGCCCGTGCTGCCCACCTCGCCCACCAGATCGCCGCGCCCCACCCAGTCACCGGGCTGCACCCACGCGCCCTTCAGGTGACTGTAATAGGCCCGGCTGCCGTCGTCGTGATCCACGATGACCAGGTAGCCGTAGCCGACCTCGGACCACGTCGCCGAGAGGCAACGTCCCGCCCGCGCCGCATAAACCTTCGCGCCGTAGGGCGCGCCCAGATCCACCGCACGATGTCCGGCCCAGTAGCGTTGCGTCACGACCCCGCGGATGGGCCAGGCGTAGGTGAAGCCGGTCGCGGGGCCGGGCGGGGCCAGCGCGATCTCCTGGCGACCGTGGGGGATAACCAGCCTGGCGCCGGGGCGCAGCTCCTCCCCCTCAGCCAGGTTGTTCAGCGGATAGTTGCTGATGTCGGCCGGCGCCACGCCCCACCGTTCGGCCAGCCGGGCCACCGTGTCGCCGGGCTGCACCGTGACGTAGGCGCCGCACACCGGCAAAATGAGCAATTCCTGCCCCAGGCTCAGGAGATCGGGATTTTGGGCGATCTCGGGGTTCGACCAGCGCAGGGTGTCCACGTCCAGGTCAAAGCTCGCGGCGATGCTCCAAAGCGAGTCGCCGGGCTGGATGTGATAGGTCAGGATGGCGGTGCGGGGCGGCGGGACAACCGATTCGGCGTCGGCAGAGACAGAAGGGTTTTCGTCGAGCGTGGCCGGGCCAACCGGCCTGGCCTGGGCGAGCGGAGTCAGGGCCGGCAACAGGGCAAAGAGCAAGGCGAGAAGTGTGGAGAAAGAGGCCCGAGCGATGCGTCGCTGGTCATCCGGCATGGCGCGCTCCTGGTCAGATTTCACCGGCCTCCGCTGTGCGGAGGTGGTCGGGAAGTGCAGGTGCATCCTAGCACAGGTGCGCGGAATGAGCAAACGCGCGAATCGGCCGTGCAGGTATGAATGATATGGTTTTGGGTCCTATGAGGTCCGTTGTATAATGATTCGGCAGACAGCAGCCGTGCCCGGAACGGCGGAGCAAGCTATCATTCGCAGGCGGCGATACCCATGGTGGTTCCCATCTCAACTCCCAACTTGACCAACGAAGAACAGCGTGTTGTCTTCTATGCGATCTCCGAACAACCCACAATTCCCAGTAGTGTCACCACTGAGACGCCGCTTGAACAGTTGAACCTTAACTGGCGGGAGGCGGACTTGCCGGAGCGCGAGCGCACGCGGCACGTGCATCGGCTGCATCCCTATCTCGGCAAATTCATTCCCCAACTGGTTGAAGTCTTTCTCCGCAAGTTCTTCAGCGAAGGGCAGACGGTGCTTGATCCTTTCTGCGGTTCCGGTACGACTCTGGTGCAGGCCAGCGAGCTTGGCGTTCATTCGGTCGGTTACGACATCTCGGCTTTCAACGTATTGTTGGCCCGTGCTAAGACAGAGCGTTATGACCTGCGATTAGTCAGGCAGGAAATCCTCGATATCCTGGAGAAAGTGAGCAAGGTCGCCGAGCCAGACGGCCGCCAGCTCGCGCTCTGGGAGGCGAGCGGGCAGTACGCAACTAATTACCTCGAGGCGTGGTTCGCGCCGCAGGCTCTGTGGGAACTGATCGCCTATCGTGACCTGATCGTCAACTACGAAGACCAGGACATCCTGAAGGTCATCCTTTCGCGTTCGGCGCGTTCAGCTCGATTGACCACACATTTCGATCTCGACTTTCCCAAGGCGCCGCAAACAGAACCTTACTGGTGTTACAAGCATAGTCGCACGTGTATGCCGACCACGACGGCCTACCAGTTCTTGAAACGCTATAGCCTGGACACGGTTGATCGGCTGGTGGAGTACGCCGCCCGGCGCACCGATGCCGGGGTCGTCGTCAGGCACGAGGACAGTCGTTTCGCCCTGATTCCGCCGGTGGATGGCGTGATTACCAGCCCGCCGTATGTCGGCTTGATTGACTACCACGAGCAACACCGCTACGCCTATGAGCTTTTGCAACTTGAAGATCGGCGGGAGGCCGAAATCGGCGCGGCCGAGCAGGGCAGCAGCCAGAAGGCGCGGCGGACGTACCAGGAAGCGATCGCCGCAGTGTTCCGCCGAGTTCTTGATGTGATGCCGGCCGGCGGCCCGTTGATCGTGGTCGCGGGCGACCGGCATGGCCTGTATGATGAGATCGCGCGTCTCTGTGGGGCGACGGTCGAAGCGGTGCTCAATCGTCACGTCAACCGCCGTACAGGCCGCCGGTCAAGCGAATTTTACGAATCGGTCTTTATCTGGCGCAAACCGTAGGCTGGCTGTCTCTGGAGGTATTTGCGATGTCCGAATCACAGCAGATGAAGGAAGCGATCCAAGCCGTCATCAAGGCCATGATGGATCGAGTGATGGACAACGTCCTGGTGAACGATCCCTTTATGCCGGACGTACACCGCGCGCAGAAACCGCTCTACGCGGCGCTTGTGCCCGATGAGATCTTCAAGGGTTCTCACTTCGAGAGACGATTCGTGACGCCATTCGGTAAGGTTTGGGAAAAGCTGGCTGTTGTGGCGGCCACGGAAGGGCTTGGCTACGGCGTAACGGATCACATCATCACCGGAAACGTCAAGGCCGAAAGGCTCAGGCGCATCGCCCAGGTATTGAATTCTTTGGAGCATCCCGAGAAGGGCCAGCATCGGATCAGGCCGGATTGGGATACGGAATTGGCCTTTGTCTTAGAAGGCGGCGGTGAGAACATTCCCGTGACCGTCATCTGCGACGTGTACGTCGAGGATCGCAAGCAGAACAAGCGTTATTCGTTTGAGTTGAAGGCTCCACTGCCGAACAGCGACATCACCAAGGTCAGCAAGGAGAAGCTGCTGAAGCTCCACAGCATGGAGCCGTTGCAGGTGGACGCGGCCTATTACGCCCTGCCCTATAACCCCTACGGACGGCGCCAGGATTACGACTGGAGCTTCCCGGCGCGCTGGTTCAACATGCGAGAAGACAAGGCGGTTTTGATCGGCGACGAGTTCTGGGAGAAGATCGGCGGGTTGGGCACGTACCAGGCGTTTATTGACGCGGTCAACGAGATTGCCCCGGCGTACAAAGAACGCATCTACCGTGAGTTTCTCGGCATCGAGCCGTCGGTCCGCATTGATCTCGGCAAGCTGTGAGGAAGCTCCGATGGGTAAATTACTACCTCGTGACCTTGAGCGGTGCATCGGTGAGCAGATGGTCATCTACTACGAGCGGTTGACGGCGACGCTCAAAGAAGTAACCTTCGAGCAATTGTTCGAAGTGAATCCGTATTCCTTTCGTCTAGAGCAGTCAGGGAACGTAGGTCAGATAGCTATGGATTCGCTCAATGAATCCCTCCGCCCCGTCAGGGATCAACTTCTTGAAGATGCGCTGAGGGAGATCGCCATTTTCGTCGCGGGCCAGGTCTTTGGCGGCTGCCGATCCAGCCTGCCCGGAATGGATGTGGAATTCGTCAACCGCGGCACGTACTATGCGGTTGCGATCGAGCTTGGCCCTGAAAGGGCAGGGAACTCGCGCCCGCGGATGTCCGCGCAGGAGATTTGCGATGCTGTGGTGCGGTCCACAAATACGCTACTCCCGGTTCAGCCGGCGCTCGGCGTCTGTTGGGGCAAGGCCCCGGCAAGCTATTTGCCAGATGGCACGTTGAGCGTGGAGGGGCAGCAGTTCTGGTATCTCGTCAGCGACGACCCCTATTTGCACATTGACTTGGTCAAACCGCTTCGACGTCAAGTTTTGCGAAATAACGAGGGCTTTAGACTGGCGCGAGACGGCACTGCTACGCGTCTGTTCATGAAGTTCTATGAGCTCTTCTGCGGACGTAGAGGCGTGGTCAAGTGGGGACGCCTGGCCCAATACACTAGTGGCAACTATACCCCCGGCGAGTTTCCTCCTCAGCGACAGTAGACCCCCGAATCACCAGCTCAATCGCCGTGTGTCTTCGCCGCATCATGTCTTCGCCGCATCGCGTCCAGCACCTTCGGCATCGCGGGAGCAGATCGCGGAGTGATCCAGCGGGTATCAGAAGAACCAGTAACCGTCTTCAGGGTTCAATTCCGATCATCACCAGCGGTACGGCCGGTACTCCACGGCCTTGGCGGATGACGTTGTAAAATTCCCCTTCGTAGTATGCCACGCCGGAACTCATCTGTGCTTGAAGCGACTTCATCGGCAGTATCTCAACACCTACGTCTATGCGGTCGCCAACGTAGAATGCAAGGTGTTTCACGAACAGGTCGTAAGCCACAAAGGCGTACTTGCCAAACTGAACCTCGATAGCCACTCGATCTTTGACAAAATCCGTTTGATTGTAGCTTGCGATCGGGATTTCCCCGGCCTTTTGTATCTCCAGCTTTTGTTCGGCCGGACTCATGGTGAGCGTCTTTCTCACGAGTCTCTCACCCTTGGTCACCCAATAGCTCACTCTGCTTTCCTTCCACGCCATTTCCCGTAACAATGTTTTGAAACGGGAATTCATCTCTACAGGGCTGTAGAGCAGCCTACCCTGCATTCTGCTCTCCTTGGACACCTTCGCCTTGCACTCATCGGCATTGACATCAGAGATCACGGCCTGAATCTCGGCCCAAAGAGCCGCCTTATGAACAAGTAGGAACTCGAGACCGTTCAGATGGGAGTAGGTTTCGGCTATCTTCATTCGGCAGCATACTCCTTCTTCTTTTCGAGTAGTATCGGTTGTTCCATGTTCACTTTGGGAATCCACGGGGAAATGGTCAAGCTGTTCCCGGCAGCCTTCGGATCATATACAGGTCTGTTCATTGGACGGGTTCGCAGCGTACCAGCTAACTCCTGCTCAATCCTGCTTCGGGCGAGGTCTACGTATTTCGATACGGTCTCAGCGCCTGCGGCCCTCCGCTGATGCCGGACAGCAGCTATGATAGACGTTCCGGTCCCTAGGAACGGATCTAAAACCCAATCGCCTTCATTGGTCATTGAGAGAACAAGCCTCTCTATCAGTTCAACAGGGAACTGACAGGGGTGCTCTGTCTTTTCCACATGGTTACTTTTAACATTCGGGATGATCCAAATATCTCCTGGATTCTTTCCGAGGGGATTCGATGAGTACTCGCCAGCATGGGGTCCCTTGAAATACTTCTTTCCAGGATACTTTTGAGGCACTCGAACAGGGTCGAGATTGAAAATATGGTCGTCGGATTTCGTGAACCACATGATGGTTTCATAGCGTCCCGAGAACCGATTTGAGCAATGTAAGCCATGTTCGAAATGCCAGATAATCCGATTGCGCATCCTTAGGCCAAGTTTGGTAAATACCGGGTAAAGGACAGCATCCAGCGGAACAATCGCTCCACGATCTACGTAATTGCCAACCTGCCAGCAAATGCTACCGCGAGTGGAAAGCACGCGAACGCACTGCTCAATCACGACGGCCTGTTGCTCAAGATAGGTTTCTAGTTTGAGCTTCTTCTCGTACTCTTTGCCTAGATTGTAGGGCGGCGAGGTCACAACCAACTGCATTGACCTGTCGGGAATTGACTTCAACAGATCAAGACAATCGCCCGGATAGACCACGATGTGCTCAGATGTCGAAAAGCTAGAAGATATCGTATACAAGCTGGACATGCTTAATAATTGCCTCGCAATCTACCATCATTCTGATCTGTATCTAAGTAGGTAATAAAAAGTTCTTGGCGCTTTCGCGGCCCACTGGCGCGATAATGGGTTGCGGAGGTGCGCCATGATCTACGTACGACAACCAACCGACGAAGAAGACGTCGAACTTCAGCGCATGACCCGGCAGGAAG